>JBDNCJ010000041.1:0-27956 GCA_046719715.1 Chloroherpetonaceae bacterium | reverse complement strand
GTTTTGGGGGCTTTCGGTAACGGCTCTGCGCCGCTCTCCGTAATCAACACCATATCTTCAATGCGCACCCCGAATTTCCCCGGAAGATAAACGCCGGGCTCAATCGTAATCACCGCGCCGACGGGAATTTGCATCTCGCTCTTTCTGCCAATCGTCGGCAATTCATGAACTTGCAAGCCAACGGCGTGTCCGAGCGAGTGTCCAAACGCTTCACCGTAACCATGCGCGGTGAGAAAGTCGCGAACAATTCCATCTAACATGCGTCCCGTCATGCCGGCTTTTGCCGAGCGAATGCCGAGCAAATGTGCTTCAAGCACAAGGTTATAGGCGTTGCGTGCCTCGTCGTCAATTTTGCCAACCGCGACCGTGCGGGTTTGGTCAGAGCAGTAACCGCCAACTACACAGCCCATGTCAATCACCAGAAGGGAATGATTTTGAATCAAGTTATCCGTTGCGCGTGCATGCGGAAACGCGCCGCGTGCGCCCGAAGCAACAATAGGGTCAAAGGAATCTTTTTCCGCGCCAAATCGCTTGTTCCAATACGAAATCTCGGCGGCAATCTCGCGCTCGGTAACCTTCGGCGAAATCATCTCTACAATTTTTTCAAAGACTTTATCCGTAATCGACACGGCTTTGCGCATGTTCTCCAACTCGTCTGAATCTTTGACCGCCACAAACGCTTCGCAAAACATTGTAACAGGTTCAAGCACGATTGAGGGAAGTTCTGCCTTCATTTTTTCGACGGTGGCAAAAGCAAGTTTATCGGCTTGAAATCCGATGCGCGTGCCGTAGTCGAATTTGCCCGATTTCATTTCAGCAAGATACCCGTCGGAAGTAATCACAGGCTCGGCGTTTTCGACTTCGGTTTTCACTTGCTCTTGATAGCGAAAGTCTGTGAAGAGCCATGCGCGCTCGCGCGTCAAGAGCACCGTTCCATTTGAGCCGCTGAACTTTGTCAGCCAGCGCACATCGGGCAAGAAAGTGAGGAGCATGGCATCAAGGTTGAGTGCAGTAAGTTTTTGTCGGAGGTGGTTCAGTTTGGTGGAAAGGTCTAAGTCGGTTGTCGTCATTGTGAAAATGAAGTTTGGCGTTGACTTCGAATATAATTTTTTGCTTACATTCACATTCTTTCTAAAACAAAACAAAAAAGGAAAAATGCACAAACGGCTACTGCTCGTGATTGCGCTCTGTTTTACATTCAGCGCAAACGCACAAACGCGCTCTCTTTGGAGTACGACTGCTGAACCCCGAACAACCAACGAACGCTACATCACGCCTGCAAAGTATCGCACCCTTGCACTCAACTTTGAGGCGATGAAAGCCAAACTTGGCGACGCGCCAATGGAATTTACCGCGCAAGCGCGTCAAGGCACATTTGTGATTGAGTTGCCCATGCCGAATGGGACATTCACGCGATTCCAAGTCGAAGAGTCCCCTGTGATGCACCCCGACCTTGCGGCGAAATATCCCGACATCAAAACATATCGCGGATTCGGATTGGACGACGGCACGGCAACCCTGCGTATGGACATTACGCCAATCGGATTTCACGCCATGATTCTTTCGGCTTACCACAGCCCCGTTTTCATTGACCCGTATCAACAAGGCGACCTTGCCAATTACATTAGTTACTACAAAGAAGATTACGTCGAAGCGCAACGCAACACTGCCAAAAACTACTGGGAGTGCCGCACGAGCGAGGAGATGGATGCGTCCGTAAAAAAGCAGATTGACGACTTAATCGCAAGCGGCGCAATGCCGCGAACTGGTCCGCAACTGCGCACCTATCGAATGGCAATGACGGCGACGCGCACTTACACAAATTTTCACGGCGGCGTGGCGCAAGCCTCTGCGGCGATTGTTGTAACGATGAACCGCGTCAACGGCGTCTATGAAAAAGACCTTGCCGTCAGAATGACGCTCATTCCGAACAACGATACGCTCATTTTAACCAATGCCACGTCGCCCTATCCCTTTACGAGCGAAAATCCAAGTAGCACGATGCTCAATCAAAATCAAACATTTATTGATGGAAGAATCGGCAGTGCCAATTACGACATCGGACACGTCGTCAGCACCGGCGACGGCGGCATTGCGGGGCTGGGCGTCGTCTGCCGTGCAGGTCAGAAAGCGCGCGGTGCAACGGGCAGACCACAACCCGTCGGAGACCCGTTTGATATTGACTATGTCGCCCACGAAATCGGACACCAATTCGGCGCTAACCATACGCAAAACCAAAACTGCAATCGCGTCGCATCTGCCGCCTACGAGCCGGGAAGTGCCTCTACGATTATGGGATACGCCGGAATCTGCCCGCCCGATTTGCAAAACAACAGCGACGATTATTTCCACGTCCATAGCATCATCGAAATGCGCAACTACATTGCAGGACTTGGTGGCGGCTGTCCTGTTGTAACGAATACAGGCAACACCCAACCGACCGTTTCCTTCGGCGCAAACGGATTTTCAATTCCAATTCAAACGCCCTTTACGATTACAGGTCAGGGCGACGATGCCGACGGCGACACGCTCACCTATTGCTGGGAACAATACGATTTAGGAACCGCAGGCGCACCAAGCGCAACGGCAACAACCGGACCGCTCTTTCGCTCGCTTCTTCCGACATTAAGCCCCTCGCGCACGTTTCCGCGCTTACAAAATTTACTGAACAATACAACCAACATCGGCGAAACTTTCCCGACGGTTTCACGCGCGCTGAACTTCCGCTTAACCGTGCGCGACCGCAGAGGCGGGGTAAATTTTACGTCAAACCTTTACAATGTGAACACGGTTGCCAGCGCAGGTCCATTCGTGGTAACAAACCCAAACACCGCGACCGTAGAATGGCGTGCCTCCGAACGCCGACCTGTTACATGGAATGTCGCTAATACCAATGTTGCACCGGTCAACTGCCAAAGCGTCAATATCTTGCTCTCAACCGATGGCGGCGTTACTTTCCCGATTGTGCTGGCTCAAAACCGACCAAATACAGGACTCGACTCGGTAACTGTGCCGTTCATCATCACCAACACCGCGCGCATCAAAGTTGAGGCGGCAGATAACATCTTCTTCGATATTTCAAATGCGAATTTCCGAATCCTGCGCCCGCTCACCGCTGTAGATATGAGCGCGATTTCGATTGCCCCGCGCATCACGCCGCCAATCAACAACGTATCGAATACCGTCGTCGTAACCGTGCGCAACGAGGGATTGAACACGGCAAATAGCTACGATGTAACTTGGGCAATTGATGGCGTGCCACAAGCCACACGAACAATTACAAGACCTCTGGCAAGTGTTGCAACCGATACCGTTCAATTCGCTTGGCAAAATCCCACGACGGGACTGCGCCAACTGCGCGCTTGGACCAGCATCGCAGGCGATACAATTCCAATCAACGATACTGCAAGCGCATCAGTGAATGTGCTCGTTGATTTTCAAGACATCGGGGTAACCAGCATTGGGCAAGTCGGCACGATTATCGCCACACTGCCGACGACGCTCACCGTCAATACCCGCAGTTTCGGAACGCTTCCCGTGCCGAACTATCAAGTCGGCTGGTCGGTCAATGGCGTGCCACAAACGCCGATTCAAGTCAACCGTCCCTTGCCTACAACGAACTCGACCGATACGGTGCAAATTGTTTGGACGCCGACCGCCGGCGGTCAAACCCAGCTGCGTGCATGGACGATTCTTCCAACCGACACCGTGCGCACCAACGACACCGCAACCATCACAAGAACCGTTCTACCTGCCTATCAAGATGTAGGCACAACGCAAATCGTGCCTCAGTTTTCTCTTGCGTCGGGATTCCCGAACGTGCTCATCGTTACAACGCGCAACTTCGGAACGCTCTCCGTTCCGAACTACGACGTCTCGTGGTCGCTCAACGGCGTGCTTCAAGAAACGCGCACCATCAATCGTCCGCTTAATCGATTGCAAACCGACACAGTGCGCTTTGCTTGGGCGAATCCTCCCGCAGGCGTGCAAACCGTCAGAGCATGGACGACGCTCGCGACCGATACCGTTGCCACAAACGATACAACGACGACGAATCTGAACGTGATTCTTTCATTCGTCGACGGGCGCATCGTCAGCGTAACCACGCTCAACCCGCCGCGCGAAGCCGATGCAAACCGCGTTACCGTGAGAGTAAGAAATGCAGGCACGGTGGACTTCCTTTCCTACAATGCCTCTTGGCTTATTGATGGCACGTTGCAAGAGACGCGCACCATCAACCGTCAACTCTCCGTCAATCAAGAGGATACGGTTCAATTTAATTGGCAATCGCCACAAGGAGGCTTGCGCGTACTGACCGGACGCATTGCCGTTACAGGCGATACGGTTACAACAAATGATACCTTGAGCGTAACCGTCAATGTAATTCCGCTGGCAACACCAGTAGCAACTTGGTCGACGGGATTTGAAGAAACCACATTCCCGCCCGTCGGTTGGCTTTCGTTTGCGCCACAAGGTCAGCAAAGTTGGACGCGCTCAACCTCAACCGTGTATCGCATTTTCGGGAACGCCGTCGCCTTAGTTCGCGCTGAACTGAATACTGCACTTCGAAATGACGCATGGCTCGTCTCGCCAAGAACACAAGTCTTCAATACCTCGCAACTCTCCTTCTGGGCGAAGCGTGCAACATTGGGCGGACAGTTCCGACAAGACACCTTGCGCGTGCGCGTCTCAACCTCCGGCGCAGGACCGCTCAACTACGGCGCACCCATCGCGACCATCTTGCCGACGACCGAAGCCGCAGGACAACGCTATCAACTCAGTTTGAGCCAATTCCAAAATCAAAATATCCACATCGGATTCCATTACAACGAACAAGCACAAGCCATCTTGATTTTGGATAGCGTCAGCGTCGACACCGCCTCGCTCAGCGCGCAACCCATCGCATCGCTTGAACGACCGCGCGAGTATTCGCTCGAACAAAATTATCCGAACCCGTTCAACCCAAGCACGATGATTCGCTACCAACTCTCAGCAAACAGTGCCGTGAAATTGGAAGTCTTCGATATGGTCGGTCGACGCGTCGCCTCGCTCGTCAATGCCAAGCAATCCGTCGGACGCTACGAGGTCAACTTCAATGCAACGAACCTTGCAAGCGGCGTCTACTTCTATCGATTGCAAGCCAATTCGCCGCAAGGCAGTTACACGAAAATCATGAAGATGCTTTTGGTGAAATAGAAAAGAAAGTGAGAGATTGAAAACGAGGCGGGGCAATCCCGCCTCATTTGTTTTACGGGGCGTCGCGATGCGTTAGATAAATCATACCATTATGACTTGAAAAGGATAACGTTTGTCGGTCATTGATTCATCGTTATGCTCTTCGCAATGATGAAGAAACGAGACGCTCTTCAAGTGATTTCGGTATAAGCCGCCTCTGAACAGAGCGAAGAAACCGCGCCTCAAACGGCGACGGGTTCTTCGAGAAAGGCTTTCATCACGGCGGAAACACCGCTTCCCGCTTCAAACGGATAGTTGATTTTTTTGAGCGTCATTTCCAGCGCGCCAATCACGGTGAGCATGTCCAAGTCGTCGTAGAATCCAAGATGCGAGATGCGGAAAATTTTTCCTGCAAATGCGTCTTGCCCCGCCGCCACCGTGATGCCGTTTTCAAGTTTCAAGACTTTGTTAAACGCTTTCCACTCGACCCCTTCAGGAAGCCAAACGGGCGTTACGGCAAACGACGGCGAGTTTGAAAAGAGCCGCATTCCCAAGGCTTCACAGCCCGTTCGGCACGCCGCCGAGAGCCGTTGATGCCGCTTCCAAACGTGTTCAATCCCTTCGGCTTTAATCATCTGTAAGGATTCATCAAGCCCAATGATGAGCGAGACAGCGGGCGTAAAGGGTGTGTCGTTATCTTTGTAGGATTTCAACGCTTTTTTGAGCGAGAGATAGTAACTCGGCAGTTTTGCCGTCTCAATGGCTTTGATGGCGCGTTCAGAAAGCGCGACGAGCGCGAGTCCGGGCGGCATCATCAAGCCTTTTTGCGAACCGGTAACGCACACATCAATGCCCCATTCGTCAAATCGAAGTTCGTGCGCGCCAACGGCGGTAATGCCGTCGACGCAAATGAGCGCGTCGCTGTGTTCGCGAATGGCTTTTGCCATTGCGCGAACGTCGGTCGCCGTTCCGGTTGAAGTTTCGCTATGCGTGAAGTAGACGCCTTTGGCGTCGGGGTGCTGTTTAAGCGCGGCGATGATGTCTTCGGGTTGAATGCTCGTTCCCCACTCGACTTTGAGTTCAACGCAGTTGCCCGTGTATTTGCGTGCCATATCAACCCAACGCTCGCCGAATTTTCCGCCGTTGACGGCGATGAGTTTATCGCCCGGCGAAAACATCGACACCATTGTGGCTTCAACGCCGCCCGTGCCTGAACAAGTCAAGACCAAAACGGGCTGTTTGGTTTGAAACAGATATTGCAGGTCTTGATGAACCCGCGTGAGAATTTCCATAAACTCCGGATTGCGGTGGTGAATCATTGGCGCCGCCATTCGGAGCATGACTTGCTCCGGAACGGGCGTCGGTCCAGGTGTGAAAAGACGTTTCTTCATGTGTGATTGATAAGTTATGTGAATTAAAGACGAGCACAAAAATACGAAACGGAAAACGGATTGAACGGCAAGGATTGAAGAACCATAAAAAATATCACCTTCTTCTCTTCTCTCGGCTCTTCTGCTTGCCCCGCTCCCAATTCCCGTGAATACATCTCCCTCTCCTTGTAGGAAAAAGTCAGGGTGAGGTCTTGTTCCTTCTCCTTTTGGGAGAGGGTCAGGGTGAGGTTTCCCCGTAACACCTTATTTTATCAGCACTTAAATACGAAGCAGTGTTCAACGCCAGCACGCTTTCAAGTGGAACTTATTTTTATCGCTTACAGGCAAGCGCGTCAAGTTCAAATTTCGTTGAGACGAAGAAGATGATGCTGGTGAAGTGAGCTTGTAACCTCACCCTGTTCGGCTATGCCGAAACTTCCCTCTCCTATAAGGAGTGGGTTAGGGTGAGGTCGGTCAGTTTGGGGCGAGAGACAAACTCGCCCCTTTTCACTTTAAGCACGCCGCCGAGTGCCGGTTGTGATTGCAATTAAAATTGCATTTGTTCGGCTTGGGCTTTGAGACGTTCGGTTTGGTCATAGACTTTGAGGGCTTCGGTGAGTTCACTTAAATCGCCGTCTAAGACTTGCATGAGGTTGTGCGTGGTAAAGTTGATGCGATGGTCGGTGATGCGCGACTGTGGAAAGTTGTAGGTGCGAATTTTCGCGCTACGGTCGCCGGTGGAAACCATAGAGCGGCGGAGGTCGGCGCGTTCTTTGTCGAGCTGTTCGCGCTTGGCGTCGTAGAGTTTGGCTCGGAGCATTTTCAGGGCGCGTTCGCGGTTTTGCAGTTGCGAGCGTTCTTCTTGGCACGCCACGACGACGCCCGTCGGCAGGTGAGTGATGCGGACGGCGGTTTCAACTTTGTTGACGTTTTGCCCGCCTTTGCCGCCGCTCCGATAGGTGTCGATTTGCAAGTCGTCGCGTCGAATTTCAATATCGACTTCTTCGGCTTCGGGCAAGACGGCGACGCTCGCCGCCGAGGTATGCACACGCCCTTGGGTTTCGGTTTCAGGAACGCGCTGAACGCGATGCACGCCGCTTTCATATTTCATCGCGCCGAAAACGCCTTCGCCGCTGAGCTCAAACGAAATTTCTTTGTAGCCGCCCATTCCGCCGGCGTCGGTGTAATCCAACACGGAGCACTTCCAGCCGTTGCGCTCGGCGTAGCGTTGATACATTCGGAATAAATCCAATGCGAAAAGCGAGGCTTCGTCGCCGCCCGTTCCGGCTCGGATTTCCACAATCGCATTGCGCGAATCGGCTTCATCTTTCGGCAGAAGTAGCACTTTCAATTCTTCTTCCAATCTTGGAACGCGCTCGATGAGGTCGTTAAATTCTTCTTGCGCAAGGGCTTTGAGTTCCGCATCACGCTCACTCGCGAGCATCTCGCGGCTTTGCGACAAATCATCTTTGGCGCGCTTGAATTCCTGATACTTCTTGATAATTGGGGTGAGTTGGCTGTATTCTTTATTAAGCGAGCGAAACTTTTCTTGATTGCTGATGATGTCGGCGTCGGAAAGTTGACGCTCAATTTCCGCGAATCGCTCCGTAAGTGCGTCGAGTTTATCAAACATAATGACGAGTTAAATTTTCGAAGGCGGCAAATATACGGCGATTCTCTTTTCTTGAAAATTCATACCGCTTGTTCAAACAGCGCACGCTAAGGCGTTTTTGAAACGAACTTCAATCCGATGATTGAGCCAATGAGCATCACGAGAAAAAAAATACGCCAAAAGTCCGCCGATTCTTTGAAAAAGAGAATTCCGATAAGGGCTGTGCCGAACGCGCCGATGCCCGTCCAGACCGCGTAGCCTGTGCCGATAGGAATCGTTTCTGTGGCTTTGGCGAGCAAAAGAAAACTCGCGCTTGCAAAAATAAGAAACAGGACGGTGTAAGTCCATTTTGAAAATCCTTCCGAGAGTTTGAGTGCCGTCGTAAATCCGACTTCACAAACGCCCGCCAAAATCAAAAGAAACCATGCCATGTCGAGAGCGTTGAATGATGCCGAAGCGCGCATTGCATTGAGCGCATTTTTTTGTAAAGCAGGTATCTATCTCGCGCATGAAAATACGCATATCCCAAACCCGCGACACCGTCCAACATGCTTTTCTTCAAAAAGTATTTCTTGATGAAGCCTGAAACGGCGCGAAGCGTCGGCGCAAGGAGCGAGACGGGCTTTGCCGTCTTGAATTTCTTTTCTGCTTCAAGCGTCGTGTATTGGTCTTGTTTTCGTGCATATACGCGCCAATCTGTCGCCGTCAGGTGAATGATGTCGTGCGTCAATCGCTTCACCGTGCCGCTCACTTTCGCGCTTTCGTGGACGGCGAGGGTTTCCATCGTGAATCGATTTTTTCGGAACAGACGAAGTTGATAATCGGGATAAATTTCTCCGTGCCGAACTGCACCGCCAAAGTAGAAATTTAATCTTGGCAGTTCGAAGCCGTCGGCGTCAAGCGTTTCTTGTGAAAGCACGTGTTGGATTTCCGTTTGTAGGTCGGGCGAAAGCCGCTCGTCGGCATCAATGTAGAGAATCCATTCGTGCGTCGTTTTCGAGAATGAAAAAAGACGCTGACGAGCAAATCCATCAAAGCGACGCTGGAAGACCAACGGCGTAAATCGCTTCGCGACGTCAAGCGTGCGGTCGGTGGAAAAAGAATCCACAACCACAAGTTCGTCGCACCATGAAACGCTTTTGAGGCATGCCTCCAAATTTGATTCTTCGTTGAAACAGAGAACCGTGCAGGAAAGTGGACGGCGTTGACGACTCATCAGGCGCGCACGAGTTTTCTTCGGAATTGAAAGCGTACGATGATTGCCGCAAGGTTGAGCGTGAAGGTCAGTGCGAGCAGAACCAGCGTGGTGGCGTATTGAATCGGGAGCGTGGCTTCCACGTCAACCGATTGCGTGGCTAAAACATAGAGGTGGTAGCCGAGTTGCATGAATTGGTCGTCGAGCGAATTTGGCAGTTTGGGCAGAAAAAATGCCGCCCCCGTGAAAAGCAGAGGCGCAACTTCGCCCGCTCCGCGACTGACGGCGAGAATCGCGCCCGTTAAAATTCCGCCCGTCGCATTCGGCAGCACCACGTTCCAGACCGTTTGCCATTTTGTTGCGCCAAGCGCAAGCGAGGCTTCACGGTATTCGCGCGGCACATTGCGCAAGGCTTCATCAACCGAGACGATGACGACCGGCAAGGTGAGCACCGCCAGCGTCATTGCCGCCCACAACAGCGAGGGTTTTCCCCAAATCGGTTCATCAGGCGAAACCACCGCGTCGATGCCCGTCCCCAAAAACTGCACGAAAAATCCCAGCCCGAAAAGCCCGAAGACAATCGACGGAACGCCCGCCAAGTTGGATACGGCAAATCGAATCCAACGCGCCAAGCCCGAGCGTTCATTCGAATACTCGGAAAGATAAATCGCCGTAATCGTGCCGAAGGGAATCCCGACTACCGTCATAATCAATACGAGAAGAACCGTTCCGTAGATGGCTGGAAAAATGCCGCCTTCGGTCATGCCTTTGCGCGGCGCGTCACTAAGAAACTCCCAACTCAATCGGCTTGCGCCCCCTTTGAGCGCGTCAAAGAGAATCACCAAAAACGCCAGCACAATGATAAACGCGGCGAATGCCGTTGCGCCTGTGAAAAAATATCCTAAAAGTTTTTTCTTCGTCATTTCCTTTTAATACTCTCTTATTCTGCTTGAATCTATTTCTGCTTGAATCTTTCGGCGTTGCAAGCAAGTGCTTGTCTTGATGAGAACGAAGCGAAGCCGTTTTCGCATCAATAAAAGGCTTATGGCTTCGCTTCGCTTCAAACACATGCGGGCTTATTTTCCGCTGGAGAGTTCTCTGAATCGCTTGATGTAGGGCGCCGCTTCGGCGTTTTTGCCGATGCTTTGTAAGAGCGTGCCCAAAACTTCATTGCCGCGTGCATCGTCCTTCTTTTTCTCTACGGCGGCTTTGAGCAAATCCAATGCGATTTTTTCTTTTCCGTAATCGTTGGCGAATTGGAACATCGCCGCATACATATCCCAATTATCGGGAGCGATTTTCAAACTTTCTTGATAGAAGCCGAGAACTTTATTCACTGTCTGCTCGTCCAGTTCCGGCACTTTGATTTCGTTGCCTTGTTGGTCTTTGCCGAGCGATTTCATTTTCGCGCCGTTGGCTTCGGCTTGTTTCTGCACGCTTTCGCCATAAAAGAGCGCGAGGTCGCGCAAGTTGCCGGCAACTTCGTCGCTACTGCTGCGCTCATATGCGAATTTGTGAATGTCGAGTGCTTTCTCGAAGGCGGGAACGGCGTCGTTCCAACGCTTATTTTTGTGAAGTAAGCCTGCGTATTTGAAGCTTGACGTCGCGGCAGTTATCATCACATAGTCTTTTGCGCGTTCTGCGAGTTCCGCAGATTTTTTGGCATACTCGAGCGACTTGTCGACTTCCTTTTGGTAGATGTCGGACATATCGCGGTAGCAGATGCTCAGGCTGTTGTTGAAGTTGATGTAAAGATTTTTGAGCGAATCGTTTGGAAACGGCGGCGGCGGCATAGCGGCTAATCCTTTTTCAAACATTTGAATAGCTTCTTCAAAGAGTTCGAGTTCAACTTCCTTTTTTGACGGACGCGCAAAGGACTGCATCATAATCGCCGTGTTGTAATAGGCACTGACGTTGGTGGAGTCAATCGCGATGGCTTCTTTGCCGAGCATCAGGGCTTTCTCTTTGTATTTTTCGGATTCGGCGATAAGCGCGTTTTGGGCTTTTTCGGGAGCCTTGAAGGCTTTTTCAAGGGTGGCAAGGGCTTCAGCATATGCAAGTCCCGACTGCTTCATTTTGTCGACGGATTTTTCGCGCGGCGTTCCACAGCCGATTGCAATCGCGCCAAGTAGCGCGAAGAGAAGATGTTTTTTCATGGCGTTACAAAATTAAGGTTGTAGAAAACAAGTTACGTTCAGAGTTGGAAATCGGTTTGTTATGTTTTTGTTTCGCGTGCGACGAGTTTTTGCAAGCGGTCGACTTCTTTGGGCAGAAGGTTTCGCCATTCGCCGCGCCGTAAGCCTTTGGGCGTGATGCCCGCATATGAAATGCGGTCGAGTTTTTTGACGTCGTAGCCGAGCGTCCAAAACATTCGATGCACCTGTCGATTTTTGCCCTCGTGAAGTTTAAGCCAAACGATGGTGCCGTCGCCGAGGATTTCGGCTTCGCAATTGCTTGTTTTTTCACCCGTATCGGAGAGGCGCAAGCCGCTTTTGAGCCTTTGCAAATCGGCGCGTGTAATTTTTTTATCTAACTCTGCCAGATACTCTTTATTCACTCCGAAAGAAGGATGCATCAGGCGGTGGGCGAGGTCGCCGTCGTTGGTGAGGAGCAATGCGCCGGTGGTGTTTCTATCCAAGCGTCCAACAGTATAGACGCGCTCATCGATGCCGATGAAATCCATCACGGTTCGGCGGTCGAGTTCATCGTTTGCCGTTGAGATGGCGTCTTTGGGCTTATTGAGCAGAATGTAAATTTTGCGTCGTTGTTGGGTCACGATGCGTCCTGCGGCAACGACTTTATCGTTCATCGGGTCGACTTTGAATCCTAATTCAGTTACAAGTTTTCCGTTGACTTCGACTTCGCCGTTTTGAATCATCTCGTCGGCTTTGCGGCGAGAGGCGACTCCGGCACTTGCTAAAAATTTATTAAGCCGTACCAAAGAGGGCGCAAGGGCGTCCGTCTTCGCGCTTGGCTTCGGCGACGGGCTATTGGTGCGCGCACGCGGCGTCGTAGTCGGTCTGACGGGCTTTTTAGCGGTCATGCGATTGGGCTTGCTTGAACGCTCCGGCTTGCCGCCGTCCTTCGGCGCGCTATTCAGATGACGCTTCTGCTTTGGTTTCGTCTTGTTCGGCATCGCGTTCGAGTTCGACTTTGAGTCGAGCGTTGAGTTCTTGTTTCAAAAAGTCTTGTGCGTCGCCTTCGCGCATGAGTTCTTCGATTTCGCGCGGCTTAGGCAACTCGGCGAGGGAGGGAAGATTGAAATAATCGAGAAACTCTTTGGTGGTGCCATAGAGCAAGGCTTTTCCGACGCCCTCGCTTCGTCCGCTCACTTCAATCAAATTTTTTTCAAGCAAGACGCGAATGACGTAATCGGCGTTGGTGCCGCGAATGGCTTCGATTTCGGCTTTTGTAATCGGCTGTTTATAGGCGACGATGGCTAATGTTTCGAGTGCCGCTTGCGAGAGCCTGCGGGCGAGTTTCGGTTGAAGCAGTCGCTGAATCGGTCGGTGAAACTGTTTTTCGGTTAAAAAGCGGTAGCCTTGCGCGATGCGTTGAATGCGAAAGGTGCGTCCGGTTGCTTCGTAGTCGCGATTGAGTTCAGCGACAAGCGTTGCCACATGTTCGTCAGAAAGCGTTTCGTCGTCTAAAGCGATGCGAATGAGTTTCGTCGAGATTACTTCATCGCTGGCGAAAATGACCGATTCCAACTGTTGCTTCAAATCGATTTCGCCGTCGGCACCCGTGTCGATTTTCGCGTCGGCTTCGATGTGCGGCTCTGCGTCGGCTATCGGCGTTGAGGCTTGCTCCGACCCTTCGGGCGCAACTTCGTCGGATTGCGTGAAGTCGCCCGGAGCAGTCGGCGGTTCAAAATCGGCGTCCGCCGTATGTGTGTCTCTGGTCAAGGTTTTATTCAATTTGAGTTAAGCCCGCAAATATAAACGCATTTAACTTCGTTTCGAAATCAAGACCTGTGCGACGTGTGTTGAACGCAACAGGGCGAGAAGCGGAAAACTTGGGGCACGTTCGCTCAATCAAACGGGAGGATTAACCACCGCCCATACTATGCAGAAGTTTGTCGAGCCAATGCGGCTTTGATTTCTTCCGTGATTTTTTCAGCGACAAAGAGCGCGCGGCGTGCGGCGTGTGAATCCACGCGAATGGGTTTGTTCTTCAACACGGACTCGATGAAGCAAGTCTGTTCTTCTTTGAGCGCATTGAGTTTCGGTGGTTCGGGCGAAAGGTATTCAATCGTTTTGCCGTCCAGTGCGTCTTGAATATCGCCAAACAGCGAAATGACTTTTTGCACCGCAAATTCTTTGAAGGTGGATTTTTTCGCCGTCGGCGCATCAACGATTCGGAAAATTTCTGACTTGCCTGAACTCAAATCGAGCGAGGCATAACTGTTCGGATTCTGACAAAACAGACGCATTTTGCGCACCTTGCTTCGACTGATTCGGCTTGCCGTTACCGTTGCCACTGTGCCATTTTGAAACTCTAATCGCGCGTTAGCAATATCAAGTTCACGCGAAAAAACCGACGCGCCCGACGAAGCCACCGACCGCACTTCCGATTTGACCAGCGAGAGAATTAAATCAATATCGTGAATCATTAAATCCAAAATGACCGAAACGTCAGTAACGCGCTTTGAAAAGCCCGACAGCCGCTCCGCCGCGATAAATAAAGGCTCTCCGAGATATGGTTCTGCCGCAACTAAGGCAGGATTGAACCGCTCAATATGTCCGACTTGAATTTTCGCACCGTGTTTTTGTTCCAATTCAATGAGTGCGTCGGCTTGTGCAAGGGTGGCGGTAATCGGCTTTTCAATGAACAAATGAATGCCACGCTCGAGAAGGGGTTTAGCAAGGTCGTAATGTGCGCTGGTGGTTGTTGCTAAAATGACCGCTTTGCAAGCCTCCATGACAGAATCAAGCGAATCGAAGGCAGGAACTTTGTATCGTGCTGACATCTCGCGCAGTCGCGAAGTGTCTTGGTCGTAAATGCCTGCTATTGAAATATCGTCTCGTTCCGAAGCAAGTTCTTTGAGCAGTTTCAAATGAAGTTCGCCTAACTTTCCAACGCCAATAATTCCAATCGTGAGCATTACATGTGATGATTAAAATTGAACGTGTATTTGCGAAGTAAGCAATCCGAGACTCATCAGCACGCCGTAAATGAAGAGCAACTGCGCCGTTCCGCCGAGTGCAGGGTTTAAGGCTTTGCCGCGCTCGAGCGCAACCAACCGCCATTGCTTGATGGCAAAGGGAATTGAGAGAAAAGCAAGAAAGACGCCGTAACCGTAGCCCATCAAAACCAACACAAATGGAACGAGATACGAGATAATCATGAGCCAAAAGTAAAGCCCACGAGCAAAGTCTTCGCCGAAGCGCACCGCAAGCGTTCTTTTCCCGACTTCAGAATCCGTTGGAATATCGCGCAGATTATTGACGCCCAAGATATTGACGGCAATCGCACCCGCGCCCGTCGCCGCTACAACTGACGAGAGCGAAAACGCATGATGATGCAAGTAATATGTGCCACACACCGCCGCCAATCCGAAGAAGAGAAACACGAACACGTCGCCGAGACCGAGATACGCCAGCGAGTATTTGCCGCCCGTATAAGCCCAAGCAAAAAAGAGCGAGAGAAGTCCAATCGCCAAAATCACCCAGCCTGCACGCCACACGAGAATCAGCCCCAAGAAAAACGCCGAGAGCATGACAGCGACAATCGCAATAATCAGTTGCCGCTCCGTGAGCAAGCCTGCGGTTAAGGCTTTTTTCGCGCCGAGCCGCTTATGATTGTCTGCACCTTTGCGAAAGTCGTAAAGGTCGTTAATGATGTTCGTGGCAATTTGAATGAGCAGTGAGCATATCAAGGCAATCGCGGCGGAAAGTCCATCAACGTTGCCATCGGCGTAAGCGAGCGATGTGCCAAGCAAGACGGGAACAACCGCCGCCGTCAGCGTGCGCGGCTTTGTAACCAATAGCCAACCCTCAAAAGTAGAAGACGACGAAACTTGAACAGACATTACTTAGCAAGTTTGAAAATTCGAATAGCCCCTTCTATGACGAGAATGAAAATCAATGTGCCGACAATCAAATCGGGTTTATTGGACTGAAACACATAAACAAGAGCCGCCGCCACAATAACGCCAAGATTTGCAAGCACATCATATGAAGAAAAAATTAAACTCGCTTTGATGTGCGCGTCGTTGCTTTTAGACTGTTGCAAGAGATAAACGCAACTTGCATTGGCAATCAACGCCAAAGAAGAAACAATCATCATCGTTTGTATGTGTGGGTAAGCCTCAATGCCAAGAAATCGACGGATAACTTCCGCAAAGCCGACAACGGCTAAAACCGATTGAAGCATACCTGCAATGAACGCCACGCGCTTTTTCGAGGCAACCGCACCGCCGACGGCAAATAAAGCCATTCCATAAACGATGGCATCGGCGAGCATGTCCAATCCATCAGCGACAAGTCCCATAGATTGTGCCACAATGCCCGTCAGCACTTCCAACAAGAAAAATGAAAAGTTGATTAGTAAGACTTGTTTCAAAACTCTGCGCTCTTGTGTGTCTGATGAAACAGGTAGAGAAGCCGCATCGGATTCGGAACGAAAATCGGACTGCAAGTTGAGTTCGTTGAGCGCGGCGAGAATTTGAGTGCGGTCGCCGTTGTGATAAACATTGACAAGGTGATTTTGTAAGTCAAACTCGATATGCTCAACAAAAGGAAACGAAGTTAATTTCAGTTGAATCAGTTCGGATTCAGCGGGGCAATCCATTTTGCCGACAAAGAAGGTTAGTTTTTTCATGGTTGGAGTGGTGGGCTCATTGTGCTTTGGTTGTTAGGTCGTCATTTTCGCGCAATCGGAATTTTTCGCCTAAGTAAAGTTTGCGTACGACTTCATCGTTGGCTAAGTCTTCGGGCGTGCCTTGTCTTAAAAGCGCGCCGTCGAACATAATGTAAGCGCGGTTTGTAATGGAAAGTGTTTCGTCGACATTGTGGTCGGTGATTAAAATGCCGATGTTGCGTTCTTTCAATCGCGCAACGGTGTGCTGAATATCTTCAACGGCGATAGGGTCGACGCCGGCGAAGGGTTCATCGAGCAAGATGAATTTCGGTTCGAGCGCAAGAGCGCGGGCGATTTCGCAACGCCGACGCTCGCCGCCTGAAAGCGCGTAGCCCATTGACTTGCGAATGTGCGTGATGTTGAATTCTTCAAGCAGTTGTTCTGTGCGTTCTTTCTGTGCTTTGCGAGGAAGATTTGAAAATTCAAGAATGCCCAAAATGTTTTCTTCAACGGTGAGTTTTTGAAAGACGGAACGCTCTTGTGGCAAGTATCCGATGCCAAGCCGAGCGCGTTTATACATCGGTTCTCGTGTGATGTCGATATCATTCAGAAACACTTTACCGCTGTCGGGCTGAATAAATCCGACAATCATGTAAAAGGTCGTGGTTTTGCCTGCCCCGTTCGGTCCCAAGAGTCCGACGATTTCACCTTGTCGAACTTCAATCGTTGACTCCTTAACGACGGCGCGTTTTTTGTAGACTTTGCGTAGCGCGTCGGAACGGAGAGTGGCGCGAGCTTCAGCGTGCATGTTGTCAGCGTTCAAAGGTTGATTTTTCGCGAATGAAATACGCCGTGATGAGCGCGGCAAGTTTAGCGGTGCGTCCGTCGATGTCGTAGTCGGGATTGACTTCGGTAATCTCGAGCAATTTACTGCGTTTGCGTTTTCCCGCGATGCCTGCAATATGGCAAATTTCTTCTGCGCTAAAACCAATCGGCGACGGTGCGCTCACGCCCGGCGCGTCGCTTGCTCGAACCGAATCCATATCGATTCCCCAAAAAATGGCACGCGGCGCACTGTGATGTCGAATAAGGTCTTCAAAGCGTTTATCAATTCCATATCGCCTGATGTTTTCGAGCGGATACACAGCCACCCCCTTTTGTGTCAAGTAGTTCTGATAAGAAGCAGAGTTTGCGAATGGCTGAGAGCCAATTTCAAAAAAGTATTCGGGTGAAAGCAGACGCTCTTCCAAGAGTTGACGATACGGCGTGCCGCTATTGCAAGGTGAATCGGCGCGAACGTCAAAATGTGCATCGAGATTAAATGCCATGACTTCTGAAAAGATATTGTGCAGGGCTTTGCAATCAGGGTAAGAAATATCATTACCGCCGCCGAACACAATCACGACTTTGTCATCGCGCAACAGTTGTTCAATCACTTGGCAATGCCGTTCATGAATTTGCTCCAACGACCCTTGAATGAGCGTGTTGCCGAGGTCAAACACATCACCTTCTGAAATCGTGATGGGAATCGGCAGTTTGTAGAAGGCGCGGCGAATTTCGTCGGGTGCGTGACGAGCGCCTTCGCGTCCTTTATTCCGCCTGACGCCTTCATCTTGCGGCACGCCCACGATGACAAATTTCGCCTTGCGATAAAAGCGAATGTCGGTTTTAACCACTTCGCCGAAGCGAACGTCGTTAGCATCTTTCTTTTGAAAGAAAAGGGAGTCGTCGGGGCGATAGGTCAAATCAAAGAGTTTTAGCGTGTCCATACCACAACGCCGTTTTTGATAATGGTTTTTGAATGATTGATTCCGAAAAAGTAAATCGCCTGTTCAAAGTTGGGGGTATCGAGAATGACGAGGTCGGCTTGTTTACCAATTTCAATCGTGCCAAGTTTATCGGAAAGTCCAAGCGAATATGCCGCGTTAAGCGTCGCCGCCGTTAAGGCTTCAAAGGGTGAAAGCGACATCTGCGCACAAGCAACAAACATGACCAGCTGCATATTGAGGTTCATTGCGCTTCCCGGATTGAAGTTCGACGCTATCGCTGTAATCGCTCCCGAATCTATCAAACGTCGTGCGGGCGGATAGCCATAGCCCAGAAAGAGCGAGACACATGGCAACAGCATGGCGACGGTTTCCGACTGCGCAAGCAACTGAATTTCTTCGTCTGAAATTTTCTCCAAGTGATCGAGCGAAACCGCGCCGAGTTGAAGTCCTAACTTGACGCCGCCGTTTGATGAAAGTTGATTGACGTGCAAGCGTGGCAAAAGTCCATAGCGTTTGGCTTCAAGGCAGAGTTGTTCGGTGTCTTTAAGGCTGAAATAATTTTCTTCCACGAACGCGTCGATGAACTTGGCTTTAGTTGCAACATGCGGCAAAAGACGGTGAAGCATCGTCAGATACTCCGACTTCGTGAAATCAGGCGGAAAGGCATGTGCGCCGAGAAAGGTCGGCACAAGCGTAATCGGCTGTTCGCTATTGAGTTCTTCAATGATGTTGAGAAGCAGAAGTTCGGTTTCTTCATTGAGTCCGTAGCCTGTTTTGATTTCCATTGTCGTTGTGCCGTGTGCCAGTGCAAGCGAGAGATAGTGTTTGGCGATTGATTTCAAGTCTGTTTTTGAGGCGTTGCGAGTTGCTTGAACGGTTGAAAGAATTCCGCCGCCTTGTGAGGCGATGTCTTGATAAGTCGCGCCTGAAAGTCGGAGCGCGAATTCTTTTTCGCGAGTGCCAGCAAAAACGAGGTGTGTATGTGCATCAATTAAACCCGGAATGACGGTGCAATTTGTTGCGTCAAGTATTTGCGAGGCAGGTGGAAGCGAGCGTTCAAGGTCAGCAGGTGAACCAATAGCACAAATGATTCCATCTTGAATGTATATCGAGGTGTGCTCATGAAGGCGGGCGCGATTCATATCCGCGCCGCGAACGTAACGCCCTGCGGCTGTGGCAATTTGGGAAGCATTGTGAATGAGCAACGACGCCATTACTCGAGTCCACTTAAAATGTCGTCGATGTTAATCGTTTTCTTTCCGACGAGGCTTCGATGATTCGGCTCAACAGGAACTTCAATTTTGACCGTCTGCGATGGCTTCGGTTCGGAAGAGCCTTGTTCTTTTTCCAAACTTTGGGTCGGAGCGGGTTCAGAGGGTTGCTTATCCGGCGGAATCGTTGTAGGCTCTTGCGCGACGGACGGGGCTGGTGCGGGCGTTTCGGGTAACGGTGTTTGTTCCGATAGGAGTTTTTTGTTGGTGAATTGTTGGAGAATAAAACTTTCCTCGTCGTCGCTGAACGCGTTCAAGAGTTCAAGTTGAGACGAAAGCAAGATGCGAAGTTTGGCGATGAGTTCACGCTTTTGTGCCTCGAGCCGCCGAACGTCGTCGCCCATAGCGGAGACTTCGAGTTTGGCGCGTTCAATGAGTTGATGGCTCTTGATTTCGGCTTCTTGGCGAATGAGGTCGGCTTCGCGCTTGGCGTTCTCGATGACGCTGTTGGTGCTTTGCTGGGCTTGCGCGAGGGTTTGATGAAGCATCGATTCCACATCTTTATACTTTCGCGTTTCACCTTCCAATTCCGCAATGCGTCGCTTGGCGCGGTCGAGTTCATCTAAAAGTTCTTCCCACTGGCGCGAGACGGTATCTAAAAAGGCTTCGACTTCTTCGGGCGCAAATCCCCGAAAGCCGCTGTTAAAGGTGTGTTTTTTAATATCTATCGGCGTGAGCTTCATCTGCAAGTTGTCGTTTTGGAAGGACGATTAAAACAGCGAGAAGATAAAACATTTGCACGGAATCGTGGAATGTCGGAGTGCAGATTTGACGGAACGTCAAAGCGCAAAGTTGTTATGCCTGATGACTTTTCAAACTTTCATTCAAATAGGGCGGTCAGTAACTTTTTTGTGTATGTCATTCTGAACGGAGCGTAGCACAGTGAAGAATCCATAGCGAGCCTCGCCGAACTCGTCAAGTGGATTCCTCGCGTTGCTCTGAATGACAATTCACTTCTTCATTACTCATTGCTCATCATTCATTCGCGATGGATTCCTCGCTTGCGCTCATTGTGAACATCGCGAAGAATCCAACCACATCACTCACGAAACCGGCTATGCAGGCAAAAGTTCTTTCAGCACTTTTTGAACGATGCCGCCGTCGGTTTTGCCTTTAAGTTCCTTCATGGCAACGCCCATGACTTTGCCCATTTCTTTTTGAGTGCTTGCCCCGACTTGGCTAATAATGCGCGTTAAAACCTCTTTGACTTCTGCTTCGGAAAGTTGTTTGGGCAGAAACTCTTGAATGATGGCAAGTTCGGTTTTTTCTTTTTCTGCCAGTTCGGCACGACCGGCGTTGGTAAATTCCTCGATGGAATCTTTCCGACGCTTCGCCATGGCGGTCAAGACTTCAATTTCCTCTTCGGGTGTGAGGTCGCCGCGTTGAGCGCGCTTTTCGGCAGTTTCTTTCTCGATGATGTATTTTTTGATGTCGCGCACGGTTTCAAGGCGCAACTTGTCGCCGCTCTTCATCGCGGCTTTGATTTCTTCGTTAATGCGTTCTTTGAGCGTCATTTCAAATAAGGTTTGATTTGAGGCGCAAAGTTACGGCTTTTCTCACAGAGATTAAGTTTAATCTGCCAATTCAAACGGGTCTTTCGTTAATAGGTCTTGCGCTTTTCATACCACGTTCGAACTTTCTCGACGAGTTCTGGAAACGGGTGCGCCAATTCTTGAACCGACGCGCGAAAGCCGGTGAGGTTGTTTTCTTGGCGGCGAATGTTTTTGGCGGGCGATTGCTTGTAGAGTTCAGCGCGAGCGGCGGCAAGTCCGACGATGCCTTTCAACGCTTCCTCTGTAAAGGGGCGCACAACGTAACGAAACACGCTACCCTCATTGACCAATCGCTTCGCCAATTCCGAATCGCGCACGTCGCTGAGCAAAATTGAGACGACGTCGGGGTCGGCACTTTTCAAAATGGTCAAGAACTCTGCTTCATCAATGTATGTGCCTTTGAGCGATTCAATGACCAAGACCGAGATGGATTTCGTTGCTAAAATCTCGAAGGCTTCTTCGGCAGTCATTGCCGTGTGAACGTCGTATTGGCGGTCAAGCAGAGATTGCGTTTGTGCGAGGCGCGTTGCATCGGCGTCAATCAAAAGCAGTTGTGGAAGCGGCGGAAGTACGGCAAAGTTGGCGAACATTTCCGCACGCACTTGCTCGTTTTTTTCAGCAACCAACTTCTTGTGCAGTTTATAAGCAAGGTCTATCGTCTCTGCAAGTTTCGAGGCTTGCCAAGGTTTGTTGACATATCGAAAAATTTCGCCGTCGTTGATGGAGCGAATCGTGTCGTCAATGTCGGAGTAGCCCGTGAGCAAGATGCGAATGGCTTCGGGTCGCAAAATTTTGGCTTGGGATAAAAACTCATGTCCCAGCATTTCAGGCATGCGTTGGTCGCTGACAACCACGCCGACCTCATGCTTGGCGAGCAAGTCTAATCCTTTCTTTCCGCTGTCGGCGGTCAAAACTTCGTAATCGTCGTCGAACAAACGGCGCAACGATGTGAGAATCATCGGCTCGTCGTCGACGAATAAAATGGTTGGGTCAGGCATTTTTGATGTGATTTAATGGTTTCGTAGAAATTCGTTTTAGACCTTCGGAAATTAAGGCGTTCAAATGCTTTAAGTTTAATTTTTCAGGCGAAAGAGGTGCGAAAGCGAACTCTTTGAAAATAGAATTTTCTCTTAAAACAAAAAAGCCCGTTTTTCAACGGGCTGACGTAAAGCGTCTGAAGACGAATTCTATGAAAAAATTATCCGCCGATGTATTCTTTGAGCACGTTGCTATATGGCGAATTACGCAAGCGGCGAATGGCTTTCTCTTTGATTTGGCGGACGCGCTCGCGGGTGAGTTTGAACTTCTCGCCGATTTCTTCAAGCGTGAGCGGATTATCCATTCCGATTCCGAAATAAGAGCGAATGACATCGGCTTCGCGCGACGTGAGCGCGGAAAGCGACCGCTCGACCTCAATACGCAGCGACTCTTGAATCAAGCTATGGTCGGGGCGTTGCGAGTCGTTTTGAAGCACATCGAGCAAGCGATTGTCGTCGCCTTGTGCAAACGGCGCATCAACGGAAATATGCCGACCGGCGATTTTGAGCGTATCGGTCACTTCCGACGAGTTCATATCCAAGACTTGCGCGAGTTCTTCGGTGCTGGGGTCGCGCTCGTATTCTTGCTCTAACTGCGAAAACGCTTTGCCGATTTTGTTGAGCGTTCCGACGCGGTTGAGCGGCAAGCGCACAATACGCGACTGCTCCGCAAGAGCTTGCAAAATCGACTGACGAATCCACCACACGGCGTAGGAAATGAACTTGAATCCGCGCGTTTCATCGAAGCGTTTAGCGGCTTTGATAAGCCCAAGATTTCCTTCGTTGATTAAATCGCCAAGCGACAACCCTTGATTCTGATACTGCTTCGCCACGGAGACGACGAAGCGCAAGTTCGCCTTGATGAGCTTTTCTAACGCTCTGCGACCTTCTTTATACTCGCGCGAGTCAACCGGTTTGCCGTCGCCGCGTTTGATTTTGCGCGTCAGGTCGATTTCATCTTGCGCGGTGAGCAAATCAAATTTGCCGATTTCTTGCAAGTAGCGGTCGAGCGACGCGCTCTCGCGATTGGTAATCTGCCTGCTGATTTTCAGTTGGCGCATAATATTCCTTTCAAAAAATAATGTGACGAAAACAAATAATTTTGTGAAAACTCTATCAACCCGTCGGATTCAATTCAACGAACTTGTCTTGTTTCAGAACGCGTTTGGACGCTGATGCTATCGACGATGCCGACGAGCGTCGCGTCGGTTGGAACAAGTTTCAAATTTTTGCGCACTTTAATCGGAACGGCGGCTTCCGACGAGGTTACATATATCACCGTTTCGCCCGCCCCTGCGCCAATCGCATCGACCGCCACGAACGGCTTGCCCATCGCCCCTCCCATTGCGTCAATCGGCTGAACGAGTTGCAATTTTTCGCCCACAAGAGATGGGTGCTTTTGAGTCGCCCAAACCGTGCCGATGACTTTTCCAAAATACATGCGCCCAATTCCCTTTGTAGATTCCCTTTGTAGATTCCCTTTGTAGATTCCTTTTGTAGATGATTTGAATCCGAATCAATCTGCCACGTCGAGTTTATCGACAATCGCCATAATGACGGCATCGACGGGTTTGTTTTTCGTGATTTCCGTCATGCGTGCCGAGCTGCCGGTGGCAATCAAGACGACTTCCCCGACGCCCGCCCCGACGGAGTCCACGGCGATTAAAAACCCATCTTTCGTCTGTAAATCCAAGCCGACCGGTCGCACGATTTGAAGTTTCATTCCTACAAGTCCTTCATCTTTGCGCGTTGCCCAAATTGTGCCGATAACTTTTCCGAGCGTCATACTCTGGCGTCAGGTTAATGATGGTTACATCTTGATGAAACATTGAGCGCACGGCTCAAAATTTCATTAAAAGATTTTTACGCAATTTCCGCCTGAATTTTGGGCGTGTTGCAAGGCTTTTTCCGCGCCTTCCATCCAAAGGTCGGGGTCGGCTTGTTCGTGGCGCAGTTTTGCCAAGCCGACGCTGACGGTGGCTAAAATCGTGCGGAATTGGTCGCCGGTTTCAAATGGAAAATTGATGACTTGTTCGCGCACTTTTTCCGCCCAAAATCGGGCGTTCATTTCCGTGATGCCGTTGAGGCAAACGCCGAACCGCATTTTTCCGACGCGCCCGACGAGGTCGTAATTGCGTGCGTTGGCGACAATCATGCGTGCCGTGGCTTGCATCAAATTCGCAAGCGCCGCTGGGTTCTGATTGCTTCGGGCTTCGATGCCTTTTTGGTCGTCAAATTCAATCAAAAGCAACGCCGATTCAACGCGCTCGCGCGTGGCGCGGTTCGTTTCATAACGAAGCCGTTCATAAAAGGCTTTGGCGGAAAGCAGTCCGGTTTCTTCGTCAAACGGCGAAATATGTTTGATGCGGTCTTTGAGCAAGAAACCATTAAGCGAAATCGAGAGCGCGTTGACGAAGAAGCGTGCTTTTTGCGCACTCTCTTGACTAAAAAAGTTTTTTTGAGACGATTCCAGCGTAACCACGCCCGCAACGAAATCACCGAGTTTAATCGGCATAATCAGCATCGAGCCTTGTGCAGGCGCAACGCCCGCCTCGACTTCTTCGGCGAAAAATCGCGGCATGCCGCCGAGCGAAGAAAGGTCATCAATGATGCCTGAATCGCCGTGCGTAACGGATTGCCCAACCGCCGAGTGTTCCAAATCCACCAGCGTGCCTTCGGCAACATAGCGACTTTTCGTGCGCACGTTTCGAATGCGCAGTTCCGAGCGCGAGTTGATGAGCGAAAGCGCGAGATGCTCAAAGTCAATCACGCTTTGAATCGCGTTGCAAAACGCCTGAATCTGCGGCTCAAGTTGCGCTTCCTTGTAGAGCGCATAAATGAACGCAATCGCCGGCTCGACAAAACGGATTGATTCCAAATGCCCCGACTTAACCGCGTAATTATCAATCAGCGTGGCGCAAATTTTTCCGAACCGATTCAAAAGTTTGACATGCTCCTGACGAAACGCGCTCTTCTCTAAACTATCGGCAAACAAAACGCCGTAAATGTGCTCCCGATGAAACACCGGCACGCCCATAAACGACTTGACGCCCGTCGGCGCGCTGTAATATCGAATTAATTTTGGCTCGTCTTCCGTACTGATTTCGGTGTATAGCTGTCCGTTTTTGGCTAAAACCACTTGCGTAACGGCGTCGCTTCCGAACGAAAGCCATTTTTCGGTGGTGAAGTAATCGGAGGAAACTTCTTTATGCGCAAGGTATAACTTTTTCTTGTTCGCACTCACCCACGCAAAACAAACCGAGTGCGCCTCAACCGACGCCTTGACGGTCGCCAAAATTTCGGAAATCATCGTTCCCAATTCTTCTTCAACGCTCAACGGCGCATCGTGCGGCAAAATAGAATCCGGCTCGGCGAACGGCTCGAGTTCAATTTTGACGGTTTGAGAGGCGGTCTTTTCAGGCTTGTATTTACGGACGTTGATGACGCCCTCGCTCAAGTCCATCGAAGCGGTGTAATTGCCTTGCGTTTCCAACGTCAAACTGCCGATTTGAATGTTATGGGAATTGTTTTCTAAAAAAGGCATAAATATATCCTTTTTTCGTCAAGGCTCAAACTTTATGCGAAGCGTCTGCCTTTGCGCCGCGTCGTTCTCAAAAAATCACAGCGGTTTTCCCGTTATCTCTGTTTAACTTTGCTTGTGTTACCAATCGTTAGTAAGTATGATTTTTTGCGTGTCGTTCTGAACGGAGCGTGGCAAAATGAAGAATCCACTTTGAAGATGGACTCCTCGTTTCGCTCGGAATGACCACGATGTAGTGATACTGCTGTTTATTCACTTTATACGTTCTCTCTTGCTACTTAAGTCGTGATGGTCGCGATTAGCGTCTGTTTCAATTACCATCAATTCCATCAGAACGATGACTGAACCACATTTTTTACACGAATGTAATTTGCATCTGCCGCTTTGGAAGTGTTTGGAAATGGGCTGTAAGGCGCAGTATGACGAGCTGCAACGGCTCATCGATGAAAACGCGCTCACGCCCGAAGGCAAAGAAAGCCAAGAAGTCCTTGAAGCCTTGTATCTGCTCAGCACGTATTTTCCCGACAATCCCGTCTTCGATTGCACGGAAACAAAACCCGCGACGCACGAGCCGCCCGCCGATTTTCAACGCCCTGAACTGCTCGCGAAAAAAATCGCTTAAAAATGCCTGAACTCATTGAACAAAGCAAATCGCTCTCGACCCTTGATCTCAACTCGCTTTTGGAAACGAGCAAATTACTCGCCGCTTCGTCAGATGTCGACCAGATGCTTTCCCACGTCTTGCGCACCGTTATGGGCAAATATGTGCTCTCTCGTGCCGCTATCAGCATTATCGAGCGTCAGGGCGAAAGCGAACGCTACACCCTTGCTAAGTATCGCGGACTCATTTCCCCGCCCAAACAGTTTGAGAATTTGAGCGCGTTCATGGACTCAAATCACTTTGAGCAGTGCATTCCGCTTGTTTCGCAGACGCGGCGAATTGGCTGTTTACTTTTGGGAAAAAAAATCACAGGCGCGCCCTACACCGACACCGAATTAGCCTTTCTTGAATCGCTTGCCGCACTGACAGCGAGTGCGCTCGAGAGCGCCTTCACGCTTCAAGAAATGAAGCACCTCAATCGCCACCTCGACCAAACCGTTCAAAAACTCAAAACCCTTTTTGAACTGACGAACTCCTACACGGTGGGGCTTTCGCGCGACGAAATCCTCAAAATCTTTTCGCACTCCGTTTCAGGGCAAATACTCATTCGCACTTACATGGTCATCTTGCTTGGCGAAAGCGGCAAACCGATTACCGAACTCTCGCTCGGCGTCGAGATGCAAAACCTCTCGCAAGGTCAGCAGTTCCAACACGAACTTGAAAAAGTCTTTCAGGTGCAAGCCCCGACGAAGGTCTTCAACGACGACTATCCCTCGCTCTATTTAGCCGGCTTGCGCCACATTGTGCCGATGCGCAACAACGACAAAACCATCGGCGTGTTTTTGTGCGGTGAGCGCGTAACCAAACAACCGTTTTCAGACACCGATTTGGAGTTCATCTCCTTAGCGGCGGCGCAGGCGGCAAATGCCTTAGAACAATCGCGCCTCTTCAAAGAAACTTTGGAAGTGCAAGCGATGGAAAAAGAAATGCAGGTCGCCAAAGAAATCCAAGCCGCCTTGCTCCCCAAAACCTTGCCCGCCATCGACGGCATTGAACTCGCGGCGCAAAACATTCCGACCAAACAAGTCGGCGGCGATTACTACGACATCATGATGCTCGACGACCGACACCTCTTTCTCGGCATCGCCGATGTTACGGGTAAAGGCACGCCGGCCGCACTGCTGATGGCGAATTTACAAGCCTCCATCAAAGCCTATATGACCGCCTTCAATCCCGAAACCTTCGACCTCTCCAAAGTCGTCGGAAAAATCAACAACATCATCTACGAAAATACCCCCGCCGATAAGTTCATCACCTTCTTTTGCGGCATCGTCAATCTCCAAACCCGAACTATGATTTCCGTCAATGCTGGGCATAATCCGCCGTATCTCTTGAAGTCATCGGGGGAACTTCAAACCCTCACCAAAGGCGGCGTGATTCTTGGCGTCATTTCAACCCTTGTGCCTTATGAAACCGAAGTAACCGCACTCAATTCCGGCGACACGCTCCTGCTCTTCACCGACGGCGTAACAGAAGCGATGAACGCCACACGCGAAGAATTCGGCGACGAGCGGCTCATCGCGCTCCTGAAAGCCCACGCCGATAAACCGGCTTCCGTTCTCGTAGAGCAAATTATCGCCGAAACCACTCAATTTCAGCCGCCGGGCGAACAACACGACGACATCACCCTTGTCTGTATGAAACTCCTTTATTAAATTCAGATATTAAACCACTTGAACAACCCCCTATCGACTAATTTCCCGCAACATCATAGTCGTCAGGCTTTGCCTTTCATGGCGCATCGAACGGCAAAAACACCAAGTGATGATGCCATTTTTGACCGATATTGGCGATTTTGAGCGAATTTTGCGGGTTGTCAGTGGTCGGGGGTTTTTCGGCTATCGGCGTCTGACGACTTCGGGGGGGTTGACTTTGATGAAAAAAATGAGTAGTTTAGGGCAAAATTGGTATGTGGTAGGCGGATTCTAATTGCACCAATGTGGGATTGAAATGATAAAAAAAACGCGCCGA
>JBDNCJ010000040.1:0-28062 GCA_046719715.1 Chloroherpetonaceae bacterium | reverse complement strand
AGAAAGCGTCAGGGCGAGGTCGTGTTCCCTCTCCTTTTAAGAAATCGTCAGGGCGAGGTCGTGTTCCCTCTCCTTTTAAGAAAGCGTCAGGGCGAGGTCGTGTTCCCTCTCCTTTTAAGAAATCGTCAGGGCGAGGTCGTGTCCCCTCTCCTTTTAAGAAAGCGTCAGGGCGAGGTCGTGTCCCCTCTCCTTTTAGGAAAGCGTCAGGGCGAGGTCGTGTTCCCTCTCCTTTTAAGAAAGCGTCAGGGCGAGGTCGTGTTCCCTCTCCTTTTAGGAAAGCGTCAGGGCGAGGTCGTGTTCCCTCTCCTTTTAAGAAAGCGTCAGGGCGAGGTCGTGTTCCCTCTCCTTTTAAGAAAGCGTCAGGGCGAGGTCGTGTCCCCTCTCCTTTTAAGAAAGCGTCAGGGCGAGGTCGTGTCCCCTCTCCTTTTAGGAAAGCGTCAGGGCGAGGTCGTGTCCCCTCTCCTTTTAGGAAAGCGTCAGGGCGAGGTCGTGTTCCCTCTCCTTTTAGGAGAGGGTTAGGGTGAGGTCCAACCCGCACTCCGCCAGCGTGGCGCGTGAAGAAGAGAAGGGCGAGCATTTTGCTTGCTTTTTTGTTCAAAACGCCGTGCGGAATTGCGCGAAAAAATGTCGTATCGGAGCGGGCGTCGCCGGTTGCTCGATGTAGGTGTAATTAAAGAGATTACGCCCATAGAGGTTCACGATTCCAAACGGAAGCGTGATGCCGAAGCGCAAATCGTGAATGTGCGCATTGACAGTTTCGTCGACGTTCAAAATCGGCGGTGTTGAAAGTCCGAAGATAAGTGGGGCGTCAGGGTTTGTCGCCGAAAAGCGTTCGATGAATCGGTAGTTCCACTCAAGTGAAAATCGTCCGTAGTTGAGTTCGGTCGTGAAGTAAAAGAGTTGCGGATTGCGGTAATAGAGCGGCGCGTTGCGCGTTTCATCTCTGGCATTGAGAAAGGTATAACTCGCGCTCACCAGCACGGTGCGGCGGTTGAAGTTCAACGTGGTCGAGAGTTCCGTTCCCAAAATGCGCGCGTTTGAGACGTTGTCGAATGAAATGCCGCCTGTGGCGAGCGTGGCTTCAATCAAATCGCGGTAGAGGCTGGTGTAGGCGGAAGCGTCTATCGTGATTTCGGAAAGCACCGCGCCCATTGGAAGCGAGATAGGACGCGAGTAGGAAAAGAGGTATCCGATTTCAGTGCTCACGGCGCGTTCCGGTTTGAGGTTTGGATTCGGCACAATCGGTGGCGATGCCGTTGTGGTAAATCGCTCGGTTATCGCAGGGTTTCGGAATGAAGTGCCGAAACTCATACGGAGCGATGCAAAATCATCAAGCGAATACACAAAACCTGCTTTCGGATTGATGCTGGCAATCCATTCGCCGCTTTTGATGTTGCCCGTAAGCGAATCGCTATTCAACACAAGTGCATCGGCGCGAATGCCAAAATTCGCCGCGAGTTGTTTCGTTACGGGAAATTCCACTTGTGCGTAGCCTGCCAGATTGAATAATTGATGCTCGCCCGTGATACTTGAGGAAACGGTGGTGTATTGTGCGTCGCCTCCCCACGTCCAATTAAATTTTCGTCCAACAAGAGAAATCACTTGCAGTTCTGTGCCGACGCTATTGGCGAGTGAGCCTTGTCCTTGCGAGTCGATGAAGTTGGTGCGGTAGTAGCGTCCGCGTGTGATGAAGGTGCTGCGTTGGGAGAGTTTTTTGGTGTAAATCGGCGCGAGAAAGAGTTTATCGGAATAAAGCCGTGCGCCCGATTGCGTGCCGTCGCGCAAGATGTTGTTCAAATCCTGCCAATAAATCGCGTTGCCTTTACGCTCTTCGGCGAAGGTGAACAGCGTGGTGAGATTGGATTCGTCGGAAAGCCGATACGCAAATTTGGTGAAGAGCCGAAGCCGCGCGAAGTCAGTGTTTTCGCGAAAGCCTTCATCGCTTCGTCGCGAGAGCGAACCATAGACGCCGAGTTTCCCGAATTGCTGTTTATGCGAGAGTTCAACGCCGTTGAAGAACTGTGTGCTGTTCGTCCAACGCCACACATCGAAGCGCGGATTATCATACAAGCCGCCGTAAGTCAGAAGGCTTGTTTTGGTGTCGTAAGAATTTTGTGTAACGATATTCACTGTGCCGCCGAGTGCCGATGCGCCGTAGAGCGCGCTTGCCGCGCCTTTGACCACTTCGACGCGCTCGATGAAGTCGGTCGGGAAGGCGTCCCACTTTGCCGCGCCGTCGTCGCCTGCAAGAAGCGGCACATTATCGATGAGCAACTGAACTCGACTGCCGACGCCGAAACTCACGCCGCTCGAGCCGCGAATGTTGATGTCCGCACCCGTGAAATTCACGCCCGGCACAAAGCGCAAGGCTTCATCAATCGAGATGCTGTTGCGGTTGGTGATAAACTCGGGGTCAAGAATCGAAGTTGAAATCGAGACGTCTTGAAGGCGTTGCTCAAAGCGATTGGCGGTTACAACCACTTCGCGCTGTGCGGAAATGTTTTCTTCAAGCAGAATATCGATTTCGGAAATTGTGTCGCTTTTAATCCAGATGTTTTTGAAGACGTCGGTTTTGTAGCCTTCGGCAGAGTAGGCAAGGTCGTAGAGTCCGCGCGGAATGTTGCGAATGATGTAGTTGCCTTGTGCGTCTGTTACTGCGCCAAGCGAAGTGCCTAAGACGCGCACTTTTGCGCCGACAATCGGCTCTTGCTTTCTTCGACGAAATTCCCGTTCTGTTTTCTCACCGGTCAGCGAATCAACGAAAAGCATTTTTTCAACTGTCACTTCGTTGGAGAGCGTGAAGACTTTTCCGCGCACTGTGCCGAAGCGCGACTGCGCCACTGCCACACTCGCCACAATCCACACGCCCAACATCAGCAATGCCACCTTACGCTGAAACGCTGAACAATTCCTTTGAATACTTCCCTGCATATATGTTGCCGTCGTTGAAAGGTTGTTTTGACTTTGTAAGCACGACGCATCGATTTGTGTTCGTGCCTTTTTCATTATTGGCGACGCCGAAGCAATTTGCGAGCTTCGTAAAGCGTTGTTTGTTAATCAGAATCGCGTGGAGCGAAAAGCCAACCTGCTCACCGAGTTCCGAGACGATTTCATCTAAATTGATAGGTTGATTTTTATACATCACTTCGCCGACTTCAATTACCACCGTGCCGCTTGGTTTCACGACGCGATACAGTTCCGTCAATGTGTCGCGCATGAAGGTTTTCCATTCTTCCAAATTGCGCGTTTGCACTAACGCATGTTTGAAGGCGTCTTCTTTGATGCCATAAAACCATGCTTTGAGCCAGTTGTCTTTGATGTAATCGACTTTGTCCAAAAACGGCGGCGAGGTTACAACAAGGTCAATCGTTTCGGATTTAATCCAATCCAGTTTTCGGCTGTCGCCCGTGCGGATTTGATTTTTCAGTGATTCAGGGAAACGTTCTTGAAAGCGCGACGCGCCTTGCAGGGCTTGTTTGGCTTTTCGCAAAATGCGCGATTTGACTTCACGATAGGGCGGGGTTTGATTGCGCTTGGCATTGATTTTGCGCTGTGCTTCGGGCGAAACAGCAATTTGCGGGAACGAATAGACCGAAAAAAATCCGTCGGAGTGTCCGTGCAAGCGCGAAACCGCTACGAGTTCAATGAAGCGATTAACATCGTCATAGTTTTGATGAATGGCGTGTCTCAAATTCAACAGTTCTTTGAGCGTGTCGGGGTGATAGAACGCAAGGAGTTCGTGATGGTCGTCGAGCGAAATGTCTTTGGTGAGGTCAAGGGAGTGAAGTCGCTTTGCGATGTCAGAAATTGGGACGGGGTGAGTTTTGGCGTAAGCGATTTTTTCAGAGATGGGATTGATGTCGTTATGAAAGGCAACGCGTCGGAGTAGATTTGCTTGAAGTGCGGTTGTGCCGCGTCCGCCGAAAGGGTCAAGCACGTGCTCGCCTTGTGTTGAAAAGGCGCGAATGAAAAAATCCGGGAGTTCGGCTTTGAACGAGGCACGATAGGAAAGAATGTAGTGCAACGGAAATTCCTGACGCTGTTTGCTCGTCCAGAACTCGTCTTCAATTTTTTTTAGAACCATGTCGCTTCGGATTAGTCTCGGCGGTCGGAGGCTTTATTTTCGCAGTTGGGCTTGGTGCATCGCGCAAAAATTTGAAGCGTATGGCGTTCAATTTCAAAGCCCATCTTGGCGCAAACGGCTTGCTGTTGTTCCTCAATTTTAGGGTTGGTGAATTCAAAGACCTTGCCGCAATCTTCACAAACGATATGGTCGTGATGTTCGTAGCCGTAAATGCGTTCGTAGTGCAAATGTTTATGTCCAAAACTATTTTGGCTGACGAGATTGCACTCGACGAGCAGTTCAAGGGTGTTATAGACAGTTGCGCGTGAGATATTGCTTCCTTTCTGTTTCATTCTGATGAAAATTTCGTCGGCGTCAAAATGCCCTGCGGAAGCATAAATTTCGCTCAAAACCATGGCGCGTTCTGGGGTTGAGCGGTAGCCTTTCTTCTTCAAAAATTCTGTGAAAATTTCTTCCACCGTGAGCATGGTTTTTTCGCTTTTGGCATGCGCTTTCGTCTCGGTTGCTTTCGGGGACGCCGTTTTCGTTGCTTTCATGTGTGTCTTGCAGTGTTAGAGTTGGGATTGCTACTACGGGCTTGAAGTTACATGCGAATTATCAAAAACGGAAACCCATCATTTATGGTGGGGCAATCTGCGTTAAAACTTCACCGTCGCGCCAACACGAATTCCTCGCGATTCAAACCAACCTTTCGGGGCTTCCAATGCGTAAGGGACAGCGACGCTGGAGGGATAAGTTGGCAGGCTGTCGTCGGGAATGAACGGGCTTTCGGGCGGCTCCATTGAAACAATGTCGGTGATTTTTCGCGACGCATCGATGTAGGCGATGTCAATCGGGAAGCGGCAGTTCTTCATCCAAAAACTTTGCTTTTTGGGTTCTGGAAAAATGAAAAGCATGCCGCTATTGGCTTCAAGCGAATCGCGGAACATCAAGCCCATCTGGCGTTTGTAGTCATCGTCGGCGAGTTCAACCATAATGAATGCTGTATCGACTTGAATTTTCTTCTTGACTACGCTGGCTTTGACGGGCGGTGTGGTTTCAGCAGAGCGTGCGTTTTGTTTTTCGTTCTTGCATGAAAAGCCAATAAAAATCAGCATCAGCACGACGCCTGCTTTGAGATGTGGTCGTGTCATTCGCACCAAAAGATTTCCCGTTCAAATTTTTTCAAGTTCAAAACTGTAATCTTCCATTACAGGATTGGAGAGCAATTTTTTGCAAGCCTCTTCGGCGTTTTTACGTGCGAGGCTTTCGTCGTCGTCTCCGAGTTCGAGCTCGATATACTTTCCGATACGCACGGATTCCACATTGCCGTAGCCGAGTTTATGAAGCGCCGATTGAACGGCTTTGCCTTGCACGTCTAAAATGGATTTTCGAAGCGTCACTTTAATTTTTGCTCGATACATAATTAGTGTTGTTTGGCGTCTTCGCGAAGTTTCTTTTTGAGTTCTTTATCGATGCTGTAACAGAAATCGCTGACGGTGTGGTAGCGGTCGTGCAGTGCGGTCAAAGTTTTCTTGATGTCGTCTTCTTTGGCTTTTTTGGCGACCATGTCGGCGAGGGTTTGTGATTCGCTGACGAGTTTGGCGAGATAGAAATTCACGGAATCTTTCACAGGTTCGTAGCGGGCGGGCGGGGTTGAAGTTTGCCATGCTTTGGCTTTATCTGCCATTTCTTGGGCGCGCGTCAAGATGGGCTTCATGTCGCCGTCTTCCATCGGGTGAAAGGTTTCCGCCATGACGTTGTGGAAGATTTCCATTTCCGCCCATTCTTCCAATTTCGGTGCAGGTTTCTGGGCTTCGACGGTCTGCGGTTTTGGGTCTTCTTTTTTGGCGCAACTGGCAAGCGAAAGTGCGAATAGCGCAAGAACAAGGTGTTTCATGCTGGTAAGTTTAATTGTTTGAGTTTGAATTGGTTGAAGATGATTGCTGCAACGGCTCTTTGGACGGCTCGCCGCGTATTTCCGAAATTTCTTCGCTGAAAAAAAAGTAGATGTATCGCACGACGCCGAAACCGATATAGAAGCACATCGCGAAGAAAAAACCTTTGGCTTGAAAAATCAAGATTGCTAAAAAGCCAAGCGCGAAGGCAACGGTTTTGAACGGATATTGTCTAAACTCCTGCGGCTTTGGAAGCAAATCATATTTGACCGTGCTGACCATAAGAAGTCCGAGTATGAGCGTGAGTGCCGTGAGTGCAAGTTTTGTTTCTTCGACGGTGAGAAGGTATTCGCCGCTCGTCCAAATCACAAACGAAGAGAGCGTCATGGCTTGTGAGGGCGTGGGCAATCCTGAAAAATAATCTTTTGAAAATCCGACAAGTTGCACGTTGAAGCGCGCAAGCCGCAAGCCGCTCCCGACCATCAACGCCGAACTCAAAACCGCACCCCAAATTCCGAATTGTTCCAATCCAAACTTGTAGGCAAGAAACGATGGTGCCGCGCCAAACGACACCAAGTCGGAAAGCGAATCCAATTCAACGCCGAACTCCGACGAGGAATTCGTCAGCCGCGCAATGAAGCCGTCAATCGTATCAAAGACGGCGGCAAGAATGATGAACCAACCTGCCAACGCATAGTCGCGCTGTTCGGCGCAAATAATAGAGCCATAGCCGCAGAGCATGTTCATGACGGTGAATGTCGATGGAAATGCGGAACGGGAGACACGCGGGAGTTTCACTTGTCCCATCTTGAAGCGACGCTTTGCCTTGAAGCGATTGCGACGTGCGTATTTCGGATTTGGTTCGGCTTTGTGCATAGTGCGTTTTTCAGCGCGCAATTTAGGAATTTTTAGGCGGGATTTTCGTGCGAGTTTTTATGACGTGTTCAGGTTTGAAATCAAAAGGGGACTTTCGTGAAGTCCCCTTTATCCATGTTTTCCGAGTCGCTCCTTTTTTGGATTATCCAATGAGTTTGAGCAAGTAGCCGACGACTTCCGCGAGCAGGTCGCCGCTTTGCGTCGCGGCTTGGCTGACGGGCGGCGGCGCGGGCTGTTTTGTCATGTAGAAGCCGTTTGCAATGTAGAGCCAAACGAGCATGAAGGTTCCGCTAAAATAGAGCACTGTGCCAGCAAATTTCGAGTCCGAAAGGTTCAGCACCGGGAAGCGGAACTTGACATCGCGTCCGATAAAGGTTTTACCGAGCCAGCGAATCGTGCGTGTTTGAATATCGGCACCTTCCAAGCGCGAGCCTCTATCCTTGAACCATACGGCGAAACTGATGAACCAAACCAAGTGTCCGAGCAAGAGCACGACAGTCAGGTGCGAACTTGCCCATATCGCTTGGGTTTCCGTCCACATGTAGTAGAACACACCGCCCGTGTAGTGGTATTTCAAGCCAGCGATGGCGTCCCACGCGTTGCAATCGGCAACAGCCATGCCGTAGTTCATCGAGGCGAGCCAGCCGCCGTCGATATACCAGTTAATGACCGAGAGCGGTTTGACCGACCAAAGAATCGCGAACCAGAGTTGGTCTTGAATCGAGACGCCGCACGTGCCGCCATACACAGGACCGAGGCACGGGAACGAGAACGAGTTTTTCTTCAAGCCTAAATCTTCCCAGAGTGGCGATGTATGGGCGAAGAAGGCGATACGCGACGTGGCGACGGACGCGAAGAGCCAACCTGCCGCAATCGCGTGCAAGGCGCACCAGTCGTTAATGGACGGGTCTTCAAACATAAAGTGCCACATCGGAAGCGGGCGTAGCCAGTAGAAACTCATGGTGATGTTCGCCCCCATCATGTTCAATTCGCATAGTGAATTCCAGCAGATGACGGCATAGACGGAAATCATCGTCGTAAAGCACATCACCATCACTACGCCAACGAATTTCACTTGGAATTCTTTATCGCGTCCTGCCGCAATCCATGCCGACTTGATTTGGTTGTAGAGTCCGCTCATTTGAATTTTGAGCAGATACTGTCCGCCGTGAAAAACGCCTGCAAAGACATAGAGGAATCCGCAAATGATGTGATTGAACGCCAAGAGGTTGATGACCGTCTGCGCCATGCCGAAGGTCGCGCCGTTCTTGGGCAGAATGGCATAAGGCGGATACTCTGGATACTCAATCTTCGTCAAGTCGGTGTTGCCGTTGGCGTCAAAGCCGACGCGGTTGAACGGCTCGCCGTAGATGTAGAAGACGAGGTCGTTGAGTTGTTGATAGAAAAATTGATTTTGCTTAAAGGCAATAAAGGCGAAAATGCCGAGCGCAATGTTCACATACCCCATCGAGGTGAGGTGAACGGAGAAAATCGCCTTCAAGTCGTCGTTCAAGTGTTCAGCGGCTCGTGGCGGATTTGCCCACCAGTAGAAGCCAAAGGCGAAGAAGACCGCCGCCCAGATAAACGACATAAAGGCTTCACTGTTAATTTTTTGGAAGTCAGGCTCCGGCGTGATGCCCATTGCAAACCACATCACCATTCCCCAAGCAAGGAAGAGAAAGGCTTGGTAAATCGTGTGCGCGCCGAGGGCTTCGGAGTAATTCTTCGCAGAGCGTCCGCCAATGCCGCCGGGAATGATGCTTCCAAGAATACGGAAGTCTCGGAAGTTGCCCGGAACAGCGGCGTCGCGATTCCAGAAGAAGAGGAAAGCCAGCGGATTGGAAAGGTCGCTCGTCCAGTGTTTCCAGCCACCATAGATGAGAAATGCGCCAGCGGCGAAGTGAATGCCCGCCCACCACAAGAGTTTGCGTGCCGCTTCCATCAGGTCGGCGGTTTCAGGACTGTAAGTATCTATGCCGAGCGAGACCATTCGGGGCTTGATGGTGAGATAGAACCAGTTATCGTAGAACCCGACGGCGCCGTTTGGAAACACTTGAATACCAGAGATGTAATAGATGCCCATCACGATACCCAAGCAGCCCAAGAGCGCGAGGTGTCCGCCGAACACTTGTTCATCAGTGAGTTTATCTGCATCAAAGACTTGGAACCACTTTGTTGTGCGGGTTTCGGTGCGTTTGAGCAGGAAGCGTTTCATATCGGCGACATCTGCTTCCATCACGACGGGCTTGGCGGGAACAGATGCGGTCTTCGCGCCCTCTTTGGCAGGCGCGGGAGCCTTTGCGGCGGCTTGCGTCGCAGCAGGTTTCTTAGATGCGGCTTGCAACTTCGCGGCTTGTAAAGGTCGCTTTGGTGCGCCGCCGCCTTCTCCACCCGAAGGCGTGGGCTTTTCTTGATCTGCCATTGTATTCTCCTTAATCCAATGTTTATCGTTTGATGACTACTGTGATAGCGTGTCGACTTGTGTTCATTTTCCCCTCGACACGAACTACTGATTTTCAAACCCGCCTCTCACGGCGGGGTTGAAGACGCTGTCACAAACTTCTCACAGCGACACTACCTACTGAACTACTTTACTACACTTTTACTACACTACGAGTTACGCCTTTATGGACAGACTGACAAAGAACACAATTCATTTTTCGGGCTCAATATGGTCGATATGCACGAATTGCTAAGAAGACTCGTCAATTCATTGACTTCGGGTCGATTTCCTGTGGTGATATTCCAACATCGTAATTTTCACGAATGTATCGCTCCAAATCGCTGCAACTGCGCGCACGAAAATCCGCTTGCAACGGATGCGACTTCGTTTCGCCAATAAACTGCCCGCCGATGACAAATTTCACTTGATGTTTAGCCAGAAACTTGCGGAACTGCTCGTATCGGCGATAAATCGGGGCTCGCAGACGCGCGTTGGTAATCGACATACATACCATCTCAGGCTGATGCTCTTCGACCGCCGACTCTAAATCTTTGAACGGCACCGATGCACCGACATAGCGCACCTGAAATCCCAACGCCTCACACACTAAGGATACGCCTAACAGTGGCACTTCATGCAATTCCGATTCAGGGCAAGTGGCGACAATCGCCAAATGTTTCTTTTGATTGGTTTGTGTTGAAGCGCTTTCGTGCGAGTTGCTTTCCGTGTTGGTGTAGAGCAATGTGAGTGCGGGAATGTTGCGCTCTTGCTCTTCGCGCAAACTGGTCTCGAATCTTACCTTCGTGCGAAGAATCGCCTCTACAATCATGTTTGTGATGATGTGCTCGTCGCTGATGGAGAGCTTCTTTTCGCACCACAGATTGCCGATGCGATGCATAGCCGGCGCAATCATATTGTCAAATATGACCGAGAACGAGGGAATTCGCTCAATGGTTTTGCTCAGAAGGGCTTCGACTTCATGCTTCTTGAACTCGAGTAAATGCTCCGTCAGTTTCTCTGCCAACGCGCTCACGTCGCCGCGCACGAGTAAAATTTCCGTGTTCAAGTCAATGGCATCGGCGTTGCGCTTTTGCACCTGCAACCGCTCTAACTGCTCCGACGAAACACGAATGTGGTTTTTTTCGATGAAGTCTAAAACATCATCAAGTTTGAACTTTCTATGTCCTCCAATGGTTTTATGATACTTGATGAGCCCCATATTCGCCCATCGTTTGACGGTCGTTTCTCCGACCGCGCAGAGTTCAGAAAGTTCTCGCGTTGAAAAGAATTGACTAATCATAACGGCACTCCTCAATTTTTTACTTCAAACAGCCTTTAACAAATTAACAACAAAAGCGGCTTTCGCACGCTTTTGCCTGCAACTTACGAAAAGCACGACGCACCACAAAGGAACAGCCGACTTCACTATCGGCTTTTTCGGCTGTTGGTTTTGGCTGAAACGGACGATTTAGTATCCTAATCGACCAAATCGACCTTCGCCACTTCTTTTTTCAATGACTGTCGCTTCAAAGTTTTTCTTCTCGGAAATCCGCGCCCCATTTGCGAAGAGATTTTTTTCAATTCGCCATCTTGCCCTGTATGCGATTTGAGTTACCACAAAATCAGTATCATCGGTCTTATGAAGCAGAAAGGCGGTGAACGTCTCAAAAGATTGGTGTTTAATCATTGCGCTTGCAACTTCTTATCTTATGCACATTTTCAATGCGTGTTGCCCACTGGTTTCATTGTGGCAACAGCAGGCTCAATTCGTTTGATTCAAATCTCAAACATCTTACATGCTCACGGTTCGGCGCAGTTCGTTTTACACCGCTTGGTTTCGTTGGTATTCACGGCGCACCTTCCGGCGGCACTTCGATAAAGTGCGCGTAAAAGGGGCTGGCAACCTCGCCTCAATGAATCTTCAAACGCCCATCATTTTTTACCTCAACCATGCCTATTGGTGGGACGGCTTTTGGTCGCAAGTGCTGACCGAAACTTACTTCAATCAGAATCTCTACATCATCATCGAGTATAAGCAACTCGTGCGCTATCAATTTTTCACGCGGCTTGGAGCGTTTTCGATTGTGCGCGAAAATCCACGCGAAGCGATTAAGACGATTCAATATGCCACAGAAAAACTCACCGAACCATCGCCGAAGCAAAACGCCCTTTGGATTTTCCCGCAAGGCGTCATTGAGCACGTTGATAAACGCCCGATAAAGTTTTTTTCAGGCACAGCGAAAATTGCCGAGCAAGTTTTAGAACGCACGCCGTCGGTGTATCTTTGCTCAGCAGTTACGCGCATTGATTATGTGGAAGAACAAAAACCGGAACTTTTCATCTCATTTCACACGCCGCGCCTTTTGACGAAAGAAACTTTCCCGAATCCGAAACTTCTGAACAAAGAAATGGAAGCCGAAACCGAATCGCATTTAGACGCGCTCAAAATGCACATCGTCCATCGTCAGTTTGAGGGCTTCGAGACGATTCTTGAAGGCACGCGCTCGGTCAATCGCTGGTTTGATTCGCTCAAAACAACTTTTGGAATTTCAACCGACCCGCGCTCATGAAAACGAAACTTCGCGTCGCTCAAATGGGCGGCGTTCTCGCCAACTTTGACGCCAATCTCGAACAACATCTTTCACGTATCGAGGCGGCGATTCGCGACGGCATTGAGTTCATCGTCTTTCCCGAACTCTCACTTTCCGGCTACAACATTCAAGATGCGGCGCAAGACATCGCCTTGCCGATTACGGATTCGCGCTTCGCGCCACTTCGTTCGCTTTCCAAACATATCTCGATTCTCTGTGGCGGCATTGAACTTTCCGATGACTTCGGCGTCTATAACGCGGCATTCTTTTTTGAAGACGGCGAGGCGAGAACGGTTCATCGCAAAGTCTTTCTGCCGACTTACGGCATGTTTGAGGAACTGCGTTACTTTTCGGCGGGGCAGCGCATTGCACCGTTTCACTCGCGGCGGCTCGGCACGGTCGGCGTTGCTATTTGCGAAGATGCTTGGCATGTAACGCTTCCCTATCTTCTCGCCATGCAAGGTGCGAAGGTTTTGTTCTCGCTCGTCGCAAGTCCGCTTCGCATTGATGTAGAAACAGGCGAATTGAACATCGCGAAAACTTGGGAAATGATGAATCGCACATATGCCAATTTATTCAGCCTTTACCTTGTGATGGCAAATCGCGTCGGGAACGAAGACGGACTTTCGTATTGGGGCGGCTCGGAAATCATTTCGCCGAGTGGGCATTTAATCGCCAAAGCAAAAGCGTTTGAATCGGATTCGATTGACGCCGTCATCGACCTGCAAGAAGTCAAACGTGCCCGCCTGCGCTCGTCGCATTTTCTTGATGAAGATTTGCGACTCTTCGCTTCTGAAATCACTCGCATCTTGAACACACAACAGAAATGATTCTTGGAAAAAAACTCGTCGTCGTGCTTCCCGCTTACAACGCTGAAAAAACGTTGGCGAAAACTTATGCGGAAATTCCCTTCGACATTGTCGATGAAGTCGTACTCGTCGACGACGCCAGCCGCGACGAAACCGTTGTGTTAGCCCAACAACTTGGCATTCGCCACATCATTCAGCATGAGCGGAACAAGGGCTACGGCGGCAATCAAAAAACTTGTTACGACAAAGCCCTGTCGCTTGGTGCGGACATCGTCGTGATGCTTCACCCCGATTATCAATACACGCCCAAACTGCTGACGGCAATGGCAAGCATTATCGCTAATGGTGTTTATCCGTGCGTGCTTGGGTCGCGCATTCTGGGCGGCGGCGCGCGCAAAGGTGGCATGCCGCTTTACAAATACATTGCCAATCGCTTTTTAACCCTCGCGCAAAATCTTTTGATGGGACAAAAACTTTCCGAATATCATACGGGCTATCGCGCATTCTCACGTGAAGTGTTGGAAGCCGTTGATTATCACGCTAACTCCGACGACTTCATTTTCGACAACGAAATGCTCGCCCAGATTTTTTATGCAGGATTTGAAATCGCCGAAATCACTTGTCCCACAAAGTATTTCGAGGAAGCCTCGTCCATCAATTTCACGCGAAGCTCGATTTACGGGCTTGGAGTCTTGCGCGTCTCGATTCAATATGCGTTGCAGAAATTGGGGTTGGGGTCGTTCAGGATTTTTCAGAAGAAATCGCACAACCTAAAAGCGCAAGCAGACTGACGAAGGCAGTTGAGCGTTAAATTAGTTGAAAGTGTATGCGCCAACTCTTATTGAAGAAAACGTCTGTGAAAAGTCGCCCACACCTCGAAATCTACTCGTTTTGCAAACCGCTTTACCAATTATAGAGCGCAATCAACGCATCGACGGCGTTCTCTTTTTGACGACGTCCGACGAAGTGCGCCGCACAGTCTTTTGCCTTTGTAATCGCGGTGGGAATATCGCGGGTTCTGCCTAAACGAAGCAGCGCATGGAGCATATCATATCGGCGTTGAAATTCAAGTTCGGCGCGTTCAAACACGGGGAGCGTGCCAAGCAAAGCGACCGCACTGCTATCCTTGCCTTGCACCAAAAGTCGCTCCGCCTTCAAAAAGGTGATGAACGCTTTGGCGGAAGAATCTTTCGCCGTCTCAAATTCGCGGGCAAGAAGTGCGTCGCGCTCTGAATTTGATGTCAAGGGAGAAAAGTAAGTTGCATCGAAACCCGTGCGGAGGGCTTCTAAACGCAGGGCGACAGCGTAATCGTAATTAAACGAGAGCGATGCGTCTTTGACAAGGTTCAAAAGTTGTTGCACGGAATCGTGCGAGCCGAAGCGCGTCCAAAGCATAGCGTTGGCGACGCTGAACAAAATTGGTTCGGGCTTTTCAAGTCGGCGTGTGAGCGAATCGGCTTTACGAAAAACGTCGTCGAGTGCGAGTGAATCCAACACATGTTGTAACAAGCACGCCGAAAAAAACCCTTGAACGGCTCTGGGATTTTTTCCGTCGGTCAGGGTCAGCACGGTTTCAAATCGTTTTTGAGCGTCGCGGTATCGCTTTTCGGCGAGGGCTTTCGCGCCGTATTTGAGTTCAACAGCGACGCGGTGCGGACATTCGGTTTGAAAAATCGTTTTGCGTTTGAAGCGATACAAAACGGCGGAATCCAGTGCGGGCGGCACGGCTTGTTCCGAGAGAAACTCTTTCCATTCCAACATCAATCCGCTCAATGGCTTGTTGTAGACGCGCATAAAATCGCTCTCGGCATAAACCGCTTTGAAAGATTCTATGCTATAACTCTCGACGAGGTAGCGGACAAACGAGCCCATCAAGGTGTAGCTGGTTGCGCCAAGTCCCGTCCAAAATCCAAACGAGCCTAAGAGCGACTCGGTGTGTTTCGGGGCAAGGTCGTGCTTAAAAATTGCGGCGGCAAGTTCGTGCGTCGTCCAATCAAAGTCGGGCGTTTCAAACGCAACGGCAATGCCTTCGACCAGTCCGATGCTGTTGGAAAGTCCGAGCCCTGAAATGCCATATCGCGCAAAAAGGATGTGGATGAGTTCATGGCGAATCGTGGTCGGGAAACTTTGCTCGGTGATGTGAATTTCATTGCGCCAAGTTTTGGTGAATTCTACGTTTTCGGCACCCGTGTATTTGCGCTTGGTTTCGGCGTTGGGATAAATGAAAACTGAAATGTTGGGTAGGGTATCGAGCGCGAGCGTTTTTTGGAGGTCGCGCAATTCTTGTTCAAGACGCATTCTCGTGTGTGTGCGTGTGAGCGCATCGGTTTGAATGCTTGTGCGCCAATGCCCATCGGCATCAATCGGGACAAGCACTTCGGAAAGCGTTTTGTGAGACGACGTGAAGCCGAACTCATCACTTCCAAGTTCAAAGGGTAAAATGAGCGGACCGAAAGAAATCGTTAGCACGACTAAATCGCGCAATGAAAATTTTTCGCGAAACGAATACAGCAACAAGAACCCTGAAAGAAGCAACGTTTCAACACGGAACAGCACATACCGCCATTCTAACTCAATGGCGTCATCGTAAATCGCGCCTGAAAAAAAGCCAAAGATGTGATTGAAGAAGAAAATTTGCGGCGTGAAGTAAAACCGATACAGCGTCGGCAGGATTACGATTCCAACATATAAACTCACATACACAGGAATGGTGAACTTCAAGTTCAGCGATTTCAAAAAACGCATCAGCGAGTAGGCGAATATGCCGCCAACGCCAACGGAAAGCACATAAAAGCCAAATCCTTCAAGGTAAGAGCAGTTGCGCACAAAAAGCATATTGACCAGCATCACGAGCGGCGGAGCGAGAAACGCGAAGAGTGCCGACGAAAATTTTTCCGCGCGCGAAAGCGATGTTGCGCCAATCAATCCCAAAAAAAACGGCAACACAATACCCAAAACAAGCGACGATTCATAACCCAATGTATTGAAGAGCGGAATTTGCGTCAGCACAATCGACAACGACAACGCCACAATCGGCGCAAGCATCCACGACGTTGATTTGACAATCACAAGCGCGAACTTATTTGCCATAACAGGAAAAGTTTATCCAAGTGTATCGATTTTGGACTGATTGAGCACGAGCGAAGTTGCGATACGAATCGGCTATCGGGCGCGTCAAGGTCGTGCAAACGGATTTGGCGACGTCATCAAGCCGACCCCATTCAAGCAAGGCTTCTTGCGGCGATTCAAAAAGCTCAAACGGCACTGCGTCAATCTCATCGAGTGAAAGTATCAGCGGTGTGTTAAATGGCGATGCAAATTTAGCAAGTTGCAGTTGCTTTGCCGAAGTGAGGTAAGAGACTTGATGCGTTTCGCCTAAAAGGTTTTGCTTGCCTAAAATATGAAGCGGACAGGGCATATTTGACATTACATACACCTTTGAGCGTTCAGATACAAACGGCAAAATCGGATTCAATATCAAGGTTGTGAGCATTTGGCGCGTTCGATTTTCAAGCACATCGATGGAATCGAAGGGTAAGCCGTTCAAGAGTTCAAACTGCACAGTCTTGAAAAGTTGCTGAATGTCGTTGCGTATGAGCGGTGAGCGCACAATGTGGATTTTGCTATCGGTGATAACAATGAAATAAGATTGCACCTGCCCAAAAAAGAACTGAATCAAAATATCGTCAGGCGAAAGGTATCGTTGAGTTTCGGAAAGAAGCAGGGACTTTGGGGAAAGCAGTTCAACTTCCGATGCGGGCACGGATTGAAGCTCGAGCAACTTTTGGTAAAACTCCCCTTGCTTTTTTGCCAATGTTTCAGCAAAGAATTGATTTTGCTCAATACGCCGTGCTTCATCTGCCCAAAACGCCAGAGAATCTTTCATAACTGTAATCGCAAAGATGTCGCGTTGCAACTGCTCGAGCGCCTTGAAGTTAGAAGTGTGAGCGCGTGCAAACGTTGGTCTTGCAGAAAATCGTTGTTTCAGCGTTTTCAGACGTTCCGACACTTCAAAGGCTTCAAGTAAGCGTTCTTGTTGGAGAAGTAAAGAAAGCAAATCGTTCGTGATGTCGTCGAGTTGAAACATGATATGGTTTGGCAGTTGGGGATAGGTCAGGGCTTCAAATCGCTCAAGTGCTTTGAGAAGCAAATTGATACGACGGGTTGGGTCGTAGTCGGTGCATTTGCCCAGAAGCAGGGTTGCGGCGGCTTCGCCAAGACGATGGTCTTTGAGACGAAAGGTCAACAGAGCTTGTTCAAGCGGTTGGCTTCGTGGCGTCTTGATACAACTTTGCTCAATCGTAATCCAAGCCGAAAGCATTTCGGGATTTTTGCCGCGCCACTGCGGATTCGTCAAGCAATCTAAGGCATTAGTGAAGAGCGAATCTGCCACAGACGCAAATGCCTCGTGTTCTGCCAGAATTCTTGCACTGCGATAAAGCAAATTGAATTTTTCCTCAATCGATGGCTGTGTCGGAAGCGTCTCGGCAAGTTTATCAAGCATTTTTTGAACAAGCCGTTTGTTATGGTCGCTGTTTGTCTCATCGTCGAAGCAGATTGCCAATTTGCCCAAGGACTCAATGGCAATTTGAGCGTTCTTTGATTGGGTCAAAAGTGAGAAGTGATAACGCGCACGTTCGTAATCTTTTTTTTGCAAGTAAATCTCCGCGAGCAGGTATTCATGTTCGGGCGTGAGCGGAAAGGTTTGTCGCAGTTGTTTTTGCAGAGCGTCTATTTCGCCAAGCCATGCAAGCAAGGCAATCTTTTTCTCTTTCAGTCGTGGTAAGGAATCAGCTGGTAGGGCGCTTGAAAGTAGCGTATCGATGAGGCAGAGAGCATCTCTGAAACTTCCCAATTGCTCGTATAGGGCAAGAAGTTCGAAGCGGTATGTATTGGCATTTAGCGAATCTGTAGCGATTAAGCGTTGGAAGGATTCAATCGCCAAGGCAAGGTCGCCAGTCGCTTTCTGCGATAGTGCTTTACTGCGAAGCGAATCGAGGTCGCGTTGTGCGCGCTCACCTTTTTTGCAACCCATCACCATGCACCCTATCAACAAAAAAGCAAGCGCAAAAAACAGCGGCAGAAGTTTCACAAGTCTGTTTGAAGAAGGTTAATGCGTTTCTGCGACGACGTCGGCAGTAACGGCGTTCAAGCCTTTGGCGCGGGCAAGTCGCTCGGCTTTCTTTTTGAGGTCGCGGCTGAACGAAATTTGAGAAATAAATGGCGCGCGTTTGGTTCGGTCTGCAAGCATATTTTTCGCATCGTCCGTCCACTCAATCGGCGTTTCAGGTTCAGCAGATTCCGAACCGACTTTGTGTCCGGGCAAAAATTGAAACAGCGTATCGTAAAGGATATTGACGATTTCTTGAACGAGATACACCGCGCCCGAAAAACCCATATACGGCGTGCCCAGCGCACGTCGCACAAACGGACCGGGGTAACCCGATTGAATGAAATAGGTCTTTGCGCTCACTTCGCTCAAATAAATTTTATCGACGATTCTGCCGAACATCAATTGCGGCGGGCTGGATTGCAACCGTCGGCGAATTTCTGAATTATCAGCAGTGGCAGAATTTTCAGCGAAAACGCACGTCATTCCAAGTTCTTCTTCCAAGAGTTTCTTCAAGCCTTTGGCGTAAGTGTGCGAGGCACAAACGGCGAAGTTCACCATCGGAAACCATTCGGATTGCGGACCGCGCCACAAGTCCCATATCAATTTTAATGTTGTGCGTTTTTCTTGAGCAAGAAATGCTTTGGCTTGTTCAGTTTGATTGAGCAAGCGTCCCAATTCGAGAATGAAGGTTTCGGTTTCATAAAGTCCAAACGGCGCGTAAAGAATCGGACGACCGAGTTTTTCGGCGAGCGATTTGCCGAACTCTTCATACATCACCACAATCACATCGCTGTGTTTGAGGTCGGAAATATCGGAAAGATTGGACTCCATCGGGAAGACGCGCTTCACTTTGCCGCCCACGCCTTGAATGAGGCGCTTGATTTCGTGAAGGTCGGACGGCGCGTTGAAACAGCCGTAGGTCGGTCCGATAATGCTGACCGTGCCTTGTTGAATTTGTGCAGGTTTTCCGTCGTCGTAGTTCTCAAAGCACCATGCCAAGACGCGGTCGCGCCCTTGCCATTCATCTTCGATGAGCGAATTGGACGAGAAGAACTTGACGTCGGGATACTGTGCGGCGAGCATCTGCGCGTGGTCGGCGCCGACCATTTCGCTTTCGGCAGTCGACATGACAATCAGCGTTTTGCCTGTGCCGATGAGTTTTTCAATGGTCTGTTTGGTAATGCCCGTGGTGCCGCTTGACGAGATGGCTTGTTCTGTCAGGTCGGTCGGGGTGAAATTGCGAAGGTAGGGAATTGCATCGGTGTAATCGATAACGGCAACGCCAACTAAGTTGTAACAGCCAATCGGCGCGTCGGCGATGATGTGCACGTCGGGCAGTGCGCCGAGCGTGTTGACCGCCGCCCAATATGCGCTGGTCGTAGATTCATCTCGAATGATTTTCGTCATACTGCATTCATTTTGGGGGAATATACGAACAGCGTTAGACGCTTTTCAATATTTTTCGCTTTTCAACATTTTTCTATGCGGCGTGGAAATTACAGAAGCCCTCACGCATCGTCAGACGCCGCGACCATCAAACACGCCACGCTCACTTGAATCTTGGAAGATAAATCAAGGAGACGCGCAAGCGAAGGGCGACACCTGCCGCTTTCATAAGTGATGATTCTTGACAACAAAAAATTGCTTCTCAACAAAAGCATTAGCGACCTTCGCACGCTCATTGCCGAAGAAAATGTCAAGACGTTGGAAGAACTGCTGGTAAAGCTCGCGGGAAAACCAGAAACAGCGATGCCAACGATGGACTGGCTGAAACAAGGGAAACGTTAATCTCAATCACTCCCCAAGTCTAATCGCCGTCGAAGCCAAAACATCACAGCGCGAGTGTTGCAAGCCGCGCAAAGAGTGCGCTAATATCTGCCTCCGTGTGATACAACCCAAAACCGAAGCGCAGACGCGAGCCGCGACGGTCAATGACCACATCGTTTTTCAAAAGTTCTGATTCAATCGCCTCTGCATTCGGAACGTCAAAGGTGAGGAAGTGTCCGCGCGACTTCATCTCAACGCTTGGCACAAGATGCTTCATCGTCAGAAAACTCAAATTCGCTTCGGCAAGTTTGGTCAAAAAACAGTGCTGTAACGCTCCGACGTAGGCGTGAATTTCTGCAAGCGAAAGCCGCTCCGACTCCAACCAATCGCCGACGGCGTTCCAACGATACAAGCCACTTGGGTCAAAGGTTGCGCCGAAAAATCGAAACCCGTCGTCGCTGTAATTCACCTCGTTGGATTTACGATTCGCAAGACTTCCAAACTCGGCATACCAACCTGTATTTATCGGACGATACTGAACACCTTTCGGCACACAAAGAAAGCAAACGCCTTCACCTGCTTGCGCGTATTTGTATCCGCCCGAAAGGTAAAACGCACGCGATTCAATCGGCTTCATCGAAAACGGTATGGCACAAAAACTATGGTAGCCGTCAATCACAACCAGCGTTTCCGCCGACTTCACCGCCGACACAATCTGCTCCAACCCTTCAACCACAAAGCCCGAATTAAAAAAGACATGGCTGAAAAACACAAGGTCATACTTGCCTTGCGAAACGGCATCGATGAACCGCGCTTCAAAGGTTTCAAACGGCTCAACGGCGATGCGCCGCACCACAACCTTTCCGCTTTCTTCAAGGCGTGCGACTTGGCGCGAGAAGCTGTAAAACTCGCTATCGGTCGTGAGAATTCGAATCGGTATATGCTCAATGCACGAGAAGAGGCGCACGACAAATTCATGCGTATTGGGCGCGAAGGCGATTTGTTCGGGATAGGAAAGGTCAATGAGTCGTGCAATGTGCCGTTGCGCTTTGGGAAGGACGTTAGAAAAAATATGCGCCCATTTTTTATCGGCAAGCCGCGCTGAATCGTCCCAGTATTGCAGGTGCGCCTCTCGTGTGGCGTCAAGCCAGTAGTGATGGCTGTGCGCGGCGAAGTGCAGTCGCTTCGGATTGGCGGAAAGAAATTTTGAATAATGCGATTGATACATACCGAGCGGATTGGATTCAGACGACTTGAACTGATGCACAAACGCTTTCAATGTGCGCGGTGAATTTCGCTATATTTCGCAGATTTTATTGCAATGCGTCTAACTAAATTTCACTTACGATTATGACATACACGCCCGCCGCGCGCACGCAGAATTACAAATACGCCATTCGCAACATCGTCGTTGAAGCCAAGAAAATTGAAGCACAAGGCAAGAAGGTTACTTACCTTAACATCGGCGACCCCGCGCTTTACGGATTTCAACCGCCGCAAGAATTGATTGAAGCCAACATCAAAGCCATGCGCGATGGTTATTCAGGGTATTCGCCGTCGGCGGGGATTCAAGCTGCACGCGAAGCCGTCGCCGAAGAAGCAATGCGAAGAGCCATTCGCACCACGCCCGATGACGTGATTTTCACTTACGGTGCCTCCGAAGCCGCCGACATTGTCTTTACCGCCGTGCTCGAGCCGGGCGATGAAGTGCTTGTGCCAAGTCCGGGCTATCCGCTTTACACAGCCATCGCAACCAAAATCGGCGCAAAGGAAGTCAAGTATCGACAAAATCCCAAAAACAATTGGCAACCTGATGTTGATGAACTCGAATCGCTCATCACGCCGCGCACGAAAATTTTAGTCATCATCAATCCGAACAATCCCACAGGCGCGCTTTACACCAAAGAAACGCTTTCCGCCATGCTCGATGTCGCACGCCGACACGGCTTGATTGTCATTGCCGACGAAGTCTACCACAAGTTGATTTACGAAGGCGTGCATGTGCCAATGGGCAGTTTAGCCGGTGATGATTTGCCCGTGATTACCATGGAATCGCTCTCTAAAAACTTTCTCGCTCCGGGTTGGCGATTGGGCTGGATGACCGTTACAAATGCCTCTTTGATGCCCGAAGTGATGGGCGCAATTCGCAAGTTAGCCGATGCGCGACTTTGTGCGCCAATGTCGCCACAACATACGATTCCAGTCGCCATGAACTTACCAAAGTCTTATCTCGATGCCACAATGGCGCGACTGCGTGCACAGCGCGACACAACCTACACCATGCTCAACCAAATTGAAGGTATTTCTTGTAACAAGCCCGAAGGCGCATTCTACGCGATGGCGCAAGTGAATCTCCACAACGGCGAACTCGGCACCGATGAAGAATATGTTCTCGGATTGCTTCGCGAAAAAGGCGTACTCTTTGTTCACGGTTCGGGCTTCGGCACAGCACCAAACGATGGATTTTTCCGAATCGTCTTTTTACCCGATGTCGAGACGCTGAAAGACGTGTATAGCCGCGTTGCCGACTTCACCGCAACCTTCTTTGAACGCAAACTCTCACTTGCCAAGTAAGCCGTTTGACGACAAAACGCGCCTGATGCTCATCACGCATAGAGCATTAGCAGAAGGCGATTTAGAGAAAAAAATCGAGGTGGCATGTGAGTCAGGCGTAAAACTTATCCAACTTCGTGAAAAAGAACTCACGGCGAAATCGCTCTTCTTTTTAGCGCAGTCGCTCCGCACCATGACGGCGGGCTACGGTGCAAAGCTTATCGTGAATTCGCGCTTGGATATTGCCCTTGCAACCGAAGCCGACGGACTTCACTTGCCCGAAGACGCACTTCCCGTTCAGACCGTTAAGCGTTTTTTTAGCAAACTTGTTGGACGAAGTGTCCACAATGTCGAAGGTGCAAAAGAAGCCGAACAAAGCGGCGCAGATTACCTGCTTTTCGGACACATCTTTGAGACCGCGTCAAAGTCTTTTCCGCCGCGTGGATTACATGCGCTTGAAGATGTCTCTAAATCGGTTTCAATTCCGATTTATGCCGTCGGCGGAATTACGCCCGAACGTGTGGGCGCGTGTTTGAACGCGGGGGCATTCGGCGTCGCCGTGATGAACGGCTGGCTACTGGCAGACGATACACCTCAAACCGTGAAAGATTACCTGAACGCACTCAACTCAAATATGCGGAAATAAAAAAGCGGAAGTGCTAAAAACTTCCGCTTTCTGAAATTCAAGTCGTGAATAAAAGTTAGTGTGCAACGGGATTCTTAATGTAATACTCGTAATAGACGATGAAGCATTCGACGAGGAAGAATCCAAGTGTGAGCACACCGAAAATCGTGAATTTCACGTCGCGCTCTTCGTTACTGGCTTTTCTATCCAAGAACGGCACAAGTGCCCATGCAATCATGGCGATTGTCATAGTTGCAATAGCGACAGGTCCGGGCACTTGTTTCAGGTATTGGAATTGTGCCCAGAAATACCACTCTGGCTTGATGCCTTCAGGTGCAGGTTGAAGCGGGTCGGCTTGTGTGCCAATTTCCCAAGGGAAGACGACGCAAAGGAAAATGAGAAGTGCAAAGCCAATCATCCAACCGATGAAATCCTTCATCAAGAAATTCGGGAAGAATGGTTCTTCGCCTTTGACTAAGCCCTTTTCGCGATAGCCGATTGGCACAGAAGTTCCAAGCGTTTGCATTAAGATGAGGTGAGCGGAAAGCACAAGAAGCGTTAAGCCCGGAAGCAAAACGACATGCAATCCAAACATTCTCGTCAAGGTTTCACCTGTTACTTCGTCGCCGCCTTGCGCGATTTTCGCGATAAACGCGCCGCCTGGTGCATAGTCAAGCGTACCGATGCCAATTTTCACGGCGAAGTAGGCGAGCGTGTTCCAAGGAAGCAGGTAGCCTGTAAATGAAAGTCCGAGCGTCAAAAGGCAGAGCACGAAGCCCGTAAGCCACATCAATTCGCGTGGTTTGCGATAGGCTTTCATGAAGTATGCGCTGAACATGTGAATGAACATCATCAGCACCATCAAGTTTGCCGACCAACTGTGCGCTTGACGAATAAGCCAGCCAAATGGCACTTCCTTTTGAATAAACACGAAAGATTCAAACGCTTCCGCTTCGGTGGGTTTGTAATAGAGAAGCAAGAGCAACCCTGTAACGATTTGAATCACGAAGAAAAACAGCGTTAAGCCGCCGAAGTAATACCAGACGGATTGACGGTGCATCGGAACGGTTTTCTTGCTCGCGTAATCAATCACGTAAGTAAGCGAGCCGATGCGCTCGTTGACCCACTCTTGCGCGGCACCGTTTTTGAGTTTTGCGATGAGTTCAGCCATTGTAAGTCACTGCTTTAAGTTATTGAAGAGAATCAGTCAGAAGAATTAAACTTTTGAAACGATGATGTTCCCATCTTGGACTTTGACGCCGTATTTTTCAAGGTCGGCGGGTTGAGGACCTGAAATTTTGGTGCCGTCATTATTGTATCGGGCATTGTGACAAGCACACCACACATTGGCGGCTTTGGAATCCCATTGAACGAGGCATCCCAAATGCGTGCATTTCGCCGAAAACGCGCTGTACTCACCGTTCACATTCAGAACCATAACGGGGAGGTCGTTGAATTTGACGATTTTACCAGAGTTCGGAGCAATTTCGCCATCTTTTGCGACCACTGCCGAGTTGGACACTTTCTTCTTACGCTCAGGCGGGTAAGAATAGCGTGCAATCGGATAAAGAACCGTAGCCGTGAGCAATGCACCAAGCGCACCGACGACAATTGTCAGAAAGTTGCGTCGTCCGCCTGTCTCCGCGCTTTCAGAAATTTCTTTTTGAGAAGTCTCAATGACTTCGCGTCGCTTTGCGTCGGCTTCACCAATCACTTCAAGGCGTTTTGAGCGGTCGTATTCGCCACGAACAGTTTGCATTTTAAGGTTCTCCGATGGTTTTCAGGTTTGTAAAGGTTCTTGTTGTATTAAGAATTGATTGAGACTTGACTTTGAGCAAATCGGGCACTTCTGCAAACATCGCCCAAGTTTTGTTTCGTTCCGAGTTTCAGCGTTATTCCAAAAAACGGTTGAAAAAATTATACAAAGTATACATCACCGACAAGCGTCCTTCGCGTAAAACTTTGCTCTTGACCAAATTTTGAACAAGCCCCGACGTCAACCGTTCAGGGTGCAAAAATTCGGAAATGCCCGTCATCACAATGCCGCGTTCTTCTTTGAGATTGAGCACGAATCGGGAGTGAAAGCGCATGTAGAAGGGTCCTGTATCCAAGCCTTTCAAGTGCTCGATGGAGAAGTGGCAGTCGTCGGAATCCATCGTGAGACGTTTGCCATAGCGCGGCGAAATGAGGTTCTGCTCCAACTCATGCTCCGTGATGGAAAGGCGGTTTTTGAGGACAATGGTTTTGCCGTTTTCGGTCAGATATAAAAACGTAAATGGCTCGCGCGATTCATCTTTGTAGGAGATGATGTAATAGACGAGGTCGTATTTTTTGGAATGTGCGCGCCCCCAATACCAATTCTCGATGTCGGTATCCATCGGCACGCGCCCGAAGTTGTGGTCGTGATACCCGTTGCCTTGAAAGGCGATTTTATGCGCTTCATTTTTTAGCCCGTCCCAAACGTCGAGTTTTCCATTGACGTTCATCGAGGGTGCAACGAGAATCCAAGTATGCTCGCCTGTGCCAGATGAAAGTTCGCCCAAGTCTTCGGCAAGTTCCACTTTCGGCGTGAAATACAGTTCGGCTTTGACGCGCTTTTTTCGGGCGGGCATCTCGAACTCAATATGCAGAACGAACCGATTGCGCAGTTCGTCATAAACGAATCGATTTTGCTCAAACCGCACGAAAGGTTTTTCAGAAGAAGCGTCAAACAGCGTTGCGTCGCCTTCTTTGATGAAGTTGAGCACTTCTACGCCGTCGGCGTAAAGGCTGAAACTGAACGCGGCGTGTTCAAGCGGATTGGGAAGTGGGTGGTCTTGCTTTGTGGCGTTTTGTTTCCAAGCGCGAAGCCGTTGAAGGTAATAAGGCGAGAACGGAAAGCCTGAAAACCAAATCGCGACGACGGAGTAGCGGTCGTCGTCCGTAACCGCATCAAAATACCACCACTCGTAAGAGCCCGGCTCTTTGAGGTTGTGCCAAACGTCGGATTGTAACGATGAAAGAATCTGCATGCCGTTTGTTTCGGTGCAACTGCTTAATTTGAAGATAGTGCACTGCATTGCAACAAACTGAACTGTAAGGGAAGTGGTTTCAATTTAGCGAAGTTCCTTAGGAAAACAAACGGAGTGAAAACAGGAAGGGCGAGTTCATCGGTCGCCCCAATCTAACCTCACCCTGTCCGCTTGCGCGGACGTCCCTCTCCTATTAGGAGAGGGAAGTTTCGGCATCGCCGAAACAGGGCGAGGTCAAAAAGCTACTTCACCAGCATCATCTTCTTCGTCTCAACGAAAGTCCCTACCTGCGAGCCTGACGGGCGTACTTCAAGTCGGTAAAAGTAAACGCCGCTCGAAAGCCCGCTTGCATTAAGCGTCGCATCGTATTGACCCGCCGCCATACGCGCATTCACCAGCGTTGCAACTTTTCTTCCAAGCACATCAAAAACTTCCAACTTCACCTCGCTTGGAACGGGAAGTTCGTAGCGTATCGTCGTCGTTGGGTTAAACGGATTAGGGTAGTTTTGCGCCAACTGAAACGACCGGGCGGGCGATGGAGTGCTTGTGACCACCGAAAGCGGCGAACTGCCTTCTCGAATCGTGAGGGTTTGGTTGGCTGAAATGTTTCGCAGCAAATCCCGTCGCCCGCTTGGCCAATTGACATAGAGTGAATCGATAACCTCTGTGCTTCCCAATCCGAAGTGAAGCATTCGCCCATCGTTGACGACGCGTAACTGCCGCCACCACTTGCCGCCCGTTGTATCGGAGTTTACGACGATGACATTTGCGCAAATGCCTTCGCGATTCGATAATACGCCTTCCAATTTCACTTTTAAGAAGTTGTGGCAACCTGTTCCTAATGGTAGAAAATTCTGATAAGCCAAATTAAATGCAGGGATAAGGGGATTTTGTCTATTTGTGAGAATATCTACAACTCCGTCCCCATTGTAATCGGAAAATTTAGCCAAGTGAAAGTATAAAGGGTTACTTAGAACGCTGTCCGGGAAAATGTTCTTGAAAAATATTTTCCCAGAATGTGCTTTTTTACTTAATAGAATTTTAACATCGAACTCCGTCAAAGATGGAAATTCTTCGATTGGGTAGTCGCTGAAAAATAAATCAGCATAACCATTATTATCTAAATCAAATATATCTGTTTGAAATGATGTATATGCTACAATTGAACGAAAAACAAGAGGTATTGAAGAGTTAATCATTGTATCGTATGGCAAAAACTCCATTCTTCCGTTTCCTTTGAAAAAATTGACTTCATAGAATTCATTATTTTGAATTAGGTTAAAAGAGATTCTATCTAAAACCCCATCACTATTGAAATCTATAAACAAATTATCACTACTGCCGAAACTCCCAAAATCCCAATACCCGAATGGTTGACTAATTATGTATCCAACAAAAGGTCCTTGATTTGAAATTCTTGCAAATACATAAAAATCCGGCTTTGAGTCTCCATTTATATCACCGATAAAACGAGTCCATACTATTCTATACCCTGATAAAGTGGGGAAAAGAGATGTCATTGAACCTTGAATAAAAGTTCGTCCCTGAGAGTTATAATATAATTTTGTTGGATATTCGTCTGATGCACTCGAACAAATAATGTCCAAATATCCATCATTATTTACATCTGCGATAGAAACAAACGGATTTTGTCCAAAGCGATCTAACAATGAGTCCCCTACTAAGGCAGACTGACTCATATCAAACTTATTCCCATCTCCCCACATAATTACCAATTTGCCATTGTTTTTATTGACGCCTAGTATCAGGTCTTTATATCCATCATTATCTAAATCAATGATAGGCATTGTATAGTGCATAACCTTGATTAAAGTATCCGAAAGGTCAAGCCCAACTATATCATTAGAAAAAGATGGCGGATATCTATTGACATAAAATCTTGTTTGAGATGTGAGCCCAGTAAATGGATTATTTGGGCTGGACGTTACCATATCCTCAACCTCACTGTTAAATAAATCTATCGCTGAGAATGGACTGAATGGGTAATGGATACGAACTTCATTTGTCGCGTCAGAAAAGACTTGAGACTTTCCCAACGAAACAATAAAAAGCCAAACAGAAATATAACAATATATAATCTTAAGCATTTGAGATGCATTACAAAAAGTTAAGAGGCAATATCTGTCAAGAAATTGCCGCTATAATTTTTAATGAAATTACTTTGTTAAAATCATTTTCTTCGTTTGAGTTACGGCTCCGTAACGAAGCGTGTAGTAATAAACGCCGCTGGATAGCGTTCCGCCTGCGTTGAAGGCGACTTGATGCGCGCCCGGCTCGCGTGATTCATTCAAG
>JBDNCJ010000004.1:0-95493 GCA_046719715.1 Chloroherpetonaceae bacterium | reverse complement strand
TTTTCGGCAATGTGCTCATCGCTTAATCCTAACTCCCTCAACAACGGCACGGTTGCAAGTTTGCCTTCAAGCAAACCTTCTTGCTTGCCTTCTTGTCTGCCTTCTTGCTTGCCTTCTTGTCTGCCTTTTGCAAAGACTTCCTTGTAAAACGGCGTATCTTTCAATAACTCTTCCTCTATTTCCAACATCGTTTTGACCTCCTCTTCGGTTATGTTCTTGTAACTCAAAATCTTCAAGAGCAACGCCATCTGCACTTTATCGGCGCGCGGTGCAATTTTGCGCGCCAATGCCCCGACCTCTTCCTTCGGCACAATCAACATCTCAAACAACGCAATCGCAACCGAATCCGATGGCGGCAACGCGTTCAAATATATTCGTTTGACCTGCTTCAATGCAAGAAATTCTCGGTATGCTTCAAGTTCCTTTTGCTCTGCACTATGAGAAGGATATATCACTACCGCTTCCCACCGGCGCGTCGGATACTGTTTGAGGTAGAGGAAAATTTCGGCGAAGAATCGGGCGTAGAATTGCTCGTCGCGTTGAAATTGCGCTTCCACGAAGTAAGTGACGTCGTCGGCGTCGGGAATGAAAAGCCCATCAATGCGGAAAGCGACTTCTTTGAGTTCAACGGATTTGAATTGGTAGCGCGAGGCATCGTCGGGACTTCTTCCGATGAGCGAGAAGAAGCCTTGCGGCAGAAGTTGCAGGAGCAGGTAAATGAGTTTATCGGTGCTCATTGATGCAGTGAGTTGAAAAAGGAAATTAAAATGAATTCCGTCGGAATAAGTCCAACAAGACGTCTTAAAGAACAAAGTTAATCGGCGCGACATGCCCTTTGGTAAAGCATAAAAGGGAATCCTTCACCGCCACGTCAATGTGAGAATTGCGGAGTTGAAAGGCTGAAAAAAATTTTTTTCGCTCTCAAAATGACATCAAAAAAATTCCGTTATTCAATTAGCGAGATTTTTTTTCGACTTTTTTTCCGATTTTTTTGCGCTAAAAAATCTTCTCTGCGATATTCAACACGCATCAACGCTCTAACGAAATACTCTAACAACAAGAGCCTCACCCAAGAGAGTTAGCGTCAAGCTAAACAAGCGTAACATTAGGAAGACAATTGGGAGTAAGCACACCGAGCGATTGCTATCACAAATTTGAAGACAAATACTGCAAGTCTGTAAAGACCGAAGGGAAAGGTTTTCCCTACTCGCGTCTAAGGACGGGCTTTCACAAGTCATAAGTTTCGGTCAAAAAACTTTTCAAACTCAATTTTTCAGAACCCTTTAACCAAAGGAGAGACGACTATGTATGTTGTAAAACGAGACGGTTCACGCGAAGAAGTTAAAATCGAGAAAATTTTGCATGCGGTCTCGCGCGCATGTCGCGGGATTGAAAACGTCGTGCCGCTTGAAGTCGCCAAGCGCACCATCAACGGCTTGCACGAAGGAAGCACAACGGAAGAGTTGGATAATCTCTCGATTGAAACAGCCGTGATGCTTACAGTCGAGGAGCCGAACTACTCCAAAGTGGCGGCGCGCATGCTCGCCGAATCTATCCGCAAGGAAGCAGGGAGAGACGAAGCCTTCCGCGATTACATCAAACTCGCCGATGGGCTTTGCCTCATTGATTCGCGGGTGCGCGCCCTTGCCGAAGAAGATTTAGATACGATTGAATACGCCATCGACCACGACCGAGACGACCTCTTCGAATACTTCGGCTTGCGCACGATTTACGACCGATACCTCTTGCGCCACCCGAAAACCCGCAAAGTGATTGAACGTCCGCAATGGATGTTCATGCGCGTTGCACTGGGCTTATCGAAAAACATTGCGGAAGCGATTGAGTTTTACGACATCATCTCGAACTTCCTCTACATGCCCTCGACGCCGACGCTCTTCAATTCAGGCACGCGCCATGCGCAAATGAGTTCGTGTTACCTGTTGACAGTCGGAGAAGATAGTTTAGAGGGCATTTACAAAGCCTATTCCGACTGCGCGCAACTTTCCAAGTGGTCGGGCGGCATTGGAATCGATTGGACGCCCGTAAGAGCCTCTGGCGCGCTCATCAAAGGCACGAACGGCAAATCCAATGGCATTATTCCGTTCCTGAAAGTCATGGATTCAAGCGTGCATGCCGTCAATCAAGGGGGCAAGCGCAAAGGCGCGGCGGCGATTTATCTCGAACCATGGCATGCCGACGTCGAGGTGTTCCTTGAACTGCGCAACAACACTGGCGCCGAAGAACGACGCACGCACAACCTGAACCTCGCGCTCTGGGTGCCCGACCTCTTTATGAAACGCATCGAAGCCGATGCACATTGGTCGCTCTTCTCACCCAGCGACGTGCCCGAACTGCTCAACACCTTCGGCGATGAATTCGAAATGTGGTATGAAAAATATGAAGCCGAAGGCAAAGCGTTGAAGCAAGTGTCCGCGCGCGCCCTCTACGGCAGAATGATGCAAACGCTCGCCGAAACAGGCAACGGCTGGATGTGCTTCAAAGACACCTCGAACAAACGCTCGGCGCAAACGGGCAAGCCGGGCAACATCATTCACAGCTCAAATCTTTGCACCGAAATTTTGGAAGTAACTTCCAAAGATGAAACCGCCGTCTGCAATCTCGGAAGCGTGAATGTCGGTGCATTCGTGCGCGACGATGGCTATTTCGATTTTGATGGACTCCGAAAAGTCGTGCGCATTGCGACAAAATTCTTGGATAGAGTCATTGACATCAATTTCTATCCCACCAAAGAAGCGGCGGCGTCAAATCATCGCTGGCGCCCCGTCGGACTTGGGTTGATGGGCTTGCAAGATGTGTTCTTCAAAATGCGTATGCCGTTTGACTCGGCTGATGCCAAAGCCCTCTCGAATCAAATTTCCGAAGTCATTTACTACGAAGCCCTGAAAACATCGGTCAAATTAGCCGAAGAATTCGGCGCGTTTCCGGCGTTCAGCGAAACGAAGTATGTTCAAGGAAAACTCGCCGTGCATCTCGCCAAAGAATACGGCATTACGCCGACCTTGCACGAAGATTGGGACACGCTCGCCGAAGAAATCAAAGTCAAAGGGCTGCGCAATTCGCTTCTGATTGCCATTGCACCAACGGCAACGATTGCCTCTATTGTCGGCTGTTATGAGTGCATCGAGCCGCAAGTTTCCAACCTCTTCAAGCGCGAAACGCTTTCGGGAGAATTTTTGCAAATCAATCGATACCTCGTCGCTGACCTTAAACGGCTCGGACTTTGGACGCCGCAAATTCGCGCCGCCATCATCGAAGGCGAAGGCTCAATTCAGCACATCGACGCCATTCCCGAAGACGTGCGCATGCTCTACAAGACCGTCTGGGAAATTTCACAAAAAGCCTTGATTGAAACGGCGGCGGAGCGCTCGGCTTTTATTTGTCAGTCCCAATCGCTCAATCTCTTTATGGAGTCGCCGACGACGGGCAAACTTTCTTCGATGTATATGTATGCGTGGAAGAGCGGCGCGAAAACGACCTACTACCTGCGCTCTCGCGCCAAAACGCGCATTCAGAAAACAACGACCGCTGGCGCAAAAGAAAGCACACCCGTTCAAGAAACAGTTGCCTCGCTTGCCAACGCCGTCGCCAACGGACAATTCGCCAACGGCAACGGACACGCCGTGCCGTCTGAAAACAAAACCAAAGACGCGGTGTCGTGCTCGCTTGAAAATCCAGACTCTTGCGAAGCCTGCCAATGAGGGGTGATTTAGAATTGCGGAAAATCAAAACTTAACAAATCCGACATCGGCAATCCAAAATCCGAAATAACACTAAACATCAAACAATTATGATTCTTTCTCATGACCTCGACCTAACGCTGCGTCCAATGAAGTATCCGCAGTTCTTCAAACTCTACAAGGATTCCATCAAAAACATCTGGACGACAGACGAGATTGATTTCTCGCTCGACTACGAACACCTGCGCGACAAAATTTCGCCGAAAGAGGCACACCTAATTAAACGCCTCGTCGCCTTCTTCGCCACTGCCGATAACATCGTCGGGCATAATCTTGTGCTCAATCTCTACAAGCACGTCAATTCGCCCGAATACCGAATGTTCTTGGGCAAAGTGCTCTTCGACGAAATGCAACACGTAGAAACCTACTTGCTCTTGGTCGATAGTTACATTCCCGACATTCGCGAGCGACAAGAAGCCTTTGCCGCTTACCAAAACGTCCCGTCGGTCAAACTCAAAGCCGATTTCTGCTTCAAGTATATGGACGCGATTCAAAACTTGGATAAACTCGATACCGATGAAAAGCGTCGTCAATTTTTAGAAAATCTCATCTGCTTTGCCGCGTGCATCGAGGGTTTGTTCTTCTTTGGCTCGTTTGCATATGTGTATTTCCTGCGCAATCGCGGGCTTCTGCCCGGACTTGCGGCGGCGACAAACTGGGTCTTCCGCGACGAAACCATGCACATTCAAGGCGCAATGGAAGTTGTGCAAGTTATTCGCGAAGAGTATCCGCATCTCTTCGATAAAGCCCTCGAAGCCAAAGTGCATCAAATGATTGATGAAGCCATCGCCGTTGAAATGAACTTCTGCGAAGACTGCTTGCATCACGGCATTACTGGCATTTCGCAATCCATGATGCGCGACTACTTGGGCTACTGCGCCGACCAACGCTTGGAGCAACTCGGCTACGAAAAGAAATACAAAACGAAAAATCCCTTCCCGTTCATGGTGCTTCAAGACGTGCAACCGCTTACGAACTTCTTTGAAAAGCGCGTTACCGAATATCAAAAAGGCTTTGACGCCAGCCCCAAAGCCGTAACCTTCGACGAAGAGTTTTAACGCTCGACATTTGAACAGCCGACACCACAACCGCGACGTGAAATCTCAATCGAGAAACTAACGGCGCGGTTTGGTTTTTATGAAGTTTCATTCCAAAAGCCATTTAAGCATTGCCCATTGCAACGCCTCGCTGTGAAACTCAAAGCGAGTCCAGCGTGAGCGCGAGAGCCACTCGAAGTAGCGATGTGCGTTGGTTGCGGCGTAAAACGCTCCCGTCTTCATCTTGAGCAACGGCTCTAAACGAAGCGTCGCCTGTAACGCCCCGTCGTTCCAATACTTTCCGATTGAAGCCGTGCACAAGCGTTCTAAATCGTTGGTTGGCAGCACGCGCCGCGTCATGTTCAAAAGACGTTCGCGCATGTTGTAAAGTGCGTCAATTTTTCCCCAAATAATTGCTCGCGAAAGCGCATACAAAATCACCAACGGGAACGGGTAATAGGGACTTACGGCGTAAGGATTTTCAAGAATCAAATCGCTTTCGATTACGGATTTCAAAAAGGCAATCGTTTCGCTCCGACCGTTGCAATCCAAACGATTGAAGCGTTGCAAGAGCCAAAGAATATGCGCTTGAACCACAATGTCTAACTGCTCGATTTTTTGATTCAGGCAACGCGATTTCGGCGGAAACCAAACCAAGAACACGCCGTCGGCACGGGGTAAAACGGCGCGCTGAAAATCAGGCAAGCGAAATCGAACGGAATCCAATCGGTAAAATTCAAGGTCTTGAACAATCGCCTCGAGGTGCGAGGAGTCATCGAGGGCGAGGGCTTGGAGCGCGGTGCAATCGGCATCGGGGTCGAGTTTCATCAAACGCAAGGCGTTTAGATACGGCGCGTTGTCGGGAAGTGAGAGCCCTTCTTTGAGTCGCCAATGATAGACTTGGTGTCCGCGTTGGTATTGGCTCAAACAGCGTTTTGCGGTTTGAATGGTGGTGAGCAATTCGGGCGTGTGAATGGTGCAGTGAGAAAGAATCGTGAGAATGTTCGCGGTGATGAATTGATTGTGTTCGGGAACGGCGTTGAGCAGAACGCGCTGGCAATCCCATTCTTCGCCGTCGAAGCGTGAGAGCAGTTTGCGTTCGATGAAGTCGGTCATTTTAGACATCGGCGGGTTCGGTGTCGGAGGCGAGTTCAATTTTATCGTGATTGGAGAGCGCGCAAAGCCGTTCAAGGAGTTCTTGCAAGAGCGTTTCGGGTGTGTGTGAGGGTTGAACGTAGAGGCACGAGAGCGAATCGCGATTGTGGTAAATCCAACTGGAAAGAATCTGCATTTCGTCGATTTCTTCTTTCTTGCACTCGGCGGGGGCGGTTGTGCCGTCGAAGTAAAGGTGGGAAAGCAGAGGCTGAAGTGTAAGCGCATCGTCGAGCAAGATTTTTTCTTGTGCCGCTAATCGTCCGAAGCGCACGAATAAAATCATGAACTCTTTGCAGACGTCGGAATAAATTGCCGAGGGAAGCAAAATGAGCACATTGTTTTCGTTGATAGACGCGGTAACGGAGGCTTGGCGATAAAAAACGCGCCGCAGACTTTGAATTTGTTCGCGTAATTCTGCCGCTTCTTCAAAGCGATGCGCGGCGGCAAGTTGCTTCATTTTCGCCGTGAGCGTATCGATGATTTCGGCATCGACGCCAGAAAGAAATCGCCTGACGCGGTTAAGTTCTTGAGCGTATTCGCCTTTCTCAATGCGCCAACGTTCGCACGGTGCCACACAGCGATGTAAATCCAAATACACGCATGCGCGTCCTTTGCTCAATTCTTCGTCGGAACACTCGCGCAAAAGAAACGTGCGATTGAGCACCGTGAAGACATGGCGCGCGGTTTCCATCGAGGGAAACGGTCCGAAATACTCTCCGCCGTCTGGCTCAATGTCCATTGCAATTTCAAGGCGTGGAAACTCATGATTGGTTAATCGCAAAAACGGATACGACTTGTATCGCTTCAAAAGCGTGTTGTAGCGCGGCTTGTGAAGTTTAATCAGTCTCGACTCGAGCAGAAGGGCTTCAAGTTCCGAGCCAGTGGTGCGATAGTCAATGTTGCGCACATACATCACTAATTCTTTGACCTTATCGGCTTTGTGTTCAGTATCGGTGAAGTAAGAACTAACGCGGGATTTGAGGTTTTTGGATTTGCCGATGTAGAGCAATTCGCCTTGCTCGGAGTAAAAGAAATAAACGCCGGGCTGTTCAGGCAGTTTAGGCAAGCGCGTTTCGCGAATTGTGCGAATGTGTTTCGGCTCTCGCTTAAAGATACGTAACGCTTTGTATTGAAGTGAGATAAGTTCTTCCAACTCTTCAATGCGGTGTTTTTCTTGTGCGATTTCAATGAGCCGATACAGCACGCCGACGGTCGCTTGGCAATCCCCTTTGGCGCGATGGCGTTCCGTAATTTGAATGCCAAAGTATGCTGAAAGGTCGCCGAGATTTTTTTTGAGGTGTTTGGGAAGCAAGCGTCGCGCTAAACGCACGGTGCATAGCGAGCGATTTTGCAAGCGTTCAAAGCCGTTGCGTTCCAGTTCAAGATTGAGGAAGGTGTAATCAAATGAAATGTTGTGCGCCACAAAGACGCTCTCGCCGATGAGACGAAGCAAGTCGGGGAGAACATCTTTCGCCGTCGGTGCGTGTTTGACCATCTCGTTGGTAATGCCCGTGTATTGCGAGATGAAATACGAAATCGGCATTTCGGGATTGACGAGCGACGTCAATTCAGCGACAACCTTGCCACGACGAACCTGCATGGCGGAAACTTCGATGATGCGATTGGCACGAGTCGCGCCGCCTGTCGTTTCAAGGTCAATGACGGTGTATATGGCGTCGGATAAAGTCACAGCAAGTTAAGTGCTTTTTATTCAATAACTTCAAAGCGTGTATAGGGACGCAAAACTTCGGGAACGATGATTTTCCCGTCTTTTGTCTGATAGTTTTCCAACAGTGAAACCATGAGCCGCGACGTCGCAAGTCCAGAGCCGTTGAGCGTATGGACAAATTCAGGCTTCGATTTTTCGTCGCGCTTAAAGCGAATGTTGGCGCGTCGTGCTTGAAAGTCCTCAAAATTCGAGCAGCTCGAGGCTTCCAAGAAACGATTTTCGGCGGGCGACCAGACTTCAAGGTCGTAGCACTTTGCCGCGTTGGCGCCAATGTCGCCCGAGCAGAGCAGAAGCACGCGATAAGGCAAGTTGAGCAGGTTCAAAATTAATTCGGCATCGGCGACAAGCGATTCAAGTTCTTGATAAGAACTTTCAGGCGGGGTGAATTTAACGAGTTCAACTTTGTTGAATTGATGTACGCGCAAAAAGCCGCGCACATCTTTGCCGTAACTGCCTGCCTCGCTACGAAAGCACGCAGAATACGCCGCATATTTAATCGGCAGTTGTGAAGATTTGAGGATTTCGTCGCGATGCAAATTTGTAACGGGAACTTCAGCGGTAGGAATGGCAAATAGCCGTCCGACCGATTCCGCCTCGTAGGTTTCTTGTCCTTCGTAGCTGGCGCGATAGACTTGCCCGATAAACTTCGGAAACTGCCCCGTGCCGCGAAGCGACTCACGATTGACAAAGAACGGCGGAAAAACTTCCGTGTAGCCGTTTCTCGAGAGATGTGTATCGAGCATGAAATTAATCAGCGCGCGTTCAAGCGTTGCGCCTTTGCCTTTATAGACGGGGAAACCCGCGCCGGTGATTTTCGCGCCGCGCTCAAAATCTAAAATGTCCAAGGCTTTGCCGAGTTCAAGGTGGTTTTTGGGCGTGAAGTCAAACTCGCGCTTGCGCTGCATAACTTCTTTATATACCACATTTTCGCTTGCGTCTTTTCCTATTGGCACGCTTTCATGCAGAAGGTTAGGGAGGTAAAGCAAAATCTCTTCTTGTTTGGCTTCAAGGTCGCGCACGGCACTGTCTAATTCCGAGATTTTATCCGAAACGATTTTCATTTCGGCAATCAGGGCGTCGGCGTTTTCTTTGTTCTTTTTCAGGCGGGCGATGTCGTCGGAAACGGCGTTGCGTTTGGCTTTAAGCGAATCGGCTTCGCTGACGAGTTTGCGCCGCTCTTGGTCGAGCTGGATAAGTTCGTCAATTCGCGGCACTTCGCTTGAAAGTTGCCGTGCATGAAGCATAGATTTGAGTTTATCGGGAGTTTCGCGGACGAGTTTGATGTCAAGCATTCGTAAAGGTTTGTCAGACGGTTGTTTGAGAAGCGACAAAGTTACACGATGCATGGCAAAAAACGAACAAGGCGCGACGAATGAAGAAGAAGTAAGGAGACAGCAAGTCATTGCGAGCGACGCGAGGAATCCAATCTCTAATGAGCAATGAAGAATGAGCAATGAAGAGGTGAATTGTCATTGCGAGCGACGAATGTCATTCTGTATCTCCCTGTATCTCCTTTATCCGAAATCCACCCTCGAAATCCACAATCTCTTAACTCAACCTTAACTTGCTTTTAACAATTACGTAACCTACCCCGTCTATCTTTGCGCCCGTTCCAAAATTAAAGTTGTGGTCAAACAAACTTGCCTCAAATGAAATTTATCGCGCTACGCTCGAGGTCCTCAGAATCCTTAAAGTCTCTTTTCGTCCTCTTCCTTGTATGCCTCATGGGGGTGTCTCTTTCTGCACAGGAAAACGTCAAACTGGTGGGGAAGGTAACAGATAAAGACAGTGGTGAAGAACTCATTGGCGCGAGCGTTGTGATTGTGGGCACGTCGTTTGGCGCGAAAACGAATATCGATGGGGAGTTTTCGCTCAATGTTAAACCGGGCAAGATTGACTTGCGTGTCTCGTATGTCGGTTATCAAACGCGCACGGTTAAGGGCATTGAGGTCAAGGCGGGACAAACCAACCGCGTGGATATTCAGTTAAAGGCGGAAGCGGCGCAGGCGGAAGAAATCGTCGTGCAAGCTGAAATTAGTAATGCAACCGAAAGCGCACTGCTTACACAGCAACGTAAGTCGTTAGTTGTGCAAGATGCCATTAGTGCCGAACTCATCAAGAAAACACCCGATAGCGACGCGGGCGAAACCGTCAAACGCGTTACTGGCGTCTCGCTCGTTGGCGGAAAATATGTGTTCGTCAGAGGCTTAGGAGAACGATACAGTAACACGCGCCTCAACGGCGTAACCGTTCCCAGCCCCGAGCCTGAAAAGAAAATTGTGCCTTTCGACCTTATCCCCGCCAACATGATTGAGAATATCATCACAATTAAAACCTTCATGCCCGACCAGCCTGGCACCTTTGGCGGCGGCTTGGTCGACATCAAAACCAAAGAGTTTCCCGACCAATTCGTGATGAGCGTAACCGTCGGCTCTGGCTTCAACACCCAAACGCATTTCAAAAATACCATTCCTTCATACTCAGGCGGAAGGTTCGATTTTCTCGGCATTGATGACGGAACGAGAAGATTGCCAACAGGACTACCAAATTTACGATTGGGAAGTGCTACAGTTCAAGATGAAGTTACAGTCGCACGTGCACTCGGAAACAACTTTGAGCCGACAACGGGGACATATTTCCCAAACACCAGTTTCAGTTTAGCAATTGCTGACCAAATCAGATTTGCAGGCTTGCCGATTGGCTATATCGCGAGTGCTGGATATGGAAGTGATGCGACTTTCAAGAAGTCTGAACTTCGATTCCCAAGTTTAGGGCAGATTCGGGGTACCGATGACCGATTTACATTTGAGTATCCAGATGCACAAATTGCAACCTATAATGTCAGTTGGGGAACGCTCTTCAACGTCTCTGCCCGCGTCAATGAAAACAACAAACTGGGGGTTAAGACGACTTACAATCGTACAATGGAAGATGAAACCTTCAAAGCTACGGGCACAAAAATTCTTACCGATGCAGGTCTGGCTCGCTCAACGCGCCTACGTTTCGTGGAACGCACGCTGTTTTCTTCCCAATTATCTGGAAATCATTATCTCAATTGGCTTGCGAAGTCTGAATTCAATTGGATTGCTTCGTATTCGACCGCCTCGCGTTCTGAACCCGACAATCGTGAAACGGCATACGTGCAAGATGACCCCACGGTCGGCGATGGACTTGGATTCTCATTTGACAATGCTGCGGGTCGTAATTTGAGATTCTTTGGAGATTTGAGCGACCGTGTCATTGAAAATCGCGCAGACCTCATCGTTCCTTATACGCAATGGGATGGACAAAAATCCAAACTCAAAATTGGTGGACTTTACAATCTCAAAAACCGTGAGTTTTCAGCAAATCGCTTCGTCTATCAATCCGCGGGCGGCGGCGGTGGATTTGAAGAAATTCGCGGGCGCTCACCTAACTTTGTGCTCTCCGCAGAGTCCATCGAGCGAGGGTTGATTCAATTACAAGAAGTTACTCAGCCGCAAGACCGATACGAAGCAGGCGAAAACGTGATTGCAGGCTATGTGATGACGGAAGTTCCGCTTCTACAAAAAGTCAGATTCGTGGGCGGCGTACGCATTGAACGAAATGAATTTGAAATTCGCGCTCGGGATAGAAACAATTTGCCACTGAATCAAGAGTTTAAAGCCTTAAACTTTTTGCCATCGGCAAACTTGATTATTTCGCCTAATGATGAAATCAACTTCCGCCTTGCAGCAAGCCAAACAGTCGCGAACCCTGAACTGCGTGAAATCGCGCCATTCCGCTTCGACGACTATCGCAGCAGCACCTTTGGAAACCCGTTTGTCGTTCAAACCGTGCTTCAAAACTATGATTTCAGAGTCGAGTGGTTTCCAAGATTGGGCGAATTATTGGCATTCAGTTTCTTCTACAAAAATTTAGAGAAGCCTCTCGAGCGCGTGGCTCTTGCGCCAACGGCGACCGCAGGCACGTTGATTCAATACACTACCATTAACGCTCGCTCGGCTTACAACTACGGCGCAGAGTTTGAAATTCGCAAAAACCTTGATTTCATCTCGCCGTTGCTCAGCAACTTCAAGTTTGGCATCAATGTAACTTTAACGCGTTCAAAAGCAACTCTTGAGGATACCTTCCCGATTTATGATGAGCAGGCAAATCGTTTAGAACTCTCCAGCAGTCAGTTTACCTCGCAACAGCGTGCCCTGCAAGGTCAATCGCCGTTTATCGTCAATGTCAAGTTGGATTACACCAACCAAGAAGCTGGACTTTCAGCCATTCTGCTTTACAACATCGTTGGTCGTCGTATTGATGCAGTTGGAGGAGACGACTTGCCCGACACCTACGAAGAATCCCGAAACCAACTTGACTTTTCCGTTACGAAGTCGCTCTACAGTCGCCTCTCGGCAAAGTTCAGCATTCGCAACATCCTTAACGACCGATTCCTTTACACCGCAGGCGACTTTACGGTCGAGCGATACAAAATCGGACAAACTTTTTCTCTTGCGCTTTCTTATTCTCTTTAACCGCTAATCTTTAACCTTAAATCGGAGACAAATCAATGACACATCTCAAGAAATTAGCCTCGCTTCTGCTGATGGCAACACTCGCGCTCAACATCGGTTGCGGTGATGACAAAAAAAACGACCCTGGACCTGGACCTGGCCCGACAGATACCCGTGTTGAGCTAGCAGGAAACATCACGGGCACAAGAACTTTGAGCAAAGACACGGTTTATTTGCTTAAAGGCTTTGTAAACATTCAACAAGAAGCATCATTGATTATTCCCGCGGGCACACGCATTGAAGGCGACTTTGAGACCCAAGGGGCGTTAATTACGGTTCGCGGAACGGGTACGCCCGGAACCTCCGCTTACCGCCGTAGCGGACGCATTTTCGCTAATGGTACGGCACAAGAACCGATTGTCTTCACCAGCGAACGCGCGCCGGGCAACCGCCGTCGTGGCGACTGGGGCGGCATCGTCTTGAACGGATTGGGCTGTAACAACGGTCCAGGTGGAACGCTCATCGGTGAAGGAAACACAGGCGCACACGGAGGCAATGTTCCCAACGACACCAGCGGCACGCTTCGCTATGTGCGCGTAGAGTTTGGTGGCACAAAAATCACGCCCGATAATGAAATCAACGGCTTTACCTTCAACAGCACAGGCAACGGAACGGTGCTTGAATACCTCCAAGCGCACTATATCGCTGACGACGCCTTTGAATGGTTCGGCGGCAATGTGAATGCAAAATACCTCGTTGCCACAGGTTGCGACGACGATAACCTCGATATTGACAACGGATATAATGGTAAAATCCAATTTGCAGTGGTCGTTCAAGACAGAGCACTTGCAAACCGAGGCTATGAAGTCAATAACGATGGACAAGGCAGCAACAACCGTTCTTCCGCACCCGTCTCTTCGCTCACCAGCCCAATTGTCTATAATGTGACAATGGTGGGCGCCGGTGTTGCACGCGCCAATGACGATAACAACGATGGCATCTACATGCGCGGCAACTCGCAAGGCGAATACTGGAATCAAATTGTGGTGAACTTCGGCGGCTTTGGTGCAGTGGTTGATGGTTCCGGTTCTATCACGCAATATCAAAACGACTCGCTCCAAGTTCGCAATAGCATTTTTGCCAATCTTGGCTTGCTGGGCTTAGGTAATCCAGCTGGAACATCTGTTGGCACGGGCGTTTGGGGTGCATTCCGCCGCTCTGGCACAACAGGATACGACACGGTGGACGCCACCACAGGTTTGAACTTCTTTACGAAATCAGCGGGTCGTGGAAATCGCAACTTCACCTCGCGTGATGGCATTCTTCGTAATGTCAACTACAGCAGCCCGATGAACGGTACAAAGCCCGACCTGCGTCCAGCAGCAAATTCTCCAGCATTGACTGACGCAGCGAACCCGACTCAAAATCCAAGAGACCAAACCGCACGCTATCCCGGTGATAGAACAGGCTTCTTCCAAGCCGTCAACTTCATTGGTGCAATGGGAGACAGCGATTGGACTGACGGTTGGACGATTTGGGCAACCAACTAAGACGGCCTAAACATTGCTAATTTTGGAGCGCAGATTGTCAAGGTCTGCGCTCTTTTTTTGTCTAAACGTGTCAATCCGATGAAATCAATTGCCTTAATTTTTTCACTCTTGCTCGCACTTGCTCTCGGTTGTGCGAAAACAGAAACACCCAAAACAGAAGTGTCAAAAACGGACGACGTCCCGCTCGAACGTCCGAAACCGCGACCTTACCCCAACGAACTGCCTGACAGCGTCAAAAATCGTGTGCTGTCGAACTCGTTCAAACTCCAACAAGAACTCTTTGACCATCTGTTGGAAGCGCTTGAAAAGAAAGATACAGCGGCACTAATCGGCATGATGATTTCTGAAAAAGAGTTCAAGGAGTGGCTCTGGTGGGAGTTCCCCGCAAGTCGTCCTGAAACGAATATCCCAATTGATTTTGCGTGGGAAAATCACGCTCGAAATTCCTCAAAGGGATTGCGTCTGGCGTTGAGAGATTATGGTGGAAAGAAGTTCTTTTATGTCTCGCATCGATTTGAGGAAGGAGAAGACAAGTATCAATCGTTCATTATTCACACCAAAACGCGCGTAACAGTTGCCGATACGAGCGGCAAGGAGTGGGAACTGAAAGTCTTCGGCTCGGTCGTCGAAATGAACGGGCGATACAAACTGCTCAGTTACCGCGATAGAGACTAATCAACCGACATGGGCGACGAGCGAGGTCAGCGGAGAGCCGTTTTCATAGAGCGTTGCCTCGAGCATGTCGCCCGTTTTAACGGCGGCAACGCCTGCGGGGGTGCCGGTGTAAATCAAGTCGCCGCGCCGCAAGGTGAAAATGTGCGAGAGGTAAGAGACGATTTTCTCTAATTTGTAAATCATTTCGCTCGTGTTGCCACGCTGAACGACGACGCCATTTTTTTTGAGTTCGAGCGTCAGCGATTGTGCGCGCTTCAAATCGCTTGAAGCAACCATCGGCGAAACGACCGCACTCGTGCGAAACCCTTTGGAAACCAGCCAAGGGTTTCCGCCTTTCTTGGCAACGCTTTGCACGTCGCGGAGCGTCATATCTAATCCAATACCGAACCCTGCAATCGCCGTCGCGCTTTCCGCTTCCGAAAGATTTTCCGCATCTTTTCTCACAATCAAGACAAGTTCGGTTTCGTGGTGGAGGTCGCTGGAAATCGGCGTGCCATTGTAGGTTGGAATGTTGATAGTGCCGCCTGACTCAATGAGCGACGCGGCGGGCTTTGAAAAGACTATCGGATTTTCGCTGGGCGTGGCGTCAAGCTGAATGAGTTTTTCCATTTCTTTGGCGTGCGCGTCGTAATTTTTCCCGATACAATAAATCGTGCCGAGCGGCATCGGCTCTGTGCCGAGTTGAATTGAAGACATATCAAGTTTAACCGTTGAAGTGTTGAAGATGTCGATTTACGAAGAAAAAAAGCGATTGCGAAAAACGATGAAATCAATGCGAAGTGCCATGCCCAAAGAAGACTGGCAAGAGCGAAGCATGCGTATCGTGCAAAACATCAAAGCGTTGGAAAAATTCCAAACCGCAACCGTCATTCACGCGTTTCTTTCCGACGAGAATCGTCAAGAAGTAAATTTAATTCCGTTATTGGAATTAATCATTGCGTCGCAAAAAAAATTGCTTGTGCCGGTTGTTGACGGAAGCAATCTGACGACGGTTGAATTAACCTCGTTCAATCATCTAACGCGCCATGCTTTTGGCGTGCTTGAACCGACGGAGCGCACGCGCTCGCCGTTGGAAGAGGCGATTGACTTTGTGCTTGTGCCGCTCCTTGCCGTCGATAAAAGCGGGAATCGGCTCGGATACGGTAAAGGGTATTATGACCGATTTTTCAAGCGATTAAGTTCAAATCCGTTCAAACTCGGGGTGGCGTTTGAGTTTCAAGTGTTGGACGAAGTGCCTGCAACGGAAAGCGACGTGCGCCTGAACGCCGTTATGACGGAGAAAGGGTTAATGGCGTTCAACCGGGCGAAGTGAAGCGGTGAACATGCAAGCGTCCGACGGCGATAAGGCTGTCGACCATGCCGCGACGGTTTCCAATGCGCGTATCAAGGTCGAGGCTTTGACGAAAGAGCAAGAACGCACGTTCAAAGTTTCCGCGACGTGCGGCTATCCGCGCTAAATGATGAAGCACACCGGCTTCCGAGCGCGTGTCTTGAATGTTGCGCGAAATCTCGAGGCTTTGCGTGCAACATGCTTCGCAAAGGTCGAGTTGATTGAGTTGAAAATAAATGTTCGATAAATTTTGAAGCGCGTGCGATTCGCTCATCGCGTCGCCGTGTTTGCGCGCAAGGTTGAGGCTTTGATGTTGGAAGCGAAGGGCGTTGTCGTAGTCGCGAAGTTTTTCATAAACGCTTCCGAGATTGCCCAGCGTCGCCAATTCCCCAAGTTCATTTTTCTGAGATTGTTTGATGGCGAGGCTCGCGAAGTAATGTTGAAGCGCGGCGGAAAAATCGCCGAGCATTTCATAAACGATGCCAAGATTGTTGAGCGTCGCCGCTTCTGCGCCTTGGTTGGAAAGTTCACGAGCAAGTTGAAGCGACGTTTGATAATGATAAAGCGCGCCGCTGTAATTGCTCGTGCGCTCGGCAATCAATCCAAGCGTGTTGTGCGTGCCGGCAACGAGGAATTTGAGATGATGGCGCTCGTAATGCGCAAGCGCGAGTTCTGCATAATGCTGTGCTTCGGAATAGCGCGAGCAACGATAAAGGCAATAGGCAAGCGCGCCGCGACTGTTGGCGATTTCAAATGAGTCGGAGAGCCGCTCGGCAATCAAAACGGCTTCGTTGGCGTAGCGAAGTGCACGCTGGGTATCAAGACTTCGCAACGACCAAGCCAACTGATTCAGAATCGGGAGTTTTTCCCGCTCGCTTGAAAGGGTCGCCAAACGCGCTTCAAGGTGATGTATTGAATCAGACACGTAAGACAGCGATGTTAAACGTTCTAAAATGATATAGCAGCATTAGCATTTACAACGCCGAAAGCGTGCGTTGATAAACGGCTTGAAGCGCGTCGTAATTCGCCGTGATGGTCTTTTCAAGTTCTTCTTCGCCGTGCTTGATGGAAAAAAACATTGCTTCGTATTGTGCAGGCGCAAGATAGATGCCTCGCTCGAGCATCGCATGAAAATATGTCGCATAGTTTTTCGTGTCGGAAGACGTCGCCGTTTTGAAGTCCCTTACATCTTGCTCCGTCATAAAGAGGCACATCATGGAGCCGACGCGTTTGAGGCAAAGGTTCAAATCGAGTTTCCTCAAATTTTCTCTGAATCCGTCTTCTAAAATTTTGCCTTTGGCGTCGAGGTCGGGGTAGGGATTTTCGTCGCGCAAAAATTTCAGCGTGGCAAGTCCCGCGCTCACGGCAAGGGGATTGCCTGAAAGCGTGCCGGCTTGGTAGATGTCGCCAGCGGGAGCGACGCGGCTCATGACGTCTTTGCGTCCGCCGTAAGCCCCAACGGGCAAGCCGCCACCGAGAATTTTCCCGATGGTGGTCATATCGGGCGTAATGCCATAGAGCGATTGTGCGCCGCCCAGTGCAACGCGAAAGCCCGTCATCACTTCGTCAAAAATCAAGATGATGTTTTCTTCGGTGCAAAGGGTGCGAAGGTCTTGCAAGAAAGATTTATCGGCAGGCACAACGCCCATGTTGCCTCCAATCGGCTCGATAATCACGCAAGCAATTTGATTGGGATTTTCTCGAACAAGTGTTTTAACGGATTCAATGTCGTTGAAGGTTGCGTTCAGTGTGTCTTGCGCCGTGCCTTTGGTGATGCCGGGGCTATCGGGCACGCCGAGCGTGAGCGCGCCCGAGCCTGCTTTGATGAGAAACGAATCGCCGTGCCCGTGATAACAGCCTTCGAACTTGATAATTTTTTCTCTGCCGGTGAATCCTCGCGCCACACGAATTGCCGACATGGTTGCCTCTGTGCCCGAACTCACCAAGCGAACCATCTGCATCGACGGCACGAGCGACGTGATGAGTTCCGCAAATTCAACTTCCAACTCCGTTGGTGCGCCGAAACTTGTGCCGATATGGTGAAGTGCATTTGAAATCGCTTCAACAACTTTGGGGTGATTATGTCCTAAAATGAACGGACCCCAAGAGCCGATGTAATCGATATACCGATTGCCGTCGGCATCGATGAGATAGGCGCCGTCGCCTTTTTGCATAAAGACGGGCGTGCCGCCGACGGATTTGAAGGCGCGCACGGGCGAATTGACGCCGCCCGGAATCACTTGCTTAGCGCGTTCAAAAAGCACTTGTGATTTGGTTTGATTGAGCATACTGCAAACTTGAAGTTCAAAGTTGATGAAATAAAAAAGGGCGCGAGTGTGCGCCCCGTAAAGTGAAAGTAGGGTTAATCGTTCTTGCCCATTTCAATGGCGACAAATTGCGTGGACTTATCGGCGCGACGAATCCGAAGGAGTGCCGCTTCGCCGCTCTTGATTTTTGCAATCACCGATTTGAACTCGGCGACCGACTGAACTTTCTCGCTATTGACTTCCAAAATCACATCGCCTTTCATCACGCCGCGCGTTGCCGCTTGCCCGAAAGGTTGAAGGTCGGAAACGCGCACGCCGTAGTCGACTTCGTAGCGTTTTTTATCGGCTTCGGTTAAATCTTTGACGTCTAATCCTAATTCTTTGAGTTTAAGCGGTGCGGAGTCAGTTGGTTCAGACTTTGTATTTAAGGCAACTTGCTTATCGTCGTCGCGTGGTTTGAGCGTTACGCGAATGTCGCGTTCTTTGCCGTCGCGCCAGACTTTGACGACGACTTCGTCGCCCGCATGTTTGCGAGCAATGTAGGCTTGCAAGTCGTTGGGTGCGGACACTTTGCGCCCATCAACGCTTAAAATCACGTCGCCTTCTTTGATGCCTGCGCCTTCCGCCGCGCCGCCTTTAACGAGTTGTTGAACCCACGCGCCTTCGGGTTTTGCAAGACCTAATGCTTTTGCCGCTGTGGCATCAACGGGCTTGATTTGAACGCCGATGTATCCGCGAGAAATTTTGCCATACTTGATTAAATCTTCGGCAACGGATTTGGCGATATTGACGGGCACGGCGAAACTGTAACCTTGATAGCCGCCGTTGCGCGTAGCGATTGCTGTGTTGATGCCAACCAATCTGCCTTCAACATTGACGAGTGCGCCGCCGCTATTGCCCGGGTTAACCGCCGCATCGGTTTGAATAAAACTCTCAACGCCGTAACTATCTCCAATAATCCCGATGTTTCTGCCAATCGCACTCACAATGCCCGCTGTTACCGTCGAGGCAAGGCTGAACGGATTGCCAACAGCAAGCACCCACTCGCCGACTTGAACGCTATCGGAATTTCCGAATGCGATGACGGGCAAATCTTGTGCGTCAATTTTAACGACGGCGATGTCGGTTAAGGGGTCGCTTCCGATGAACTTGGCTTTGTATTCGCGCTTGTCGTCGAGAATGACGGTAATCGTGCCTTTTTCCGCCGCATCTTTAACGACGTGATGGTTTGTGATGACATAACCGTCGGCGGAAACAATCACGCCTGAACCGGAGCCGCGAATCGGCATCTCGTTCAGCCCGCCCGGTGGTCGAAAAAAGAATTTGAACAAGTCGCCTTCTTTTTCTCCTTCTTCGCCTTCTTCACCTTCGAAATTGTGAAAGCGGTCGTTCGGAACACGCGCAGTGCTTGCCTTTGCGGAAACGTCAATACTGACGACCGTCGGCTTGACGATGTTCGCTACATCGATGAAGGCTTGATTCATGGATTTGAGCCAGGTCATAGAAGGGGTTGGTGTGTAATTGGCGTTGCCAATCGCGACTGACGCTTTGCGCTCTTGCGCGCTACCAATGCCGGTAAATTGCAAGCCTGTCAAGGCGATAACGCCGATGACAATCCCGATAAAAATCAAACCAATTGCCGTGAAGAGAGTTTTCTTGTTCATCGTGTTGAAAAGGTCAAAGGGTTGAAAAATTCGATTTTTTGCGATTGCGCTTTACGCAACAGCCTTGTAAAGGTTCAACATACCAAAAATCAAACACATCGCGTTCAAAAAAGATTCAAACCGAAAAAGCTACGTGCGGTTGAGCGATTTGAGGTCAATCGAGCGGGGAAGGCTCTGGGCGACGTCGCGCTCATGCGTAACCAGAATCAATATCCGATTGTCTTCGGAGGCGACTTCTTTAAGAAGGCTCAAAACTGAATCGGTGTTTTGCTCGTCGAGGTTCGCCGTCGGTTCATCGGCAAGCAAGAGTTTCGGCTGATTTGCAATGGCACGGGCAATCGCGACGCGCTGTTGCTCGCCAACGGAAAGTTCACGCGGCTTACGCGCTTGTTTGTCGCCGAGACCGACGCGCTCAAGGAGTTGCTTGGCACGCGACTTCGCATCAGATTTTTTTTTGCTGAAGCTCATCGCAAGAAGCACATTCTCAAACGCCGTCAAGCCTTGAAGCAGATTAAAGGTTTGGAACACATAGCCGACGTTCTCGGCGCGAAACGCGTCGCGCTTCGTTTCCGAAAGTGTCGTGAGTTCAACGCCATTCACATTCAAAGAGCCTTGCGAAACGGCGACGATTCCTGCAATCGCATTGAGCAAAGTGGATTTGCCGCTTCCCGATTTTCCAACAAGCGCGAGGCGTTCCCCGTCTTGAATCTCAAACTTCGGAATGTCGAGTATCGGCTTTGAAGCGTTTGAATAAGCATAAACAAGATTGGTGATGACGATGCTCATAAAGTTGATTCGGAAAGTTGAGTTGAAGAAATCCCTCGTAAAGGACAAGCAAAAATCAATGTTATCACAAGGTAAATAAGTTGTTGCGAATTTGGATAGCCGTAACAAAGGTCGTAGATTTGCCTTCGACTGTTTGGGTCGTAGCGTGGTATCTGTTGAGAATCAGTCCTCTAATGTTTGGTCTCTTCTCGTCCTTCGTTTCCGCCTCGTTCAGTCTTCTTGTATCTTAATAACTTCAACTGACTCGAAAAATGTCTCTTAAACTCTACGTCGGAAATCTCAATTACAACACGACGGAAGAATCGCTTCGCTCTGCGTTTGAATCATATGGCGATGTCGTTTCTGTGAAGATCATTCAAGGCAAAGGCTTTGGATTTGTGGAATATGGTTCAAATGAAGCGGCGGAAGCGGCGAAAGCGGGAATGGACGGCAAAGATTTGGACGGACGTCCGCTTCGCGTCAATGATGCCAGACCACCTGAAAAGAAGCCATTCGGCGACCGTGGCGAGCGCGGCGGGTTCAATCGTGGCGGCGACCGTGGCGAGCGCGGCGGGTTCAGCCGTGGCGGCGACCGTGGCGACCGTGGCGGATTCAACAAACGCTACTAAACAAGGCGTTTCCGCAATCTGCTGACGGTAAGGACGACAAAGAGGCGAATCAACCATTCGCCTTTTTCTTTTTCAAAGAAAATACTCTCCCGAAAAACGAAACGCACGCTCGTGCGCGCAATCACTTTTTCAAAATGAAAATTTTATTGCCACATCGCTTTTTGTAACTTCACAACGCCAAAATTTTTTACAGAATTAAACTGCTCATAACTATGCTTCACAACGCAGAATCGGTTGAAACCCTCATCAATACGGACTATTACAACTTGGACGACGGTGTGTATACCGACGAAGAAAAAGCCGTGCGCGAGAGCGTGCGCGAGTGGGTCGACCGCCGTGTCATTCCTATCATTGACGACCACGCACAAAAAGCAACCTTCCCGACTGAACTCATTAAGGAAATGGCGGAACTTGGATTTTTCGGCGCAACCCTTCCCGAAAAATACGGCTGTGCAGGGCTGAACAACGTCGCTTACGGATTGATGATGCAAGAATTGGAGCGCGGCGATTCGGGTGTGAGAAGTTTCGCGTCGGTTCAATCGGCGCTTGTGATGTATCCGATTTACGCCTTCGGCTCCGAAGCGCAAAAAGATTACTACTTGCCTAAACTCGCCAAAGCCGAACTCATCGGTTGCTTCGGCTTAACCGAACCCGACAGCGGAAGCGACCCGGGCTCAATGAAAACGCGCGCCGTCAAAGATGGAAACGACTACATTCTCAACGGCGCGAAAATGTGGATTACAAACGGCACAATCGCCGATATTTCTATCGTTTGGGCAAAAAATGAAGACGAAGGCGGCACGGTGCGAGGATTCATCGTTCCAAATGATGCAAAAGGCTTCTCCGCGCCTGAAATGAAAAACAAGTGGTCGCTTCGCGCGTCCGTTACCTCCGAGCTCATCTTGCAAGACGTGCGCGTTTCAAAAGAGGCGATGCTTCCAAACGTCAAGGGCTTGAAAGGTCCGCTCTCGTGCCTCACCCAAGCGCGCTACGGAATTGCGTGGGGCGGGGTCGGCGCGGCAATCGCATGCTACGAAGCGGCACTCGACTACGCGCGCAAGCGGATTCAATTCGATAAACCTATTGCGCGATTCCAACTCATTCAAGAAAAACTCGTCTATATGATTACCGAAATCACCAAAGCGCAACTTTTAGCGTGGCGGCTCGGTCGACTCAAAGACGAAGGCAAAATGACATTCCAACAAGTCTCGCTCGCAAAGCGCAACAACATTGAAATCGCGCTCAACATCGCCCGAATGGCGCGCGAAGTCTTGGGCGCAAACGGCATTATGAGCGAATATCCCGTCATGCGCCATGCGATGAACTTGGAATCCGTCAAAACCTACGAAGGCACGCACGAAATTCATACGCTCATTGTCGGTGCCGACATCACCGGCATTGAAGCCTTTCGATAAAAAATCAAGAAGGGCGAAGGGAATCATCAAAATTCCTTTTGCCCTTCAAAGAGCAAGATGGGTGCCGAGCCTCTGCTCTTGTAAGAGCGCGAAAGCAACCGTAACTTCATTAAAATTTCTCTATGATTTGAATTGGAGGACATCAATTATGCAAGACCCACGCACCAATTATACTGCTGAAGAATTAGAACGAGGCTCGGAAGATTTTCTGAAAAAAGCGTCCATCGTCTTGGAGTATGAATCGCTTCGTGGAGAGCGCGATGCGTTGATTGAAAACATGGAAAAGCAAATTCGCTTGATTGTGCGGCTCTCTTGGTGTGCGATTGTAGCGGCAATCTTGTTCGGTATTTCGTCAATCTGGATTGAGTAATGCCTTCCCCTGAAAATGGCTTATCCCTCGCTGTATATTCTGCTGGTCATTGGGCTTGGTATTTATATTGGCTCTCGTCTTCCTGCGTATCTTGAAGTTCTGCTCTTAGTTTCCTTCGCGCTTCTCATTCTTACTCTGACATTTCACGCGCTTGCATCGGCTAAAAAACATAAGGCGTTACGCGCTGTTGAACTTGCACTCCTGATACTTCTTACATGCTCGGCGTTTTGCGCATACAGCAACTTCAAAACGAAATACATTCCGCAAACCGACATCGTGCAGTTCGCCAATCAAATTGTCTGGCTCAAAGGAACAGTTGCGACAAAAGTGAGCGAGAAAAATCGCTCCGCGCAATGGACGCTCAACTGCCAAGAACTCGCGCTCAACGGCGACACAACTCGCGTCAGCGGCAACGTGCGCGTCCGACTTTACAGCAACCTAAACATCACGCTCAAACTCGGTGACGAAATTTGGATACAGGGCAAATTGAAACTCCCGCCGAAAGCCATGAACAAAGGCGAATTCGACTACCGCAACTTTCTCGCCGAGCGCGACATCTTCTCGCTCCTCGCCGTTCAAAGCGACTCACTCATTCGAAAAACAGGCAACATCAATCTCTCTTTCTATGAGCGGCACATCACGATTCCGACCGCCGAGCGAATTTCACAAACGATTCAAACCCTGATTCCCGACGGCGACGAACAGCACTTCGTCAAAGGCTTAATTCTCGGAGAACGAAGCGACGTGAGCGATGAAGTCAAACTCGCCTTTCAGCGCACGGGCACAATTCATGTGCTTGTGATTTCAGGACTTCATATTGGCTTGTTAGTAATCTTGTTGGATTTAATTTTTAAGCGATTGAAAACAACGAAAACAGGCAAGTGGATTGCCTTCGGCTTGGAGGTGGCACTGCTCTTATTTTACAGCAACATCACGGGAAACTCACCGCCCGTCGTGAGAGCCGTCATCATGGCGTTGGTGTTTGAGTATTCAAGAGTGATTGAACGCAAGGTGTATCCGCTCAACACATTGGCGTTTTGCGTGATTGTAATTCTCTCGCTCGAGCCGCGTGCACTGTTCAGTGCAAGTTTGCATCTGACGACGGGCGCCGTTGCGGCGATTATGCTCATCTACCCGCGCCTCTCGGAACTTATCGCATTTGAGACACAAACAAAGTGGCTGAAACCGATTGCGGCATTTGCTAACTATGTGTGGGAGTCGCTTTCGCTGACGCTTTCCGCCTCGATTGGCGTCTCGCCTCTCATTGCCCATTACTTCGGTGCGACGGCGTTTCTCGGCATCTTCGCAAATCTTCCCGTTGTCTTGCTCACGAGCCTTGCGGTTTATGCCGCCATTCCGATGATTCTCTTCGACCTTGTCTCTCAATCGCTGGCGATGCCCTACGCTGTCTCGGTTTTCTACTTTGTGCATGGGGCGATATTCTTTGCTAAGTGGTTTAGTCAACTCTCGCTGGCTTCCGTAGCGATTCAGCCGACAATTCCCGTCTTGATGGCGTTTTATCTCGTTGTGCTTACAATGCTTCAAATGAACAATCCGAAAACCCGCGCCAAATGGGCGATTGTGGCACTTGTTGCAATCAATGTGGCTGTCTGGTTTCCGATGTTTCAATCCGAAGCAGACGAACCGACATTCGTTTTCAATGCCATTTACGGCGGAACGTCAATCTTCGTAAATGCAGGCGGCGAAACGCTCTTGATTGACGCTGGTGCGAAGCGGTCAGATTGGCTGCGGATTGAAAAGCAACTTCATGCTTTTGGCTTAACACCGACAGCATTTGCGCAATTTTCATCGAGCGATAGCGTTGCACAACATGTGCCAATGGAAGTGAAAGTAAGTCGGAGCGAATCAATCAAAACAAGGGGAGTCGTGCTGATTCGTCCGTCCGTCGAGCATTGTAAAATCTGGACGAAGCAGGCGTCGATGGTTTGCACGCAGTATTTGAGCGGCGTTTCGGAGAGTGAATTTTTCAAAAGCAACGTAATTTTCCTCAAACTCTTGCGTTTTCGAGCACAAGAAAAAATGGCATTGGAAAAGTGGATTGAAAATGCACAGCCAAAGTTGATGGTGGTGGAACTTTCCCCGTTTATGCGCAAAGTGGAACGCAAATTTTTTTATCGCTTTGCTAAAAATCAACCTATTCTGAAAACGACGGAGCGAGACGGACAAATCGTTTGGAGAAAATGAGGATTGACCTCAATCAAGGCAAAAGAAGCATCGCAATGAGCGCACCCGAGATACCACACACGAAATTGACCAAATCGTTATCAATCCAGCGAATCCCTTTAATTAACTTGTTAGGAATAAGCATGCCGTCTTCGTTTTGATGATGCGTCTTTTCGGTGATTTTGTCGCGATGCTCGTCGTAATACTGCGCTTGCAATGTGCCGCCGAAGTAACTATCAACCAAACTGCCAATAAGTCCTGCGAGGCTCACAGCGATTAAAACCTTCGCCCAGCCAACGGAGTCGACAAGCGTCGTGTTAGAAAGCCAACCGCTGAAAGCAATCACAAGCGCACCCAGCAACGCCCCTGATGTGCCAATCACCGTAATGCCGCCCGATGTTCCCGCTGGAACGGGTTTGAAGTTGACAATGGAAATTGGCTTTGGATTGCGAATCATCGTCCCGATTTCCGTCGCCCAAGTGTCGGCTTGCACCGCCGCCATCGTGCCGAGATAGCCGAAGTAAAAAAGGTCGCGCCACGATTCATTGGGAAGAAAGGGATAAGCAATCATCAAAATCCAGCCCACGCCACCATTGGCGATGACTTGCCCCATATCGCGCTGTGAGCCTTTCTCAAAAATCAAATCAAATTTTTTCTTGCGCGCCTTGCCGACTTTGGAAAGAATCGAGGAAAGAAAAAAGAAGGTGAGAATCGGAACCGTCCAAACAATGCCACCAATGCTGAAAATCGTAGAGGCTAAAAGAAACGTGCAAACCGAGCCGCTGCCATTGAGAAATTTGAGTCCAAAAGAAAGACGGGCAAACATAAACGAAATGCCAACGCCAATAACAATCTGTTGGAGCATCGGTGCGCCGTAGCGTTCAAGCACGGCGAGAAAAAACGCGACCGAAAATGGAACGGTTAAATTATCCTGCCCACCTGAAACCAGCGACTCCGCCGCCGTCGCAATCAGCGCAAGCGCAAAAGCAAGCGTGATGAGAGGCGTGCTACTAAACTCTGAAAGCACTGCCGAACTCGATTTGAAAAACGTCAAACAGCCATACAGAACAAGAAAACTCACAACAAACATTGCCAGCGAGCCTTCCAGCGATTTGACCGTGCTGAACTTGTATTGGTGCGGATTTTTAACGCGCTCACCAACGAGTGCCGCCGCCGCATCGCCTAAACCCAACACAAGCATCGACGTTTGCAAAATCCAAACATTCCAATCCCAGCACAGCAACACCAACACAAGAAACGAAATCGGAAAATAGACCGTCCCATAATTGAGCGACATACCTGATTCCCTTCGTTCATCGTCAGTTTCGTGAAGCGAAGAGAGCCAGCCAAAACGCGTCGCGAAAATGTTGAACGGAATAAACAGTGCAGGAATCAGTGCAGGGTAAAATTTTTCCTTGAAAAAATAGGGCGCGAAAAAAATAAAGACGCCCGTCGCGATGTGCACAAGTTTGCGTGTGTGCGACGGCGAAACGCCCGCAAACTTCTTGAGCGATTCACTAACGGCGATAAGAAGAATCAGGGAAGCAAGTGCGATGAGAAAAGCCAGAAGGTCGGTTTCCGATGATGGCGTAAAGTTCATTTTCAAGAACGGATAACTTCAAATGGTTTTTGCAAAGTTAAGCAATCAAACGAATCATTCTTGCACTTCCGATACGGTTCAAGATTTTGCGATAATATGTAGACCAAAGGAACGACGGCTTTGCGCGTCGTTCTGAACGCCGTTAAGAAGTCCTCTTTCTTAGAACATGCGAGGATTCCTCGCTTGATTCTGTCTTGATACTTAAAAGTTATCAGCACGGTATAGATGATTTGAGCGCAGTGCGTAACTTTTGCTTCACAACAAACCAACATCGGCACATGATCAATTTTGAAAATCACAACGAACTTTCTATGACGGTGCTCATGACGCCCGACATGGCGAACTTTTCGGGTAAAGTTCACGGCGGCGCAATTATGAAACTTTTAGACCAAGTCGCATATGCGTGCGCATCGCGTTACTCGGGCAGTTATGTCGTTACGCTCTCCGTCGACCAAGTTCTCTTCAAAGAGCCGATTCAAATCGGAGAACTTGTTACATTTCTTGCATCGATTAACTACACGGGCAAAACTTCAATGGAAGTCGGAATTAAAGTGATTGCTGAAAACGTGCAAATGAAATCCGTCCGACACACCAACACGAGTTACTTCACCATGATAGCGGTCGATGAAAATGGAAAGCCGAAAGCCGTTCCGCCTTTTACGCCGAAAACCACGACCGAAACGCGACGCTACGAGATGGCGAAAGTACGCCGCGAACTCCTTGCCGCTTATCGCGAAAGGCAGAACGAGATGCGCAAAACTTATCCCGACTATCACGAAGAATGAATGATGCGTTCAACAAGCCTAAATCCGAGAAATCGCAAGAGAGCCTTCTCGCAATCGGTGAGCAAATCCAAGTGCTGTTGGAAAGCGCGAAAGAAAAACAAGCGAGCGCACCCAAAGAGTCAATTCAACTGTTCACGGAAATCATCGCTTTGACGAATGAGACGGACGACCAAATCAGCATGCGTGCCGAAGCCCTCTATTTGAAATCACTGCTTTTACGAAGACTCGGCGACGCAACCCACGCGCTCGAAGATGCACGGCTCGCACTCTCGCTTTATTCCTCGCTCAACAACTCAATCGGTGCCGCGAAATCGCTAAACGCAATCGGAATTGCACTTGAAAATCTCGGCGACTATGAACAAGCACTGGAATGTTATCAAAAAATCCTCACGCTTTGTCAGGAACTTAACGATGAACGCATCGTGGCAGGCGCGCTGAGCAACATCGGAAACATCTTCAACAAACAGAGCAACTACAATAAAGCACTTGACTATCATCAAAAGAGTCTTTCTATTCGTCGCAAACTCGGAGATAAAAATGCAGTCGCCATATCGCTCAGCAACATTGGGCTCATCTACTCAAACTTTTCTGACTACACACAAGCTTTAGACTGCTATCAACAAAGCCTTCTGATTCGTGAGGAAATCGGTGATAAAGAGGGAATTGCGATTGCACTTAACAACATCGGAATTGTCTATGAAACGCTTACCGACTTTTCAAACGCTTTGAGGCTATATCAAAACGCATTAGCCTTCACGCAAGAAATGGGAAATCAATTTGCAGAGGTCAGATTGCTGAATAACATTGGAAATATATGCTACCGACTTAGAGACTTCGCCAATGCTACGGCGTCGTATCAAAAAGCACTTTACCTCTCGCAACAAAACGGCGATAAACTCGGCATGGCGATGTCTCAACATAATATCGGTATGGTCAACGCCGACCTCTCGTCATATCAACAAGCGCTTATTTGTTATGAAATGTGTATTCAAATATGCCAAGAGATAGGAAATAAAGAAGGCATCGCAAGTGCGCAGGCAGGGCTTGGGAAAGTTCATTTTCAAATGAAGAAAATAGCGAAAGCGATTGAGCATTTGCGAATCAGTCTGGATATGAGTATTGACATTGGCTCAAAACTGTTAGAGATACAGGCCTGTCTCTTTCTTGGAAAGTGCTACGCGAGAGAACAATCGGACTAATGTTCGCCTCTGTCACGCAACAGCATGCCGCTTTTTGCCCCAAGCGTCAGAAGCACTTTGCCGTTCCGAGCCTCTATCGTCTGTTTTGTGAGTAAGTCAGTTAAATTGTTGGAAAAATCAAGTTCAATCTTTTGCTCTTTGTCGGAAGCATTGATAACTGTAACCAATCGCTCCCTTTCGTGAGCGCGTTCATAAGCAATTGTGTTTTTTTCATCGTCGGCAAGTAAGAACTTAAATGCACCGTATTTGAGCGCAGGGTATTGGCGGTGCAAATCCATCAGCGTTTTGTAATCGTTATAGACGCGCTCGTTGAAGGCGACTTTGAACGGTTCAGATTTGCCCGTGAGGAGTTCGGCGTTTTCATCGTCATACTGAAATTCCTTCCAGACCATTGGCTTTCGGCAATCGGGGTCATCGGCACCCCACATTCCCGCCTCTGTGCCGTAGTAGAGCATCGGCGAACCGATGTAGGTAAATTGAAACAGCATCAAGAGTTTTTGAAGCCGATATTCTTCTTCATTCGGCGGACGAAGTTGATAGTCTTTATTGGCGCGAAGCCCTGCGTATTGGTCGTAGTTTCTCATTGGATTGACGAGGCGCGAGGTTAGACGTTCCGTATCGTGCGAATCATACAAATTGAGAAGCGTGTAGTTCGCTGAATCGGGATAAGAGCCAAGCAGTTCCTCGATTTTGAGTTTGAACTCCGAAGGTCTCAAAACCTTCTGAACGAAAAGTTGATGCGTGAAAACGGCGAATTGATAATTCATGACCGCATCGAATTCATCGCCTTGCATCCACTCTTTGGCGTTTTTCCAGATTTCTCCAACAAGAAAAGTATTGGGCTTAACGGACTTGACGAACATTCGCCACTCTTTCCAAAACGCGTGCGGAAGGTCGTCGGCAGCATCGAGTCGCCAGCCGTCAACGCCTTTGGACGGGTCGCCGTTAGGGGCAGTCCAACGTTTCGTGATAGCGAAAATGTATTGCTTTGGCGCGTCGGCAAGTCCTTTGAGCGAATCGCGTTTGAGTTCGGGAAGCGACTTGTGTCCCCACCAGCCTTTGTAGTCAAACTGTTTCCCTGTGGCTGAATCTTCAAAACTTAGAATCTCAAACCAATCCTTAAAGCGCGAGCGTTCCTGGTGCTGAACGACGTCTTGGAACGGCGGAAACTTCGTGCCAACGTGATTAAAGACGCCGTCAATCACAATGCGGATATTGCGCTTATGGGCTTCTTCAACGAGTTTGAGAAAGAGCAAATCGGCGCTTGTCCACTTCCAAGTTTGCGGGTCTGTAAAATCTTCTTCGGCGATAAGTTTCAAGTCTTGTTCGGGATTATTTCCGAAATTGACATCGACATGATGAAGCGATGAGGCATCGTATTTGTGTGAAGAAGGCGCTTCAAAAATCGGGTTCAAGTAAATGGCTGTAATGCCAAGCGATTGGAGGTAATCTAACTTTTTGATAATCCCTTCTAAATCGCCGCCATATCGCCGTCGGTAGATGTTTTGCCAGAAGTCAGGGGAGTGCTTTTGCTCTTCATCGGAGAGCGCATACCAATTACTTGTCCAACGATGCGCTCCGGAGGCAGGTAATGATTTGTCCGCAGAAGGGTCATTGTTTGGATTGCCGTTGTAGAAGCGTTCAGGGAAGATTTGATAAAAAATTGCGCCGCGTGTCCAATCCATTTTGGGTTCATTTGAAAAGCAAGAAGAGAGAAAAAGAAAACCAATGAAAAAATAGCGGTTCATTCGATAAGATTTTTTGAAAGTTAAATGCGAATTACGAAGCGTCAATTAACTTTGCAAAAAAAATAGACAATGAACATTCAAAAACTCGCACAAGAAAAAATCAATCAAAAAACAAAACCTTTGGGGTCGCTCGGGTTGCTTGAAGAAATTGCGGTGCAGTTATGTGTCATTCAAAACACGCTGTTTCCAGCAATTACAACGAAGAGACTGCTTGTTTTTGCCGCTTCGCATGGCATTGCCGATGAAGGCGTCAGTGCGTATCCAAAGGAAGTAACCGGACAAATGGTCTTGAATTTTTTACGCGGTGGCGCGGCAATCAATGTATTAACCCGACACGGCGGAATTGAACTGTGCGTCATTGATGTAGGCGTCGAAATGGATTTCGGTAGCGATGTCGATTCGCGGCTCTTTTTCAACCGAAAAGTGCGATACGGCACGCGCAATTTTCTCAAAGAGCCAGCGATGACGTTTTCGGAATTTTCAAAAGCGATTGAAGCCGGAAGAGAGCAAGTGCGCTTGGCGAAATTTGCCAATGTATCATTGCTCGGAATCGGCGAAATGGGCATCGGAAATACGACGTCGGCATCGGCGATTTGTTCAGCCTTGTTGGGATTGCCTGCGGAAGAAACGGTCGGGCGTGGCACAGGTGCAAGCGATGAAACGCTCAAGCGAAAAATTCGCGTCGTCAAAGAAGCCGTCGAGAAGCACAAGAGTGAAGATGCCGATGTCATTCATTGGCTCTCGTGTGTGGGTGGCTTTGAAATTGTCGCGATGACAGGCGTTTTGCTCGAGGCAGCAGAGCAGAAAATTCCTGTGGTGGTTGATGGCTTCATCGCTACGGCGGCGGCTCTGGCGGCGATTCAAATGAACAATGACGTTAAAAACATCTGCTTTTGGGGACACTGCTCCAACGAGAAGGCTCACAAGCAAATTTTGAACCTACTCGGCGCGAAACCAATCTTGAATTTGGATATGCGTCTTGGCGAAGGCACGGGCGCGGCTCTTGCTATGCACCTGATTGAATCTGCCGCAAAAATCATGTGCGAGATGGCGTCGTTTGAGGAAGCCGGCGTTTCATCTCAATGAGTCAAATGAAAACGGAGTTCAACATTTTTCTTTCTGCCGTGATGTTCTTGACGCGCTTGCCTGTCTCGCGCTTTGTCGAATACAATCCTGACCACTTATCCAAATCGACGCTCTATTTCCCGTTGGTCGGTGCACTTGTCGGAAGTGTGGGCGCGTTGGCGCTTTTTTTAGCATCGCTTAAATGTTCGCCGATACTGTCAGTTTTGGCATCAATGGCAACAACGATTTTACTGACGGGCGCATTTCACGAAGATGGGCTTGCCGATTCAGCCGACGGCTTCGGCGGCGGATACACGAAAGAGCGAATCTTGGAAATCATGAAGGATAGCCGCATCGGCACATATGGCGCAATCGCACTTTGGCTGTTCTTGACGGCAAAACTGTTGCTCTTGACGGAAATTTTCAAACAAGAACACTCACTTGCACTTTCAACGCTCGTTGTCGCGCACATGCTCGGACGTTATTCCAGCATGCCGCTCATCTTCACGCTTGAGTATGCGCGAAGCGAATCAACGAGTTCAAAGCCGTTTGCGCAAAAGGCATCGCTGAAACGCCTCGTCGTAGCAAGTCTTTACACGATGTTGCTTTGTATATGGCTCCTCGAGTGGGACGCCATTATCGCGCTGGGTATAAGCGGTTTAATAGCGTTTTGGGCGCGACATTTTTTTGTAAAACAAATCGGAGGAATTACAGGCGACGCACTCGGCGCGGCAAATCAACTCGTCGAGCTCGGCGTGTATGCGGGAATCTACATTGCCATTTCTGCTACTGAATGAGCGCGAAGTGAAAGCCGATTAAGCCTTTTGTAAAGGACGTTGAAAACGTTATTCTCATAGCCCTTTGCTTTTTCAACCGTTTAGATGTGCTCAACACAACACTATGATTAAAAAGCGGATTAACGCGCTCATTGAACAAAAGAAATCGTTTCTCTGCGTTGGATTAGACCCCGACGTGCAAAAAATCCCGACGCTCTTTTTGCGCATGCAAGACCCCATTACGGAATTCACAAAATCCATCGTCAATGCGACGTCTGATGTCGCCATTGCCTACAAGCCGAACTTTGCTTTCTACGAAGCCATAGGCTTGAAAGGTTTGCACGCGCTCGACGCGCTCATGCATCACCTTCCGAAAAATGTCGTTACGATTGCTGACGCCAAACGCGCCGACATTGGCAACACGTCGCGCCTTTATGCCACAGCCTTCTTTGAAACTTGGGGATTCGACGCCGTAACCGTGCCGCCCTACATGGGCTACGATTCCATCGAGCCGTTCATTTCTTACAAAGAAAAACTCACGTTGATTTTGTGTCTGACTTCAAACAGCGGTTCAAAAGATTTTGAAGAACGGCGATTGGAAGAGGGAAGACTACTTTACGAAGCGGTGCTTGAAAAAGCGTTGGAGTGGAATCAATTTGATAATGTCGGGCTGGTGGTGGGTGCAAATCGCGCCGAAGAATTAAAGCGATTGAGAGCCATGGCGCAAGGGTTATGTTTTTTGATTCCGGGCGTGGGCGCACAAGGCGGCTCGCTTGAAGACTCTGTCCGATACGGCACAGACGCGAATGCACAATCTGCGCTCATCAACATTGGGCGGGCAGTGATTTATCCTGATGGCGAGTTCAGTTCGGTGAATGAGTTTGAAAAAGCGGTCTCAAAAAAAGCCGAAGAGTATGTGGCGGCGATGCGAAATGCCATAGAGCAATCCGCCGTGTAAGTTGAAGCAAGTGAGGAAAAGAATAGAGGACATTTTTTGAAAAGTGAAAAAGCCGTATATTTGCGCCCTGTTTTTTGAAACAACAGCACGGCGCGAGAGTGGCGAAACTGGCAGACGCGCGGGTCTTAGAAGCCCGTGCCGCAAGGCGTGTGGGTTCAAGTCCCTCCTCTCGCACACGAAAAGCCGTGCTTGCGCATATCACGCGCCGTAGTCATCATGCCGGAGTGGCGGAATTGGTAGACGCGCTGGACTCAAAATCCAGTGTCCCTTAAAGACGTGTCGGTTCGAGTCCGACCTTCGGTACAAACAACGAGAAGCGACTTGCTGAAAGTCGCTTTTGTGCTTTAAATCCTGCTCTAAAAAATCTGCTCTAAAAATTTTCCCCTTGCCTCTAATCGCTCGGCGGCAATCAAGATTTCTTGTGCCATCAAAGATGCAAATGCTTCCGATTCATTGACACAAGGAATGTAGTACGCGGTTTTGAACCCTGATTTCTTCAACTGCGATTGGGCGTTCTCTTGGGTTTCGCTGTTGTCGGCGAAGTAGCCAGCGGCAAACAGGTAAGCGTGTTCAACGCCGCTTTTCTTGAACGAAGAAATCGTTTGTGCAAGTGTTGGCTCTGTCCATTTTCCGCCGACTTGGTGATTGAGATAGGCAGGCTCGATGCGCTCAAACCGATTGCGCGAATCGTGTTCAATCTGTTGCTTCAAGCGTGCAAAGAGGATTTGATTTTCCATATAGCCATTGTGAAAACCAACAGGCTTGCCCTTCGCGTCGGAAATCACCGTGCCGTGAAGTGCAATCATCAATCCGCTTTTTTCGGGCAAAGCCGCAGCATGAGCGAAAATATGGTCGGCGTAAAGGCGCATTAAATCTTGATTCTTGTAAAGTCCTGTAACGACGCGCAGTCGCGAGTAAGCCTGTGCGCCAAGTTCTTTGAGAGCGAAACGACAAACGGCGCCGCAACTGAACGCCGATTCCATTGGATTCATCACAAGTGCAATGATGCCGTCATATTTCGCGCCAGCGTCAAAAAGGCTGTGCAAAACATCGTGCGTGTAAGGCGGTGTGGTTTCAAACGCGTTGAAAACCGTGAATTGAAAGGGAAGTGAGTTTTCTTGTTGGAGTTTTTCCTCGATACGCTTGGCTTGCGCCGCGCTGATGCGGTTCATCGGCGAAACATAACCGTCCTTTTTTGACTTTCGGACTTGAATCACGGCGCCAATCGGCGGAATGAGCAGTCGGGCAAGTTTGGGAATCGGCATGATTTCAGAGACATGGGCGAAAATGTGCTTCATGTTCTCGTAATACGCTCTCATGCTCGGCGCGTCAACTTCGCCGTGAGAGGAAACGACAACGGCAATGTGCTTTTTCATGTTCGTTCATTTTCTTCGAAGTTACAGAAAAGCGAGGCAAGTTTAAGCGCAAGGCAATTCAATGAAGAATGTCGCACCTTGATGCTCGCCCGAAGATTCCGCCCAGACGCGCCCGCCGTGTTTTTCAACAATCTGTTTGACGATATACAAGCCTAATCCTGTTGAACTTTCGCCGCCCGTTGGTTTAGCAGAAAGCGATTGAAATTGAATGAAGAGTTTGGTCTTATCGTCTTCGGTAAGTCCTTGTCCTTCATCTTTAATCGCAATACGAATCGAGTTCGAAGCACGTTGAAGGCTGACCGTGATGTGTTTGCCCGACGGGCTGTATTTAATTGCATTTGAAATCAAATTATCGAAGGCTTCGCTCATATAGACGAGGTCGATGCGCGCTGTGCAGTTGGGTTCAAGTTCCGTCAAGAGCAGGAGCGACTTGCGCTCTATCTGTGGAAGATTGTGTTCCAGAACCAGTCGTAAAACCTCGCCGACGTCGGCAAGTTCGGGATTGAGAGAAAGTTGAGTGGCGTCGTAGCGAAGGTTTTTAAGAAGCGCGGAAACGATGTTGAACATACGCTCGGAAGAGCGCTTAATGATTTGGCTATAAGAAAGCACACTGGCTTTATCGTCGATGCGTTCCGCGATTAAATCGGCAAAGCCCATGATGGATTGAAGGGGATTTTTGAGGTCGTGCGCCGCAATGCCTAAAAATTCGGTTTTGAGTTTATTGGCTTCTTCGGCACGTTCTTTTTGAAGTTGAACTTCGTTGAGTGCATTGGCGAGTTCGACGGTTTTCAGGCGAAAGAGCTCGGCTTCTTTTTTTTGCAACTCGCTGTCTTTACGCGCTTGTTCGGTCTCGAAGCGCACTTGAAGCGTGGCGATTCGCTGTTCTTTTTCTTGATTATGGACTTCTTCTTTGGCACTGTGAAATTTCTTGTAGGCTTCAAAGGCTTTCTGAAAATCGCTTGTTTCTGCGTAGAGCAGAGAGAGCGTTTCATAGACGACGTAGCGCTCTTCTTTCAATCCGACTTCTTCGCAGAGCGAAAGCGCATCGTTCAAATATTGCTCGGCTTCTGAAAATGCTTTGAGATGAATCAAGACTTTGCCTAATCCAATAAGCGAATTGGCAACGCCGTATTTATCGCCGATGCTTCGAAAGATGGATAAGCCTTCGTTATAGAAACGGAGAGCATCTTGAAATTCGCAAAAGGTTTCGTGGATATGTCCAATGTTGTTGAGTGAGTAGGCGACGCCTTGTTTGTCGTTAATGCTTTGTTGAATCGAGAGGCTTTCCGTGTAGTAATCAAGAGCGCGCATGCGCTCACCCATCTTTTCATAGACGTTGCCCAGATTGTTCAGCGATTGAGAAATGCCGTAGAGGTCGCCGATGTCGCGTTTGAGTTGCAAACTTTGTTCGTGAGTGGAAATCGCATTGGGGAAGTCGGAAAGTTTTTCATAAACCATTCCGATGTTGTTGAGCGAAATGGACATTCCTTTTTTATCGCCAGTCTTTTCTCGAAGTTTTAGGCTTTCTTGATTGAATTGAAGAGCCTGAACATAATCTCCCAGACGCTCATAAATCAAAGCAAGATTAGCAAAGGTCGATGCAATGCCAGCGTCGTCGCCAAGTGAGAGGTAAAGTGAAAGGCTTTCTTGGTAGCATTGGAGGGCGCGTGCATAATCAGTGGTCGAGTAAAAGACATTGCCAAGATTGTTGAGTGCCATCGCCGTGCCGTTAGCGTCGTTGAGCTCGCGAAACATCGCTAAGCCTTTTTCATAGCATTGAAGTGCGTTTTCGTAGTCGGTCAAATACCGATAAACGCTCCCAAGTTTGAGATAGGAGTCGGCGACGTTGAACGAATCGTTGAGCGAGAGATAAAGCAACTGCGCTTCTGAAAATTGTTCAATCGCCTTTTGGGCGTTGCCGTCGAAGCGATTACAGACGCCAAGCGTGGTCAGCGCGAGGGCTTTTTCTTGCGCATACAGTGAACTCTCGCCGATGAGGGTTAAACACGCCTCAGCAGTTTCTCTTGCTTTGAGAAGGTTTGTTGAACGAAAGTCTCTGGCAAGCAAAGCGAGCACGCGAATTTGACCAGGGTCGTTTGACAAGGCTACTTCAGGTTTTTCAGGCAATTGAACCATGGTGATTAAGGCACATCTACTCCCGTTGAAGCACGCAAGATACGAAACCAATGTTCATCGGAAAGCGCGAGCGAATCGGCTTTGACAGCGTCTTTAAGCCGCTCAATTTTTCCTGAACCCAAAATCGGCATTGGCTTGGAGGGGTGCTTCATAATCCAAGCGAGAGCCACTTGTTCGAGGCTTGCGCCGAGTTCATTTGCAATGTGAGCAAGTTCAGAGCGAACGCGCCACGCCTCTTCTCCCTCGCCGAATAAGCGTCCGCCCGCTAAAGGCGACCACGCCATTGGTGGCATGGCACGCTCTTGTGTTTGGTCTAATGTGCCATCATACATGGGCGCGAGATGAAGTACGGAAAACTGAATTTGATTTGTAACCAATTTGAACGAGAGCCGAGACTGCAAAAGCGAAATTTGCGACGGCGTAAAATTTGAAACGCCAAACTCCAATACCTTGCCTGACGCGCGAAGCGAGGTAAAGACTTCGGCAATTTCATCAGCGTTCATCAAGGGGTTGGGACGGTGAAGCAACAGCGCGTCGAGATAATCCGTCCTCAAATTTTTAAGCGACATTTCAACCGAAAGAAGAATGTGCTTCGCGCTGGTGTCGTAGGTTTTAAGCCGATGCTCTGGACGATTGGGCGAAACGAGTTTAATGCCACACTTGGTAACAAGTTGCATCTTTTGGCGAAGCGAAGCGGGAACAATCGTGCCGAAACGTGCTTCGCATGTGTAGCCGCCGTAAATGTCGGCATGGTCAATGGTGGTGATGCCGAGTTCGACGGCGGTTTCAAACAGCGCGCGCAAGGCGTCGTCGTTCAAGTTCCATTGGTTCATGCGCCACACACCGAGCGAGAGGCGTGAGAGCGAAAGGCGTTCTGAAAGGTTGAGTTTTGAAATCATTGAAAGTAGAATTGGTAAAGTGAGTTATGGCAAAAGCGTCCAGCCCTCGATGTCGACAAGTTCTTGGCAGAGTGCGGCTTTGAGCGTGTCGAGAAACTCGAGCAATTCAGCGATTTGTTCGGCGGTGTAGTGGCGATTGAAATCATCAAGCGAATAGATGTCGTGGTCGTCGGACCACAGATGCACCAAGAAAGCATTGCGCCAACGGCTTTCGCCCACGTCCCAGTCGTAGCCTGTAAGTAATCTTGTTCGATTGGCTTCTAATGTTTCGCTGACGATGCGTTCTAATCGGTCGTAGAGGTCTTTTTTTTCATCGAGCACAATTTCAATGAGCACGCCGCGAATGTCTTGGTGGCAATACGGGCGAAGTTGTTCGAGAAGTTCTTCCTTAGTCATGGGTGGAAAGCAACCGTTCAGCAATGCGATAGGGCGATTCGTGTTCGGAAAGTTTTTGAGTGAGCAACGCTTGACGAGCCTGAGTCCAAAAACTGCGTCGCCATTTTTCCTCAACAAGATGTTCGACGAATTCTTTATCGCGGGCTTCACGCTTTTTTTGGAGCAAGCCTTTGGACTGCAAGTAGTGTGCGTGGGCTTCAATGGCGGCGAATAACTCTGAAATGCCAATGCCGTTTGAGGCAACGGTTTTGATAATCGGCACGAGCCATGAATCGGCGGTGCGCTCGCGCAGTTGCAAACTGCTCTCGAGGGCTTGGACGGCTTTGTCGCTGTCGGTTCTATCGGCTTTATTCATCACGAAGATGTCGGCGATTTCCATCAGTCCGGCTTTCATGGCTTGAATGCTGTCGCCGGATTCAGGAACGAGGACGACGACGGTGGTGTCGGCGGCTTTGACGATGTCGAGTTCCGATTGTCCAACGCCGACGGTTTCAAAAATGATAATGTCGTAGCCAGCCGCTTCGAGAACGCGCGAGACTTCCGCCGTTTTCTTTGCCAATCCGCCCAGACTTCCGCGCGTTGCCATTGAACGAATGAACACGCCTGAATCGAGCATCACATCGTTCATTCGAATGCGGTCGCCCAAGAGCGCGCCACCTGTGAATGGACTTGTTGGGTCGACGGCAATGACGGCGACTTTCTTTTGCACTTTGCGATATGCTTTAACGAGATGATTCGTCAGCGTGCTTTTGCCTGCGCCGGGCGGACCCGTAACGCCAATGCGATAGGCAAGAGAATGCGGTGTAGAGAATTCGGAAAGAAGAGATGAGACCGTGTCATCGTCGTTTTCCACTTGTGAAAGCAATCGCGCCAGTACGCGTTTGTCGCCTTGTTGGACTTTTTCAAACCATGTGGCTCGATTCATACCCTAAATTGAAAATTCGGAACTTATCTGTGCTTAAAGCGTTTTTCTTGCGTGTTGTTGCAAAACAGCACATTGTTCATTGTCATTTCTAAATTAAAACATTTAATCATTCATCTATGAAACGTTCTCTCTTTTTGGTCTTGGTTGCTGCGGTTTCACTTTCACTCAACACGGGTTGCAGCGAAGATACAACCTCTTCACCCTCGCCAACGCCGCAAGCAAGAGTATTGGTTGTGCATGCCTCGCCTGATGCGCCCGGCGTTGATTTGCTGGTTGATAATCAAAAAGTCAATCAACAGCCATTGACCTTTCCCAACAACACTGGCTACTTATCGGTGAATGCCGGCACGCGCAATGTGAAAGTCAATGTGGCGGGCACAACAACAACCGTTATCAATGCAGACCTTCCACTCGAAGCAAACCGAAACTATTCAGTGTTTGCGATTGATTCGGTAAGTAAAATTACGGCGTTAGTCACAAACGACGATTTAACCGCGCCTGCGGCAGGCAAAGCCCACGTGCGTTTCATTCATCTTTCTCCGAATGCGCCTGCGGTTGATGTCTCGCTGGTTGGTCAGCCTGCGGGACAAGGCTTATTCACCAATCGCACGTTCAATACAACGATTACGGCAGCACAGCAAGCCTTTACGCCTGTGGATGCGGGCACCGTGAACTTGGAAGTGCGCGTCGCTGGAACAACAACCGTCGCATTGAGCCTTCCCAACATCACGCTTGACGCCGGAAAAATTTACACCATCTTTGCAAGAGGATTTTTAGGTGGAACGGGTGCGCAAGAACTTGGCGCGCAAATCATCGTCAACAATCCCTAACGGCGGGTATTGATTGATTTCAAAAGCCTGAGCGTGCGAGCGTTCAGGCTTTTTTGTTTTTGTGCATAATGCTTAGACAAAGAGCGTTCCGTTCATGACCGTGATGGCATAGCCGCTGATGCTGACAGATTCAATCGTGCCGTTTTTAACCACGAGTTCCGACCACACACGACCGCCGCGATTGATGACGTAGCCTTGCTCGAGCGTAACGGGAATCGTGCCGTCGGAATCGGGAATACGCTTATGCAAGTAGAGATAACAGGCGAGTTCGCCTTGTGCTGAACCCGTAACGGGGTCTTCGTCGATGCCGAGAGCGGGCGCGAAGAATCGTGAATGTGCCGCACTCGTTGGATGTTTGGTTTCGGTCGTGAAAACACAAATGCCCGTCAAGCCGCGTCGGAGCGAGAGTTGTTTGAGCGATTGAAAGTCGGGGGACATTTTCAACAGCGGCTCGCGATTGATGAACGGCAAATAAAGATAGCGCGTCGACGAAATCAGCACGGGAAGCGATTTGTCGAGTTGCTCGGTCGGAACGGAAAGTGTGCTAAAGAGGTCTGCGATTTGTCCGTCAAATTTTTCAAAGGTCGGAACGGGAATGCCGAACTTGACCATCACTTTATCATCGCGCCGCTCAACCGAGACGGGCAAGGTGCCGCTTCGAGTTTTGACGCGAAAGTGTTTGTTCGACGTTTCGCCGAGACCAAATCGGTTTTCCTCAGCAAGGGCGTGAAAAGCGGCGATGGTGGCGTGTCCACAAAGATTGACTTCCTTCGTCGGCGTAAGCCAGCGCAGTTCAAGGTCGTGCGTGTTATCGGTTGCGGGAAGCACGAAGGCGGTTTCGGAAAGGTTCATTTCGCGGGCGATGAGCTGCATTTGCTCGTCGCCGAGTCCGCTTGCGTCGAGCAAGACGGCGGCGGGGTTGCCGGTGAAAGTGCGGTCGGTAAATGCATCGACCTGTTTGATAGTGTATGTTCTCATGGTCATTTTTTTGAATGTCAGTTAGGGGCGAAATTTAGGAATGTTTATTTGAAAAAGCGTATCACAAACCGTTACTACACAAACCGTTACTACACAAACCGTTACTACAATGGAGCGAAGGTTGTATATTTCGCGCAAAGAGGGCTGAAAATGATAGAAACACGTTCAACGTCGTTGGTCTATGCGCTCTTGGCGATTGTCTTTACAACGCTCTTGGCGCGTCTATTTTATCTGCAAGTCGTCGAGCAAGGCTTCCTGAAAGAAGTTTCCTCGCAAAATTCAATTCGCAAAATTCCGATTGACGCGCCGCGCGGTGTGATGTATGACCGTAACGGCGTCGCCGTTGTGGATAATCAGCCGCTTTACACGCTTCAAATCACGCCGTCGGAGTTCGATAAAAAATCGCTGCCGTTGCTTTCGCAGCTACTTGGCGTTTCGGAGTCGGAGTTGGAAGCCAAAATCGCCGAAGGCAGAGCCTACAACCGCTTCGCGCCCACGAAAGTCATTCGCGATTTAACGCCTCTTCAATTGGCTCGGCTGGAAGAAAATCTTTGGCGCATGCCCGGCGTCGGATTTGCAATGGAATCCAAACGCAAATACCTTCCCAATGTCAGAGGCTCGCATATTTTCGGCTACGCCAAAGCGATTTCAAAAGCGATGTATGAAAAAGTCCCGAAAGAAATTTATGCCCGCGACGACATCATCGGCTATCGCGGATTGGAAAAGTATTACGAAGACGTGTTGCGCGGCACAAAAGGCACGCGCTATCTGCTCGTCAATTCGTTGGGGCGACACGTCGGCGATTGGGAAGGCGGTGCGAAAAATGCACCCTACCAAACCGGAAACGACCTATACCTCACCATAGACGCCGAACTGCAAGGCGTCGCCGAAAGCCTTTTGACCGCAACCGGAAAATCGGGCGCGTTCGTCGCGATGGACGTGCGCAACGGCGACCTTCTCGCCTGCACGTCTCAACCCGATTACGACCTCAACATTCTGGGCGGATTCACCGAAGCCAGCGCGTGGCAAGCGATTATCAACGACCCCAAAAACCCTTTATTTGACCGCACCATTCAGACACGATACCCGCCCGGCTCAACCTACAAAATGATTTCCACCATCGCCGCATTGGAAGATAGCATCGCTACGCCTTCAACGACGTTTTACTGCACGGGGCATTTCAAATTCGGCAACAAAGATTTTTTATGCCATCGCGGAAGCGGACACGGAAGCGTCGACATGACGCGCGCCATTCAAGTCTCGTGCAACTCTTACTTCTACAACCTCGTGCGACGCATTGGCTTTGAACGCTGGACCAAATACGGCAAAATGTTCGGCTTTGGTCAAAAAACCGGTGTCGATATTCCTGATGAACAAACGGCAACGATTCCTTCGCCTGAATACTTCGACAAACTCTACGGCAAGCGCGGCTGGACGGAGGGTTACATCATCAGCTTGGGAATCGGTCAAGGAGAAATGGGCGCGTCTCCGATTCAAATGGTTCGATATGCTGCAACACTCGCCAATAGCGGAACGCTCTTACAGCCAAGATTCATCAGCGCGTATCGCGACAAAAACAGCGGCGCGATTTTAGAACTCCCGCCCGTTCAAGAGAAATTGCCGATTTCACAAGCCACCTTCGACCTTGTTCGAAACGGAATGCTCTTAGCGGTTGAAAATGGAACGGGCGGGAGAGCGCGCGTTCCTGACGTCAAAGTCGCCGGCAAAACGGGAACGGCACAAAATCCGCACGGCGAAGACCACGCTTGGTTTATCTGCTTCGCGCCCTTTGAAAAGCCAACCGTCGCGATTGCCGTGCTGGTTGAAAATGCCGGCTTCGGCGGAACGATTGCCGCACCCATCGCCGGCGAGTGGCTCAAACGCTACTTCCAAAAATATCCGTCAAATGCGCCACAAGTTGCCGCCCAACACGCCACGACCGCCCTCGCCCCATGACGATTACCTCAATTGAACCGCAGAAAAAGCGCGCCGCACGTGCTTCAATTTTTGTCGATGGAGAATTTGCGCTCGGACTTTCGCTCGATGCGCTCGCCTCGCTGGGGCTTAAAAAAGGCGACCACGTTACGGCGGAGCAACTCGCCCAATGGCGCGACGCCGCCATCTATGACGAAGCCAAAACCGCCGCCTTCACCATGCTCGCCCGCCGAATCCACAGCGAAAAAGAAGTGCGCAATAAATTGCACAAGAAAAAATTCCCACCTGAAACGATTGAAAAAGTCATTGTGCGGCTCTACGAAATGAACTTGCTCAACGACGCTCAATTCGCTGGCGCACTCGTACGCGACAAACTCAAACGCACGCCGATTGGAAAATCCGCCCTCAAATCCAAACTCTTTCAAAAAGGCATCGCAAAAGAAACCATCGACGACGTGCTGAACGAAACCGACCTCAACAGCGAAGCACTCTGCACGAAAGCCGCCGAAAGAAAACTCAAAACGTTGCAGAAAGAACCCGACGCACGAAAGCGCAAACAAAAACTCTCGCAATTCCTGATGCGGCGCGGCTTCGATTGGGAAACCATTCGCGCCACCTTCCGAACGCTCGGCGTTTGAAGTTTTCCTTTCGCATGCTTTTGAAGTAAATTATTCGGCTCAACTTCTAACGCAAACTCAACTCGATATGAACGATTCCACCGCAACGGCGCAACCGCCCGAACAAGAAAACATGGCGCTTTATTACTTTGAGCGCGCCCGCGCACTCGCCGAAGAACTCGGCGCAAAGGATTTGCTCTATCAAGCCCATCAAGCCTTCGCCGAAGAATATGAACGCATCGGAGATATTGAAAAGGCGTATTTCCACTTCAAGAAATTTCACGAAATCGAGCGGCAAGTCTTCAATGAAGAATCCGACAAAAAGACGAAGAACCTGCAAATCATTCACCAAGTCGAGCAAACCAAAAAGGAAGCCGAAATTCAACGCCTGCGCAACGTCGAACTCGCCGAACTGAACGCCAACATCACCTCGAGCATCGCTTACGCGCAAAAAATCCAACAAGCCATCTTACCAACACGCGAAAAAATTGCGGCATCGTTTTCAGAACATTTTGTCATTTACAAGCCGAAGGATATTGTTTCGGGCGATTTCTATTGGTTTCATGATTTAGGCGATGCGAAAATCGTTGCCGTCTGCGATTGCACGGGGCACGGCGTTCCGGGCGCGTTCATGAGCATGATTGGCAACGCGCTTCTCAATCAAATTGTCATAGAGAAAAAAATCGTTGAGCCGAACATCATTTTGGAGGAACTTCATAAAGCCATTCGCGACGCGCTGCGGCAAAGCGAAAATCCGTCGGTAGAATTGCAAGACGGAATGGACGTGTGTTTGGTAAAAATTGAGCGCGAGCGGCTGGTGTTTTCAGGCGCGAAGCGTCCGCTTTACCTTGTTCAGAACGGCGAACTCGGCGAGTTCAAAGGCGACCGATACAGCATCGGCGGACGCCAACGCGAAGCCGAGCGCAAATTTATCGCGCACGATATTCCCATCAAGCATCGCGCCGTGCTTTACTTGACGACCGACGGCTACATCGACCAAGCCAATCCGCAACGCGAAAGTTTCGGCTCAAAACGATTTAAAGAACTGCTTAAATCAATTTCATCTGTAAGCCCCGATGAGCAGAAAGCGAAGTTGGAGTCCGAACTTTCCGCACATCAACAACAGGAAGCGCAACGCGACGATATAACCATGATGAGCCTCGTCGTCGGTGGATAGAATCAGCGCAGTGATTCAACTCGTCATATAGAGCGCGCATCGCTTCGTTTCCTACTCGAATACCAATTTCAATGGCGATACAAATTGCACACATTCTCGTTGAGCAGTCGTTCAGCGATAAAGCCTATCCCTACGTTGTGCCGAGCGAGTTTTCACAAATGCTTGATGCTGGCTCGCGCGTGTTGGTTGCCTTCGGAAAAGGAGAGAAAAAGAAAGAGCGATTGGGATTTGTGAAATCCATTTCGGAGCGGGGAAGTGAATCAACGCTTGGGGAAATTCTCGATGTCTTTGACGACGGTAAGCCCGTGCTTTCGCCTGTATTGATGCGCCTTGCCGAGTGGATTGCCGATTATTACATCGCCTTTCCGATTGAAGCCATTCTTGCCGCGTTGCCTGCCGCACTACGCATTCGCCCGAAAGAAACCGTCCTCTTGCGCGAATTTTCACTGCTTGCGCCTGATGAAAAAATCGTCAAGACGGAACTTCGGCGCAGCATCATGCAAGCACTTTCGCGCGAAAAAAAAATGACGGTGAGGCAGTTGGAGCGGCGCGTGGGTTCAAAGCATTTGCGGCTTGCATTGTCGGAATTGGAGCGCATTGGCTTGATTGAAGTCAAAAAAACCTTCGTCCAAAAAGGAAAACCGAAACTCAAAACGCGATTTGTTTTCCAACAAGAAATTTCACAAGAAAAGCAAACAGAATGGCTCGCCTTGTTCAAACGTTCAGCGAAACAGCGGCAACTTTTTGAAAAAATTCTCTCACTGCGCCGCCGACATTTTTTCGCTGATGAAATCGGTGAAACGCCCAAGAGCCTGAAATCGCTTGTGGAGAAAGGAATTTTAGAAACCGAAGTTGTTGAAACAACGGCGATGTTTGCCGATGGTTTTGTAGAAGCACAAAAGCAAATTCAATACACCGACGAACAGCGACAGGTCATTGCAAGCGTGCAGAGCGCGATAATTGCGAATACATTCAAAACCTTTCTTCTGCACGGCATTACGGGAAGCGGCAAGACGTGGATTTACATCGAAGCCATTCGCCAAACGCTCGAGCAAGGCAGAACGGCGATTGTGCTTGTTCCAGAGATTTCACTCACGCCGCAAACGGCGTCGCGATTCCGAGCGCACTTCGGCGATAAGGTTCGCGTTCTGCACAGCGCGATGAACGATTCCGAAAAGTTTGAAGCGTGGCAAAGTTTGAAGCAAGGAAAAGCGCAAATCGCACTCGGCGCACGTTCGGCGATTTTCGCGCCGCTTGAAGATGTGGGGCTTATCGTCGTTGATGAAGAGCACGAATCGACCTACAAGCAATACGACGCCTCGCCGCGCTACAACGCCCGCGACGTCGCCATCATGCGCGCCAAGTTTGAAAACGCCGTTTGCCTTTTGGGCTCAGCAACGCCGTCGATTGAATCGTATCACAACGCGACGACGGGCAAGTATGAACTGCTCACGCTCTCCAATCGCGCCGACGGCGCAACCCCGCCTGACATCAAACTGATTTGGCTTTCAAAAGAAAAAAAAATTTCGCCCTCAATTTCCGACTCGCTCTACCTTGAAATTCAAAAACGCATCGAGAAAAACGAACAAGTGATTTTGTTTCAGAATCGTCGCGGCTATGCGGGAAGCGTGCAATGCAACAGTTGCGGCACGATTTACACTTGTCCTGCTTGTCAAGTCTCGCTCGTCTTTCATCTCAAAGAAAATCATCTCTGTTGCCACTACTGCGGAAGAATTGAACCCGCGCCGAAAAAATGCAAGACGTGCAGTTCGGAAGACTTGCGCTATGCATCAAGCGGAACGGAAAAAATCGAGCAAGAACTTCAAAGGCTTTTTCCCAACGAAAAAATTTTGCGAATGGATTTAGATACGACGGGCAAAAAAGGTGCGCACGCGAAGTTTCTTCGGGAGTTTCAAGAAGGCAAGGCGCGCATCTTGCTCGGAACGCAAATGGTGGCAAAAGGTTTAGACTTCCCAAATGTAACGCTCGTCGGCGTAATTCTTGCCGACATCGGCTTGTCGCTTCCAGATTTTCGCGCCGGCGAGCGGCTCTACGCCTTGCTCTTGCAAGTGGCGGGCAGAGCAGGCAGAGCGCAAAAAAAAGGCGAAGTGTATTTGCAAGTTTTGAACCTTCAAAACGACGTGTTCCGATATGTTCTGCAAAACGATTACGCGCATTTTTTCGAGTATGAAAAAAACATTCGGCAGATGGTTGGCTATCCGCCGTTTGTGCGTTTAACGAAAATCGAGTTTTCAGGAAAATCGGAATCCGAAGTCGCTCGTGCGGCAAAAGTGTTTCACGAGTTGCTTGAAGGCGTTTTGAACAAAGAACAATTTGAAGCGCTCGGACCTGTGCCTGCGGTGCTTGCAAAGCTCAAACACAATTTTCGATATCAACTGCTTATCAAGCAAAAACACGGCGCGCGGCTCACAAAGCAACTTGTGCGCGGCGTCGAGTATCAATTCCGCCAGCGCGTTCCGCAAAGCGTCGTCAAAGTCGATATCGACATCGATACACAATCGATGATGTGAAGCGGATTTAACTTTAAGTCTCAAGACGCAATTAAGTATGGAACATGACGTCCGTCCGAGCGAAGCGAAGAAGCCAGACAGGTGAGAATGAAGAGTTAAAAGTGAAGAGATGAAAGTTGTGCACTTACAGTTTTAATTCTTAACTATTAACTAAACCCCAGTGTCATTCCGAGCGAAGCGAGGAATCCACTTCGATTCTTCACTTCGCTACACGTCGTTCAGAATGACATACAAAACGATGTTAATTTTGTCTCGTTACTTACAAAGAACGTCATAACTTTGCAATTCAAACCTAAACCATAACGGCTCACCAATGTTGGAAAATCCGAAAATCAAACGCGCCCTCATTTCCGTCTCCGATAAAACAGGCATCGTAGAGTTTGCCAAAGCATTGGAGAAAATGAAAGTGGAAATTTTTTCAACGGGCGGCACGCTCAAAGCACTGATTGATTCAGGCGTAAAGGCGAAGTCAATTTCAAAAATCACCAAGTTCCCTGAAATCCTTGATGGGCGCGTCAAAACGCTTCACCCGAAAATTCATGGCGCGTTACTCGCTCGCCGCACGCTCAAAACGCACAGAAAGGAAGTCAAAGAAAATAAAATCGACTACATTGATTTGGTCGTGGTGAATCTTTATCCTTTTGAGCAAACGATTCGGAAAAAAGGCGTTACGCTTGAAGAAGCGATTGAGAACATCGACATCGGCGGACCGTCGATGCTTCGCAGTGCGGCGAAAAATTATGAATCCGTAACGGTCGTAACCGATGCAGGCGATTACCAATGCGTGCTCGATGAAATGAAAGCCCATAAAGGCAGAACCACGCTCAAAACGCGCGCCGTGCTTGCGCAAAAAGTCTTCGCGCTCACCAGCCGCTACGACGCCATGATTGCCGAACATCTCGATAAAGAAATGAGCGGAAAAGCAAAAAGTGAAGAAGGGCTTACGGCGACCTACGCGCTCTCGCTCACAAAGGAAATCGACATGCGCTACGGCGAAAATCCTCACCAAAAAGCCGCCTTCTACGCGCTTCATTCGGAACACGGAACGGTCTCTTTCGGCGAGTATTTCGACAAACTGCACGGCAAAGACCTTTCCTACAACAACATTCTCGACCTGACGGCGGCAGTCTCGCTGTGCGATGAATTCGGTCGCGAAAAGCCGACGGTCGTGATTGTCAAGCATACCAATCCGTGCGGCGTGGCGCAAGCTGATACGCTTTACGACGCCTACCGACGCGCGTTTGAAACCGACACCCAAGCCCCATTCGGCGGCATTATCGCCGTCAATCAACCCATCGACATGAAAGCCGCCGAAGCGATGAACGAAATTTTCACCGAAATCATCATCGCTCCCGAATTCGAAGACGGTGTGCTGGATTACCTGATGAAAAAGAAAGACCGTCGATTGATTCTCCAAAAAAAATCTACAAAGCGAGACGGCTTGGACGTGCGCGGAACCACGTGCGGCGTGCTCGTGCAAGAGCGCGACGTCGCCATGGTCAAAGACAATGAACTGCGAATCGTAACCCAACGCAAACCCACCGAAGCGGAACTGAACGATATGCTCTTCGCATGGCGCGTGGCGAAACACGTCAAATCCAATGCGATTGTGTATGCAAAAGAATTGCGGACGGTTGGGGTCGGAGCGGGACAAATGTCGCGCGTTGATTCGTCGCGTATTGCGCGTTGGAAGGCGGGCGAAGCCAAGTTAGACCTTGCGGGCAGTGCTGTCGCCAGCGACGCCTTTTTCCCGTTTGCTGATGGGCTTATTGCCGCCGCCGAAGCTGGTGCGACTGCGGTCATTCAGCCCGGCGGCTCCATCCGCGACGAAGAGGTTATCAAAGCCGCCGATGAACGCGGCATTGCGATGGTCTTCACCGGCACGCGCCACTTCAAGCATTAAGACCTTGACACTCTGCTGAAAGGAGAAGGAACTTCAAGAGAACGGAGATTGAACGGATTGACGAAGGAATATCCGTGAATACCCGTTCTATGACCTCACCCTAACCCTCTCCTACAAGGAGAGGGGACAAGACCTCACCCTGACGCTTTCCTACAAGGAGAGGGGACAAGACCTCACCCTGACCCTCTCTCAAAAGGAAAGGGAACAGATTGGTGATGGGCGAAACGGGAATCAATAAAAAATGAGTAACGAAGCGCGATAAATGCTCCGTTACTCATTCTTCACTGCTCATTCCTCACTGCTCATTATTCATTACTTCACCAGCATCATCTTCTTTGTCTCCACAAAACTTGAACTTGACGCGCCATTCGTCGCGCTTGCTTGCAGTCTATAAAAATAAGTTCCGCTGGAAAGCGTTCTTGCGTTGAACGCTGATTCATAGCGGGAATTGAGGTCGCAACTCACTTCTCGCTTTTTGTTTTTTTGAAAAAAGTTCAAGAACTATTCATTGGGTTCTCCTTTGTTATGCGCTAAGGCTTTCGCCCAAATAAAACCATCGCTCCGTGCAATGTCGGTTCGTAGCTTTGACCAACAGCGATAATGAGTTTATCGCTTACATCTATTGCTCTAATACTCCTGTCAGGGTTCTGGACTTCGCCAAAAGCCTTCCATTGCCTGCCATTGTGATGACGAAGTCTCCCTCCCTCTCCTCCAAAAGCAACGTTATTGCGCGCACTTCCTCCTGCGCATCGTGTTCCGGGAACATAACCAAACCATTGTATAGGAATGTCAGAATTCAATAATTGGTGAGTAAATACGACTCCATCCTCGAACACAAGAAATGCCGAACCTCTGTATGCCCACATTGCGAAGATGCGGTAACTCGAGTATGGAGGCTGTCCAAATCGCCAAATCGATTGCCATTGCCCATTCTCTAATGAGAGTAAGCACGATTGAAGCTGATTATTGGTATAACCCGCAACCCACACTGATTCGCCATCGGGCGTGCCGCTGATGTCTGTCAAGTTCGTTGTCGTCCCGCTCTCCATTCGCCGCCACACCGCGCCATCATAGTGCATAATGTATCCGAGATTATTTATGCTGTACAAGTTGCTCGAACTTGTCCCCCACATCTTTAGACCACCAGAGAAACCGCTTCCAAATGCAAAAGCATGTTTCCGATACCGATTCCCGTCCCAGTGCAAATACGAGCCACCATCAGAAAACCATATATCACTCGGTGAAAATCCAAACACAGAGAAAGCTTCAAATGGAATCAAAACGGTATCCGTACCAGAAAGGAATGGAAACCCCAAAGCAAAATATTCCCATTTTTTTCCATCATAACGCATGGCGTTATAGACGATGGGCACGCCGAGCGAATCATATAATCCTGAGTCAATGCGCCCAACCGCCCAAATGCAAGTGTCGTTAATAATGCACACATCTCGGAAGTAACTCGCGCCTACTCCAAAGCGCAGGTATTGCCAAGTGTAGTCTTGGCTGGTGGTGTCTAAGGTGCGAAAGGTCTTTTCATCAACCGTCACATTGAAGGTATCGGTGGTAAGGCGTTCGGCTCGGGCGCGATAGGTGGCGGCGGGCGCAAGACCTATAAGCATAAGCGTATCAGGCTTTGTGAGGGTTGCTTGCCAGATAAGCGAATCGTTGAGAAAGAGCCGATAGCGTCGCTCCTTAACCGTATCGGGTATTGAAAGTTTCAGCCATGCTTCTACGCTCGCGCTATCTACAACGGTGAGAGAAATCGTTTGAATGGGCTGTGGCGGCAACGGTGGCTCTGGCGTTGTTGGTGCGCTCGGGGCTGTCTCTTTGCAACTGTGTGCAACGGCGAGAAGCGCGAGCAAGAGTGCGAAAGGTAAGCGCGTGATGGAAAAAGAATAGTTCATACTTCATTTTGTTTTGGGCGCGTTTTCTCGTTGTGGGAAAACGGGTCTTTTGTTTTTGAAAATTGGTAAGGAACAAAGTTCGCAACAAAGTTACGGCGGGCGTTTCGGCGATGCAAGGAAAAAATGTCATTTTACCCCCCCCCGAAAATTTTTAAGTGCTGATAAAATAAGGCGTTACGGGGGGGGAATCGGTTGTTTCGGCTGTCAAGAGGGGGATTTTTTTCGCTAATTGGAAAATGAAGGAAAGTCGCGCTGTTGATTGTAGAGCATCGAGTAGTGCAGTTTAGATATACTGCTCCATTTCTTTACGCTTCAAGGTATCAACAATGTTTTTGACGTCTTGCGAGCGACCGCGTTTGCAGATAAGCAGAGCATCATTGGTTTCAACGATAATGGCATCTTCAATACCAATGACCGCAATCGTTTTATGCTTGGGCTTAAAGACGAGGGTGTTGGGTGAGTCGTGAAGCAAGAGATTTTGATTTTCTTCGCGCTCCAAGTTGTGGTCGCGGAACTTCATGATTTCGTCCCAACTGCCGGCGTCGGACCAGTCAAAGTCGCCTTCGAGCACGTAGACGGAATCGGCTTTTTCCATCACGCCGTAGTCGATGGAAATCGAGTGCGTCCAGCTATAGACGTTCTCAATCGTCGCTTTTTCGGTGCGCGTTCCGACGGTGCTCTCTATGGTTTGCATGTCGAGATACAGTTGCGGCATGGATCGCTCGAATTCGCGGCTAATGGCGTCGACGTGCCAGATAAAGACGCCGCTGTTCCAAAGAAAATCGCCGCTTTCTAAAAAGCGTTGCGCGGTTTCGATGTCGGGCTTTTCGGCGAAGGTTTTAACCTTATGCGCATTGACGCCGAAGCGCACTTTAATGGAGGTTGTGATTTCGGGATTGGTGTCTTCGGCTTGAATGTAGCCGTAGCCGGTTTCGGGGCGCGTAGGTTTCATGCCAATGGTAACGAGCGCGGCGGTTCGTTCCGCCACTTCAACCGATGCGCGCAAAGTTTCTTGAAAGCGCGCTACGTTTTGAATGACGTGGTCGGAGGGAAGCACGCACATCACGGCGTTTGGATTGCGCTTTTTGATGAACGCTGTTGCAAGCGCAATGCACGGAGCAGTGTTTCTACCCGTCGGCTCGACGATGATGTTTTTTTTCGGAATGTTCGGCAACTGCTTGCGCACAAGTTTGCGTCCCGATGCATTTGTAACAATGATGATGTTTTCATCGCGCACAAGTCCTTTGAGGCGTTCAACGGTTTTGCAAATCATGGTGCCGTCGCCGAAGAAATCCAAAAACTGTTTGGGCAAGTGTCGGCGTGAAAGTGGCCAGAGCCGCGTGCCGGAGCCGCCCGCCATGATGACCGCGAAAAGGTTCGGGTGTTCGTCAGCGTAGGTGTGTTCGAGGAGTGCAACAGTCGGTGGTGCAGATTCATGCGACATAGTGATACAACAAGTAAAGTTATTTTTTCTTTCGGTTGTTTTTCAGTTGTTTTTCGCACAAGGCGATGCGTGTTTTGGCGTCGCTGTTATTGGGTTCGTAAAGTAAAACATTTTTCGCGGCTTTGAGCGCGCCGTCGTAATCGGCTTGGTCGTAGAGAACAGATGAAAGATTTTCCAACGCTAAAACAAATTGCCCATCAAGTTCAACCGCCTTGCGATAATTTGAAATTGCTTCTTCTTTCAAGCCTTTGGCTTCACAGATGAAACCCAAATTGTTGTAGCCCATCGCATAGTCGGGGTGTTCAGCGACGAGTTGTGTGAAAAGGTTCAGTGCGTCGTCGAGGCGACCTTTGCGAAAGAGCGCGACGCCGAGGTTGTTTTTTGCGTCGGCAAACTTCGGTTGCAATTCTACGAGGCGCGAATAAAGCGAAATTTTCTCATCGATGTTTTGCATGGCTTCGGCTTTATCGAAGAGCGCGTCCGCGTCCCAAGTGAGTTTGCCCGATTTGAACTCTTCGGTGAGTTTGAGATTTTCAATCGCTTCGCCGTAGTCGGGTTTAATGGAGAGAGATTTCTTGAAATCGGAAACGGCTAAATCGTATTCGCGCTGAATGAATTTGACGTAGCCGGAGTTGTTGTAGGCTTCGTAGTTTTGAGGCTCGATAATTTGTGCGGCGGTGAAGTAGTAAGCGGCGGAGTCGGCGATGCCTGAGAAGAAAAAGCATTTACCGAGTGCGTTGTAGAGCAAGGCTTTATCGTTGGCGTTGAATTTCGTGCCGGTGAAAATGAACGGCTCGGCGGATTTGAACTGCGCGATTGCCTCCGAGTAAGATTGTTGATTGTAAGCCTCAATCCCCTTAATGAAAAAGGCTTTGCCGTTCACGCTGGCAAGACTGTCGCGTGTGGCAGATTCAAGTTCAGCGGTTGAAACTTCCTTCGTGCTGCGGCAGGCATTGAGAAACACAGTCGTTCCCAAAATAAGCAAGAAAAAAAGATGCTTCGTGCGAGACATAAAAACTTCGTTGAATTGTAAAAAATGCGAAAACCAAAAATACATATCTTTGAACGAACTTTTAGAAACAAAACCGCAACCAGACTTGAACCGTACGGAACTCATCGACCTTGCCGACCGACTCTCTGAAAAAGGGCTTCCCTTAACCCAACATCAACAAGAGCAACTCTGGAAATACGCCGAATTGCTACTCGATTGGAATAAAAAAGTCAATCTCATTTCACGAAAAGATGAAGACGCCGTCCTCACGAAGCATGTGCTTCACGCGCTTTCACTCGCGCTTTTTCACGCCTTCAAGCCCAAAGCGCGTGTCTTGGATTTAGGAACGGGCGGCGGATTGCCCGGAATCCCGCTCGCCATTGTCTTTCCCGACACTTACTTTTTGCTGATTGATTCCATCGGAAAAAAAATTGCGGCGTGCTCGGATATGATTGAGAAACTTGAACTGAAAAACGTGCTCGCGCAAAAATCCCGCTCCGATGAATTAAAAAACGTCAAGTTTGATGTAATTGTCAGCAGGCAAGTAGCGGCAATGCCCGAACTGTGCGCGTGGTGCCGACCGCTCCTCAAAAAAGGCGGCAAATTGCTTTGCCTCAAAGGCGGCGACTTGGAAGAAGAAATCGGGCAAGCCCTGATTCAAGGTGCAGAGCAACTCGCGTTTCCTGAACATATTGAGCAACACCCGATTGATTTTCTTGGCGAAAAGTTCAAAGAAAAAGTCGTTGTTATAGCCGTTTGAAAATTGGTTTAGAAAACTTCAAAAGGAAAATGTCAGACCGATGCGGAACATATCGAAGTGAATCGGTGCTTCGCTTTCAAAAGGCGTGTTCATGTTTTCGCGTCGCAGTTGGTAAATGCCGTAAGCCAAAGCGTTTTTGAGCGCGAAGTTCATAATCGGGGCGAAGGCGGGCGACGACTTGTAAATTTCGCGAATGAATCCATCGAGGAGCGATTGCGACAAGGATTCAAGCCCGTAACTTCCAAGCCACTGCCAAAAAACAAACCGCCGCATGACCACCGTGCGCTGAAACGACACGTCAAGCGCAATCGGCTCAACGAATCCAAGACGCACGCCGCCCTCCGTCATGCTGCCGAATCGCACGGCGTTGTTGAAGTCCGAAAGCAAACGTTGCTCTGATTCGGAAAGCGAGGCGAAGTTTGTGTAGCCGATGTTCGTCCAAACCGCCGCATTGCCGTGATACGGCGTAAGCGAAAACTGACCGCTTCGATAGCCGTAGCCTTGCTTGCTTCCCAATCCGACGCGCCAAACATTGGACTCGATGCCCGTCAGCGCGTTGAAACTCAAACTCATATCAACGTTCGTTTGATTTGAAAGAAACAAGTATTGATGTCCGTATTTGAATACGCTGTTTGGAGCAAAAGAGGAAATTCGCTCGTTGATATAGCCGAGCGACGCATCAAAATAGGTAAAGGCGATTGGCGCGTTGGGAGCGGTGTAAATCGAGCCTTGTGTGCCGAAAGCGACGCTTACCGTCGGTCTCTTTTCAGGGAAGAAAAGCGGCAAGTCGTCGTAGTAGCCGTCCAAGCGATGATACCATTTGCGGCGAGGTTTTGAGTGGCGTTTTTTACTTTCAGAATCGTAGTAGTAAATCCGCCCTTTTTGTGTATCGAGTTCAAATTTGTGCTTCTTCTTTTTATCACGTGCGGGTTCATCGTCGTCTTCTTCAACCGATTCAATGTCGTCGTCATCTTCCGAGTATTCGATTTTCAAACTTTGTGCAGAAAGCGAAGCGGAGAGAAAGAGCGCGGAGAGGAGGAACAAGAAAAGCGTTAAGCGTGGCATCATGGCTATTGAAATTAAAATTGACGAAATGCACTTAATCGTTTGCAAAAGTGTTCGTTTGAAAAAACGCAAAGTTGCTGTTCGCCTTCGTCAAAAAAACGTCAAAAGGTTTTCAAAAGGTTGTCAAAAATTCAATGACGCGCATTTATCTCGATAACGCCTCAACAACGCCCGTCGCGCCCGACGTGGTCGAAGAACTCTTGCCGTTCCTCAATTCGCATTTCGGAAACGCTTCCTCCATTCATGCCTTTGGGCAGCAAACGAGAAACGCGCTCGAATTGGCACGGGAAGAATTGGCGAAAGAAATCGGCGCGAAACCGTCGGAAGTTTTTTTTACGTCAAGCGGAACGGAGGCGGATAACCTCGCGCTCAAAGGCGTGGTGCTTGCGGCATTTGGCAAGCCAATTCAAATAATTACATCAACATTGGAGCATAAAGCCGTTTTGGAAAGTGCTGAGTGGCTTCAAAAAAAATTCAACATTACGGTGAAATTCATCGCGCACGATGCGCAAGGGCGATTGGATTTGGACGATTTGAAAAAAAAGATTCGCCCAGACCATCTGAACCTGATTTCCATGATGCACGCCAATAACGAACTTGGCAACATCAATCCCATCAAGGAAATCGCCGCCATTGCAAAATCATATAACGCAATTGTTCATACCGATGCAGTGCAAAGTGCGGGCAAATTGTGCCTCAATGTTGATGAACTCGGCGTGGATTTAATGGCGATTTCAGGACATAAATTTTACGCGCCAAAAGGGATTGGGGCGATTTATGTTCGCACGGGCGTTCAAGTCGACGCGCTCTTGCACGGCGGAACGCACGAGCGCAATCGTCGGGCTGGGACGGAAAACGTCGCTTTCGCTGTCGCGCTTGTCAAAGCGTTGAAGTTTGCTCATGCAAATCTCCAACAAGATTTCTTACACGTCGCTTCGCTTCAAAAAGCATTTCTTGAAATGCTTGCCGAACTGAACGTGCCGTTTTCGTTGAACGGCGACGAAGTGAATAAACTGCCTCATATTCTCAATTTGTCATTTCCCATTCCGACGAAGCAAAAACTCGTGGGTGATGTGCTTCTTTTAGCTTTAGACGCGGCGGGTATTGCGGTTTCGAGCGGAAGCGCATGCACCAGTGGGACGGCGAAACCCTCGCATGTGCTCTTGGCGCTTGGAAAATCTGAACACGAAGCGCGGGCGAGCGTGAGGGTGTCGTTTTCAAAGTTCAATACCGAAGAAGAAGTCCGAGACGCGGCGGGGCGTTTTGCCGATGTGCTCAAACGCTTGCTGTGATTATTTGATTTGGGAAATCACATCTAAAATGCCGACGCGAATCATCATCACGGCGATTGCCGCCATAAACAGCGCGGCGATTTTGGCGACGGCTTTCGCGCCGTTTGCTCCCATCAGTTTTCGCACATACTCCGAAAAGTAAAAGAGCAAAAACACAATCACAAGGTTCAAAATGAGCGAGAGCGTCGTCATGAGGAAGCCGTAGGCGTCGTTGAGAATGAGCAAGGTCGTCAGCACCGCCGGACCTGCAATCAGTGGAATGCCGAGCGGCACGATGCTGATGTTTTCAGGGTCGGCGGGCTGTTTGGATTCGTCGGCGCCCGACTGCACCAAATCGCGAATAGCAAGCAGAAGGAGAATTAAGCCGCCTGCGATTCGGAAGTCGGAAATGCTGATGCCGAGAAAACTGAAAATTTGTTTTCCGCCAATCATAATCACAATCGCGATGGCAAATGCCGTGAACACGGCTTGGGTGGTGAGGCGGCGGCGTTTGTTGTCGGGAAATGATTGGGTCAAACCAATGAAAATCGGCAACGTGCCCGGCGCGTCAATCGCAACAAAAAGCGGAATGAAGGTGAGCAAGAAATTTTCAAAACTGAACGTGAGCGTCGACCCGTCAAGTAGCATGTGAATAGAGATGATGCAGGTGTTCTAAAAGGTAGAAGTTAAAAATGTCGGGCTGCTCGAGGTTGGGTAAGTGTCCCGCGCCTTGAATGAGTTTCATGTGGCTGTCCGCAATGCCATCATGGATAACTTTCAAGACCGATTCGCTCATCAAGGCGTCTTCTGCGCCAGCAATAACGAGTGTCGGCACGCTGATGGAAGAAAGAATCGAGACGGAATCTTCTCGCGAGGCAAGGGCTTTCAGCGTTTCAATGATAGCAGTGGGCGAGTGTTGGCGAATGATAGACTCAACGCGCTTGACCAGTTCAGGACGCGAGCGATGTGAGGTTTCGCCCAAGAGTTTAGGAAGCATTCGAGCGACGGCTTCTTCTTTGCCGTTTTTCAAAAGCGCATCGATGAAGGCGTAGCGTGTGGCTTTGGCTTCTTCAGTATCGGCTTCGGCGCGCGTCGCACAAAGCACGAGCGACTTCACTTTTTCGGGATACTTTCTCCAAAAGGCGAAGGCTTTGTATCCGCCCATTGAAACGCCAACGAAAGTCGCTTGCGAGATGCCAAGCGACGCCATCAAATCGTGAAGCGCGTCGGCATAGTCGCTGAATGTCCAATCCTGTTTTTGTGGTGAGTTGTTGTATCCAAAGGCATTCGGCGCGAGGGCGGCGTAGCCGTTGCCGGAAAGCGCATCGAGTTGCGACGACCACATCTCGGCGGAAAGCGGAAACGCATGAAGGAGAACGACGGCTTTATGTCTTGCGTCCAAGTTTCGTGCGGCGTAGGTGAGCATGAGCGGCGATGCGGTTGATTAAAAATGATGGATTGATGAAAGAAGTGATGAAACGATTGTAACGAATTATACAAGCGTCGCCAAATCCAGATGGAGTGTCTCGAAGAACGACGGATTTTCAGCGACAACGCCGATGCCTTTTTTGTATTTGTGCCACTCGTTTTTCTTGTAGTCATAAACGAATCCTTCATCAATCCCAAAATCGCCGGTCATGATAAGGGTTGTGATTTTTTTCATATCTGCATGAACGGTTCGCGTGCGGGTAACTTCGATAATTACAGGAACCGTTTCGCGCTCATGGTCGCAGAGCATCACATCAGGAACGGGGCTGGTTTTCGTTTCATCAAGCATGGTTTTAGGTAGCGGTTCAAGGGCTATCGTTTTGAGGTCGTAGTACATTGTTCCAAGCCTTGCAATGAGTTTTGCAATCACCCGTTGATGTTCTATCGGCGCATTGATTCCCATAGCCTTTACTTCTTCAAGTGTAATCATGGTAAGAAAATTTTGAGATGAGCGATAAGACAACAGAGTCGTTAAGCCCCGTTGGTTTTACCTTTTCCTGTTTTCTCGGCTTCGCGAAGCAGCATGTTGGCTTCACGGATTAAGCGTTGGGCTTCGAGGCGCGCCTCGTCGATAATGTCATCGGCGCGGCGTTTGGCTTCATTGTCAATCTCGGCGGGCGTCGCGCCTTCTTTGGGCGGAATGCTGTTCGGAACAGGCATTTCACCAAGCGGAGAATCCAACTCTGGGTTCAAGCCTGCGTTCAAACTCTCGAACAATGTGCGGCGCGTTTCTTCGCCTTTGCGTGGCGCGAAAAGAATGCCCATCACCGTTCCGACCCCCGCGCCAATGAGCGTTCCCCAAAACAGTCCTTTGTAAAAGTCGTTTCGTTGCATGGCTCTCAAATGATTACTGTAATTGCTTAACGCTGGCTTTGTAACCCAATTCGACGATGTCTGCAACCAACTTCTCTTCGCTGACTTTTGAGGCGTCGAATTCAACTTCCGCGTCGCCGTTTTCTTGGCTCACATTCACGGATTTTACGCCTTCAATTTTGGTCAATTTTGATTCAATCGATTTTTCGCAAGACGTGCAAACCATTCCATCAATCTTAAAAGAAACTTTCACGACGGTGGGCTTCGGGGCTTCTTTTTTTTCAGAGCCGCAACTGATAAAGACGAATAGCACGAGAACAAAGGATAAAATCTTCATGTGACGAGTAAGTTTAAGTTGTGAAAAGTGATGAACGAAGTTACAAAAACTGAAATGAATCTTGCTTAAATTACCCAACTGTTTTAAGCAAGCAAAAACCGATATGAAGCCGATTTACTACTTCTTGGGCGCAGGAATTTCAATCGCACTTTCAATTTACCTTTTCGTTTTTGCCACAAGCCCCAACCACGAACTTGCCGGAATCTTTGTGGGGCTTTGGGCACCAACAATCATTGGCATTGGCATTTACAACGAACTCATCAGCATCTACGAAGAAATCGTCTATCAGCGCAAACAGCGCGAAGGCAAAGATTAATACCAAAATTGAACCCGCACGATAGGTTCGTTTCAAAGTCGGTCATTCCGAGCGGAGCGAGGAACCTACTGACGCGCTCGGTAAGACGCGCTGATAGATTCTTCCTCTTCACTTCGTTCAAGGTGAGAAGGACAAACACAAAAAAGTTACATGACCGTTCACCAAAACGCCTCCGCTTGATTTCGATTAAGGCGATGCGAGCCGTTGCGCTCTTGTGAAAAGCGCATACTGAAACATCAACGACGGCATGAGACGGATTTCTCATTCAGTTTTAAGGTTCTTGTTCGCTTGCAAGCGGGAGTTCAATGACGAACACCGCGCCTTTGTTCCGCCCGTCGCTGTGTGCATACACCCTTCCGCCATGAAGCTCGACCACTTGTTTGACGATGGAAAGCCCCAATCCCGTTGAGGATTCGCCCGCTGTTGGTCGCGCCGAAAGCCGTTGAAACTTCCCGAACATTTTGGCTTTGTCTTCTTCCGTGAATCCTAATCCTTCATCACGGACTTCCAAAACCGCGATGCTTTTTTCCGGAACTTTCGAGGTTTTAATCCAGATGGTTTTTCCATTTGGGGAATACTTGACGGCGTTTGAGAGGAGATTGTCGATGACGTCGAACAGGCGGTCGTAATCGCATCGCGCAAGGCAGTTTGGAGCGAGGTCAAGTTTAACGCGTTGCTTTTTGCGTTCGGCGTTTTGACGTTGATTGTTTGCAACGGAAGCGACGATAATGGAGAGGTCGATGGGCTGAATCAAGAGTTCAACCTTGCCCTGCTCCATGGCGGAGATGTCGAGCAAGTCGGAAATGAGTTTCGACATGCGTTGGGAATTTCGCTTGATGGCGGAAACCATCTCGCCCAGTTCTCCGAGTTGCGACGGCGCGTTTTGTTTTCCTTTGAGATTGTCGAGGTTTTCTTCGATGACACCCGCAAAGCCGGCAATCACCGAGAGCGGATTGCGCAAGTCGTGTGCGGCGATTCCGAGAAATTCGGTTTTAACGGCGTTTGCTTGCTCGGCAATCCTTTGTTGTCGCTCGGCTTGCTCGCGCTGTGCGTCAGCCAATTTGCGAAGCCTCTCCGCTTCTTTCAGCGCGTTCGATAAGGCTTCATTGGCTTTTTTGAGTTCCACGTTTCGGAGTTGAAAAATTTTCTTTTCACGCTCGACGCGCTCGACCTCGAACTTCATCTGCAAACTGCGAATTTTGCGCGTCGCCTCTTGATTGTAAATCTCTTCTCGGCACGCTTCATACTTTTTATGATACTCCAACGCATCTACAAAATTGCCTTCCAATTCATAAACCGCCGCAAGCGATTTATATGCGTTGCAAATGAGTTCCAGCGCATTAATGCGCTGCGCAATCGCAAGCGCATCGTGAATAAATTGACCTGCTTTGGAATAATGTCCGATGCTGTGATAGACGGCACCGATGTTGTTGAGCGCAAGCGCGATGCTTTGTTTGTCGTCGTATTGCTCAAAGAGCGCGAGACTTTTGTTCAAATAATCAAGGGATTGTTCATAATTGCCGATGAGATGGTAAAACGTGCCGATGTTCAAAACCGCGTTTGCCCAGCCGAGTTTGTCGCCGACTTCTTCGGCAAGATTCATGCTTCTGATGTAGAAATCAAGCGAGTTGCCGACGTCGCCCAAGCGTTCATAAACGTTGCCGATGTTTGAAAGCGAGCGTACTTGCCCGAACCCGTCGCCCGTTTTCTCTTTGAGTTCCAAGCTTTTGAGATGATACTGAAGCGCACTTTCAAACTCGCCTTGTTTCTGATAGATGTTTCCAATGTTGTTGTAAGCCGTCGCCATTCCTTTATCATCGCTTGCTTCTTCGTTAATTCGGAGCGATTCGAGGTAATAGTCGAGCGCGTTGGCAAACGCGCCTAAGTTTTCGTAAGAAACCCCAATAGTGTTTAGAACGGACGCCTGACCTTGCGCGTCGTTTTCTTCTTCAAACAGCCCTAACGCTTCAATAGATTTGATGAGCGCGTCTTCATATTGGGCGAGAATTTGACTGCACGTGCCTTCATTGCGCAAGCTATAGGCGAGCCCGCGCTTGTAACCAATTTGTTGTGCGAGTTGATAGGCAGTTCCTGAGATTTCGATTGCGCTTGCTGTATCGATGTAGCGGAGCGACCATGCTTGGTCGTTGAGTGCATCGACTTGCTCTTCAACGCTTTGTGAGACTTGATACGACATGGTTTTTTTAGAGATGGTTCAACTTCAATTTTTTATCGGTAATTCAATCGTGAAACGCGCTCCTTTATCCTTCCCGTCGGAGTGCGCCCAAATTGTGCCGCCGTGCAGTTCAATGAGTTGCTTGACGATGGCAAGCCCAAGCCCCGTGCTTGACTCGCCTCCTGTCGGCTTTGCCGAAAGCCGCTGAAAGCGTTGAAACAGCCGACTTTTCTCTTCTTCCGAGAAGCCTTGCCCTTCGTCGCAGATGGCGATTTGAACAACGGGCTGATTCATCTTTTCGCCGCGCTCGAGCCGCGCGACGCGTACAACCACCGATTTTTCTGGGTGAGAATACTTAATCGCGTTGGAGATGAGGTTATCGAGAATTTCACGCAGTCTGTCTTCATCGACAAACGCGGTTACGCTTTCTTCAATCTCTTCGTGTATGTTGATGCGTTTTTTTGCGGCGCGATGTTCATAGCCAGCGACGACGAGCATGGCGAGCTGTCCGACATCAACCTTTTTGCGGTTAAGCACAATATTCCCACTATCAATTTCGCTCATTTCCAATACCATCTCGATGCTGGCGAGCATTCGCTCTACAAACTCAATCGTGAGGTAAAGCAGTCGCTGTTGCTGTTGCGGCTCGGGTGTAGATAAAACACCTTGTATAAAATCTAAAATCGCCGTGAGCGGATTTTTGAGGTCGTGCGCCGCAATCGCTAAGAGTTCGCTTTTAAGTTGATTGGCTTCTTTGAGGGCAGTATTGGCTTCTGCGAGCATTTCATTGGCTTTGGCGAGTTCGATGTTTTTCAGACGATAAATTTCAGCGGCTTGCATCGCCTTTTGAAGGTCGTTGCGCGCAATCAAGGCGTGCAATCGTTCTTCGCTTTTTTCTTCGAGCACTTGGGCGTGGGCTTGTTGAAAAATTTTGAAGTAAGCGAAGGCTTGTTTGAGGTCGCCTTTGGCTTCGAAAATTGCGGAAAGTTCTTTGTTGATTTCAGCCAGATATTTTTTGGAGCGCAGTTCTATCGCCGCCTCGCGCGCTTTGAGCAGATAGTCCAACGCCTTTTCCGTCGCTTGTTCATCTTGACTTTCCTGCTTATAGAATTTTCCAATGTTGAGCAAGGTTTCCGCCTCGAAGAGTTTATCGCCGACTTGCCGCGTAATCTCTAAACTTTTTTCGTAATACGAGAGCGCGTCGCTGTGCTTTCCTTTCTTGACGAAGAGCAATCCGAGATTGTTGAGTGCGTTGGCTTCGCCTTGCTTGTCGCTGAGCTCGGCGTAAATTTCACGACATTCATTGTAGAAGCGAATGGCTTTATCGTCCTCACCAAGTTTGACATAAACAAGTCCAAGATTATTAAGCACATTGGCGTAGCCTTGAAGGTTTTTACATCGGCGAAATCGCTCGACGCCGCGCAATCCGTAGTCTCGGGCTTCGGCAATTTTTCCTAATCGATAGTAGATAATGCCGATGTTCGTCAGTGTTGCCGCCTGACCTTCTTCGTCTTTAAGTTGCTCACGAATTTCTAATGCTTTGAAGTAATAGGAGAGTGCGGTGGGGTAATCTTCCAAGCGGAGATAGAGGTTGCCGAGGTTGTTCAAACTTGCGCCGACGCCTTCGGTGTCGCTGTTTTTTTCGCGCAGTTCCATAGCACGCAAGTGGCAGTTGAGGGCTTCAATATCATTTCCTAATCGCTCGTAGACGTTTCCAAGCCAATTAACGGCTTTGGCTTCGCCGAGTTCATCGCCCATCTCCGACATTTCTTTGACGGCTTGAAGTAAGCGCGCTTTTGCTTCCGTAATTTCTCCCAAAACCCAATATGCAATGCCCTGATTAAGTCGGCTATACGCTTTACCTTTCACATAGTTGATTTGCTCCGAAAGCGCAAGCGCGTCCTGACTCAGTTTGAGTGCTTGTTTCGGATTTTGAAAGTGCGCCGCCCAACTTTGCGCATTCAAGTCATTGACTTGTGCCGCTTCTTTTGACGATGAAAGCAACTCGGTTTCAATCGAATTTTGATGTTCCATCGGTTGTGTGTTTATAGACTTTCGAGTTGAACATAAGAATTTTCCACTTTCATTGGAAATAAGCGCGATGCACTTCAAACCGATGCAAAACAAAAAGCGCACGGCTTCACTCCGTGCGCTGGGCGATACGCATTGGGTATCGCTGATTGTGTATCCGTTCTTGCTCCCGAAGGATTACAACGGTGGATTGACCGATTCTCTCAAAACCAAATTCTTGACCTTCACGCCAATAACCGCAGAGCCACGAATGGGTTGCGTGAAGACTTGTCGCGCGTCTACTTTGAAACTTCCATACACATAATCAACCTCTTTTCCGTAGGGCAACCAGTCCCAGCGCGTGTTGATTTCAAGATAAAATTTCGCGTCTTGGTCGTAATCGTTTTTAACTTCAAATTGAATGGCGCGGTCGTTGAGATGTTGATAGCGGTAGGAAAGTAAGTTTTGCTGTCCGTCTCTAATTGAAATCCAATCACTCCACGCGGTAGTTTCAGCAGTTTTTGCGGCAGTGAGTAGCATTACGACGGCGAGTAAGGCGAAAAAGAGCGGGAATTTCACAATGCTTTTCATGATGACCTCCTAAAATTTTTGCGATTTAAGCGTTGCTTTTGGAAGTCTGGCAGATAGAGGCAAAGTGTCGGAAGGTAATGTAAGATTCCTCTCGGCAGGTTGCGTGTCGTCAGACACTTCAAACTTGTAAAGAACTTTTGGCTTTATTTACGATATGCTTTTCAAAGAGTTCCCATGTTTCGAAAAAAATTTCAACTTTTTTGAGGTTTGTTGCGCATCGCTTGATTGAGTATTTTAGAGCCAATTGCTTCGGGTCAAACTAAATTACTTTTCATTTCCAATGCTTTCCGTGCCGAATACGCTGAACACCAAAGATTTTCGCGTCTCAATTGTCGGCGCGGGTGCACTTGGCAATGCGATTGCGAAGCGGCTTTCGAGTGTTGGCTACCGATTTCTTTCCGTCGTCAATCGCACGATGAGCGATGCACAAGCCCTTGCCGTTGGTCTCGGCGTTTCAGAGTATTCCGACACGCTCGAGGCGATTTCGCCAGACACCAATCTTCTTTTTCTGACGGTCTCGGATTCAGCCTTAGCGTCGGTTGCCGAACAATTAACAACCCTTCACCTTCCATTCCATCGCTTGACAGTCGTGCAGTTTTCGGGCGCGCTCTCGACCGATGTGCTTCGTCCCCTCTCTCAAAAAGGCTCGCTGACACTTTCGCTTCACCCGTTTCAAACCTTTCCAAAAGGGCTTTCGTCGCAAGCCGCCGAATCGCTCTTCAAATGTTTCTTCGGCTTACAATCCGATGACCTTGAAGGCATCGACATTGGAAAAAAAATCGCGCACGACTTGGGCGGAAAAGTGATGATTGTTCCCAAAGAAGCGAAGACGCTTTATCACATTGCGGGCGTGATGGCAAGCAATTACCTTGTAACGCTCGCAAGTTTGTCGTCGGAAGTTTTCGCCACGCTTGGGCTGACACCGAAAGAGGTTGCGAAAATCATCGAGCCAATTATGCGCCAGACGCTGAACAATATTGCCGCCGCGCCGACCATTGCCGATGCGCTAACCGGACCGATTGAGCGCGGCGACTCGCAAGTCATTGCTCGACACTTGCGCGAACTTTCCGAACAAGTTCCTCACTTACTCCCCATTTATGCCGCTTTCGCCGTTGAAACCGTTCGGGTTGCTATCCACAAAGGTTCAATCTCGCAAAGCGACGCTTCAGAAATTTTGGATATGCTTGAAGAAGTTAGTCGGCGCGAAAGCACATCGGAGCAATCCTCCTCACTTTAATCCTTCCATCTCATCTTCTTGACGCCTGCTGCTTGATTGGGGCGATTGATGCGCAACATCTTTCCTTTCAAAAGCGTAACTTTGTGTCGTTTCAACAAAGAGAAAACAAAGACACTTCCAACAACTTAAACATCGTTTATCATGCGACACATCACTTTTTTTTCACTTCTTCTTCTCCTCGTAGTCACGATTGGGTGTGGCGGGCAAAAAGCCATTCAAAAAGCCGACCTCGGCGATATTCCCGATTGGTTCATGAATCCGCCGCGCGATAATAATCCCGACAATCCCAAAATGCTTTACGGCGCGGCAACCGAAGTCTCCCAAGATATGCAGTTCGCCATCAACAAAGCCGAAACCGCCGCCCGCTCCAACATCGCCCGCCAAGTTGAAACCACCGTGCAAGGCTTAATGGCAAAATTCCGCGAAGAAACTGGCACGGGACAAGACCCGCAACTGTTGCAAATGTCCACAGAAGTCGAGAAGAACATCGTCAACACGAAACTTACCGGCACGCGCATCGCCAAACAGCAAATTGTTCGCGATGGCAATCTCTTTCGTGCCTACGTGCTTGTTGAATACTCCACCGAAGCGGCAAAACGCGCACTCATCGACGAAATCAAGAAGAACGAGCAAGCCTATACACGCTATCGCGCTTCCAAAGCCTTTGCAGATTTAGAGCGGGAAATCGAAAAACAAGAAAAGTAATCTCATCAAGCAACTGCAAAGAAGCGACCTTCACGGGTCGCTTTTTTATTTCTGGATAAGTATGCAGATAACATGGACGATTGTTTTTGTGTATCATTCTGACCCTGAACGAAGTGAAGCGGAAGAATCCAAAACCGTGAATCGTGGATAGTTAAGCGTGTAGATGCTCAATTTTCATCGCTTCACTTTTCACTCTCAACTCTCAACTCGTTTGGATTCCTCGCTATGCTCGGAATGACCACGATATAATAACGAACACATTTTTATAGCACTACCTGGTGAACCGTCGGAAATTGAGGGAGGGCTTCGCCTGCAAGGTAAAACGAGCCGGTCGTCAAAATTAAATCCGATGCACTTGCGACGGACTTTGCGGCGGAAATGGCGTCGGCAGTTGAGGCAAACGCCGTTCCGTTAAGATGCAATTCGCCAGCGAGGTTTTCGAGATAGGTCGCTGAAAGCGCACGGTCGGTTTGAGGTGCGGCGAAGAAAAATCTCGAAGCCACTTCGCCAAGTTTGGTCAGCATACCTTTGACATCTTTATCCTGCATCGCCCCAAAGACGACGAACAGATTTTCAAATTCGGCTCGATGTTTTTTCAATGCTTCAACCGTCGCTTCAACGCCGTGCGGGTTGTGCGAAACGTCAAGCAACACCAGCGGGCGACGCGAAACAACTTCCAATCGGGCGCGAAGCCCTGTATTTTCAATCACGTTCAGCAACCCTTGTCGAATTGCGCCTTCGGTAAAGTTCAAAAATTCTGCGGCGACAATCGCGGTGCGCAAATTCTCCTGTTGATATTCCGCCCAAAGCGGCGTTTCCAAGCCGTAGTAACTTTGACGCGCGCTATGCAAGTGGAATCGCATCTTGCCGATGGAACTTGTCGCCGAACCAATGCGCGTAACGGACGGCGCAATCGTAAGTTTAGATTTCTTCTCTTTGGCGATGCGCGTCAAAACTTCCATCGCGTCGAGCGTTTGATGCGAGAGAATGGTTCTTGCGCTTTGCTTGATGATGCCGGCTTTTTCAAGTGCAATCGTGGGAATATCGTTGCCGAGCCACTCGGTGTGGTCGAGTCCAATCGGCGTAATGACGCACAGGTGCGGCTGAACGACGTTGGTGGCGTCGAGCCTTCCGCCCATGCCGACTTCAACGACGGAAAGCGTGGCGTTGCTATCGGCGAAGTATTTGAACGCAATCGCGGTGGTGATTTCAAAAAAGGTCGCGCCCGTCGATTCGGCAAGCGGACGCAGAAAGCGCGTATATTCGGCAACGGCTTCCTCTGGAATCGCAACGCCATTGATGCGAATCCGTTCGGTAAAATCAACAAGGTGCGGGGAAGTATAAAGCGCGACTTTCTCGCCGCTCTCTTTGGCAATTGAGGCAAGGAGTGCCGACGTCGAGCCTTTTCCGTTTGTGCCAGCCACATGAATCACTTTGCCCATCTTGCGCTCAGGATTGCCTAATGCCTTGCAAAGCGTTTCCATCGTTTCCAATCCCATCTTAATTCCAAAGCGATGAAGCGGGAAAAGAAAATCAATCGCGTCTTGATAAGTGAACATCGGTGTAAAGTGCGGTTAAAATTATTCTTGCGTATTTCTTAAGGCGAGTTTGATGAGTTCATCGACTTTTGCGTTCGGCGACTCCGTAATGGCGGCACGCAGGGCTTTTTCGGCGACGGGTTTTGAGTAGCCGAGCGCAAGCAGTGCCGAATAAGCGTCGCTTCGGGCTTGTTGGGCGTCGCTTTGAACAGGAAGCGCGATTGAGGACTTCAAGTCTAACTTCGTGATTTTATCGCGTAAATCCACCATAATGCGCTCGGCGGTTTTCTTGCCGACGCCTGAAAGGTTGGTGAGCGCGCGAATGTTGTTGCCGATGATGGCTTCGCGAAGTTCGCCCGCGTTCATTCCTGAAAGAATAGACTGTGCCATTTTCGGTCCGACGCCTGAAACTGTCAAAAGCAGTTTATAGACTTGACGCTCTTCTTCGGAGGCGAATCCATAGAGCGAAACGGCATCTTCGCGGAGATGAAGGTAAGTAAAGAGTTTGACTTTTTCGCCGAGTGCTGGAAGTTGCTGATGCGTAGTAGTGGTGATGCTGACAGCATACCCGATTCCGCTCACATCGATAACGACTTCAACGGGAGACTTTTCAGCAAGCGTTCCGATAAGATAGGCAAGCATCGGAAGACGGGCGAGTTGTGTGTTCTTGGAAAGACGAAAAGCCGAAGTTGCGGGCTTCGGCTTTGGTTTGAGTGTCGTTTAGACTTGTGCGGGTGCGCTAATCGTCTTGACGAGTTTTGTCAGTTGCGACTTTTTATTCGCCGCGTTGTTTTTATGAATGATGCCTTTTGTCGCCATTTTATCGAGTTTCTTGAACGTTGCGCTCAAGGCTTTGTTCGCTTCTTCGGGCGAGCCTTTGGAGGCAACGATTTTCTTGACGCTTTTAATAAGCGACTTCATTTCCGACTTATTTTGCTTGTTGTAAGCATTGCGTCGCTTGGACTGACGAACACGCTTTTCGGCTGATTTGTGTTGTGGCATTGATGTCGTTAATCTGAAAATTTTGTTCAAAAGAGCCGCAAATATAGAGAAGTTCAAGGCGAATTTCAAAGGCAGAACTTGAAAAAGCAGAATGCGCAAAGGCTGAAACCAAAAGGCGGAATCCGCTTCCGCCTTTTTCGTCAAACAAGGATTAAAACCTGAACTATGCAGGCACGCCGACTTTGGAAAGCGCGTAGTCAAAATCCTCGATAATATCATCGATGTGCTCAATGCCGACCGAGACGCGCAAGAGTTCAGGCGTAACACCTGCGGAGCGTTGTTCTTCCGCGCTGAGCTGTTGGTGCGTTGTCGCCGTCGGGTGAATGATGAGCGTTTTGGCGTCGCCGACGTTGGCAAGGTGGCTGGTGAGTTGAAGGTTGTTGATGACGGCTTCTGCCGCTTCAAATCCACCCTTGACGCCGAATGACAGCACGCAGCCGAATCCATTGCGCAAATACTTCTTCGCATTTTCGTGATAGGGGTGCGACAGCAAGCCGGGATAACTCACCCATTCAACGCTCTCATGCGTTTCAAGCCACTCGGCAAGTTTAAGCGCGTTTGAGGCACTGCGTTCAACGCGAAGCGAAAGTGTTTCAAGCCCCTGCAAGAATAAGAACGAATTGAACGGCGAGAGTGCCGGACCTAAATCGCGCAAGCCCTCCACGCGGGCGCGAATGATGAAGGCAATGTTCGGAAATCCATTCGCGTTGCCTTTGCCAAAAACTTCATTGAACTTCAAGCCGTGATAGCCCGGGCTGGGTTCGGTAAAAATCGGAAACTTGCCGTTGCCCCAATCAAACTTGCCTGAATCGACGATGACGCCGCCGATGCTCGTGCCGTGTCCGCCAATCCACTTCGTTGCTGATTCGACGATGATGTCCGCGCCGAAATCAATCGGTCGGCAAAGGTATCCCGCCGCGCCGAAGGTGTTGTCGACGATGAGCGGAATGCCCGCGTCGTGCGCGACTTTGGCAATGGCTTCGAAATCTGGAATGTTGAATTTCGGATTGCCGATGGTTTCAAGGTAAATCGCTTTGGTTTTGTCGTCAATGGCTTTCTTGAAGTCCTCAGGATTGTCGCCGTCGACGAATTTGACATGGATTCCAAGACGTGGAAACGAGACTTTGAATTGATTGTAAGTGCCGCCGTAAAGGTAGCTGGTTGAAACGATGTTTTCGCCCGCTTGCGCAATCGTGGAAATGGCGAGGAGTTGCGCCGCTTGTCCGCTCGAGACAGCAAGTGCGGCAACGCCGCCTTCGAGTGCGGCGACGCGCTTCTCGAAGACGTCGCTCGTCGGGTTCATAATGCGCGTGTAGATGTTGCCGAACTCTTTAAGCGCGAAAAGATTTGCGCCGTGTTCGGAATTATTGAACACGTAAGAGGTCGTTTGATAAATCGGCACGGCGCGGCTGTTGGTTGTGCCGTCAGGCGATTGACCCGCATGAACTTGCAAGGTTTCGTAGCGAAAATTGCGCGGCTTTCCGTTTGTTGCTGACATGATGATGTGAGTTTAGTTGTTGGAAAAAAAGCGAGCGCGTCGGCAAGAAGGGCGTTGGGGCGCGACAATCAGAAAGAGACTGCTTCAAAAATCTTTTACAAAAGATTCATAAAACGAAAAGCCTCTTTCCGACGGGTGCAGAAAGAGGCTTCAAAACTTGTGCGTTGAGCGTATTCTTTCTGTCATCTCTCCCATCGTTGTTGAACGGGCGCGAATTAGCACCATTTTCAAACAAGTCTGAACCTTGTTTTGAACGGTTGCTAAGGCTTCATTGGGCGCGAACCCTCTGCCTTTCTTGATGACGAACTCAAAAGAAAAATTGTAAATGAACAATTTGATGAGCGCAAATAAACGGCATGAGACTCGATTTTCCAAATTTCAAACAAAAATAATCAATAGATGTTCTTCAATCGGAGCGACTACTTCACCAGCATCATCGTCCGATAGTTGAGCGTTAAGAATGAAGAGTTGAAAGTTGAATCCACTCTTCATGCTCAACGCTTGCGGAGTGCGGATTGGACCTCACCCTAATCCTCTCCTAAAAGAAGAGGGAACAAGACCTCACCCTGACGCTTTCCTAAAAGGAGGCGGGAGGGTTAGTTGTTTATGCCGCGTGTGGGCGCGGGGATTCTGCCGCCGCGTTTGATAAATGCATCTGAACGAAATCGGCTCACGGGCATAATAATGGCTTGACCGAGCAAACCGCCGTAGTCAATCACATCGCCGACTTTGGTGCCAGGCGGCACAATGATGCGCATAGCGGTGGTTTTGTTATTGACGACGCCAATGGCGCACTCGTCGGCAAGAATAGCGGAAAGCGTTTCTGCACTGGTATCGCCGGGCACGGCAACCATATCCAAGCCGACGCAACAGACGCTCGTCATCGCTTCTAATTTTTCAATCGAGAGTGAGCCGCGCTCAACGCCGCGAATCATGCCCGCATCTTCCGAGACGGGAATAAACGCACCCGACATGCCTCCGACATAGCACGACGCCATCATGCCGCCTTTTTTGACGCTGTCGTTCAGGAGCATCAACGCCGCCGTGCTTCCCGGTGCGCCGACCGATTCAACGCCGATTGCCTCCAAAATTTCCCCGATGCTGTCGCCCCATGCTGGCGTCGGCGCAAGCGAAATATCGACAATGCCGAATGGCACGCCAGATTTTTGAGCGACTTTCCGACCGATTAATTCACCCGCCCGCGTAATTTTGAACGCCGTGCGCTTAATCACCTCGCAGAGCGTGCCGAAATCGCAATCACCTGCTTCACGAATGGCGGCAAGCACCACGCCCGGTCCTGAAATTCCAACATTTAAACTCACATCTGGCTCGCTGACGCCGTGAAATGCGCCCGCCACAAACGGATTGTCTTCGGGAACATTGCAAAAGGCGACAAATTTGCAACAGCCTTCGGCACGTGGCGTTTTCGCCGCAAGTTGTTTAATCATTTTGCCAACAAGATACACTGCGTCCATATTGATGCCCGCTTTCGTCGACGCCACATTGATGCTCGAGCAGATGTGTTTCGTCGCCGCCATCATGTCGGGAACGGAGTTGAGAAGGGCTTTTTCGCCGTCCGTCATGCCTTTTTCAACGAGGGCAGAGTAGCCGCCGATGAAATCAATGCCAAGTTCTTTGGCGCAACTGTCGAGCGTGAGCGCAAGCTCGATGAGTTCCGCTTCGCGAAATTGGTCAAAGACGATGGAAATGGGCGTAACGGAAATGCGTTTATTGGCGATGCGAAGCCCATACATTTGTTCTACCTCGCGCGCGGAGTTGAGATGCACTTCGCCGCGCTTCAAAATTTTTGAACGGATTTTACTTTTGGCAATTTCAAGATTGTGCGAAGCGCAGTCGCGCAAACTAATGCCGAGCGTAACCGTGCGAATATCAAAGTGCTCGACCTCCGTCATGCGCAAGGTTTCTATGACTTCGGAAAATTCGTAAGACATGCTGAAATGCGTTTAAGTTGCGGCGGGAAGTTCGACGAAAAAGGTCGTGCCTCTGCCTTTGCCTTCGGACTCCGCCCAGATGTTGCCGTTGTGCTTTTCAACAAACGCTTTTGTAATCCATAAGCCCAAGCCGGTTGAGCCTTCGCCGCCCGTCGGTCGCGACGAAAGCCGCTGAAACTGTCCGAAAAGTTTCGCTTTATCCGATTCGCTCAACCCTTGTCCTTCATCTTTAATGGAGATGAGCAATCCGCTCTGAGCCGACGGCGCAATCTGAACAGTAATCGTCTTGTTCGGAGGGCTGTATTTTATCGCATTTGAAATAAGATTCGAAAAAACCTCTTTCATTTTATCAATATCAACAAGTGCGAGCGCATTCGGCAATCCGTTAAAGACCATGATTTGAGATTTCGCTTGAAGCATCGGCGTAAAATCGGCGATGACTTTTTGGAGCAAGTCGTTCAAATTAACTTTCTCAAACTCAAAGGTCAAGGCGCTGGAAGAAATGGCGGCGGTTTCAAGGAGCGATTTAATCAGACGAGCCATGTGAGAGGCAGAACGCGAAATAACTTGCGCATGCGATTTCGCTTCATCAAGCGAGGTATATGCTTCTTGAATAATCTCTGAAAAACCGATAATGGATTGAAGCGGATTTTTGAGGTCGTGCGCCGCAATCGAGAGGAACTCGTTTTTCAGCCGATTCGCTTCATGCAGTTCTTGATTCACTCTGTAAAGCATTTCGGCTTTTTCACGCTCTTTTTTGGCTTCCTGCTCTTTTTGGCGAAGGTCGTATTGAATGGAAAGACGTTGAGCGATTTTTTCAACATCAAGATTGAAAACGGCTTGCGAACAGTCGTGATACTTTCGATAGAAATCATATGCGTTGCGAAAGTCGCCGCGTTTATCGTGCATCTGCGACAAGCCAAGATAAACTTTCGGCAAAAGCGAGTTTATGTTTTGTTGCTCACAAATCGCACGTGAATCTTCAAAGTAAGACAAAGCAGTATCGTAATCTTCTTTTTGGAGAAAGATTTCTGCAAGTGAAATGCAGAACAGCGCATAGAGGCTAAATTTTTCAACGCTACGAGTAAAGTCAACCCCCTTTTTCAAGTAGACAAGGGCACGCTCGGTATCGCCTGACTTGTGAAGCGATTCTCCCAAAGCGAAATAAGCATCGGCAAGATGCTCCTTATTTCCTCTTTCCTCGTAAAGCGTAACGACGTCGCGGCTGAGGGAAACGGCAAGGTCGAGTTGGTTCTCTTTAAGATGAATTTCAGCTAATCGAAGACGCGCCAGTGCGCAGATGTCTTCTTCGTTAATCACAGAGAGAATATTTATCGCGCGTTCGCAAAAGTGGGTAGCAAGTTCCATCTTATTGCTGGTGAAGTATGCGCCTGCGAGATTGATGCATTCATAACCGAGCATCCGTTGGTCGGCGATACGTTCATAATACTCAATTAAACGATGATGAATGAGGAGCGACTGTTCCAAATCGCCAATCCCCGTAAAGAGCGTGGCGAGATTTTGAAGTACAACCGCTTCGGTGTCCGCAAACCCATGCGCTTGACAGATAGACTCTGCTCGCCGAAAATGCGAAAAGGCTTCTAACAGATTGCCTTGACTATTGAAGGCATTGCCCAAACTGACGAGCGTCTGTGCGACTTTGTGTGGCGAATTTAACGCCTCTGCGCAACGAAGCGCGCTGCGACTACTTTCAATGGCTTTCTGGCTGTCAAGGGTACGTGCGTAAATAATTCCGATGAAATGATGTGCCGTATAACTGAACTCATCGGCACACGACTCGCACATTGTCAAAACATTTTGAAGGTATTCAAGTGCAAGGGGATAGTTTTTCTTGTAGTAAGCGATTCTTCCTAAAAGCGAGAGCGCGTGCCTCACTTCGTCTCGCTTGTCTGCCAATTCGGAAAAATCGAGAACGTGGTGAAGGTGCGGCAAGGCATCGCTGAACTTTTGCTCCTTTATCAGCGCTTCTGCAAGAAGCAGGCGCGCCGAAGTTTGAAGCGAGACTTGGTTCAACCGTTCTGAATCTTGAAGAGCCTGTAAGGCTAGGTCTGCCGCGTCGGAATATTTTTTATTAGAAAGAGCGTCTTGGGCGCGAGCCATCACACTGCGTATCGCTTCGCTTGCATCAGGAAATAAGGCGGAACTCATGACGACGATGGATTGAAGGTAACAGAAACTTCTGGACGAATGCCTTCCGGCGTGCTGTTCAGTTCTACGACATACTCCGTTGCGGTGCGCTCGAGCAAAACCGCCGCGCCGTTGCCGGTGAATCCATTGGCAAGCGTCTCTAAGGCTTGCTCGCTTTCGGAGGCGGAAATTTTATAGACGGATTTCCCGCTCGGAATCTGAAAGTTGTAGTTGTGAGGCGAAGGCTGGTGTGTAACAACTCTTGTTGGAATTCCAGAAGGACTTTCGCAGACGATTTCCGATGAGAAATCGGAATGAATTTTATCGCAAAAAACCTGAACCATGGCGTTGACTGCGCCGATTTTCGTGGCTAAATCAAAATCCTTTTCGGTGAGCATGCCTTTGTCGTGCGTGGTCAGTGAAATCACGACGCGGTTGTAGGTGAACGTAATATCGGGGTGATGGTTAGCGTCTTCGGCGAGGGTTGCGACGCGCTCGATGAACGCAAGTCCTTTCAGGAAGGGACTTTTGCCGTCGGAACCGTCAAAGGAAAACGTCTTTTGAATCGTTTCGCCTACTTTTGACCAGCCTTGTTGGGCGAGATGAGAAAGTTGTTCGTCGGTAAGTGGTCTGGACATCGTTATTGCGCAGTTTGGCAGAAGCCATTAGATTTGATAGCATCACGAAGATGCAACATTCGTTTCAAAGACAAAAATCACGGCTATGGTTAAAAATTTTTTTCGGAAAAGGAATTTTCGCGGAAATGAATGCGTTGCGCACTTTGTCAGTCTGAACAAAAAGTACATTTCATCAAGATTTTTTCAAACCGTAGTTCAAACCAAAATCATCAATGGCACAAGAGATTTCAGAGTTTGGGAAGGTTTTTCTTTTTCTTGCCGTTGGCGTCATTTTTGTAGTTCTTGGATTTGTAACTTCTCGCCTCATACGCCCGCACCGTCCTTATACCGAAAAATTAACCACATATGAATGCGGCGAAGAGCCGAAGGGAAGCGCGTGGATTCAGTTCAACATTCGCTTCTACGTGGTTGCGCTCATCTTCATCATCTTTGATGTGGAAGTGCTTTTCCTCTACCCTTGGGCAACGATTTTCAAGCAAGTGGGCGGCTATGCGCTGGCGGTGGCGCTGGTGTTTTTAGGCGTTTTGACGCTGGGGCTGATTTATGAATGGAAGAAAGGCTACATCAATTGGGTGGTGCCGACGCCGAACATTCCCAAAATGCCGACCAAAAAGTTCGAAAAGCCGAAGTCTTTGCAAAAGCCCAAAGTTGCCGAACCTGAAACAGCGGCATAGGCACTGTTCGGAGTCAACAAGTTTTAGTTTCCGTTAATCAAACCTGAGAAACGATTATGCCAAGTCTTCTTGATGCAAAAATTTCTAACGGCGGAGCGATAGTTACCAAAGTTGAAGACCTGCTCAACTGGTCGCGCCTATCCTCGTTATGGCCAATGTCGTTTGGTCTCGCCTGTTGCGCGATTGAAATGATGGCGACCAATGCCTCTAACTACGACCTCGAGCGGTTCGGCATTTTTCCGCGCTCGTCGCCGCGCCAATCCGACTTGATGATTGTGGCGGGAACGGTCACGTTCAAGATGGCGGAGCGCGTCAAGCGTCTTTATGACCAAATGTCCGAGCCACGCTACGTGCTCTCGATGGGAAGTTGCGCCAACTGCGGTGGTCCGTATTGGGAGCATGGTTATCACGTCGTCAAAGGTGTCGACCGTGTGGTTCCTGTTGATGTGTATGTGCCCGGCTGTCCGCCGCGCCCTGAAGCCTTGATTGGCGGCTTAATGAAAATTCAAGAATTGATTCGCGAAGAGCGTTTAGGCTTGACGCGTCAAGAAGCCCTGCGAAAAATCGCGGCAAAATCTGCGCCTGCCGAAGAAGTGATTATTGCGGCGCACCCCTTCAATGCGAATGTCAAACCAACAACGATTGCCAAACCAGAAACCGAAGAAGCCACCGCCTAATATGCCAAAATTAACGCCAGAAGAAATCCACGCAATTATCAAAGATGAATTTGGAACGGAATCTGTCTCCAACCTTGATAACAGCCGCACCATGCCCAATTTCACGGTGCTGGATCATTCGCTTTGGCAACCCATTGCCTACTTCATGCGCACCGACGAGCGATTAAAACTCGATTACTTGGCATGCCTTTCCGGCGTTGATTACAACGATGGAACATTAGGCGTCGTCTATAATCTTGAATCCTTATCGGCATTCCAGCACAAGATAGCAGTCAAACTCAAGTGCACGAAGGAAAACAATACGATTCCGAGCGTCGCGGAAATTTGGCGCACGGCGGAGTGGCATGAGCGCGAAGCCTACGATTTGGTCGGCATCGTTTTTGAAGGAAATCCCGACTTGCGCCGAATCCTTTGCCCCGACGATTGGGAAGGGCATCCGCTCCGAAAAGATTACAAAGTGCAAGAATACTATCACGGCATCAAAGTGCCGTATTGAGGTAGTGCTAAAATGTGTTCGTCATTCTAAGCAAAGCGAGGAATCCAATCTCTAATGAGAAATGAAGAATGAGAAATGAAGAGGCGAATTGTCATTCCGAGCGAAGCGAGGAATCCAGACGAGTTGAGAGTTAAGGGTTAAAAGTGATGAGATGACCGTTGAGCACCGATGTCATTGCGAGCGAAGCGAAGAGTCCAAGGAATCCAGTGGATTCTTCACTGCGCTGATGCTCCGTTCAGAATGACAAACACAAAGTTACATGACCTGTATTGACGAGCTTTTAAAAAGCCCAGAGTCGTTTCAAAGCGTTCAAATGGTGTAGTGAAGTTCTAAGAACGCCGAATTTCATTCTATCAAACGAAAGCTTTGAAACGATTTTGTTTTCAAAGTTGAATTAACAAGTCGCAATCACAACGCTTAATCAGTTCACAAACATGGCGGAAACATTGGAATATACCCCGAAGACGCGCCTTTCACAGACGGGCTCGAATCAATATGTCGTTGAGAAAGACCTTGAGACGGAATACATGACGCTCAACATGGGTCCGCAACACCCGGCAACGCACGGCGTTTTGCGCGTCGAGCTCATCACCGACGGAGAAGTGGTTATGAAAGCCACGCCGCACATGGGCTATTTGCATCGCTGTTTTGAAAAACACGCCGAAGCCCTCGACTACCAACAAGTCATTCCCTACACCGATAGAATGGATTACCTTTCGGCGATGAACACCGAACACGCCTACGTGATGGCGGTTGAAAAATTGCTCAACATTGAAGTGCCGCGCCGAGTGGAATTTATGCGCGTGATTGTCGCGGAATTGCAACGCATCGCGTCGCACCAAGTCGCAATCGCTACATATGGATTGGACATCGGCGCCTTTACGCCGTTTTTGCACATCATGCGCGACCGTGAACACATTCTCACGCTCTTGGAGTGGCTTTGCGGCGCACGAATGCTTTACAACTACATTTGGGTTGGCGGCGTCTCGCATAATTTTCCGGCGAAGTTCAAACAGCGCACCGCTGAATTTGTTAAGTATTACAAGCCGAAGGTCGACGAAATGATGGCACTCCTCACCGAAAATGAACTTTTCATTGAGCGCACGCGCGGCATTGGCATTTTGCCGGCTGATGTTGCCATTAACTACGGTTGCTCTGGTCCGATGCTTCGCGGCTCTGGCGTAAAATGGGATTTGCGCAAAAACGACCCCTATTCCATTTATCCTGAACTTGAATTTGACGTCGCTGTGCCTGATGGAAAACTTTCCATCATCGGCGATAGCCTCTCGCGGCACTTGGTTCGTTGCTATGAAATTTATGAGAGCCTGAAAATCATTCAGCAATGCCTCGATAAGATGCCCGAAGACCCGAATTTTGACCCGCACGCCGCCGTGCCGAAGCGCATTAAGCCACCAGCAGGCGAAGCCTACGCCCGCGGCGAAAATCCAAGAGGCGAAGTCGGATTTTATGTGATTGCCGACGGCAAAGGCACGAAACCGTTCCGATGCAAATCGCGTGCGGCATGTTTTGTCAATCTCTCGGTGATGTCGGATTTAAGCAAAGGAAATTTGATTTCCGACGTTGTCGCCATTTTGGGAAGCATCGATATTGTGCTCGGCGAAGTCGACCGATAGCCGCACATTCAAGATGAAGGTCATTAAGAAGTTTTAATCAAAATAGTTAAGTCAAACGCTTTCTAATTCGTGTTTTTGAGATGAAGCAACTCGCCATACTCACGCCCGACGCGCTTGCGACAGCCGCCACGCCTGTTCAAGCGGAAAACTCATGGGTCAAAACCCTTGAATCGATTGAACTCTTCGGTGTTCCGGTCGGCATCTTTGCAATTCCGGCAATTCCGCTTGTCTTTATTGCACTTTACGCGCTCTATGTCGGCGTATATGGGGAGCGGAAAGTATCAGCATTCATGCAAGACCGTATCGGACCAAACGAGACCGGTAAATGGGGCTTGCTTCAAACGATTGCCGACATTCTCAAACTGATTCAAAAAGAAGATATTGTGCCAGCGGCGGCTGATAAGCCACTCTTCGTTTTGGGACCACTGATCATTTTTGTGGGTGCATTCGCCGCATATGCGGTTCTACCGTTCAGCAGTGAGTTCATCGGCGCAGATTTGAACGTGGGCGTGTTTTACGCTGTCTCTATCGTCTCGGTCGAAGCCGTAGGCATTTTGATGTGCGGCTGGGGCTCGAACAATAAATGGTCGCTTTTCGGCGCTGTGCGAAGCGTGGCGCAAGTCGTCAGTTACGAAATCCCCGCCAGCATTGCGATTCTCGTCGGCGTGATGATGGCAGGCTCGCTCTCGATGCAAAAAATCGTGATGTCGCAAAGCGGCGAACTTGGAATTTTGCATTACGCGGTCTTTCAATCGCCTGTCGCGTGGCTGGCTATGATTATTTATTTCATCGCCGCTCTCGCCGAATGTAATCGCGCCCCCTTTGATATTCCCGAGGCGGAATCGGAACTCGTCTCTGGCTACTTCACCGAATATGGCGGAATGAAGTTCGCTATGATTTTCCTTGCTGAATATGCGTCTATGTTCATGACGAGCGTCATTCTTTCGGTGCTCTTTTTAGGCGGCTGGAATTCACCACTTCCAAATATCGGTGGCATTGCGCTTAACGATTTGACTAACGGTCCGATTTGGGGCGCGTTCTGGATTATTCTGAAAGGATTTTTCTTCGTGATTGTAATGATGTGGGTGCGCTGGACCTTCCCAAGATTCCGAGTTGACCAACTGATGTATCTCTGTTGGAAGGTACTCACCCCGATTGCTTTGCTCATTTTCGTGTTCGCCGCAGTCTGGGAACTCTATGTGCGATAAAAGCGTGAAGCAAGAGGCAGATAAAGTATAATCTTTCAAAATTCTAAACAATTACATTTATGTCGGAGTATGTGGATTCCATAAAAAAAGGCGTCTCGTCCGTCATTGGCGGAATGAGCATCACGCTTAAACACCTCTCAAAAGCAACAAAATGGCGCGAAGAAACTGCGCTGATAGACGACGATAATTATTTCAACAAGCTCAACGAAGGCTTGGTAACGATTCAATATCCGAGCGAAGCGATTCCGACGCCGGATTTCTCGCGCAACCGACTGCATAACGACGCCGACGACTGTATCGCCTGCAATCAATGCGCAAATGCCTGCCCAGTAAATTGTATCACGATTGAATCATTCAAAGCCACGCCTGATGACATTGAAGAACTCGGCACCACGAGCGACGGAAGCAAGAAAAAACTCTGGCTCTCCAAGTTCGATATCGATATGGCAAAGTGCATGTATTGCGGACTATGCACCTACCCGTGCCCGACAGAGTGCCTGACCATGACGCCCGTTCACGACTTCGCCGAAGTTGACCGCTCCAACTTTATTTATCACTTCAGCGTCCTCACAATAGAAAAAGAAAAAGAAAAGCGCGAGAAGCTTGCCAAATATGAAGAAGAAGAAAAGGCAAGAAAAGCGGCGGCACCCAAAGCGGCACCCGCAGCAGGCGCGCGCGTTTCTCCCTTAGCGGCGAAAAAAGCGGCGGCGGCAAGCGCGGAAGCCCCTTCAAGCACGCCGACAGCCGAATCTGCACCCGCGGCGGAAGCACCCGCTAAGAAACTGCCACCCATGATGGCGGCAAAACTTGCGGCGAAAAAAGCAGGCGCAGAAGGAACAGCAACGCCCGAAGCTAAGGCAGAATCCGCGCAGGCTGAAACGCCAAAAGCCGAAACGCCAAGCGACGACGCACAACCCGCTAAGAAACTTCCGCCCATGATGGCGGCAAAACTTGCGGCGAAAAAAGCCGCCGAAGAAGCGGCAAAAAAACAAGCCGAAGGCGGCGAGTAAATCGAAGCGTGAGCGGGAGGCGTTGATAAAAACACTTCTCGCTCAACATAAAACAAATCGTAAGCAACGAGCAAACTTTTAATGTTAAACAATGGAAAATTTTGATTTCGGGGCAATCGCCTACCAAGCCATTTTCTATCTCTTTGCCACAATTATTGTGGTTTCGGCGGCAATGGTCGTATTTTCAAAAAGCATTATTTACTCCGCATTTTCTATTCTTTTCACGCTCTTCGGCATCAGTGCGATGTATGTGTATTTGAGCGCGGATTTCGTCGCCGTAACGCAAATCGTCGTGTATGTCGGCGGAATTTTGATTCTGCTCCTCTTCGGCGTGATGCTCACGAATAAAATCACCCAAGAGCGGATTCTGACCGACGTCTTCAACTTGATTCCGTCGCTCCTGATTATGTTCGCAATTATGGGCGCGCTCCTTTACACGTTCCTTTACCGAGCCAAGTGGTATACGACGGGCGAGCCAAGAACGACGACAGTCGTTGAGCCTATTGGCTACGAAGTCATCACCAACTACGTGTTGCCGTTTGAAATCGTCTCAATTCTGCTTTTTGTCGCGCTCATCGGGGCGGCATATATCGCGCGTTCCGACAGCAAAGTGAGCGCAACGAAGTAGTTTCCGCTGAACTCTAAAACAAATTATCGATATGCCTGAAATCGGATTGAATCATTTTCTCGTGCTCTCGGCGATTTTGTTTTCGCTCGGACTGTTCGGCGTCATGACGCGGCGCAATGCGGTCGTGGTGCTGATGGGCGTTGAACTGATTTTGAACGCGGCAAATTTAAACCTCGTCGCATTCTCAAAATACAGTGGCACGATGAGCGGTGTGATGTTCTCCATGTTCGTCATCATTCTGGCGGCGGCGGAAGCGGCGGTTGCGCTGGCAATCGTGCTGAATATCTACGCCACCTTCAAAACCGTCGACGTCGGCGAAATCGATACGATGCGCGAATAGTTTGTAAAACTAATCCTAATCCTAAAAATTTTACAGAGAAAATGCCTGACCTGATTCAATACAGCATCTACATCTTGCTTCTTCCGCTCCTTTCGTTTGCGGTGCAAATTTTCTTCGGAAAAAAACTGCCGCGAAACGGCGACTTTGTGGCAACGGCAATCATCGGCGGCGCATTGGGCTTATCGCTCTACGTAGCCTTTTCGGCGTTAGGTCAAGAAAATTTCCAACAAGAATGGAGTTTTACGTGGGCGAATTTAGGAACGATGGAAATCAAGCTCGGAATTTTGATTGATAAAATTACCGCCGTGATGCTCATCGTCGTTACCGGAATCAGTTTCTTGGTGCACTTCTTCTCAATGGGCTATATGGCGGGCGAACCGCGCTACGAGCGATATTTCGGATACTTGGGCGTCTTCACCTTCTCAATGCTCGGTATTGTGCTTTCCAACAACCTTTTTGCGATTTATTGCTTCTGGGAACTCGTCGGTCTTTCTTCATTTCTCTTAATTGGATTTTACTTTGAGCGCGATTCGGCGGCGGCGGCACAAAACAAAGCCTTCATGCTCAATCGCGTTGGCGACATCGGCTTTTGGCTCGGCATTTTGATTCTCTTTGCGCAATTCCAAACCTTCAATTATCAAGAAATTTATCAAAACATCGGCGAGGGCAAATTCACTTGGGGCGAAGGCTGGCTGACAGTAGCGGGCGTGTTGCTCTTTATGGGGTGCGTTGGAAAGTCGGCGCAATTTCCGCTTCACACTTGGCTTCCTGACGCGATGGAAGGTCCGACGCCGGTTTCCGCATTGATTCACGCGGCGACGATGGTTGCGGCAGGCGTTTATCTCGTGGCGCGCGTCTTCGTGATTTTAACGCCCGATGCGCTTGCGATTATCGCCGTCATTGGGGCGGTAACGGCGTTCTTTGCGGCAACGATTGCCATTACCCAAAACGACATCAAGCGCGTGTTGGCTTACTCGACGCTCTCGCAGTTGGGCTACATGGTGATGGGCATGGGCGTTGGCGCATTCGCGGCGGCACTTTTCCACCTTGTAACGCACGCCTTTTTCAAAGCGGGGCTCTTTTTGGGCTCTGGGTCGGTCATTCACGCCACGCACCACGAGCAAGACATGCGCTACATGGGCGGCTTGATGAAAAAAATGCCAATCACCTTCGCCACATTTACGATTTGTTTATTTGCGTTGGCAGGATTGCCGCTCTTTACGGGCTTTTTGAGCAAAGACGCCATTTTGGCGGGCGCAGTCGGCTACGCAAGTGTTGAAGGCAGTTGGGCGATGCTGGTTCCTGTGCTGGGCTTTTCGGCGGCACTGCTCACGCCGTTCTACATGGGGCGTCAGTGGTTTATGGTATTCTTCGGGAAAAATCGCGCCGATGAAAAGCCTGCTTCCGCCGATGACCATCATCATCACGGGCATGGTGAGCATCATCACGGCGAAATTCATGAGTCCGCTCCTGTCATGACAATTCCGTTGGTGATTTTAGCGGCGATGTCGTTCTTCTTCGTCTTTTCCCCGAACCCGTTGGATGGCGAGCATGGCTGGTTTATGAACGCAGTCAAAACGCCTGAAACCAAAGTCGGCGTTACGAAAGAAGGATTGCAAGGTGCGGCGCAAGTGTTCGGCGCTATTGCAGGCGGCGAATCCATTGCACCTGAAACGGCTCACAAGGAAGAATCGCACAGTGGCGTTGCGCATTTCCAAGACCTTCGTCAGCAAAAACTCGCCGAAGCGGCGCATCACGCGCACGGAACGGTCGTTACGCTCTCCATTTCGCTCGCGCTCGTCGGCTTGGCATTGGCGTATCTCGCCTATTCCAAAAACATCGGTGCGATTTCAAGCCCCTTCGTCTTGATTTCAAAAATGATGAACTGGTTCAACGACACGTTTATGGAAGGCGCGTTTGTGAAAGGTATTGGAAATTTGGGCGTGAAACTCTCGTCGTTCAGCGGCGGCTTTGATAAACTCGTCGTCGACGGCATCGTCAATCTTTCGGCAACGCTGGTGCAGATTAGCGGACTCTTGTTCCGAAAACTGCAAACAGGACGCGTGCAAACTTATATCGCGCTCCTCTTAATCGCCGTTATCGGTTACTTTTTCAGCAAGTTGGTTTAACAATCCAAAACCTTAAAATTTGAATTTGCAATGACTTTAACGCTCATCACATTTCTTCCACTGATTGCCGCGCTGATTACGCTGCTCATTCCAAAAGAGCAAAAGCAGGCTATTCGTCTCATCTCGCTCTTGGCGGCGATAGGTCAGGTCGCATTAGCCGTTGTGATTTGGCAAAATTACAACCCGTCCCTTGCAGGCGTTGATGATGTGAGCAAGTTTCAATTTGTGGAGCGTGCGGCATGGTTTTCGGTTCAGTTAGGAAATACGACCATAAATGCTGATTACTTCATGGGCATTGATGGACTGTCGGTTACGATGGTGATTCTGACGGCGATTGTCGCGCTGGTCGGCGTGGGCGCAAGTTGGACGATTGAAAAATCGGTCAAAAGCTACTTCGTGCTCTACAATTTGATGTCGATGTCGATGATGGGCTGTTTCCTCGCGCTCGACTTCTTCCTCTTTTACATCTTTTGGGAAGTAACCTTGATTCCGATGTATTTCCTCATTGGAATTTGGGGCGGGAAGAATCGCGAATATGCGGCGATTAAGTTTTTCATTTATACGCTTGTCGGCTCTGTGCTGATGCTCCTTGCCGTTATCGCGCTTTACACAAGTGTCATTGACCCCGAAACGGGACGCAACACCTTCAGCATGGTGGCGATGGCAAATCAGAAGAACTTCATTTCGGGGTCCATGTTAGCCCCAGAGTCGCAAGTGCTTCGCGTGCTGGCGTTCTTCGCGCTCTTTTTAGCATTTGTCATTAAAGTGCCGATGGTGCCGTTCCACACGTGGCTTCCCGATGCACACGTAGAAGCGCCAACGCCGATTTCCGTCGTGCTCGCTGGGGTGCTTCTCAAACTCGGCGGCTACGGCTTGCTACGCATCAACTTCCCGATTTTCCCCGAAGTCTTCCAACAATTTGCATGGTGGATTGCGCTCTTCGGCGTCATTAGCATCGTCTATGGCGCGTTCTGTGCGATTTCACAAACCGACTTCAAAAAGATGGTGGCGTATTCTTCCGTCTCGCACATGGGCTTTGTGTTGCTGGGCATTTCGGCGGTCAATTCGCTCGGAATGTCGGGCGCAATGCTTCAAATGTTCTCGCACGGATTGCTCTCGCCGATGATGTTCTTGCTTGTCGGCGTGATTTATGAACGCGCCCATACGCGAGAAATGGACAAATTTGGCGGACTTGCCAAATACATGCCCGTCTATACCGGCTTTATTTTGCTTGCCTTTATGGGCAATTTGGGAATGCCTGCGCTGTCGGGATTTGTCGCCGAAGCCTTCGTTTTTCTCGGTGCCTTTGCCGTTGAGCAAACGCGCATTCTCTCGGTCATTGGAACGCTCGGTATTTTGCTTTCAGCCGCCTATTTGCTCCGCGCTTACAAGAGCATGTTCACAGGCGAACGAAAACCCAATGCGGCTTACGAAGTTGAAGGACATCACGGCGAAGAGCACGCACACTTCCACGATTGGAAAGGCAAAGTGGATTTAGACGGACGAGAAATCGCTCTGCTCGCGCCGCTTGCCGCGATTGTGATTATCATCGGCGTTTATCCTGCGCCCGTTTTGGATTTAATTATGCCGAGCCTCAATAAGGTCGCCGAAATTTTGTCGGCAACGGCAAACGTCGCCTTAAAGTGAAGTTTGTAGAGTTTTTCAAACGGTATCAAAATCGTATTCAACAAGACTTCTAAATCAAAATGCCGAACAACCTTCCCGAAATTATTGAACAAGTCAAATTAAGTTTGGGCGCATTTGTGCCTGAACTGTCGCTTTCTGCACTGTTTTTGGTTGTGATTGTGCTCGATATGGTGCTTCGTGAAAAGCGCGTTGCGATTCCGATGGTCGCGCTCATCGGATTTGCAATCACAGGCTTTTTCACTTGGCAACAGATGGATATGCAAACCCAAGAGTATTTCCTCCGAATGCATGTTGTAGACCCCTTCGCCGTCTTTTTCAAGTTTCTTTTCCTTGGTGCAGGCGCGCTTGCTGTGCTGATTACAATGGATTCAGAAGAATTTGGTGAAAGGAACGTCGCAAACATCGGCGAATACTATGCGGTGCTTATTGGCATGGTGCTGGGAATGTTCCTGATGGCGTCGGCGAGCGATATGCTGATGATGTTCCTTGCACTCGAGCTCGTGAGCATTTCCTCTTACATCTTGACGGGTTACTTGAAGCATCAAATTAAATCGTCGGAAGCCTCGCTGAAATATATCATCTACGGCGCGGTGTCGTCGGGCTTGATGGTCTATGGCATGTCGCTCATTTACGGGCTGACGGGACAAACGAACATCTACGAAATTGCAAAGTTCATCAGCGCGAATGAAGTCGACGAGGTAACGCTTACGCTTGCCGCGTTGCTGGTGATGGGCGGATTCGGCTACAAAATTGGTGCGGTGCCGTTCCACTTCTGGTCGCCTGATGTGTATGAGGGCGCACCGACGCCGGTTACCGCGTTTCTTTCGGTCGGTTCAAAAGCGGCAGGCTTTGCGATGCTGATTCGCTTCTTCAAAGTCGCTATTCCCGCAGAGCCGACGGGCGAACTCGCATTTGATTGGGTGAATTTCTTCGCGCTTATCGCCCTCGTTTCAATGGTGCTTGGGAACTTTGCGGCAATTTGGCAAAGCAATGTCAAGCGAATGTTGGCGTATTCTTCCATCGCGCACGCTGGATACTTGCTCTTAGGCGTTTTGGTTGCCGACGACCTTGGAACGCAATCCGTCATGTTCTACCTTGTCGCCTACACAATTATGAACGTCGGTGCGTTCTATGTGGTGATTTTGATTTCAAATAAAATCGGAAGCGATGATGTGAACGACTATCGCGGACTCGGCAAGAGAATGCCGCTCACTGCCGCCGCCTTGACGGTCTTTCTCGTCTCGCTGACCGGTTTGCCGCCAACCATCGGCTTCATCGGAAAGTATATGATTTTCACCGCGCTCTTAGGCAAAGGCACGGTGTTTTTGACGCTCGCGATTATCGGCGTGCTCACCAGTGCGGTTTCGCTCTACTACTACTTCAAAATTCCGCTCAATATGTATTTGCGCGAATCCGAAGACGGTTCTGAAGCACCGATGGATTCAGGCGCATTTGCTAATGCACTTGCAACTTTCTTGGCGATTCTCACGATTGGCTTTGGGCTTTTCTTCACGCCCCTCGTCAACTTTGCGAAAAATTCCGTCTTGATGCTCGTGATGAATTAAGGCGGCTCACGGAAATGAGTCGCTTGGTCGTGCTATGAAAATGTGCTCGGCATTGTTTCGTGGTCATTGCGAGCGAAGCGAGGAATCCAATCTCTAATGAGGAATGAGCAATGAGAAATGAGGAACAGAAGGAAAACGGAAATGTCATTGCGAGTGGAGCGAGGAATCCATCTTAGACAATAATGTTGGATTCTTCCTCTTCGCTTCGTTCAGGGTTAGAATGACCCAGTCGCCTTTGTGGTTTCCCTCTGCAAGCTTCTGAAAAGCCGTGCAACATTCCATCGCAACAGACGAATAAAGACCTCCAATTTTAATCATCAAAAGAAACATGCTTGACTACTTAGGCACAGACCATAAAGAAAAGAGCGATTTAGAACGCTATTACGACCTTGAATTCGGAAACGCCGATGCCGCAAAGACTGCGGAACTGGAAGAATTCAGCGTTGAGGATTACGAACAAGGCAAACAAGAATCAGGAAACGGCATTGGAACGGTCGTCTATCGCGCCGGCATCAACCTGCGCAACCTGCTCGCCAAACTCGGCGGATTCAGTCGCTAAAATTCATATTGTCGTTTTTAATCAAATCATCACAAAGGCGTCTCGGTTGAGACGCTTTTTGGTTTCGAGGGGTTTTGTTTCGAGGCGCGGGAAACAAGAAGCGCGACCACAATCGCCGTCGTGCTTCCAATGAGGGTGTAGAGCGTCCAAGCCAATTTCGTTTGCGTCATGACGAAGACCATCACCAGCACACTTGCAGAGAAGCCTACAATCGCGCCAAGTGGCGAGACACGCTTAAAAAACATCGCCAAAAGAAAAACGCCAAGCAATCCGCCGTAAGTGAACGAGGCAATCGAGAGCGCAACCTCTACGACTGCCTTACCCAGACCAATGTAAAGCAGCGCGGAAAGCGTGAGAATCGCCGCCCAAGCAAGACTGATGCGTTTGGAGAGAATGAGTTTTTCGGATTCCGTTGCGCGTTTGCCGTGCGAAGTGTGAGCGTATAAGTCAAAGACGGTCGAGCTTGAAATCGCACTAATAGAGCCTGAAAGGGTCGACATTGCCGCCGCTAAAAGTCCTGCCACAATCAATCCTGAAACGCCTGTCGGTAATTCTTCGACAATAAACTTTGAAAACACTTCATCGCCTTTGAACGCAAGTTCGCCGTAAAATCCGTAGAGCAGTGCGCCAAGAAGGAGAAAAAGCGCGAATTGAAGAAACACAATCAAACCGCTTAAAATTAAAGCACTTTGACTATGGCGAAGCGAAGGCGTGGTAAAGAGCCGTTGCACAATGATGTAATCCGTGCCGTGCGACGCCATCGTCAAAAACGCGCCGCCGATAACCGCAAGAAAAAATTGATACGGCGACGACCAGAAATTCTCAAAGGAAAAATTGAAGAACGCAAATTTGCCCCGTGCTGAAATTTCTGTTATTGGAATAAAAAAATGTTCTGACTGTTGAAGTAAGAAAAAGACCGTCAAGCCGCCGCCCAAAAGATAAACAAAAAGTTGAATGAAATCCGTCCAGATGACGGCACGCACGCCACCGAGTTGGACATAAAGCAAGGTAACGAGGGCAATCAGCACAATGCCAAGTGTGTAAAGCATAGCGTCGGAAATGCCGCCGAAGAGGTTATAGCCGCGAAAAATGATGACCAGCGGAATAGCCGTAGCATAGAGCCTCACGCCATCGGCGAAAATGCGCGTGATGATGAAGACAAGCGACGTCAAACGCCGAAGCGGTAGCCCAAAGCGCGATTCCATCAACGCGTAGGCAGTGGTTAATTCGCCTGCGTAGTATTTGGGCAGAAACAAATACGCCACCATCACGCGACCGACGAAGTAGCCGATAGCAAGTTGAAGAAAATTAAAATTGCCTTTGTAAGCGATGCCGGGCACGGAAATAAAGGTCAGCGCGGAAGTTTCGGTCGCGACAATCGCGATGCCGACCGCCCACCAACGAATTTTTTCTTCGGAGAGGAAATAATCTGTTGCAGAAGTTTGCTTGCCGCCCTTCAGAATGCCGAACAGCGTCACGCCGGCGATGTAAATCAAAACAACAAGCCAATCGAGCGGTGAGAAGTGCATATTTGATGTGAATCAAGTGGCTGAATATGCAGAAACGCACGGAAAATTCCATCTGAAAGAAACGAGATTCTCGACGGCGGAAGAAAGAATCTTGTGCGTTCAAAATTAAAATTCGCTCAAAATCAAGGACAAAATGACAAACGTTTGCTATTTCCTCGCGCGCGGTTTCGCCCGACCTTTGTATGTCTTGTTCAACTTCAAAACAGCAAAGGATATGAAGACCTTATACACGCTTTTCGCACTCGTGATGTTCTTGATTGTAAGCGCGCCGACAAATGCGCATCATAGAAGCCTCGCATCAGCGGGTTCGTCGGAGTGGGTTGTAGAGGCGGCGTTTGCGCAAAGCAAGAGCAAATCAAAATCGTCGACGAAGCCGCGCGGTCCGATGCCGTCGGCAAAGTATTACGAAATGAAACGCAATGAACGACGAAACAAGCGCATTGAATCCGTCGGCGATAGAGAACGCGCCAGAAAAGCGGCGGAAAAAGCCAAAAAGAAAAAATGAAGAACGATACTAATGAATAATGAATGGTGAGGAATGAGTAACGGGGGTCATGTCGTGTTGGTCATTCTGAACGAAGGGTAGCGAAGTGAAGAATCCATAGCGAGCCTCGCCGAGCGCGTCAAGTGGATTCCTCGCGTTGCTCGGAATGACGAATCCTTTTATAGCACTACCGTAACGAGAGACATCTTCACATCACTCATTAATCGTTGCTCATTGCTCATTAAAAAGGTTTTTTTCGCTGGCTAATGTTCTTTGTTTTCTCTTATGTGAAGCGTCTCGGCTGGAAACGGCGGGACGCTTTTTTATTTCCACGAGTGGCTTGCGCGAAGAGGATAGAAAAATTGAGGGTTGAAACGCTGGGAGAGGGAAATGCCGTTTAAGGTGTTACATTTCTGATAGCAGTGCTTATTGCATAAACGACACTTAGCATTGCAGTCAAAACTTATTCAATATCTTTCATCGTCATGCACATCATCTACCGCTTTTTACTTGCAAGTTTTCTTACGGCAACGAGTTCGCCGCTGGTTGCACAGTTTGGGTTTTCGCCTACCAATGTTCAGAACACGCTTCGCTCGTATATCGACATCGACCAAAGTGGCACAGTGATTAACACGACAGGCTTTAACAATGTCAATTCTGCGCCTGTCAACATTGGGTTTCCATTTGTCTTTAACGGCGTAACATATACGCAGTTTATTCTCAACTCAAATGGCTTCATCAAACTCGGCGCGTTGCCGCCTTCGAGCGCATCGTTATTTCCAAGCGGTCCGGGGGGACTGGGTTCAGCGATAGCGTCGGCGAACCTACGCGACACAGCAATCATTTCGGGATTTAATGCCGGGCTCAGGGCGGCACAACCGACAACGGGCTTCACGCCGACGCCGGAGTTTCGCGTATTCACCACCGGATTAGCCGGCTCTCGCGTGTGCATCATTCAATTCAAAAATCTGGCAGAGACGGCGAGTTTAGGCTTTATCAGTTTGGATTTCCAAATTCGCCTGTATGAAACGTCCAACGATGTGGAAATCATATTCGGAACGTGGATTTTGAATACCGCAAGTGCACCGAACTTCCGCGTCTCGATTGGCATCAAAGGGCGTAATACGTCGCAAGTGGTTACGGCGGAAAACACGATCAATGTGGCGACCACATTCGGCACGAGTGCGACCGCGACTGTATTGCTTTCAGGTGTAGGCGCGCCGTGGAATCCGGGACGCTCGTTCCGATTCTTTCAAAGCACGCCGCCCCCGACAAACGACGCCGCCATTGAAGCCGTCTACACGCTCACCAGGGCTCCCGGCTTTTTCGCCGCACCGCTCCCGATTCAAGCACTCGTGCGAAATACCGGACCCGTGCCGATTACCAATCTGCCTGTAACGCTCACCATTTCAGGCGTCAATAGCTTCACCAACACACAAGTCATCGCAAGCTTGCCCGTCAATGCGCGGCGCGTCGTCGACTTTCCCAACTACACGCCGATAAACATTGGCTTTAATTTTGTAACCGTCTCTGTACCAAGCGACGCAAATATCAATAACAACTCGCAAACCATTACGCAGGATATTTCTTCCAACACGTTCAGTTATCTCGATGCCAATCCGGCAAGTGGGCAAGTGGGGTTCGGCACTGGAAGCGGATTGCTCCTAACGCGGTTCAGGCTTTCGGGGTCTAATAAAATCAGTCAAGTACGAGTGTTTATTTCTGCTGACCCTAATTCGGTAGGAAAAAATGTCTATGCGGTATTGCTCGGAGCAAATGGACAACGTTTAGATACATCGGCGACACTGACGATTCAAAACACAATGCTGAACCAATTTTTCACGTTTGACTTGCAAAACCTACCGACGCTCACCAACACCGACTTCTACGTCGGATTAGCGCAAACCGCCAGCCCAACGGCGTATTTCCCCTTAGGCACGCAAACTGAAAATCCTGCCCGTCCCGACCGCTATTACTCCGCCACGCTTAACGGCGGCGAAGTGCCGACCGCCGTTACCGACTTGAACCGCTTTATGATTGAAGCCATACTCTTTACCCAAGTGCCTGTTGAACTCACCTCCTTCACCGCGACGAAAAATATAGACCGAATTTTGCTCACTTGGACGACCGCGTCGGAGCAGAATAATTCAGGTTTTGAAGTGGAACGCAAATCCGCAGGGGCAACCTGGAACACGCTCGGCTTCGTCAGAGGCAACGGCACCACGACCGAAGCGCAATCCTACTCGTTCATAGACCGCACGGCAACGGGCAAAGTTCAATACCGCTTGAAGCAGATTGATTTTGACGGACAGTTTGAATACAGCCCCATCATTGAAGTCGACGCGGGCTTGCCGAAGACCTTTGAACTCTCGCAAAATTATCCCAACCCGTTCAACCCGACGACGATTATCAACTACCAACTTCCAACGGCAAGCACCGTCTTGCTCAAAGTTTATGATGTGCTGGGCAAGGAAGTGGCGACATTAGTGAATGCTCGTCAAGAGGCGGGAACATACAATTTCAATTTCAACGCAAGCAATTTGGCAAGCGGCGTGTATTTCTATCGTCTGCAGGCGAGCGCGACGAATGGCGCGTCAGGTTCAAACTTTGTGCAGACGAAGAAGATGATGCTGGTGAAGTAATGAATAATGAGCAGTGAGGAATGCGTAACGAGAGTCTCTTTCAAATTATTCATTTCTCGTTAGTCATTGCTCATTAAAAATTATGTGAAAGCGTCTTGGCTGGAAACGGCGGGACGCTTTTTTTGTTGCCAACAGTTGGTGTTCAAAGCGAACACAACGCAAAACCAATCCCTAAGCGTTATATTTGCGCTCTTTCAACGCGAAACAATCCAATGAAATACTCTTTTTCAGACATCGAAAAAAAGTGGCAACGCTACTGGGCGGAACATCGCACGTTTGAAGTCCATGAAACGCCTGATAAGCCGAAGTATTATGTGCTCGATATGTTTCCATATCCAAGCGGAAGCGGGTTACATGTTGGGCATATAGAGGGCTATACGGCAACGGACATTGTCGCACGCTTCAAACGCCACAAAGGATTTTGCGTCCTCCATCCAATGGGCTGGGACGCTTTCGGCTTGCCTGCCGAACAATATGCTATCAAGACGGGCACGCATCCGCGCCTCACGACGGAACAGAATATCAAAAGCTTCAAAGCCTCGCTTCAACGTTTGGGCGGTTCATATGACTGGTCGCGCGAAATCAATACAACGGATATGGACTATGTCAAATGGACGCAATGGATATTTCTGAAACTCTACGAACAAGGGCTCGCCTACGTGGCGGAAATCCCCGTCAACTGGTGCGAAGAGCAAAAGGTTGTGCTCGCCAACGAAGAAGTCGATGAGTATCTTGAAAAAGGTTTTACCGTCGTCCGAAAACCCTTGCGCCAATGGGTGCTGAAAATTACGGAGTATGCGGAGCGATTACTGGCAGATTTAGACGAGCTCGATTGGAGCGAGAGCATCAAGGAAATGCAACGCAACTGGATTGGCAGAAGCGAAGGGTGTGAAATAGAATTTAGAATAGAGAATAGAGAAGGGAGAAGAGAGAACGGAAAACTTGAAAAAGTCGTGGTCTTTACAACGCGCCCCGATACGATTTTCGGCGCAACCTACATGGTGCTTTCTCCCGAACATCCGCTCGTTGATGAACTCACAACCGACGCACAACGCGCCGCCGTCGCCGCTTACCAAGACGAGGCGAAAACGAAATCCGATTTGGAACGCACAGGATTGCAGAAAGAAAAAACGGGCGTCTTTACAGGCGGCTATGCCATCAATCCGCTGACGCAAAAGCCCATTCCCGTTTGGATTGCCGACTATGTGCTGATGAGTTACGGCACAGGCGCGATTATGGCAGTGCCCGCACACGACGAGCGCGACTGGGAATTTGCAAAGAAGTTTAACCTACCTATTGTAGAAGTCTTGAAGTCGCCGCACGACGTTGAAGAGCAAGTGTTTGTGGCGAAAGATGCGCCGTGTGTCAATAGCGATAACGGCGAAGTCAGTCTCAACGGGTTGACCTATAAAGACGCCTTTGAAAAAATTTGCGATTACCTCGAAGCCAAAGGCATCGGCAAACGCAAGGTCAATTACAAACTGCGCGATTGGGTGTTTTCGCGTCAACGCTATTGGGGCGAGCCAATTCCGATTAAGCACTACGAAGACGGCACAATGCGTCCTGAAACGAACTTGCCGCTCGAACTTCCAGAAGTCGAAAAGTATGAACCGTCGGGCACGGGTGAATCGCCGTTGGCAAACATTCACGATTGGCTATACGGCGAAGACGAATACGGCAAGTTTCGACGCGAAACCAACACGATGCCGCAGTGGGCGGGAAGCTGTTGGTATTACTTGCGGTTCAAAGATGCGCGCAATCCTGACGCCTTTTGTTCGCCTGAAAAAGAAAAATACTGGGGCATGGTCGACCTCTACATTGGGGGCGCGGAGCACGCCGTTCTGCATCTGCTTTATGCCCGCTTTTGGCACAAGGTGCTGTACGATTGCGGACTTGTCGCGCACAAAGAGCCGTTCAAGAAGCTCTTCAACCAAGGCATGATTTTGGGCGAAGACGGCGAAAAGATGTCTAAATCGCGCGGCAACGTGATTGGCGTCGATTCGCTCTTGCAAGAGTATGGCGCAGACGTGGCGCGGCTTTATGTGATGTTCCTTGGTCCGCTCGAACAAACCAAGCCTTGGAACACGAAGGGCATTGAAGGCGTGGTACGCTTTTTGGGACGCGTCTGGCGGCTGATTTATTCCAACGCGCACGAGGGCGATTCTGAAGCCAATGGCAAGGTGAGTGTCGATGACAAGCCAATGACGATGGAGATTCAAAAGGCAATGCACAAGACGATAAAAAAGGTCGAGGAAGATTGCGAGAACTTGCGCTTCAACACGGCAATTGCCGCCATGATGGAATTTGTCAATGTGCTGACCAAAGAAAATTGCCACAATAAAACCGCCATTGAAAACTTGCTGGTGATGCTTTCTCCCTTCGCGCCACACATTGCAGAAGAACTCTGGGAAGCCATTGGCAACACCCCGTCAATCGCGGACGCACCGTATCCGAAGTATGACGAAGCCTTAGCCAAAGACGACACCGTAACGATTGCTGTGCAAGTGAGCGGCAAACTGCGCGGCACATTTGAGGCGGCAGTGGGCATGAGCAACGACGAACTCCTTCAACGCGCTAAGGAAGTGGATTCCGTCGTGAAGTTCATTGACGGCAAAGAAATCGTCAAGCAAATTGTTGTGCCCAATAAGCTCGTCAATCTGGTGGTGAAGTGACATGTTCGCCCGATTCTTGAAGCAACTTCGGCAAATTGCGCTGTTGATTGCCATTGCGCTTGGCGTGCCGGCGTATTTTTTAGAAGTGGGTTTGTCGTGGCAGATGCTGACGTTGTATGCAGTCTATTTGCTGTTCTTGATAGGGTCGGTTTGGAACACGATTGCCACAGGGCAAGTCTCACAAAAAGTCGAGAGCAAATCCGTTCAAAAGGACCTTGGCGTTTCTACATCGCTGGCGACGGCGGGGCTGTGGCTGATTCATCCGCTTGCGATTTACGATTTTGCCAAACAACAATCGCTCGCGACCTTGCTTCCCGAAACCGTTTCAATACTTGCGGCAGGCGTGCTCTTCTTGGCGGCGATTGTGCTGGTGCATCATGCCACGCGCACGCTCGGCAAATTCTTCGATCGCTTGGTGCTCAAAGACGACCACCAACTCATCACCAGCGGCGTCTACGGCGCCATTCGTCATCCGATTTACCTTGCCTATCTCTTGCTCTTTTCAGGCTTTGGCGTGTTGATGCAAAGCCTTTACGCCTTGATTTTATTTGCCATTGCGGGCGGTGTGGTCTTCGGCAATCATATTCGCGTCGAGGAAGCCATGATGGAAAAGCGATTTGGAAAAGCCTATCGTGATTACTGTGCAAGAACGAAAAAACTCATTCCGTTCATCTACTGACGATGTCCGATGCTGAACTTGCGCGTGCGTTGGAATCCGCGCTCGGGGAACCGCTACGCATCGTGCGTCGACAGCGCGTCAGTGGCGGGTGTATCCATCATGCTGAACGCATTGAGACAAACAAGGGCAGTTTTTTCATCAAACATAACACGCCGAATCACTTCGAGAACTTCCATGCCGAAGCCGATGGCTT
>JBDNCJ010000039.1:0-28849 GCA_046719715.1 Chloroherpetonaceae bacterium | reverse complement strand
GCGGTTTCTTTGCGACGCGGCTTCGGGCCAGGGTAGCGGAAGTCGTCGATGTTGAGTTTATCGGGCGGAATCGTCTTCAAGGCTTTGTCATAAAAAAAGTGAATGACGGTGGTGCCATGATGTTCAGGAATGAAGTCGATCACTTCTTGGGGAAGGTTGTTTTTGCGTCCGACGGCTAATCCGCGTTTGACATGGTCGCCGATGATGCGTCCGCTGGTAACGGCTTGGAGGTCGTCGTGCAAATTTTTTCCGTTTTGATTTTCGGTGAAGTAATCGGCTTCGGCGATTTTACCGATGTCGTGGAAGTAAGCACCGACGCGGCAGAGCAGAGGGTTCGCGCCGATTGCCGTTGCCGCTTCTTCGGCGAGCAAACTCACTTGCATGGTGTGTGCATAAGTGCCCGGGGCTTTCGTTGCCATCTCGCGCAAGAGCGGGTGATTGAGGTCGCTCAGTTCCATCAAGGTCATGTCCGTTGTAATCCCGAATGCCTTTTCAATCAAAAGCAAAATCGGATAAACGAGAAAGCAAAGAAGCGAACTAATCGCCGCGTATTGCAGGTCGTTCAAAATTTCGTTGAGGCTGGCTAAGCGCGAAAAGTTGAAGGCTAAAATCGAGACGGCGTATCCGACGAACACAAGCAACACGGGCGCAAATACTTGCGAGCGTTTGCGAATCCCGCGCGTAGCAAAGACGCCGAGACTTCCTGCAAAAATCGTTGCCAAAGCAAAGGGAAAATCGTTGCCGCGAATCGTACCTGCAAGAAGTGCCACGGTTACCGTTGCAAAAAAGCCAACGCGCGAATCGAAAATCACTGTGAAGAGAATCGACGCCAAGCCAATTGGCACAATGTAGGGCGAAAGGTTCTCGAATTGAAGCGAATACCAAACGGCGACAAGTTCAATGAGCGTGATGCTGAAGAGGAGCAGGAGCATAGCGTTGTCGTGCCAAATTTTCGGACGCGCGATGTAGAGGTAAGTCGTGAACACGCCGATGATGATGAAGATGATGAGGATTTTTCCAATGTAAAGTTGAAGCGCGCCGGTTGGCATTTCGCGCTCCATTTTAGCTTGAATGAACGAATCGAGTTTTCGCTTGATGTCGGGCGTGATGATTTCGCCTCTGGAAATAATTTTTTCATTTTGCCGCACGATGCCTTCGCCGATGGGAACTTGGGCACTTGCTCGGGCGCGGTCTTCAAGTGTTTGGGCTTCGTCGTAAAAAATATTGGGGCGAAGGAAGGGCGAGACGAGTTTGAGTGCAAGTTGAAGGGTATCGTTAGTTGGGAATTCAAAGCGTTTAAGAAGTAACTCTCGAAGCGTCGCATATAACTCGGCACTGTCGCGCACGGTCGAAAAGTTCAAAACTTTCTCTTCGCGCTCATTTTGTGAGCGAATCAGAAACTCCGTACTTGAAAACGACCCCTTCGACACGTTAATCATGCCGTCCGAAAGAAGCGACTGAATCGACGGTTGCAACATCTTCGAAAGCCCCAAGAGAAGCGACTTCTGAACCGCATTGTGAGCCAAGCAAGAGTCAAAATCGGCGAGGAGCAAGCGTTGCTCTTTCTCATTGAGCGCAAAGGGCGAAAGCAAGGCGAATACTTCCGTTGGTCTGAAATCCGATTTTCGCATGGAAAGCAGATTCTTCAAACTGTCGGCAATCAAATTGAAGTCGTCGGGATACGTCGACCGTCGCGACGCCTGTTCTCGGCGAAAGACGGGCAACACGCTCTGGCGCGCCTTTTCTTGCTCACGCTCGTAATCGGCTTTATTTTTTTGAATCGCAAATGCAAACGGCGCCACCAAATCTTGGTGATACCACGCCGAGCCAACCTCGAAGTTCAGGGTTGAAAGTTTGCTTCTCGGAAAGAGCGACGCGACGCTCACCAAAAACATGACGAACAATCCAATGCGGATATATTTGTTCTCGCGTATGAATTGTTTGTCAAGAGGCATAACTTTGCAAGTCTAATTCGTTAAGAACGCTCACTTCAAAAATGCAAAAGTCAAAGTCCAAAGTCAAGCCGATTTCAACGGCGGCACCGAAATTTATTTTTCACACGATTCACGAAGAGTGGCTTGCCGATACCGAAACCCCAGTCTCACTTTATCTCAAACTGCAATCCAAATACTCCTGTTTGCTGGAATCAGTTGAAGGTGAAGAACGGTTAGCGCGGTTTTCTTACATCGGTCTCGAACCCTTCGCGCTTTTTTCGGCAACAGTTGAAACGTCGGACGGAGGTGCGTTCAATTTGACGGTTCTGGACAAAAAATTTAATGCGCTCAAATCGCATGTCAACTCGGCATCGTCGGCAAGGGAGGCGATGTCGCACATGCTGGCGGCGTTTGCCAATCACGAAGAACATGCGTCGCTGACCACATCAGGCGCGTTTGGCTATGTCGGTTACGATGCGGCGCGCTTGGTGGAAAAAATTCCCTTTCCCAAAAAAGGAGACCCGGCTCGCTTGCCCGACGTGTTCTTGATGCTCTTCGATACGCTCGTCGTCTTTGACAACGTCAAGCGGAAAATATTTATCGTCTCCAATTACCTCTCGCTCAAAGACAAGCCCAAAGCCGAGAAGAAAATCAAACGAATCCGCAAGAAAATTTTTTCCGCGTTGAAGCCGTCGCAAATCGCGCTTAGTAAAGAGCGAAAGGCATCGGTCAAATCGAACACCACGAGAGATGCGTATTTGAAAAAAGTCGAGAAGGCGAAAGAATATATTTTTGCAGGCGATATTTTTCAGGTTCAGATTTCTCAACGGCTCTCGCGCAAACTCCGTGCAAAGCCGTTCGATGTCTATCGTGCGCTTCGCACCATCAATCCGTCGCCGTATCTCTACTTTTTCGAGTTGGGAGAGGCGCAGATTGTCGGTTCGTCGCCCGAACTGCTGGTGGGCGTAACGAAGCAAAATGGAAAGTTCATCGTGGAAACGCGCCCGATTGCCGGCACACGGCGGCGCGGCACAACGCCCGAACAAGACGAGGCATTGATGCGCGAGTTGTTGGCAGATGAAAAAGAGCGCGCCGAACACTTGATGCTCATTGACCTCTCACGCAACGATGTAGGAAAGGTCGCCCAAATCGGCACGGTGGAAACCAACGAAATGATGGTGATTGAAAAGTATTCGCATGTGATGCACATCGTCAGCAATGTGCGCGGCATATTGAACCCGTCGCTTTCGCCATTAGATGCCTTTTGGTCATGTTTTCCAGCAGGCACTTTAACGGGTGCGCCGAAAATTCGCTCTATGGAAATTATCGCCGAACTCGAAGAAGAAAAGCGGGGAATTTATGGCGGCGGCGTGGGCTTTTTTGATTTTAACGGCAATATCAAGACGGCGATTGCGATTCGCACGATGGTGGTCAAAAATAAAACCATTTACTTTCAAGCAGCAGGCGGAGTCGTTGCCGATTCCACGCCTGAAGGCGAATATCAAGAAACGATGAACAAGATGGCGGCGGGACTGCGCGCCGTTGAGCGGCTCTGCGAACGGAATTGAACTATCTGTTTAAGTTAAGAAATTCAAGCGAATAAGTCCGAAGTGCAACGCAAGATGATGAACAGGCAATACCGTGAACGCGCAAAGCAATCCGCGAATGCAAAACGAACTTAATGACGGCTGTGTTTTAAGCGTTGCAAGAACTCAAAAGCAATAGGTTTCACGTGAAACAATCGCGTAGCTTGGGTTTGAACGGCGGCATGTTTCACGTGAAACACCGCGAAAAATTTAAGCAAAAATTCAAACAAAAAATTCAAACAAGTAAGCCAAAGTCAGCAACAAAATATGACGGATTATGATGTGATTGTCGTAGGTGCAGGGCACGCGGGTTGTGAAGCCGTGCTTGCCGCCGCTCGCATGGGGCAACGGTCTCTCCTTGTTACGATGGATTTGCTCGCAATAGCGCGCATGTCGTGCAATCCGGCAATCGGCGGCGTTGCCAAAGGGCAAATGGTGCGCGAAATTGATGCGCTCGGCGGCGCAATGGGAAAAGTAACCGATGCCGCAGGGATTCAATTCAGAATGCTCAATCGCGGGAAAGGCGCGGCGATGTATTCCCCAAGAGCACAGTGCGACCGCGTCCAATACTCCATCGAAATGCGCAAACGCATTGAGGCTGAACCTAATATCGACCTTCGTCAAGATTCTGTTCTGGGGATTCGCGTCGAAAACGGACGGATTTGCTCAATCATCATTCGTGGCGGACAAGAAATCACCGCAAAAGCCGTCGTGCTGACCAACGGCACCTTCCTCAACGGCAAAATTCACGTCGGTCTGAAAAATTACTCCGGCGGCAGAACCATGGCGGAACCCGCTGCGACGGGGCTAACCGAATGTCTCTTGGAATTAGGCTTCACTGCGGGACGCTTGAAAACCGGAACACCTCCTCGCATCGACGGGCGAAGCGTCGATTACAGCAAAGTTGAAGTGCAACCGCCCGATGAAGTCATTGAGCCGTTCTCATTTGAAACCGACGAAGAATCGTTTCAAAAAAAGCGGCAACTCTCGTGCTTTATCACCTATACCAACGAAGAAACACACAGGGTATTAGAGTCGGGCTTCGACCAATCGCCGATGTTTCGCGGCATGATTGATGGTGTCGGTCCGAGATATTGCCCCTCAATTGAAGATAAAGTTCACCGCTTCCGCGATAAAGACCGTCATCAAATCTTCCTTGAACCCGAAGGATTTGATACGAATGAAATGTATGTGAACGGCTTTTCAACTTCGCTTCCCGAAGAAATTCAACTCAAAGGATTACGCACGATTTCAGGGCTGGAAAAGGTAAAAATGATTCGACCGGGCTATGCGATTGAATACGATTACTTTCACCCGCATCAATTAAAACCAACGCTGGAAACGAAGCGCGTAGCGGGACTTTTTTTTGCGGGACAAATTAACGGCACATCGGGCTACGAAGAAGCCGCTGCGCAAGGGCTTATTGCTGGCATCAATGCCGCACTCCGCGCACAAGGCGACGGAAAGGAATTCACGCTCAAACGCAATGAAGCCTATATCGGCGTGCTGATTGACGACCTCATCACAAAAAGCACCGATGAGCCCTACCGCATGTTTACCTCGCGTGCTGAATATCGAATCATCTTACGGCAGGATAATGCGGATCGTCGCCTCCTTGAAAAGGGATATGAAATCGGGCTGGTCAGAGACGATGTCCACCAAAAATTCCAGCAGAAAAAACGCGAGATCAAGTGCGTCGAAGAAATGCTTCGCGAAACATTGGTTCAGGCAACGGCAATCAATCCCGCCATTGAGGCGTTAGGCGGTTCACCGTTCAAAAAGAATGAACGGGCGATTGAAATTTTGCGCCGTCAAGAAATGACCTTTGCAAAGTTGACGGAAGCCTTGCCCGACTTGCGGGAAAAATTGGAACAAATTTCCAAAAATCCCCGCGTCTACGAACAGGTAGAAATTGATGTCAAATACGAAGGTTATATCAAACGAGAGATGCAAACGGCGGAAAAACTTGCTCGCCTCGAAGATGTGTTTATTCCAACTGCTTACGACTTTGAGCGCATTAAAGGCTTATCCTCCGAAGGAAGGGAAAAGCTGAAAAAAGTCAAACCGACTTCCTTGGGGCAAGCGTCGCGAATTTCGGGCGTTACGCCGTCCGATGTCTCGGTACTCATGGTGCATTTAGGGCGATAGGACATTTCGACGGTGACATGTTACACGTGAAACATCGAACCAAAAGTTTTTGAAGTTTCGATATAGAAGCAAAAAATCCATCTACGAAAATAAAATGAGTACCCCGACCATTTTGCTCATTGATGATGAGCCGCTCTTGTTAAATTCTTTGGAAAGATTGCTGGAAGATGATTTTTTTGTGCTCAAAACAACAGTGCAAGAGCGAGCGATTGAATTAGCACAAAAGTACCAGCCGGTTGTGGTAATTAGCGACCAACGAATGCCCGGCATGTTGGGGCATCAACTGCTTGAAGTCATCAAAGCCGTCAGCCCAAAAACCATGCGCATCTTGCTCACAGGATACGCCGATTTAGAAGCGACCGTCGGCTCAATGAATTACAGCGAAGTGTTCCGCTACATTTCAAAACCATGGAAGGCAGATAAACTGCTTGAGACGGTACATTTCGCTGCCGAAATTTATGCGCGAATGGAAAAATACGAGAAACTCGTGGAGAACAGCACAAATGTGCAATTAGCAACACCCCGCATTTTAATTGTGTGCAATCAATTCAGTGAGATCGATACCGTTTCCCAAGATCTGATGGAGTATCAAATCAAAACCGCCTCGAGTGCAGGTAGGGCAATTTTGCACCTTCAAGAAGAGGAAATTGCCGTGGTGATTCTCATCAGTATCTCAGATTCAACAAGGATAAGCGAGATTGAGTTTCTTTCCCTTGTGCGCCGAATTTGCCCGGAAACCGTGCCGATTTTTTTGAGCAATGGAACGGACAAAGAAACGGCATTGAGGCTGATTAACGAAAGTTCAACCTTTCGGTACTTACCCAAAACCATCAAGAGCCAAGACTTGAATCTCGTTGTTCGTCAAGCCATCGCGCAGCATGAATGGTTGAAAGAGCATCCATTTAAAAATCGGCATCGACTTGAAGAAGAAATTGCTGACTTACGCGACCGAGCACCCGCTCCAAAAACGCTGAATGAACTCATCGAGAACTTGCGCAAGCGTAACAACGAAAAACCGAATTATTGAAATTCAAAATCGAAGTTTCACGTGAAACGAGTTCCTAAAACGTATCATGTTTCACGTGAAACAAACGTAAAAATCAACAAAAAAAAGTGAGAACTATGAGCGAAGTGGAAACTGAAATCGGAAGTGAAAAAGATGAAAACCTTGCGGCAAAATTTCTTCAAAACGAACTGCTTTACGGCAAAGACCGTGAAGAAAACTTGGTCGCGGTGCATCAAATTTCCGATACCCATGTTCGTCTTTACTCGCGACATGGAGAGCGGGTTACTTGGCGCGATGAGCCATTCTACCCGTTCTTCTTCATTGCAAATGTCGGATTCTTGCGCGGCTTTCAGTCGCCGCCTAACTACTGGCTCAAAGAATTAACCGGAACTAACTATTACAAGCATCTGGCTATTTTCAAAAGTTGGAGAGAGTATCGCGCAGCACAGGATTATGCAAGCGACATGAAGCGCAAGCTCAATCAAAAAGAAGCCTTCGCGGCGGAAGATGAAGAGTTCGGCGGAAAACGCATTGATGAACTTTACGCCAAAGGCGACGCCGCCTCGCAATACCTGTTCCAAACGGGAAAAACGCTGTTCAAAGGCATGGCTTTCACCAGCCTTCGACGCATGCAACTCGATATCGAGACATACTTCGATAAAGAAGCCCAACAGCGAAATCGCGGCGAAGTTGGGCGCGAAAAAATCATCATCATCTCGCTTCGCGACAATACCGGCTGGGAAGAAGTACTGCACTTGCGGCAATTCCCCGACGAAAGCGAAAAAGCCATGCTCCAAAAACTTGTTGAGGTAATTCAAGCGCGAGACCCCGACGTGATTGAAGGGCACAACATTTTCGACTTCGACCTGCCGTTCATTCAACGCCGGTGCGAACTCAACGGTGTAAAATTCGCCGTTGGGCGCGACAACTCACCGCCCCGAAGTTACGCCGCCTCTATCCGCTTCGCTGAACGCACTCGAGATTACCAATACTGCGAAATTGCCGGACGCCACGTCGTCGATACGCTTCTTCTCGTGCAATCGTTTGACGCTGCCAAGCGCGCCATGCCCAGCTACAGCCTCAAAGAAGCGGCAAAGTATTTTGGATTTGCATCTGATGCACGAACCTACATTGACCACACCGACATCGCCGAAGTCTGGGACAAAGAGCCTGAAAAATTGCTCCGATACGCCCTCGACGACGTGCGCGAAACGGAAAAACTTTCCGCAATGCTTTCGGGCAGTAATTTTTACATGACTCAAATGATGCCCTTCGGGTATGCCCAAGTCTCGCGAATGGGACCAGCGGCAAAAATCGAAGCCTTGTTCGTGCGCGAGTATTTGCGGCAGAAACACGCCATTCCACGACCACAAATCGGGCAACAAAACGTCGGCGGCTTTACCGAAGTCTTCTTAAAGGGCATTCTCGGTCCGATTGTCTATGCCGACGTCGAGTCGCTCTATCCTTCCATTATGCTCACCTACGACATTCGTCCCGCCAGCGACGAGCGAAAACTCTTCCCGAAAATTCTTGCCGACCTGAAAGCCTTGCGCCTTGCCGCCAAAGCACGCATGAAGTCCGCAACCTCGCAAAACGAAAAAGATACCTACGATGCCATGCAAAACTCGTTCAAAATCCTCATCAACGCAATGTATGGCTATCTTGGATTTCGTGCGGGCATTTTCAATGACTACCAGCAAGCCGATAAAGTAACCACAACAGGGCAAGACATCGCCAAAAAAATGATTCGTGAATTCGAAGCCCGTAACTGCCGCATCGTCGAAGTCGATACCGATGGCATTTTGCTCATTCCGCCGCCCGAAATTCAAACCAAAGCGCAAGAAGAAGAGTTGGTGAAAGACGTCTCGGCAACCATGCCCGAAGGCATTTCCATCGCCTATGACGGACGCTTCAAGAAGATGATTTCCTACATGAAAAAAAACTATGTCTTGCTCGGCTACGATGGCAAAATGAAAATTAAAGGCTCTTCGCTCGTGAGCCGAAGCGGCGAAAAATTTGGGCGCGACTTCGTGAAAAAAGGCTTTGAATGCCTGTTAAATGAAGATATTTCTGAACTTCATAAGATTTACCTGTATTATCGCAATCGCATTTTGAACCGACAAATGCATGTCTCGGAATTCAGCCGAATGGAAACGCTTAAAAGCACCATCGAAGAGTATCGGCGCGAAGTGCGCGAAGGGAAACGCTCAAAAGCCATCACCTATGAACTTGCTATCAAAAGCAAACTCAGCGTGAGCAAGGGCGATAGAATCACCTATTACGTCGTCGGCTCCGGATTTCAAGGAAACTCTTACGACAAAGGCAAACTGGCTTCGGAATGGCGAGAAGATAAACCCGACCAAAATGTCGACTTCTATCTCAAACGCTTAGATGAATTTTGCGAAAAGTTCAAACCGTTTTTCAAGCCCAGCGATTACAGCAAAATTTTTACCGCTGATGAACTCTTTGGCTTTTCACCCGAAGGCATTGAAATCATCAAAGAAATTGTGCATCGCGATACAAGCGACATGGAAGAAGAAGTGCCCTTCTGAAATATGAAGAAATTGTGAAACCCTGTGATTTGAATCACGGCTTTGTTGCGAAGTCGCGGGAAGATATGTAACTTCTCCTATCCTAACTGCTGCCTACACCAAAACAAAGCACGCTACCTAAGCGGAAGGAGAAGTATGATGATTGTTGCGAGAGAACCGCTTGCCAAAAGCGAAGTGGAGATTGCCGTCGCAAATGTTGCAACCTTACTGGTATCAGCTTCAAGAATGGTTTCAGGCGAAGTTATGCCGAACTTTGAAGCGATTGTTGAGCAAAACGAAATGATCTTCGCGCAAAAGCGCAAAGATCTCTCCACTGTGAATGCGTTGCTAAACGATGCCGATGCCGTCGTGCCAACGCTCCAACGAGCCGCCGAGATGATTCGCAACATGTGCGACTTCTCCGAAGCAATGATTTTCGATTCAATAGCCTCCCTGCAAATACCCGCCAAACCGCTTCCCGAAGGCTCACTTTTACGCGATACTTTACGACGATTGCACTATGTTCAAAAAGTCGTTGAGGCGGTTGCAAAATGGTTAAACGACGTGGGCGAGCACGAGTATTTAAAAGAATCTGTACTTTACACGAAAATCCAACACGAGTTAATTCGCACGTTCAAGCGCGTGGTCATTCAAGTCCAACAAGCAACGGTAATTATCGGCAAGTATCGAGACATGGGCGATATTCGCGTGCTTCGTGAAATGACGCTCGACGCGCAAGCCGTTCTGAGTGAATTGAAGAAAGCCGATGAGAGCGTTTCTGAAAAACGAAAATCGATTTCACTCTTCAAGCGCGCCATTGAAGAAGGCAAAGCCGCACCCAAAATCGTGCGCCAACTTGCGTCGGTAACGGCGGGGCTTGTGGTGGTGGTCGCACTCTCCTTCGCCGTTATCAAACTCAACGCCCTTGCGCCACAAGTGTTCCCAATGCCCGACCCCACACCTGAATTAAGTCTGCCACCTATTGAGCAGGAAATTCAAATACCTACGCATGAGAACGGTGCACCGCAACCCCCGATAAAACCTGAAACAGCCGCAACCCCGAAGGAAAACACTTTGCCTGTAAAAAGTGAAACACCGATTGCCAAAGCCGTTGAAGCGCAACGCGAAGAAGCAATATCTGTAACGACGAAACTCGCACCGCCCGTTACAACTGTGCAACCAAACATGCAAACCAAGCCCGAAGCCAAAGAGCCAAATTTGAATAAGCCTGACGCGCAAAAGCCCAAAGCAAGCGTCGTCCAAGCGAAATCTGACGAGCCCGCAACGCCAGTAGTAACCAATGTGAGCACATCGAAAGACAAAGGGAAATCAATTCCGCCTCCCGTGAAAAAAGCAACAAGCAACCCTACGGAGAAAGCAATAGAGAAGACGACAGAACAAAAAAGTGCAACGACGAAAGTATGGAAAGAAAAGGAGGCAACGTCTCAAAAAAATTCAGAACGCGCCTTACCGAAGCGTAAAACCATCGTGATAGAAGATTAAAATTTGCCATATTTGCAAAACAAAAATGCTTCCTATATGAAACATTTCTTTGCACTGTGCTCATTCGTCATGCTTACAGAGTCGCTTTGGGCGCAAGACGCGGCGGAATCCGCCATCAGCCACTTACAAAACGGCATCAACTGTTCACGCGAAGAGGCAGAGCGGTTGTATCGCACGATTAACTTCTTTGCAGACGGCGTTACAAGCGACTTGACTTACATCGCCTCGTCACGCGACGATTTCGCCACAAAGCAAAAAGCCATTAACCGCACGATTCGCGACTATTTCGAAAATGGGAATTCCATCATTCAAGTCTCAAGCATCTCAAAAGACCCTGAAAACCCCGACATCTTCGACTTCACCATTCGCCGCTATCTCTATCGCCTTGCGAACATGAAAAACCGTTACACAAAGGTCGAGCTCACGTTTCAACAAGACTACTTGGGAATGGGGCAAATCTATCCTGATGGAACGGACTTCGAGCTGTCGATAAGTTTGTGGCAAATTTTTCGCGGTTGGAAAGACAACATGCTTGCCTATCAAGACGCCACAAAGAAAAAATTTCGTCTCGCCTTCAAGAAAGTCGGCGATGATAAATATGATGTGAAAATCAAAGAAGCCTTAGCCACTGAAACGATTGACCTCAATAAGTTCTACCAAAAATTCAAAATTGAGGACAAGTAAATCCGCCCGCCCTAAGATGCGCGCGATTTTTGCCGTCTTGCTCCTCTGCTTTGTTCCGCTTGAAGTTGTGGGGCAGATTTACGATTGGGAAGATTTCAACAAGACCCTCGTCGCCATTGAGCGCATCAACAAAAAGAAAGAGATGAGTTTCCTCAACGCGCTTTCCGACGACGACTTCATTCACTCGGCGGACTTCGTCCAACTCTTTAACGCTATCAAATCTTCACATCTGAATTTAGGCTATGCGCAAGTGCGGTGCATCAAAGCCTTCGAGATTAAAGACGCCAAACAGCCTTACGCCGAGCCGCAAAACTTAGTGGTTTCCTTTTTGCAAGGCAATGATTTCAGATGGTATGTAGAATCGGCATACCTGCAATCCGGAAATGACACCGTTCACTTTGAGCAAAAAAGCTTTAAGCCGCTTGCCGCAGAATATAATTTCAGCGACTTCGTCAATGCCGTGCGAAGTGGAGATATTAAAGAATATAGTGGCATCACGCCATATGGAGGATTGCCGCTTGGGTTTCTTGCAAGCAAGCGCGTGCAGAAAAATCGCGCCGCGACTATCATCATCACCAATCTGATTTTCTATCAACAGCAAGACTCGTCTCAAACTGACGCTCAAAAAGCCGCACGGCAGATTGTAGAGGTCGGCTATATCGCCCTGAAAAACACAACCAAAATGCAAGGACAAAAAAAAGGCTGGCTCTTGCACGAATATGGAACCATGAGCGACTTTTATGAGCGGTATATGCAACAAGACCTCTTCCACGACTTCATTATCGACAAAGCAGAGCAAGGCGCGAAAAGCCGCCTCAAAAAATACAACCTCGACAAACCCAGCCGATTTTATTTCGAAAACCTTCGCTCGGCGCAGAACGAGTAGATGAAAGCCACAACCCTATTTCTCTGTGTCATAAAAATGTATCTTTGTGAAATCTTTGCAAAACCTTACAAACGAAAATGTCAGATATGGTAGAAACAGCCGATAAACGAGCGGCGCAACTTGCCTACATCAAAGAGACGCTACATTACAGCGCCGAACTCAAAAAGCAAGTCGCCGAACAATTTGCCAACGAAATTTTAGACATGGCAACCCTCATTACGGCGGCATTCAAGAACGGAAACAAACTTCTGATTTGTGGCAACGGTGGGAGTGCGGCAGATTCACAACATATCGCCACAGAATTTACAATTCGCTATCGAAGTTCCGTCAACCGTCCTGCAATGCCTGCAATCGCATTAACGACCGACAGTTCTGCGCTCACGGGCGGCGCAAATGATTTGGGCTACGATAATGTCTTTGCACGTTTGGTCGAGGCTTACGGCAGAGAAGGCGATGTGGTCTTAGGCATCTCGACCAGCGGCAATTCTGAAAGCGTCATTCGCGCCTTGCAATACGCAAAGTCCAACAAGATGAAAACCCTCGCGTGGCTCGGCAATACGGGCGGCAAAATGAAAGGCATGGCAGATGTGGAAGTGATTGTCCCACACAAAGGCGCGGCGGATAGAATTCAAGAATGCCACATTGCGATTGGGCATATCATCATTCAACTCGTTGAAGAAAACTTTGGCTACACAGGGAATTAAATCAAAACACAAGCGTGAAAATTATTGAAGGAAATCTTTCGGCAAAAGGATTAAAATTTGCAATCGTCGCTTCACGGTGGAACGATTTCATCGGGGCGCGGCTCATCGACGGCGCGGTGGATTGCATCGTGCGCCACGAGGGAAGTGCGGAAAATATCATGCTGTATCGCTGTCCGGGTTCATTTGAATTGCCGATGGTCGTCAAGAAAGTTGCGGCAAGCAAGCAGTTTGATGCGGTGATTGCGATTGGCGTTCTGATTCGCGGCGCAACTTCGCACTTCGACCACATCGCCGCTGAAGCCACCAAGGGCGTGGCGCAAGCCGCATTGGATTCAGGCGTGCCCGTCGCCTATGGTGTGCTCACCACCGATACGATTGAACAAGCGATTGAACGCGCTGGCACAAAGGCAGGCAACAAAGGCTGGGAAGCCGCCGCCGCCGCCATCGAAATGGCAAACCTTTACAAGGCAATCGAAAAATAATGCGCGAAGCTCGAGTCCAATGCTTATGCTTTCGTTAATCGTGCCGCCCCCCACTCAAAGCCGTCAGGCTCACAAATGGCAACTTGCACGCTTTTGAGTTTCAGGGTTGGATTTTGCAAGAGAAACCGACGATTCAAAACGCCCTCTATGCTTCGGAAGAAAAACGCACACAAGGTTTCGCAGGTCGGCGCGGCTTTTGCCATTGCATCAAGAAGAGGATTTTCGTTGAGAAAGGTATTGGAAAGCGAAGCAATCACGGTTTCAAATGCGGTGCGCACTTCGGGAAGGTTGACAATCATGCCCTCTCGAGGCTCGCCCAAGAGCACGACTTCCATTCGCCACAAGTGCGCGTGCGGCTCTTCGCGCACCGAAAGCGAATGTGAGGCGAGAAATTCAAATTTTAAGAGCAGTTCTGTTGTCATTGCCGTTTTGAAGTGCCGCCGCTGTCGAAGACGTAGCAGGTGAAAGCGAATGCAACGGCAAGTTTACAAAAAACGTCGCGCCTTTCCCATTCCCTTCTGATTCCGCCCAAATATCCCCGCCGTGTAAAACAACGAGGTCTTTTGCAATCGAGAGCCCCAGTCCGGTTGAACGTTCGTTGCCCGTTGGCAGTGCACTGAGCCGTTGAAATTTCTTGAAGAGTTTAGATTTCTCCTCTTCGGTGAATCCTTGTCCCTCATCTTTGAGCGCAAACCGAATGTTCTTTCCGTCCTCTGAGTCGTGAAGGTAGCAACGCATAGAAATACATCCTCCGATTGGACTGTATTTGATAGCATTGCTTATTAGGTTCTCAAAAACTTGAAGCAGGCGCGCACGGTCGCCAAATGTGTGAAGGTTAGGCGATAAAGCAATATCGAATCGTTGAGATTTCAAGGCGGCTTGTGGCGTAAAGTTGCGCACGAGTTCTGAAATCAATTCAGAGAGATTAACTGGTTCACGGTTCAAAGAAAGTTGTCCTGATTCTAATGCCGCGTTATCTAAAAGGTCGGTAATGAGCGAGAGCATGCGTTGAGAAGCGGATTCAATCAACGAAAGATATTTTTCAGCATGAGGGGCTAATGTTTCTTGTTCTTTGAGCAGAAAAGTGAAGCCCATGATGGATTGAAGGGGAGTTTTAAGGTCGTGAGAGGCAATGGCTAAAAGGTGAGTTTTGAACATATTGGCTTCGACCAGTTCAATGTTTTTGAGGCGATAAATTTCAGCTTCTTTCCGTGCGTGCTCAACTTCGAATTTTGCTATCAAACTTTCCACATGACGAGTAGCATTTTGATTGAGCACCGTTTTTTCAATTTGATGATAGGCTTTATGATGATGAAGTGCCTTTGCGTAATCTTGAGTAGATTCATACAGTTCCGAGAGTGCCGCATGCGCGAGGTAAATCCAATCGCGGGCAGAAATTTCCTCTGAAACTTTAAGAGATTCAGTTAAAGATTGTTCTGCTTCAGAAACGCGACGTGCTTTAAGGTGCAAACATCCGACACGGTAGAGCGTAGTAGCGACGATGTAATGTTCGTTGACGGTTCTTGCAAGGCTAAGGCATTCGTTGAAGTATTGAAGGGCATTCGATTCGTCGCCGCTGTCGCCATAAACGCAAGCAAGGTCATGGAGCGACATGGCAATCCCGACGGTGTCATCGAGTTCGCTGCGCAAAACAAAGCCTGCGTGCGCATAGAACAAGGCTTGTGAAAAATCCCCTTGTTCGCGGTAAAGATGTGCAAGATTAGAAAGCGAGTAGGCTTCGCCGTGCTTGTCGCCAATACGTTTTTTAAGCGAAAGGCTCTCGAAGTGGTAATTGAGGGCGCGCTCTTTATCGCCTAAACGATAGAAAGTGTTCGCAATCCAATTCAGGGCGGCGGCTTCGCCAAACGGGTCATTGAGCGTGCGGAACAGTTCAAGGGATTCAAATGCAAAATCTGCGGCAACCTCATAATTGGAAAGATACCAATGGCATACGGCGGCGTTTTTCGCACTCTCGGCTTTCCCCTTCAAATAAGCAATGGCATTCGCACGCTGATAAGCGTCGATGGAAATATCCAACCCGCGAAGCGGCGATGAAAGCCGTAAATCCCAAGCGAGAGCGTTCATTGCATCGATGCGTGCCTCGTCGCTCGACGCCCGCTCAATTTCGGATTCAAGAATCGGAACGCGGTTAGGCATTGCAAAAGGGTACGTTGTCTTAATGTGATGAAGAAATTGGGATACAAAATAGCGATTTAAGTCGCTTCCGACTGTGCGGCGAATCAACGACGCGAAAAATCATACCGCCGACCCTTCCACGCCGCACCGCCGCCAAAGTAAATCCAGCGCATCGAGTTCAGCGCAATCGCAATAAACATCGCCGCCGAAAGCCCATGCAAAAGCGAATAAAGAGGATTCAAACGAAATTTAATAGCAATTAAACTGCGCATCAACACCGCTAAAAGAATCTGCATCAACGGAAGCCAAAACAACGTAAGCGAAAACACACCAAAAAAAACAGCAAACAGCACAAAAAAAATCGGCATCACAAACCACAAAAACATGATGAGACAGACGGCAATCATCGCAACGGCGTTGTAACCTAATCCTGCAAAAAGATTTTTGGAAAACCCTCTGAACGCTTCCACAAGCCCGTGATACATTCGACACTGGACGGCATCAACCCCGTTAAAAACCACCACCTTTCCGCCTGCTCGCTTTACGGCTTTGACAAACCAGACGTCTTCGACGATGTTCGATTTCACGGCTTCGTGTCCGCCGATTCGCTCATACATGGCGCGGCGAAATAGGATAAACTGACCATTTGCAAACGCAAACGCTTCGATGTTGCTTTGCCAAATCATGCGCATCGGCAGAAAGCACATAATGAGAAAATGCACGAGCGGCACGATGATATGTTCCCAAAACGAACCGAGCGTTTGATACGGCACAAGCGAGAGCATGTCGGCGTGGGTGCGCTCCACCGAGAAAACCGCGCGTTGAAGTGCGTCGGGCGCGTGAGTGGTATCGGCGTCAGTGAAAAGAAGCAACTCGCCGCGCGCAACCTTTGAAAGTTGAAAGCACGCCCAACATTTGCCCACCCAACCTTGTGGCAAATCTGTTCCGTCTATCACGCGAAGCATCGCAAATTCCGATTGAAGACGCGAAAGAATCTCGCCCGTTGCGTCGGTGCTGTGGTCGTTGAGGATAATCACTTCGAAGTGCGGATAGGATTGCGTGCACAGCGAGCGAACGCATGCTTCAATCGAGCGGGCTTCGTTGCGCGCTGGCACCAAGACCGACACAAACGGCACAGCACTCGGCTCACCGCTTGAAAGCAATTTCACATCAACCAAGTTCAACAGCAAAATGCCAAAGAGCACGAAAAGACAAGCCAGAATGAAACATTGGTAGAGAAGTATCGGCGACGCAAGGAGGTCTTGAACAGTCATGCTGTTGAATAAAAGCAAGGAAGCCACACGCGACTTGGATTTTTTAGTGGTAAGTTTTAAAATGCAAAACTAACGTTCTTCTCACAATCCCAACCGTCAAACGACGGAGAATGCCGATATGAAAAACAAAATCAAGTTCGGAATTGCGTTGCTGTTTGCATTGCTTTTACTCAACAGTTGTAGCGACTCGGCAACAAGCCCGACCGCGCCAGAAGAATACTTTGAAGCCACCATCGACGGCGTGCGATGGATTGGCAATGTGTCTATTCCAACGCCGACGACGCCCGGCTTTCCCATCTTGCTTCCTCTTGTGTTGAAAGACTATGACAGAGAAAGTGGCATGCTCACGCTATCAGCCCCGCGCGGAGAAAGAAGCACGAGCGAATTTGGTTATTTAACAATCTTTGGATTTATCAGCCAACCAATCATGCCGAATATCGTTCTTGCCAGCCTTACGGGACGTTTAAGTGACTACCAAACAGTGCCGCAAGACACCACGAACCGTTTGAGAATTACGCGAGTAGACACAGAGAATAAAATCGTTGAGGGGGAATTTTCATTTAGAATGAGAAATGTGATTGGAATAACGACCGATACATTGAACCTGCCGTTTCCAATCGGAACGCTTACTCCGATTTTAGGCGACAGCGTCATCACCGTTACAGACGGGCGATTTCGCATCAAGTATACAGAACCTCGCTGGACGACGCCTTAAAGTCCGAAACTGACGCCGGCGAAGAAGGTTGAAAAGCCGCCTGCGCCGAGTTGGACGAGAATCGAGAGGTTGTTTTGAACCGCGTAGCGTCCGCCGAATTGAAAGCCCAAATCGCTTCCACTGCCGCCTGCAAAAACGGCGATGAAATTCAAGCCAGCGTATAAATCCCAGCGCGGGGCGTTGAGGTCGAAGTGGTAATTGGCTTGTCCGCCGACGCCGAGCGCGTTGTCGCCGCCCGTCAGATACAAGCCGCCGAGTGCGCCGACGCCGAACCGCCCGATTCCGACTTTATCGCCCACTCCGATTTCCCACATGCCGCCCACCACAGTAGCCGATTTGAATCCGCCAATGCCAACTGTTGCAAGCTGTTTGCCACTCGAGATAAATTGAGCCGAAAGCGTTGCAGAAAGGAAGAGCGAAGAAAAGAACGCGAAGGCAAGAGAGAGAAAAAGTTTTTTCATCACTAAGGTGAAAAGTTGAAATTGAAAAGTTGAATTTGAGGTTAAATTTACAGCAGTTCCGTCTCAAACCCAGCAGTTCAAAATTTCATTCCCAAAAAAGAAGATGCACCACTTTGATTTTCTTGGCGAACTTTCCCTGATTGTTGCGGCGGCAATCGTTGTGATTTTGATTTTTCAAAAATTCAAACTCCCGTCCGTCATTGGATTAATCTTCACGGGCATTTTGCTCGGGCAATCCGTTTTTGGAATCATTAAAGATTTAACGCTGATTGAAATTCTCGCCGAACTCGGTGTAGTGCTACTGCTCTTCACGATTGGCTTGGAGTTCTCGGTTGATGAATTAAAACGCCTGAAAGAAATTGTCTTGATTGGCGGCACAGCGCAAATTGTGATGACCATCGGTATAGCGTCGTTAGTGTTAGTGTTTCTTTTTCCGCTCTTTGGTATTGTGCTCTCGTGGCGCGAAAGCGTTTTTCTTGGAATTGTGATTGCGGCAAGTAGCACGGCAATTTGCTTGAAACTCTTGGCAGATAGAGACGAACTTTCGCTGCCGCATGGCAGAATTGCGTTGGGAATTTTGATTTTGCAAGATGTGGCGATTGTGCCGATGGTCATTGCCGTTACGTTTTTGAATCCTGATGCAGAAGGGTCGTTAGCAAAAATCGCACGCGATTTAGGCTTACTCGTGCTGTTTTCCGCCGCGATTATCATCGGCTTTCAATTAGCCATGCCGCGCTTGGTGCGCATTCTTTCCGAAATTCATGCCAAAGAAGCCCTCGCGCTGGGTGCGATTCTCTTATGCTTCGGGTCGGCATATCTGACTTCACTTGCAGGGCTTTCGCTCGCATTGGGCGGATTTATTGCGGGCATTATTATTGCAAGTACGGACGAAAGCCACAAAATTGCTCACAGCGTTGAGCCGCTTCGTGATGCGCTCACGAGCCTCTTTTTTGTCTCTGTTGGATTACTGCTCAATATCAACTGGGCATCGTTGCCGATTTACCTCCTGATTGCTATCGGCGTGATTCTCTTGAAGTTTGTCATTGTAGCCATGATTAGTTCGCTTTTAGGCTACTCGATGCGCGAGAGTTTGATGGCAGGATTGACGCTGGCGCAAATCGGAGAGTTTTCGTTCGTCTTGGCAAACACCGGCAAGCAGAGCAATGTGATTGGCGAGGCAATGTTTCAAGCTGTTCTGGCGACGATTGTCATTACAATGATTATCACGCCGCTGATTATTTCGTTTGCCCCGCGCATGGTCGAGCGTCTTGCGCCCGCGCTTGAATTTATTCCACTCACGAACCGCTTTTTTCAATTTTCATTCATGACGCCGAAAAACAACGTGCGCGCCAAACTTGAAGAGAGTTCCGCGACAAAGCCGCACGTTATCGTCATTGGATATGGCACGAATGGACGCAACATCGCCGCCGTGCTGAAAGCGACGAACATTTCGTACGCGATTTTAGAAAACAACCGAAAAATCGTAGAGACAGCGGCAAAAGCAGGCGAGAACATTATTCTGGGCGATTGCACCGAGAAACAGAAACTGATGAAAGTCGGCGTCGATAAAGCCGAAGCCATTGTGATTGGGATTTCAGACCGAGATGCGATTGCACAGTGTATTCGCGCTATTCGCGACCTTAACCGAGAAGCCATCGTGATTGTCAGAACGCGCAATGTCCAAGAAGTCCCCGCGCTCTACGAAGCGGGTGCAAGCACGGTCGTTACAGAAAAATTAGAAACGTCCATTCAGATTTTTTCCCTGTTGCTTCAACAGTTCAAAATCGACGCCGAACTCATTCAACAACAGCAAGAACTCATTCGCCGCGAGTGCTACAACATCTTCCCAAAACTGCCTACTGCAAAAGAGCCCGCCGAAGTTCAAGAACCGAAACCGCAGGCTTAGCTCAACTCGTCGGCGCAAATTGAATGTTGGCGTAAATTTTAGCAAGCGGAATCGAGATGCCAAGGTGCTTGAGCCGAACAGTCGACGACAGCCCTTCGACTTCGGTCAGAAGCCATTTGTGTTCAGCAAGTTTGGCGTAGTATTCCACGAAAGGTTTCTCTTGACGAATGAGCAAATACTCATTGAACGAAGGCAAGGCACGGTAGAAAAGAAATTTTTTGCTTCGGTCGTAATCTTCGGTGGAATCGGAAAGCACTTCGACGATGAGCGAGGGGTTATCAATAATGGCGTCGGTTTCTTTGAGGAAATTCGGCTTTCCGCAGAGCGCGCTGGCATCGGCGTAGGTGTAAAGGTCAAACGGCTGAATGAAGATTTTTAACTCGCTGTTGAACGCACGACAGCCTTTACGAGAAAGCCGCACGTGCAATTCAGAGGAGATGTTCATGCAAATCAACGCATGATTTGGCGAACCGCCTGCCATTGCAAAAAGCTCGCCTTTGTAGAACTCATGCTTTTCGTGCGTTTCGCGCTCGAGGGCAAGGTATTCTTCTACCGTGTAAATCGTTTTGGATAATTGCTCAACAGCACTCATGCGTCTTGGGTTTTGAATGAATCAATCAAAATTTTCAGGATTTTTTGAGCGGCGATGGAAATCACTGTTCCCGGTCCAAAGACAGCGGCAACGCCCTTGCTGTAAAGGAAGTCGTAATCTTGATGCGGAATGACGCCACCCGCAATCACGAGAATGTCTTCGCGTCCGAGCAAGGCAAGTTCTTCAATCAGTTTTGGAATCAACGTTTTATGACCTGCCGCTAAACTTGAAACGCCAACGATGTGGACATCATTTTCAACGGCTTGTTTAGCGACTTCTTTCGGTGTTTGAAAAAGCGAACCGATATCGACGTCGAACCCTAAATCGGCGAAACTGGTTGCAATCACCTTTGCGCCGCGGTCGTGCCCGTCTTGTCCCATTTTCGCGATAAGAATGCGCGGACGGCGTCCTTCAAGTTCGGCAAATTCATCAGCCATTTGTTTGGCTTTGAGAAAGTTTTCGTCTTGTGAGATTTCCGATGAATACACGCCAGAGATGGTTTTGATGTTCGCTTGATAACGCCCGAAGACTTTTTCCATTGCATAAGAGATTTCGCCCAGAGTGGCGCGTCGGCGAGCGGCTTCGCAAGCCAGCTCGAGCAAGTTGCCTTGATTGGTTGCGGCAGCTTGCGTAATGGCGTTGAGGGCTTCTTCGACAGCGGCGGAATCGCGCGTGGCTTTGATATGTTTCAGACGAGCAATTTGGGCTTCGCGCACGGCGGTGTTGTCGACTTCGAGAATGTCAATCGGGGGTTCTTTGTCGAGTCGATAGCGATTAACGCCGACGATAATGTCTTTGCCTGAATCAATGCGGGCTTGTTTGCGTGCCGCCGCTTCTTCGATGCGCAGTTTTGGCAAACCGGCTTCAATGGCTTTTGCCATACCGCCCAGCGACTCGACTTCTTCAATCAATTTCCATGCTTTGTGAGCAAGTTCGTGCGTAAGCCGTTCCACATAATATGAGCCGCCCCAAGGGTCGACGGTGCGGCAGATGTCAGTTTCATCTTGCAGAAGAAGTTGGGTATTGCGCGCAATGCGTGCAGAAAAATCGGTTGGAAGTGCGATGGCTTCGTCGAGCGAATTGGTATGAAGCGATTGCGTGTGTCCAAGTGCCGCCGCCATGGCTTCAATGCAGGTGCGAATTACGTTGTTGAACGGGTCTTGTTCGGTGAGGCTATATCCGCTGGTTTGGCAGTGGGTTCGAAGTGCAAGCGATTTCGGATTTTTGGGGTGGAATTGATTGACCAGTTTTGACCATAAGAGCCTGCCTGCACGCATTTTCGCAATTTCCATAAAGTAATTCATGCCGATTGCCCAAAAGAACGAGAGGCGTGGGGCAAAGTCGTCAATGTCCAAGCCGCTACGAATGCCGGTGCGAAGGTATTCTAAGCCATCGGCGAGCGTGTAAGCCAGTTCCAAATCCGCCGTCGCGCCGGCTTCTTGCATGTGGTAGCCCGAAATGCTGATGGAATTGAACTTTGGCATTTCTTTGGCAGTGTATTTGAAAATATCGGCGATGATGCGCATAGAGGGTTCGGGGGGATAGATGTAAGTGTTACGCACCATGAACTCTTTGAGAATGTCGTTTTGAATCGTGCCAGAAAGGTCGGCATGTTTGACGCCTTGCTCTTCGGCGGCGACGATGTAAAACGCCATAACGGGAATCACCGCGCCGTTCATGGTCATAGAGACCGACATTTTATCGAGCGGAATTTGGTCGAAGAGAATTTTCATGTCCTCGACGGTATCAATCGCCACGCCGGCTTTTCCGACATCGCCGAAGACGCGCTCGTTGTCGCTATCATAGCCGCGATGTGTGGCTAAATCAAACGCAACGGAAAGCCCCATTTGTCCAGCGGCGAGATTGCGTCGGTAGAAAGCATTCGATTCTTCTGCGGTTGAAAAGCCTGCATATTGTCGAATCGTCCAAGGACGTATGACATACATCGTCGAGTAAGGTCCTCGCAGATACGGGGGCAATCCTGCCGCAAAATGAAGATGTTCAAGGTCTTCCAAATCGTTAGATGTATAGTGCGATTTTACGGCAATGCCTTCGGGTGTAAGCCACACTGCCGCGTCTTGATGAGACGTTTTGCCGATATTCGGCGGTGTGAGTGCAAGGTTTGAAAAATCAGGTCGCATCGTCTTCTCTGTCGGGTTAAGATTATTGGAACAAAGTTATTCACTGTTGAGTCGTTCTAATTCAAGAGCTGCAACGGCGCGGAACGGGAGAAGAGGCTCGATTTCAGCGTGTTGCGTCGCGGGCACCTCAGGTGAGCGTGCAAGTTTCGCCTTCATTTTCTCTTTTGGGTTCGGAGACTTTGTTACGCCAATGAAGTTTAATTTCTTTTCGGCAATAAGTTTTTCTTTAGCACTTCGCACGCGGCGAATTTCAGATTGCACAAAGCCTGAACGAAGTGCCGAAAGCATTCCACCTTGTGCCTCGAGTTGCTGAAAGAGTTTCCATGCTTCATTAGCCATAGATTCTGTCAGCGATTCTATGAAATAAGAGCCTTTTGCGGCATCGACGACTTTATCGAGGTGCGATTCATCGCGTAAAATCAGGCTTGTGTTGCGTGAAAGGTGTGCAGAAAATTCGTTGGGTGTGGCATAAAGTTCATCGAAGCGCGAGACGGTGATGGAATCAGCGCCGCCGGTTGCCGCCGCCATCGCTTCAACCGTGCCACGCAAAAGGTTGTTGTGAGCGTCGTAAATCGTTTTGTTCCACCGTGCGCTTGAAGCGTGAATGGTTGGCACAGTCGAAGCACTGTAAGCCTGTGCTAATTGATGAAAGAGCCACCGCGCCGCACGGAATTTGGCAATTTCAAAAAAGTAACTCGTGCTCACAGCAAACGACAGCTCGAGACTTCCTAAAATCTCATCGGCTGAAATCCCTTGTTCGGTGAGGGCATCGAGATATTCAACGCTTGAAGCCAGCGCGAAGGCAAGTTCTTGAACCAGCGAACTGCCTGCGTTGTGATAGACGTCGGCGCGAATCGTTAAAGCCTTGAAGTTTGGAAAGGGAATCGCGGCGCGAACAAGTTCTGTTGCACGTTCAAATGCGCGCAAATCCCACACGCCCGATGTTGCAAACGCCGCGATGGCATCAACATCGAGCGAGCCGTGAATGAATTTTGCATCAAGATTGCGCTGGCGAACTTCGTTAAGAAAAAGCGAAAGCACGCGCTCGGCGTCAGTGCATGTGTAGAAATGCACGGGTGCGGCTTCAAGCCAAATGCCGTTCAGCAGCGCGCGCATCTCTGACTCCGTCTTCGGCGCAACGAAAAACGCCAACGCCATCGCACCACGATTAAGCACATCAAGCGCACGTGCATTCGCTTGTGAAATATCTTGTTCGAAAATTTCCTCGCGAATCAGCCATTCACCTGTTGGCTTAAAAGGAAGTGCAAACGGTTTAACATCTTCATCAGTATAAATCGGCTGAACATCAATGCTATCAAGCGAATGCCACACAAGCGTTTCTTCAAACGACTTGCCTTTGAGGTCGCGCGCAATTTCAGAAAGCCAATCGCGTTTGGTGAGCGGCGGAAATTCGGAGAAAAGTTTTGCGGACATACTGACAACGAATAAAGGTTACAGAATCGTTTCGAGGAAACTTACAGATTTTTCCCAATTATCTTTGCACCTGAAAGCGTTTCTCTTGTTCAAGCTATGCTCATAGAATCAGGCTACATGTGCGCCGTGTGCGGCGAATGGAACGAAACGACCGTCGACACCGAAGGCGGCGCGCGCCAGACTTACACCGAAGATTGCGCCGTCTGTTGCCACCCAAATACGCTCTACATTACGATTGATGAAGCCCAAGAGACGGCTTATATTGAAGCAAGATTTGAAGAATGAATATCTTTTTCCAAAAAATGCTGACACTCTTTGATAGCATCACAATTAACAGCGAGGTGTGTAACGGACAGCCGACGATTCGCGGCACACGCATTACCGTTCAGACCATCATGGAATTTTTAGGCGCGGGCGAGAGTATTGATGAAATTTTGCGTCAATATCCCTCGCTCACACGCGAGGATATTTCAGCGTGTTTAAGATTTACAGCGGAGTTGATGAAAAACAGATTCGTCATTCATCATAGATGAAATAAAGCGTTTCTTGATAGATGTCAACTTGCCATACTACTTTTCTACTTGGAATAGTCCTGAATTTTTGCATCTAAAAGATATTGGTGAAACTTGGACAGATGACCAGGTATGGAGCTATGGGAAAATGAACAACCTAACCATAATCACGAAGGACGCTGACTTTTCAAATCGCATGATGGTTTCAACGCCGCCGCCAAAGGTAATACATATTCGCTTTGGCAATTTGAAGATGAAGGAATTTCACATGCGTATTTCAAAGGTGTGGCAGGAAGTTGTCAGTTTGAACACGACGCATAAACTTATCAACATTTTTCTTGATAGAATTGAAGCAATCGGATAAATGTCCTTTCCTGACTTTCTCTTTCGCGCCGACGGCGGATTTATTCGCGTTCCCGTTTGGGGACATATTCCGCTTGACCGCGCCCTTAAAAAAACCATTTCCCACCCGACATTTCGGCGTTTGAAAGGCATCAAGCAGTTATCGTTTGCTCACTATGTATTTCCCGGCGCCACGCATACGCGCTTTGAGCATAGCATCGGCGTCTATCACCTCACGAAGTTGATTTTACAACGGCTTTTGACCAATCCGCTCACGCAATCACTTCAAAGCAAATCTTTTTCGTTTGATGAGCAGGCATGCAAATTGATTTTAGCGGCAAGCCTGTTGCACGACATTGGACACTATCCCCATGCGCACCTTGTTGAAAACACGGCAATCACAAGCACGAATGAAGTCGTCTTCAAAGACCATCAAGACCTGACTATGGAGCGCGTCTTCGAGACGCACGACGGCTTTGGAAGTTTGGCAGAAATTTTAGCCGAAGAGTGGAACTTGGACGCAAACGAAGTCGCCACGATGGTTACGGGAAAGAAGAAGATGAAATTTTCAAAACTCATCAGCGGCACGCTTGACCCCGACAAGATGGATTATCTGATGCGCGATGCCTATCACTGCTCTGTGCCATATGGCAATATCGACATTGAACGGCTCATTGAATCGTTCGTGCCAGACGCCAAGCGAAAGCGATTTGCCATTACCAGCAAAGGCATTGCGCCGTTTGAAAGTTTGATGTTCGCCAAGTATGCTATGATGCGCAATGTGTATTGGCATCATACCGTCCGCACCATGTCGGCGATGCTCAAACGCTTTATTCAAGATGCGCTCGACGACGAGCAACTCTCCAGAAGTGAGGTGCAGGCGATTTTTTATCACAACACCGACGAGCGAATCTTGGACGACCTACTCGACGCGCTTCCAAAGCCGCTCTTTGCATCGGCAGAATTGCTCATTGCGATTTTGGAACGTCGCCCGTATAAACGCGCCCTGACAGTGCCCATAGACCCAAATGAACCATGGCAATTAGAACTCGCTACCAACGCGCAACGCCGAAAAGAAAAAGAACTTGAACTCTGTCGCTACTTGAATCAAAAATGGCGATTGAACCTCAACGGCTACGAAATCGTTATTGATGCACCCTCTCCAAAATCTATTTTCGATTACAAAGACTTTTCCGAGTTACAACTCTACCGCGAGAAACGACATACATTTGTGCCGTTCAGCGAAAGCGGCGAATCGGCTTTCACGAGCCATTTCATAGCAGAGTTTGAGCGTGCGACCAAAAAGTTTCGAGTAACCGCTGAAGAAAGGATATGCGAAAAATTAAGCCGCTTAGAAAAAGAAGTGCTAACCATTTTGCGCGCCTGATGTCCAAGACACCATATATGGCGCTGGTTCTTAACGAGTATTTTCGCACTAATCAGCAAAACCACCTTGAAACATCACCATGAACACTTGGCAAGGCGAAGGCATGTGGTCAGAGCAAAACGAAACATGCGCCGTCAAACTCATCATCAACCCTTACGGCGTATCGGTCGTCAAAGAGGGCAAAGAATTTTTCTTTACGAAAGATGAATTTCGTGTGCTCGAAGCCAGTGAGAGCGGATATGTAAAATTGGAAGTCGAGCGCGCGTCGCTCAAAGCCTATATCACGATTGAAAGCATAGATGCGTGGCGGACGATTCAAGCCGATAAGTTCGATAAAAATCGCAAGCCGTTGCTCTCGGTCTCGTCGTGGATTGTTGTGGCAATGGTGGGAATAATCATCGTGGGGATTCTCTTTTTCACGGTCGGCGCAGATGCGCTTTCGGGCACAATCGCAAGGCTTATTCCTGTTGAAACCGAAGCCGAATTCGGAAAAGCCGTGTTCCAACAAACAATTTCACAAGCACCGCTCAACAAAGATTCTGCAACCATAGCCGTGCTGAAAAAGTGCAATGCGATTGTTGAGACCTTTTCCGAAGGTAGAACCTACAAATTCCACATCGTCATTGTGGAAGATTCCATCAAGAACGCATTTGCCTTGCCCGGCGGATACATTGTGGTGTATCGCGGCATTTTGGATTTAATGGATAATCAAGATGAATTTTTCGGATTGCTCGGGCACGAAAGCGGGCATGTGTATTTGCAACATGGGTTCAAGCGCATCATTCGCAGTTCGCTCGTTGCGCTCACATTTGCAATGCTCTTTGGCGACGCAGGGGGATTAACTGCAATTCTGCTCGAGAACAGCCGCGCCTTGCTCAACCTTGCCTACGACCGAAGCGAAGAAACCGCCGCTGATACCTTCGGCTTTGATGCCCTTGCCAGAGCGGGGGTGAGCACGACTGGCATCGTGTCGCTCTTTGAAAAATTAGACCAAGCGCACAGCCAGACGAAACTGCCGGCGTTTCTTTCTACGCACCCTGAAGCGAAAGAGCGGGTAGCAGAACTCAAAAAGAAGTCGCCGAAGCAGTCGAGCAAGAAATTTCTTTCGGAAGAAGAGTGGCGAATCTTGAAAGCGAAGGCATCTTAAAACTTCCCAATCCGTCGCGCTACAACATATCGACGCTTGTAATATGGCTCGTCAAGATTGCTGACGATGACGCCAAGTTTCGTAGAGGCATGAACGAAATTGTTATCGCCGACATAAATGCCCACGTGCGAAATGCGATTGCGCCGAATTTTGAAGAACACCAAATCGCCGAATGCCAAATTCGCTTTGCTTACGGAAACGCCGACTTTGGCTTGTGCCGCCGATGAACGGGGGAGACTGATGTTCAGCGCGTCATAAAACACACGGCTCACAAAGCCCGAGCAATCCATGCCTGCAACGCCTGTTCCGCCATAGCGATAGCGCACGCCCAAGTATTTATCCATTTCGTTTTCCAATCGCTCACGTGCATTGGCTGGAAATTGCTTCGGTGGTGGCAATAAATCCACGACGGCATCGTCATCGGGTTCTTGTTCAGCTTCGGCTTCGAGGGCTTTGATTTCGTCTTTTGAAATCGGCTTCGCCGAGAAACGCACGGAGGACGTGGTGGAGGCGCACGCGCTTACGAATAAAACCAATCCAAAGAGAATAAGAGAAACCCACAGCGAGCGGCAGTCCGTCATGAAGTTGCGATTGGAAGTTCGTGGTAAAGATTATGCTTATACATCGTCGAGTCGCGGCAGATTCGCTCTAAATTCTTGACGGCGATTTTTAAGTCTTCAAAGGGAAATGCGAGTAAGACTTCGTCGTCTTTGATGTTCATACCTGTGTTGCCACCTAAGTCACCGAGCGTAAAGGTTGGTTTGCCCGTGTGCATCACATAACTTGAAACCATTTCGCAAGTGGAAGTGCCACCGATGCCATGCACAATTTCGCCGCTATCGAAGCCGTAAGCGCGAAGAATGTGTTGTCCTTGAAACGGTTTGCAGACGATATAGACCACATCGGGAAGAAAATCGGGCGTAAGTTTCTCGAGCGGAGAAATGACTTGGGCTTCGAATTCATCGTCTTCAAACGGAAGGGTCGAAGTCATGGCTTTTTTAAGTCCCTCGAGTGTGCCATAGACGAGTTTTTCGCCAATCATAAATTTTGCCGCTTGTTCGACGGGCATTGTTGAGCCAAAGCCTGCGGCAATGGCGCCGCCGCCACAAATGTGGTCTTTCTTGACGGTATAAAATGGTCCGGCGCCGTTGAAGGCATCGCCCCACATCGCGCAGAGCATTGATTTGGCAACGCCGTTTGCGCCTTCGCCGAACTTCTTGACCCACGAGGGAATCTCGCTCAAATGCTTGATGAATTTAATTCCAATTGGCTTGCGCGTTAAGCCTTCAATGCGCACGAGCGCGTCGGAAAGTTCTTTCGGTGTGTTCATTTTTTACT
>JBDNCJ010000038.1:0-29729 GCA_046719715.1 Chloroherpetonaceae bacterium | reverse complement strand
TCCGTTGCCGTCGGTTGTAACATTGCCGTCAGCACGATACCAAAAGTCAAATCCTGTTTGTGCCTTTGAGCCGATGGGCAAAAGCAGAAGCAGCAGCAGTCCGAAAAGAAGTCGTTGATGTTTCATTTTTTTTGTCCCTGATTAGGTTGGAAGAAAAAAGCAATCGATTGTGAATTGCTCGGGGCAAAGATGAGGGTGCGTCGGGAAAAAAGCACTACGATATTTCTACGATATTTTGAGCGTGCGATTTAACTTTGCTCAAACATCATTTTGTCGGTTGAGATATGAGTCGTTCATCTCGCGGAATACCGAAAAAGCAAGTTCTAACCGCTGTTGCACGGCTGAGCATTGAAAACAAAGTTGACGCGCTCTTGCTTGAAGCGGATAAGACCTTTTCGCCCAAAGTCTCGCTTGAAAAGTCGCTGGAAGCCAAAGGGTTGGCGGAAAGTATTGGATATGAATCGGGGATTGTGAAAAGTTTGCATCGCGCCGCCACGAACTACGGGCAACTGGGCGATTACGAAAACGCGCTTGCTTGTGCGCTGAACGCCCGCGAACGCTTAAAGCACGCCCCCGATAAAACGCTCCAATCCGCTGTGGCGCAAACCATCGGCACGGCGTACTACAACTTGGGCGACTACGAAACCGCACTTCGTTTTGGCTACGAATCCCTTACGATTGCGCAAGACTTGAACGCTCCAATTCTCATCGCCAAATCTTATACCACGCTGGGCAACACCTATTTTCAGATTTACGACTTCGAGCAAGCGCGTCTGGCTTTTGAAAAATGCTTGATGATTGTTACGGAGGCTGGGCATCGTTACGGGCAATCCGTCTCACTCAACAATCTTGCCAATGTCTATGAGCAGATGAACGATTATCCTGCCGCCATTGAAGCCCATCAAAAAAGTTTAGCCATCAAGGAAGAATTAGGCGATGAAGCCGGGCAGGCGCACGTGCTAATTAGCATTGGAAATTGTTACATGAAGATGGAAAAGATGAAGAAAGCCGAATCGACTTACAAAAAAAGTCTCTCGCTTTCACGCAAACTTGACGACAAAACTGAACACATCGCCGCGCTCTATTCGCTTGGAAAACTTTACAATGTTGAAGGCAGAGGCGCGCAAGCCATTCAAATGTTACAAGAAGCACTCGGACTGCTGGACACAATCAAGAAAGTTGAGCGGCTCGCTGATGTGCATCGCGAACTTTCACGCGCCTTCGAACAAACCGGAGACTTGATAAAGGCACTCCACCATGTTCGTCTTCATCAAAGCGTGCGCGAAGAAATGCTCAACGAAGAAGTGATTTCGAAAACCAAAAAATTGCAAATCATTCACCAAGTCGCCGAAATGGCGCGCGAGCGTGAAATCTTCCGACTCAAAGCCGAGCAGACGGAAAAAGAACTGGCACACAAAAAGCAAGAGATTGTTTCCATGGCGATGACGCTCGTGCAAAAAAACGAACTCGTCGAGAAATTGAAGTCGGAATTGGCAACGCTTTCAAAATCGGCTTCGGGCAAAGCATCAGAGGGAATTGAACAAAAAATTTCAGACTTGATTGAGCAGCTCGATAAATCCAAAGCCGATGAAAAAAGCTGGCGATTGTTTGAACAACAATTTGAGAGCGTGCATCAAAACTTCATTCAAACGCTCACACAGCGGTTTCCTGAACTCACCAAAACGGAATTACGCCTGTGCGTGCTTCTCAAAATTCAACTTTCCACCAAAGAAATTGCCCAACTGCTCTTTCTTTCGCCAAGAAGCATCGAAACGTATCGCTTGCATCTGCGCCGCAAACTTGGGCTCTCTCAAAACACAAATTTGACGGAATTTCTCCTCTCGCTCTAAGCCGCACTTCTTACTGCTTGCCGTATCAAATTTTTTCTTACTTTCAGCCGTTCACGGCTTACATAACGACCTCAATTCACGATTGAAAATATGGACTATCGGTTTTCTAAATGGGACGAGCGGCATAGCAAAGCGCAATCTTCGCTTGAAAAAATGCTCAAAGTGTTTAATCAACTTTTGATTTACACCAACGGCGACGCCAATCAAGCCTTGCAATGGCTAACGGAAATGGACAGGCAATACGGATTGGGCGACGACGAAATTGGCATCGGCGATTTCATCGAGTATCTCAAACAAGAAGGATACTTGGAAGAACCTTCGCGCGACGGCACATTCAACATCACAGGCAAAACGACGAAGAAAATTCGTGAAGAATCGCTCAACGAAATTTTCTCATCGCTCCGCAAACAGTCGCAATTCGGCAATCACAAAATTCCAAAGTCCGGCTCATCGGAAGAGCGCACGCCTGAAACGCGAAGTTGGAAATTTGGCGACGCGCTTCAAAATCTTGACCTCACGCAAACGCTTCAAAACGCGCTTAAACACAGCGAGCTCGACGAAATTCGTCTTGCCGAAGACGATTTCCGCGTCTATGAAACCGAGCATCAAACCACTTGCGCCACTGTTTTGATGATTGATATTTCTCACTCCATGATTCTCTACGGCGAAGACCGTATCACGCCTGCAAAGAAAGTCGCCATGGCACTCTCGGAACTCATCTTGACGCGTTACCCCAAAGACAGCCTCGACGTCTTGCTCTTCGGAGACGAAGCGTGGCAAGTGGAAGTCAAAGATTTGCCGTTCATCAGCGTCGGACCGTATCACACCAACACCAAAGCCGGACTTGCGCTCGCCCGCCAAATTTTGAAGCGTAAGAAAAATCAGAACAAACAAATTTTCATGATTACCGACGGCAAACCCTCCGCCATCAATGAAGGCGCAAAGATTTACAAAAATTCATTCGGGCTGGATAGAAAAATCGTCAACAAAACGCTCGACGAAGCCGTGATGTGCCGAAAAGATAAAATCGCCATCACAACTTTTATGGTAACCAGCGACCCCTATCTTCAAGGCTTCGTCAATGAACTCACACAAGCCAATCAAGGACGCGCCTATTTCAGCGGATTGGATAACTTGGGCGAGTATATGTTTGTAGATTACATCAAAAATCGTCGCAAAAAATTGCGATAAGGAGACGACCCAATGCTAACGGCAGAAAAATTGCTTACGGGAGAAGAGTTGCTGGAACTGCAAAGCGAAAGCGGAAAACGCTACGAACTCCTCAAAGGCAAACCCATTGAAACCATGCCCGCAGGCGGAAAACACGGCTACATCGCCTCAAAAATTGAGCGCAAATTGGGTGCATTCGTCGAAGAAAAAAATCTCGGGTTCGTCTTCGCGGCGGAAACGGGCGTGTATTTGGAACGCAATCCCGACACGGTTCGCGGTGCTGATGTAACCTTCGTCAGCCGTGAGAAAATTAGGAGCGTTGAAGAAGTTGAATCTGGATTTTTGACGGTCATTCCCGACCTTGTCGTCGAGGTCGTCTCACAAGCAAATAAGATGTCGGAAGCCATAGAGAAAGTCAAAGCGTGGAAAGAAGCGGGCGTGGGGGAAATTTGGCTCGTTAATCTTTCAGAAAAATCAGTTACCGTCTATTGCGACAAAGCGACGCAAATTCTGACCGAAAGCGATACGCTCAACGGCAAAAATTTGCTTGGTGGTTTTACACTGCCTCTAACAACAATTTTTAGTTAAGCTCACAAGGAGATAGGTTATGATGATTGCAGAAAAATTGCTTACGGGAGAAGACTTGTTGGAACTGCAAAGCGAGAGCGGAAAACGCTACGAACTCGTCAAAGGCAAACCCATTGAAACCATGCCTGCTGGTGGAAAGCACGGATATGTTGCAAATGAAATTTCAACCGAGTTGAGAAACTTTGTAAAACCGAGAAATCTGGGGTTCGTTTTCACAGCGGAAACGGGCGTGTATTTGGAGCGCAATCCCGACACGGTTCGCGGTGCTGATGTAACCTTCGTCAGTCGTGAGAAAATTAGGAGCGTTGAAGAAATTGAATCTGGATTTTTGACGGTCATACCTGACCTTGTCGTCGAGGTCGTCTCACAAGCAAGTAAGATGACGGAAGCCATAGAGAAAGTCAAAGCGTGGAAAGAAGCGGGCGTGGGGGAAATTTGGCTCGTTAATCTTTCAGAAAAATCAGTTACCGTCTATTGCGACAAAGCGACGCAAATTCTGACCGAACGCGATACACTCAACGGCAAAAATTTGCTTGGCGGTTTTAGACTCCCTCTAACAACAATTTTTAGTTAAGCACATAACCAACGATTTATGAAAGACATCACAAAAATTCGAACGCTCGGTGAACTCAAACGCGCAGGCTATCGCACGCGCTCTGTCAAGAATGAAATACGCGAGAACTTGATTCAAAAAATGAAGGACAGCGAAAACCCGTTCCCGAACATCATCGGCTACGAGCGCACCGTTATTCCGCAACTGCAAAACGCACTGCTTTCAAAGCACGACATTATTTTACTTGGTCTTCGCGGACAAGCCAAAACAAAACTGATTCGTCTCGCTGTTAATTTGCTTGATGAGTTCATTCCTGTCATCAAAGGCTCGGAAATCAACGACGACCCGTTTAATCCAATTTCAAAATACGCTCGCGAAAAAGTCTTGCACGAAGGCGACGAAACCGAAATTGCTTGGCTCCATCGTTCGGAGCGTTACGGCGAAAAACTTGCAACACCCGATGTAACCATCGCCGACCTCATCGGCGACATCGACCCTATCAAAGCCGCCTCGCAAAAACTCACCTACGCCGACGAGAATGTCATTCACTACGGCATTATTCCGCGCACCAATCGTGGCATTTTCGCCATCAACGAACTGCCCGACCTTCAACCGCGCATTCAAGTCGGCTTGCTCAACATCATGCAAGAAAAAGACATTCAGATTCGCGGATTTCAAGTGAGAATCCCGCTCGATATTTTCATCATTTACTCCGCCAACCCCGAAGACTACACCAATCGCGGCAACATCATCACGCCGCTCAAAGACCGCATCGACTCGCAAATCATTACGCACTATCCGAAGACGATTGAAATCGGCATCAAAATCACGGAGCAAGAAGCATGGACGAAACGCCCGTCGGAAGTGGAGGTTAAAGTGCCGTATTATTTCAAAGAAATTATTGAACATATCGCCTTTGAAGCGCGTCGAAGTGAATATGTCGACCAAAAGTCTGGTGTTTCGGCGCGGCTGACGATTACTGCAATGGAAAACCTTGTAAGCAGTGCCGAACGTCGAGCGATTATGCACGATGAATCCGAAGCCTGCGTGCGAATTTCCGATATGTTTCTCGTCGCGCCTGCTATTACGGGAAAAGTTGAACTCGTCTATGAAGGCGAGCAGGAAGGCGCAATCAACGTCGCCAAGTTGCTCATCGGCAAAGCCGTCAATCAAGTCTTCAAAAAATACTGTCCCGACCCCAACAAGAAAGTTCAAGGGCAGAGTGTTTATGCCGCTATAACAGGCTGGTTTTCGCAAGGCAATCAAGTCGATGTATACGACGACATGAAATTTGAAGAGTATTTCAAAGCGTTGGATAAAGTCAAAGGCTTGCGTGAGTTTGCAGAAAAAACGTTTCAAACCAAGGACAAACAGGAACTCGCCACCGCGATGGAATTCATTTTGGAAGGATTGCACCAAAACTCAATGGTCGGCAAAGATGAACTCGAAGCCACGCGCATTTACAGCGATATGATTGGAAAAATTATGTCGAGCGTCGGCGGCTCCAAGTTTGAACGATAACTTTGAACGACGACGCACGGCGAGCGATTTTGAGCGTTCAAAATTCAAGCAACAAAAGTCAAGCAAATAAAGCGTAACTTGCGCCAGTTGAAGGGGAATTACAACGAACGACTTTGTGATGATTGGCTGTAAGTATAAGCGATTGTGCTTCACCTTCTTCACCCGCGACCAACGCCATGACCCCTTCGCGACGACGATAAGTTTCGTGTGAGATGTGCGCATCATCACAACGGATTTAATACAACTCGCATATAATCGGTTCATTGCCGTTTCAACCCTAAATAATAAACACCAATGCGTTTGGACCATCATTCAACAAACGCTGTTGCACCGATTGACTCGACGCGGGTTTCAGAAGAGCATAAAGAAAGTTTATCCAGCGAGCGCGCAGAAATGACGGAGAAGTTGCATCTTAACATCTTACAGTTGCTTCCTGAGCCACTGCTCATTGCAACGCCTGACGAAGTAATTCTTTTCGCCAATAATGCCGCACGCGCCTTATTTTCACCCACAGGCGACGACCTTCACGGAAAACCGTTCTCCTCATTTCTCGCTCACCACTCCGAGAAGTTTAATCATTGGATACAGAAAGTAACGTGTTCCTCAACGTTTGTTTCCGAGCAGATTGAGTTGAAGACTTTTAGAGGTACAATGCCGATTCAACTTGACGGATGCACTATCCGCGATGGAAAGCATGCGTATTTTCTGATTCGCTTGAAAGTGATTGATGCGAAACAGCCAACCGTTCACGCGCTGGCTGTGCGTGTGGACAAACTTCAGCAGGAAATTGCAATGCGGCGTGCGGCGGAAGAGCGATTAAACGAAAGTTTAATCGAGTTGGAACGCGCTAAAAAACAATTAGAACAGATTGCGACGATTGATAGCCTGACAGGCATTCCGAATCGCCGAAGCATCGACGACACCTTACAACGCGAGTGGCTGAAAGCCATGCGCACTGGCGAACCCCTCGCTGTGATGATGATAGACATTGACCACTTCAAAAACTACAACGATTGCTACGGGCATCAAGCGGGCGACACGTGTTTAAGGCAAGTGGCGCACGCCATTCGTGCCTCGCTGCGCCGCTCAACGGACTACGTCGGGCGATACGGCGGGGAAGAGTTCATCGTTCTGCTGACCCATTCCGACTGGGAAAAAGCCAAAAACATGGCAGAAAAAATCTTCGAGTCCATACGCCTGCTTAACCTTCCGCATCAAGCATCGCTAACGTCGGAAATTGTTACGATTAGCGCGGGCGTCAACGTCGTCATTCCCATGCCGAAACTGTCGGTTTCATCGCTGATTCATCAAGCCGATGAAGCACTCTATCAAGCAAAGCACGACGGGCGCAACCGATTTGTTTTGCATCAAAAGCCTGTCAAAGCCCTCCTGCGTCGCAAAAAAAGCACTTCATGAGCGTTAAGGTTTAGTATGAGTGTTATCGAATGCAAAAGCCCATCATCACGATGGGCTTTTGTGTTTTGACTCAAAAACACGGTCGGAATTCAGCGGGCTCTCGCAACGGCTTCACCTGTAAGTAAGGTAAACGTGCCTTGCGCCATCTGGAGCAACTCTTTTCCGACGCTGCGCAAGGGCGCCGTTTGCCAGTTGAGGTCGGAATCCTCATAACGATGATGATAAAGAACTTTACCATCGGCATTGTAACCAATCACTTCACGGAAGGCAAATTCATCATGCTTGAGGTCAAAGCGTTGCAATCCTAACTGATAAGCCGTGCCATTGGGCTGGATTCGGTTGAATTCGACTTTCACCCACATCTCCATGATTTGCTCAGAAGTGTTCAGCGTGATTGATTCCTTCGATTTCAGAACCGCATACTTCGCGTTGCTTGATTCGGCGACATAAATCCAGTTTCCCGACGGTTGTGCATCTACGCTTGTAATGGCGATAAGCGCAACGGCGATAAAAAGCAATGTCTTTTTCATCTTTGTTCAGTGTTTAAAGTTGAAAAGTGCGTTCATCGACGCGACTACGCGCAATTATACGCAGTATTAACAAATTATTAAATAATTGTTAACATTTTTTCCAAAGAACTTGGACTGCGCATACCTATTTCTACGCGGTTGCATGCGTGGGTTTCATTTTTTGGAAGTAAAAAAATGCGTAAACTTGCATGCAATCATCTTCGGGGTGCTGCCAAAAGCGGCTGAGAACAAACTCGAGGAACTTGACGCAGGTAATACTGACGCAAGGAAAGATGATGCGAAGCCTGTCTGAACGACTGTGCGTCCTGTCTTGCTTTGGCGATTCTTTCCTGTCTATTCCCGCGTTTCTTATCAATTCAAAATCATCAAAAACAATGTTGCTCAAAAACAAGGTGGCTCTCGTTACGGGGGCGAGTCGTGGGGTGGGTGCGGCGATTGCAAAAGCAATGGCGCGTGAAGGCGCGAGCGTCGTCGTCAATTACTTTCAAAGCAAAGACAAAGCCGAACAGGTGGTCTGTGAAATCACGCAGTCGGGCGGGAAGGCAATCGCACTTGGCGCCGATGTTACATCAGAAGAAGCAGTCAAAGCCATGGTTGAGGCGGCAGTTAAGACATTCGGGCGGTTGGACATCGTCGTCAACAACGCGCTTCCGAAGTATGTGTTTAATCCGTCTGCAAATTATGTCAGCATTGAGACGGTAACTTGGGACAATTTTGAAACGCAGTTCAGGGGTGCGGTTGGTGGCGCGGTCAATGTTGTGCGCGCAAGTCTGCCATACATGAAAGCACAAGGCGGCGGAAGTGTCATTAACATCTCGACCAATCTCGTCTATAATCCTGTTGTAACCTACTACGACTACACGGCGGCAAAAGCGGCGATGGTTGGACTGACGCGCAATCTGGCGGCAGAACTTGGCAAATACGGCATTCGCTTCAACCTCATTGCGGGCGGCTTGCTCTCGATAACCGACGCCAGCGCGCTGACAACAAAAGAGGTGTTTGATTTTGTTGCAAGTATTACGCCGCTTCGCAAGGTTACAACGGTTGAAGATTTTGCGGAATCAGCATTGTTCTTTGCGTCGGATTGGAGTCGCGCAATCACGGGGCAGTCGATTTCCGTTGACGGCGGCTTGACGATGCCCTAAGCAAAAAAGTTGAGTTGAGCGGGAGGCGGAGAAGTTCTTGATGAAGTTGTAACTTCTCTGAAAAGCAAAGTCTATGTTAGAGTCTTGGTTTTCGTTTGAATATGAAATCGGTAAAACGGCACAATGCCGATACGCCGAGGTTGGCGACGACGCCAATCCGCCCCTCGTGCTCATTCACGGATACGGGGCGATGTGGCAACACTGGAATCGCAATATTCCTGCCTTCGCGGAAAGTTACAAAGTCTATGCGCTCGATTTGCTCGGCTTCGGCGAATCGGAAAAACCCAACACACAGTATGGCTTAGCTTTATGGGCAAAACAAATCAAGGCGTTTACCCAGTTTAAGAAGTTAGACGACGTCGTTCTTATCGGGCACTCAATGGGCGGCGCATCGAGTTTGTGGTTCGCCAACGAACACCCCGAGCAACTGCGGGGGTTGGTATTGGTGGATTCGTCGGGGATTTTTCCCGACGAGGTCGGCATGTTTGAGCGCGTGTTGTATCGTGCTGTCGGCAGTCCGATACTCGGCGAGGCGATGTTTGTGCTCTTTGCTAATGAATTTGGAGCGCGCCAAAGTTTATTGCCGACATACTTAGACCCGTCGCAAGTTACAACCGAATTGGTGGCGCAATTTGCCAAGCCGCTTCGCAGTGCGGGCGCGATTCACGCCTACCTTGCGCCGTCGCGCAATCCTGACCGATTTTTATTTGGGCAATTTCCACGACCCTGTCGCTACACCGGAAACGCCCTGCTCGTGTGGGGTGCGGAAGATTTGGCGTTCCCGCCCGATAAAGTCGTGCCGAAGTTCCAAGAAATTGTGCCACAAGCCAGCGTTGCGATTTTGCCTCAAACGCGCCACTGCCCGCAACACGAAGTTGCTGATGCGTTCAATCAAACCGTTCAAAAATTTCTGAAAACGCTTGAAGGAACTCATCAGGTGGAAAAACGGTGATGATTTTTTAACATCAAACATCGGAACGAAACCGTATCTCTGCAACATATAGATATTTATTCGCATCAATTTGAAATCAAAGCACAGTGCGATATGTCTGAAATTCTAACAGACCGACATGAGATTGACCCCAAAGCTATCGCGGAAAAATGGCGCACGATTATTTTCGGCATCATTGACCACGCCTTTGAACCGATTGTCAACATCCACACCGGCGCAACCTTCGGCTACGAAGCACTGCTCCGAAACTATCAAGCGGCGGGCTTCGAGACGATTTGGGAATTTTTTGAATCCGCCTACAACGAAGGCGCGCTCTATCAAGTCGAACTGCTCTTGCGCGAAAAAGCCATTGAAAAATTTTGTCGTTCTGGACTTCAAGAGCGCATCAAACTCTTTCTCAATGTCGATAATCGCGTCCTCGAGATGTCGGATTATCAACAAGGCAACACGGCAAAAATTCTTGCCCGATACAAACTGCCCGCCAGCACGATTTGCTTCGAGATTTCCGAAATGCACCGCCTCAGCGGAAGCGACGCCGTGATGCAAATTCTACATTTGACCAAAAGCCAAAACTACAAAATCGCTATCGACGACTTCGGCACGGGCTTTTCAGGCTTCCAATTGATGTATTACGCCAGCGCAGACTTCATCAAAATCGACCGATTCTTCATCTCCAACATTTCCAACGATTCCAAAAAACGATTCTTTGTCGCCAGCATCATCAATATGGCGCATCTCTTGGGCATTACCGTCATCGCCGAAGGCATTGAAACCGAGCAAGAGTTCTACATCTGCCGCGATTTGGGGTGCGACCTCATTCAAGGGCATTACATTCAAAAAGCCTCCACCGAAGTGCGTGATATGAAAATCAAATACGACTTGGTGGAAATGCTCGTCAGAAAAGACCGCCGCAAAGTCTCGCAAGACCAAGAAATCATTTACAACCAATCCGAATATATCCCGCAGATTCCGATTACGGCATCGATGGAAGAAGTCTTCAACAAGTTTTTGGAATTTGATAATTACAGTTTCTTTCCCGTTACGACCGAAAACAACGAGCCTATCGGCATTGTGCGCGAAAAAGATTTGAAAGCCTACACCTATTCGATGTATGGACGACAACTCTTGAAAAATAAATCGTTTGGAAAAACGCTTCGCGACTTCATCGTCAAGTGTCCGATTGTTGACATCAATACGAAGGCGGAAAAGATGTTGGAGATTTTTTCAGTCGGGGAAACAGTAGAGGGCATTATCGTAACGGCGCAGATGGAATACATCGGATTTTTAAGCGCGAAAGCCCTCTTGCGCGTCTTGAACGAAAAGAACTTGATGGCGGCACGCGACCAAAACCCACTCACCAAACTGCCGGGCAACACGCTCATTTACGGCTACGTCTCCGAAGCCCTCGTGGATATCGACTCTGAGTACATTCTCGTCTATTACGACTTCGATAATTTCAAACCCTACAACGACCGCTACGGCTTCCGCAACGGCGACCGCGTGATTTTGCTCTTTGCGGAAATTCTTCAAAAGCGATTTTCGCGCGAGAATTGCTTCGTTGGGCATGTTGGCGGCGATGACTTTTTCGTCGGATTCAAGAACCTTCGTTTCGAAGAAGCCCATGAACTCACCGCGATGGCGATTCAAGAATTTACCGAAGGCGTCAAACCTTACTACGATGAAGCCGACCGCACGCGCGGCTACATTGAATCCAAAGACCGAGATGGCAAGGTCAGAACCTTTCCACTACTTACCGTCAGCGCGGCGATGCTTGAAATTCCAAAGCACCGCAATCCGCTTACAATGGACGAAATCAGCGCGACGCTCGCCGAAATGAAAAAAGGTGCGAAAGGCACGCAGGGCGGCATTTGCGCCTCCACCATTAGCAAGACGCTGTCATAAATCCCTCAAAGCCTTCCGCTACTTCTCAAAGGGTTTGCCGATTTCGCGCGGCGGAACGGATTTACCGATAAATCCTACCAGCACCAATAGCGTCACGAGATAAGGAAGCGACTGCACAAGTTGCGTCGGAATCGCGTCGCTTTGCAAGTTAAGTTGAAGGGCTTCGGCGGACGCAAAGAGCACGCTTGCCGTCGCCGCACCCAACGGAAGCCATTTGCCGATAATCATCGCCGCCAGTGAAATGTAGCCTCTGCCGGCAATCATGCCGTCGGTGAAACTGTGTTGCTGAAACGCAAGGAACGCGCCAGCAATCGCCGCTAAAACCCCTGAAATCAATACGGCTTGATAGCGCATCGTTGAAACCGAAATGCCGAGCGTGGCGGCGGCTTCGGCGTTTTCTCCAACGGCACGCAAGCGCAAGCCGAAGGGCGTTTTGAAAAAAATCACATGCGAAAGCGGAATGGCAATTAAAGCAAAAAGAAAAATCGGGTCGAGCAAGACAAATGGCACATCAATTCCCGCAATCCGCTCCGAATTGGACGCACTGCCGAACAAAACGCGCAGAAAAAATTTCGTCAATCCAACCGCTAAAATGTTCAACGCAATCCCCGAAACGATTTGATTGGCTTTGAACGTAACCGTTACAACCGCGTGAAGGCTTGCAAAGAGAAGTCCTAACACAACTGCCACCACCACGCCCACCAACGCCGACCCCGTGTAGAACTGCCCAATCGTTGCGCCAAACGCGCCGATGAGCATCAAACCTTCAAGCGCAAGGTTGATGACGCCGCTCCGCTCCGAATACGTGGCGCCAAGCGACGTGAGCAAATACGGCACAGCAATACGACAAACTTGAAAAAAGAAAATAATCGCGAGTTCCATGCAAGTGTCGGTTGAGAAATTGAATAGGAAGTTACAATCGCCAAATGTGCATTTGCAACGACAGACGGCGAAATACAGGCGGCACTGGATTGCTTCGTCGCTTCGCTCCTCGCAGAGTAACCGACAAACGTTATCCTTTTCAAGTGATATGGGTATGGAGAAAAGTCAAAAGGCGACCCATTGCTGAATCGCCTTTCAAAAAGATGCGTGCGAGCACAATTACTTTTTATCCGCTTCGAGCGAGTCTTTCTTCGCTAAAAGTTCTTCCTTCGTTTCTGGGAAGTTCGGGTCGGCGACGCAGCAGTCGACCGGGCAGACGGCGGCGCATTGCGGCTCTTCATGAAAACCGACACACTCGGTGCATTTATCGGGGACAATGTAGTAAATGCTTTCAGCAAGCGGGTCATATGTTTCGCCGAAAAGCGTCCATTGTTTGCCGCCTTCATAGATGGCGGTGTTCGGACATTCCGGTTCGCAAGCGGAGCAGTTGATGCACTCCTCTGTGATCATCAAAGACATGGTATTTCCTCCAAAGAGTTTAAGGTTAAAAGTGATTAAAAGAAATTGTTTGGGACTACAAAAATCTTTCGCGACTAAAAGTTTCTTAAACGCGCTCTACAATCATTGAAACTGCCTCGCCGCCGCCTAAGCAAATTGCGGCAAGTCCGCGCTTTAAGCCGCGTTGTTCGAGAGCGTTCAGGAGCGTAACTAAAATTCTCGCGCCGCTTGCGCCAATTGGGTGTCCGAGCGCAACTGCGCCGCCGTTCACGTTCATCTTCTCGTGCGGAATGCCAAGCGATTTTTCTGCCGCCAAACTCACGACCGCAAAGGCTTCGTTGACTTCAAAAAGATCGATATCGTTCAAGGTAAGGCTCGCGTTTTTCAAGACTTTCGGAATGGCATCAATCGGTGCGGTGGTAAAGTATTCAGGCTTTTTTGCCGCAGTCGCCGTTGCGAGAATTTTTGCAATCGGTTTTAAGCCTTTGCTTTTCACGGCTTCGGAAGAGGCAACGAGTACCGCCGCCGCGCCGTCGTTGAGTTTAGAAGCATTTGCCGCTGTTACGGTTCCGCCTTGTTCAAAGGCAGGCTTCAAAGTCGGAATTTTATCGGGACGAAAATTTTTAGGTTCATCATCTTCTGAAACGACGACCTCTTTACCGCGCTCGTCCCAAACGACGCGCACGATTTCAGCGTTGAACAAGCCGTCTTTTTGGGCTTTAACGGCGCGCTCATAACTCGAGATGGTGAATTCATCTTGGGCTTGTCGCGAAATGTTGCAGTCGCGGGCGCAGAGTTCCGCCGCATTTCCCATTAAGTAGCGATTGTAGACATCGAAAAGCCCATCATGCTGCATCGAGTCAATGATTTCGCCGTTGCCGTATCGATAGCCGCTTCGGGCTTTTGGAAGTAAATATGGCGCGTTGCTCATCGATTCCATGCCGCCAGCAACAATCATGTGCGCATCGCCAAGCCTTATCGATTGTGTGGCGAGCATCACGGCTTTCAAACCTGAACCGCACATTTTGTTAATCGTCAAGCATTCGGTAGAGACGGGCAGTCCGCCGAAAATCGCGGCTTGACGCGCTGGCGCTTGTCCTTCGCCAGCCGAAAGCACATTACCCATAATACATTCTTCAATGTCGCTTGGCGCAACACCGGCGCGCTCGACAACTGCTTTCACCACCGTTGCGCCCAATTCGACCGTCGGGCGCGAGACAAGCGAACCTTGAAAACTGCCAATCGGCGTGCGAGCCGCACTAACGATGTATGCTTCGGACATAGAATCAATCAAACTGAAAAGTACGGTGGTTGAAAAACGCAACGGGCGGAAATTTTACAACTTTCTGATTCACAACTTTTTTGTTGTGCGAAAAAGAAAACCGTCAAAGTGAAGCGTTTCAAATTTTGCGGGCGCAACATAGCAAAAAAAAAAGGTTCGTCAATCTGATGGCGCTTGTTTGGACGTGGTCTAAATTCCAAAGCAGGTGTCATGGTCTGCATCTCATTAGCGTTGAAGCCAGAAGGGAAGCCGTTAAAAATCTTTATGTTGAAATTTTGCAATCGCGTTTGCGTTTGTAACTTAACAAGTCAACCTGACGCGTCAATTTCTTATGATTGCAACACTTTTAATGAAGGAATGAAAAATTACCAACAAGACGTTGCGCTTGCCACCGAATCCTCTCCGAAAACGGAGCGCAGTGAACGCCAGGAGCAGATTGATTACAAGAATGAACTCGCAAGAAAGGGTATTCATCTTGCGTCTATTATGATTCCAATCATTTATTTTCACATCACCAAAGAGCTTGCGTTGATGCTTTTGGTGCCGATGTTTCTTGGATTCTTTTTTGTAGATCTCCTCAAAATGTTCGTTAAGCCGGTCGCCGATTTATACTACAAGCATTTCGGCGCAATGCTGCGTCCGCATGAATTGGACGCGACGCAGCGCAATTTCAACGGGGCAACATTTGTAACGCTCTCCGCCGTGCTGGTGGTATGGCTTTTTCCAAAAACAATAGCGATTGCCGCATTCGCGATTCTCATTCTTGCCGATACTGCCGCCGCGCTGGTCGGAAGAAAAATCGGCAGAATCAAAATTGGGGCGAAAACGCTCGAAGGAAGCGTCGCATTTTTTCTTTTCGCCTTGCTCGTCGTGCTCGTTACTCCGAAACTCAACCCGGCAGTCGGGCTTGCCATCGCGATTTCCGCAACCGTTGCCGAACTCTATCCCATCAAGTTGGGAAACTGGAACGTCGACGATAATCTCTCCATTCCACTCGTGGGCGCAACGGCGGGGCTGATTTGTTACATCTTGTTCATTCCACATGAACTCGCTTTACTCAACTAAACTTCTCGCCGTTTCCGTCGATGCTTCTTTCAATCGTGATTCCCGCTTACAACGAAGAAAAACGACTGGGTGCATCGCTTCAAGAGATTCAATCGTTTCTGCCCAATCACTTTGAGCAAACGGAGGTGATTGTCGTCAATGACGGCAGTTCCGACCGAACCAGCCAAGTCGCGAATGCCTTCGTCAAACAAAGCGGCGCGCACCGAGCCGTGCTGATTGAGCTTGCGCAAAACAGTGGCAAGGGCGCGGCGGTGAAAGCCGGTGTTGAACATGCGTCGGGCGATTACATTCTTTTCATGGACGCCGACCTTTCCACCCCGCTCTCCGAAATTTCAAAAGTACTTTCACCTCTTCAAAACGGCAAAGACGTCGCCATCGGCTCGCGGGCAATCCCATCTTCAAACATTCTCGAACGCCAGCCCTTCTATCGCGAATCAATGGGAAAGATTTTTAATCTTTTCGTGCGCCTTTTGGTCATCAACGGCATTTCGGATACACAATGCGGATTCAAAGCCTTTCGGGGCGACGTGGCAAAAGACATTTTTAAGCGATTGGAGACGACGCGATTCGGCTTCGACGTCGAAGTGCTTTTGTGGGCGAAAGTGCTCGGCTACTCGATTGAAGAAGTCGGCGTAACTTGGGTGAATTCGCCGCACTCGCGCGTCTCGCCGATTCGAGATTCGCTTGAAATGCTGTGGAGTCTTTTCCAAATCAGACGGCAGGTGTATGGCGCGTTTAAACAGTCGGAGAAAAAACGAAATCTAAACGTCAAGTATGGAGAAAGTTCTCTACGATGAAATGCGCGAAAGCGAAACCGAGCACTGGTGGTTTCAAGCGCGACGCGAAATTCTCTTGCAAGTAACGAAAACCTTTGTGCCGAAAGGGGCGGCAATCTTGGACGTCGGATGCGGCACCGGATTTATCCTTGAAAAATTGAAACACGATTACGACGCGCATGGGTTAGACCACGCCGAAGTCGCCGTCGACCATTGCCACAAGCGCGGCTTAACCTTCGTCAAACACGGCTTGCTCGGCGAAGAGACGTTCAACGGAAAAAAATTTCAACTCATCTCGTTTCTGGACGTCATTGAGCATATTGAAGACGACCTCACCGTCGTTTCAATGGCAAAACAGTATTTAAGCGAAAACGGCATTGTCATGATTACCGTGCCAGCATTTGAATTTCTTTGGAGCGCGCACGACGAAATTCATCATCACAAACGCCGATACACCAAACAAACCCTCACTGCGTTGCTCGAGAAAGCGGGCTACACCGTGCGATATAGTTCATACTTCAATACGCTCTTGTTCCCAATGATTGCGCTCGTGAGGGTGGTTGGAAATTTGAGCGGACGGCGCAACGCCTCCGACGCGAAGCCTGAAAATAAACTCATCAACGATGTGCTCTATCGCGTCTTCAAGAGCGAGCGTGCCTTGTTGCCGAACATGAGTTTGCCATTCGGCGTCTCGCTGCTTGCTATTGCCGAAGTCAAGAAACCTTAACCGATGACCGATTCAACACTGCTTGTAGCGACGGCGGATTCAAGCCGAGTTGCGCCAACGCCCGTCACGAAGCTCATGCCGATTCGCTTTCAAGAACTCTCGGAAGCCGTTGCGGGATTTGAACGCACGGGCGTTTCGCTTGTTTCTCTGCGCGGCGACAGCCTTATTCCCACAGCGGGATACACTGACGATGTTGGCATGTATTACCTCGCCTCGAAACTTGCGGCATTGTTCCATTGTTCAGCCGCTACGGCTTGGGATTTATTTTTCTTTCTCATCATCATTCCTTCCTTTGCGATTGGCTTTATCGGAATGATGCACATTCTGGAAACGCGCGGCGCGAAACTCTTTTACGGCGCGATGACCTCGATGCTGTTCGTTACGGTGTATTTATCGGGCGACATTTACGCGCTTTCGCCCTCACTCGCCATGTTGATGATTCCGTATCTGATTCGATTTTCAAAATCCGATTCAAAACCAAGCGCAATCCATTGGGCGGCGTGGCTCTTGTTCGGAATCGTAATCATGCTGGGGCATTTGATTCGCGCTCATTCAGCGACCGCAATCGTGCTCGTCTTCGTTGTGCTTCTGTTCTTTGAAAAGCGTTGGACGATGCGCGAAAAACTCTTGAGCCTTGCCGTGATAGCGGTCGGAATGTTTGCCGTTGTGATGTTTTTCAAAACGCGCTATGCCGAGCGTGATGCGTATCTTGCCAAACTTCAACCCGAATATGTGTCGCCGCCGCAAGCGCATCCGTTTTGGCACAATGTTTATATTGGCTTCGGATTTTTGGACAACGACTACGGCATTCGCTATCAAGATGAAATCGCATTCAAAAAAGCAAAAGAAATTTCGCCGACGGTGTTTTTGCTTGACGCCGAATACGAGCGCATTTTGAGAGATGAGATTATTATCATAGTAAAAAAAAATCCGCTCTTCGTCGTGCGAACCGTATCGGCAAAAGCGGGCGTGATTGGGTTTTACGTGTTGCTCTTTATGAACGTCGGGCTGTTTTGCGCAGTGCGTTACGGATTGAAGTGGCAATTTGAAATCGCGTTGCTTTCGGGTATGGCGTTTAATGCGCTTCCGGGTCTTTTAGCCGTGCCGTATATCCCGTATTTGACGGGCAGTTTCGCCTTTGCGGTCATTTACGGTGCGATGCAGTTCGACCAAGCATTGAAGAAAGGGTTTCTGAAAAAATCATCAGACGGAACTCGTTCAACTTTAAACCGATAAATTAAAACCGTTCAACTTTTATGGGACGCATTTTCGAGAAACGAAAAGACAAAATGTTTGCGCGTTGGGCGAAAATGTCCAAAGCATTCACTAAAATCGGACGTGAAATCGCCATCGCTGTTAAGCTTGGCGGACCTGACCCAAATGGTAACGCACGTTTGCGTCGGGCGATTCAAAACGCCAAGAGCGTCAATATGCCCAAAGACCGCATTGAGAACGCCATCAAGCGTGCCTCGTCAAAAGAAGACGCGGATTTTCAAGAGCTCGTCTATGAAGGCTATGCGCCGCACGGCATTGCACTGATTGTTGAAGCGGCGACTGATAACCCCACTCGTACCGTCGCCAACGTGCGTATGCACTTCAATCGGCACGGCGGCTCGCTGGGCGCAAACGGCTCGGTCGGATTTATGTTCGAACGCAAAGGCGTCTTCAAAATCAATCCCGCCGGAAAAAATCTCGAAGAATTGGAACTCGAACTCATTGACTACGGCGCGGAAGAGTTTTTGGTCGAAGAAGACGACGTGCTCATCTATACCTCATTCAACGACTTTGCAACCATGCAAAAACACTTGGAGGAGCAAAAAATTGACGTGCAACTTTCAGCCTTGCAATACATTCCCACCACGACCACTGAACTTTCCGAAGAACAAGAAAAGGAGGTCAATGAACTCATTGAGGCGTTGGAAGAAGACGACGACGTGCAAGCCGTCTACCACAATATCAAGTAACCACTGGAAGTAACCTGTGAAGGAAGTAAAGGAAGTAAAAAATGAACGCAATACATGAAAGTCTATCTCCTGAAAACCAAAGGCAAAGGCGTCGTGCCCGATTACATTCAAGTGCGCGACGAAAAGCAAAGCATTATCGGCTACTTCAAAGCGAGCAACGTTGAAAAAGGATTGGACGAAATCCGCCTTGAGGATCCGGCGCGACGCAAAGCCGCATCGAAAATTTTTGAATCGTTGGAATTTGGGAAAATGATTCAAGCCGAACTCTGATGAACAGCGACGCCCGATTTGAAGCGCGATTGCGGAACAACCTCTTGCGGCTATGGCTTTCGGGCGTCGTGCTCAATACGCTAATTCTCTTGTGGATTGGCGCGGGAAAATTCTCCACCCTCACACTCGGTTTGATTGCGCTTGGGCTTGCAAGTCTGAACGCCGCCATCGGCGGGTTGATTTACATTGCCTTGTTGGCACTGTATAAGAAAAGAAAATTTTTTCATTGAAAAATGCAAGCCAAATGACGACCGAAGCGCTGCGCTCTCAACTTGCCGCCTGTCAAAGCGATACCGAGCGCGCATCGCTGTTGAACAAACTCGCCTTTGACCTTCGGACCAGCAATCCCGCGCAAAGCTTAATTCACTCGCAAGAAGCCCTCGCGCTTTCGCAACGTTTGGGCGACGACCGCCTCATTGCATCAAGCTTTTATCATCTCGGCGTTGCCAAAAACTTTCTCTCGCAATACGACGACGCCTTGCGCGACTTTCGATTCGCGCTTGAACTTTATTTGAGCCTCCGCGCCACGCTCGATGTTGGAATGACGCTCCAACAAATGGGAATTGGCTTTCATCGGCAAGGCGCGTATTTGGAAGCCTTGCGTCATCACTCCCAAGCATTCGCGCTCTTCGAGGAATTGAATCATAAAATCGGGCTGGCGCATTCTTCGGGCAATATCGCCAATGTATATTATCGGCTCAGAAATTATGAGAAGGCGGCGACGTTTCATCTGCAATTTCTCGCACTCGGCGAAGAGCAAGGCGACCTTTACTGCCAAGAAACCGCGCTCTCGAACCTCTCCGTTGTTTGTCACGCGACAAAAAACTTTACCAAAGCGTTGGACTACGGATTTCGCGCGCTTGAAATTTCCAGACGCACCAACAACCTCTATCAGCAAGGCGCGATACAGCACAATATCGGAATGTGTTACACGGGGCTTAAAGAATTTTCAAGCGCAGTCTTGTTTTACAGCGAAGCCGTAGAAACGGCGCGGCGAATCGGCGATTTACAAGGCGTTTGCGCGTCTCTCTCGAACTTGGGCGACATCTTTCTCGAAAACAAACAGCCCGCCGAAGCCGCAACCCTCTTTATGCAATCCATTGATATCGCCCGTCAAATCGGAGACCGATCGACCTTTCTTTTTGGCAAAATTGGAATGTCAAAAACGCTCATTGAGACGGGAAACGAGCAAGCCGCCATAGAAACTTTATCGTCCGTTCAAGAAGATGTGAGCGAACTTGGCGATAAAGCAATGTCGCTTGCGCTCAGTGAAACACTTGAAGCCGCTTATCGCCGATTGAATCAAACCGAACAAGCAAGCGCGTTTCAAAAAGAAGCCGAGAAACTCAAAGCCGAGCTTGAAAGCAAAGAATCGTTTGAGAAAATTCGTGCTTTGCTCTTGCAACGCGAAAGTGAACAATTAGTGAAGCAGTTGAAGCAATCCCGACTTGGCGTCAGCGAGGAAAATTTGCTCTCTCTGATTCAAACGAATTTTGCAAACAAAGACTTGAAAGAGAAACCCGAAAGCCCAATCGTCAAGGTGAAAACCTTCGGCGAATTCAAGGTGGCGGTTGGAGCACGCGAACTAAAGACAACCGATTGGGGACAAAAGAAATCTCGCGATGTGTTTAAAGTTTTATTGCTTCATCACAAAACCGCAATGAACGCCGATGAACTCATTGAACTTGTTTGGGGTGGCGCTTCCCGAAAAAATAAAAACGCCAAAGCCTCGCTCTTGAACGCGATTTCATTTATTCGCAAAGCCCTTGAACCCGACCTGCAATCTCATCAGCCGTCAAGGTTCATCGCCGCCAAAGACCAAACTTACGCGCTGGACTTGGGCGAAACGGCGGAGATTGATTTTTTGCAATTCAAATCGCTCATCGCCGAAGCAAAAAAAGCCCCGACGGAAGAGACGCAACGTCGCTTGCTCGAGCAATCCGTTTTACTGTATGAAGGCGACTTTTTGAAGGAAAATCTTTACGACGAGTGGTCGTCGTTTGAGCGCGAATCGCTTAAAGAGCAATACCTCGCCGCGCTCCTCTCGCTCGCCAAGTTGATGCACAAACAAAAAAACGGCGACGGCGCGCTGTTGTTCGCCGAAAAAATGCTCGACATCGACCGTGTTTTCGAGCCGGCATTCCAACTCTTATTCGAGATCTATCGCGAGCGAGGCGACCTTTCCGCGCTTCAACGCCTCTATCGCGCCGCCATCGAGGTGTTCAAAAAAGAATTTTCCGCGCCGCCGCCAGAAACAATTCAAGCATGGAAAAAACGCGAACCGCGATTGAAATAATGCCGTCAAAAATTTATTTATCCCTCTAAACCTTTGTCAGAAAAGCCCTTACAGGAACGCCGCCCGCTCCTTCGCTTTAACTTATGAGTTTTTCGTGAGTGCCGAAACCCATCTTGCCCGCGTGTTTGAATCGTGATGATTCCTGCTTGACTTATTCACTTGGCTTTTGAGACATGCCGAATCGGGAAACCTTCATTTTGCGAATGGCTCTGCTTAGCGCAACGGCGGAGAAGGAAAAACAAATCGTGTTTTCTCTGCAAAGCGTCAGCACCGGCGAGTCGTTTTCTTTCACATCGAGCGGCGACTTGGAGCGATTTCTCAGCCAACGCGACCTTTCAAAAGACGAAGAACAATCAAGTTCGGAACAAAGCGATTCAGCACAAATCAACAACTAAAACATCAAAACAAAATGAAACGTCTATTCTTTCTGCTGATTTTAACGATGGGTTGCTTTGCCTCATCAACAAGCGTGAAGGCGCAAACACCAAGCGCGGTGCTTTTGGGAAATCCTACGCCGAATATCCCGCAAACGCTCTCGTATCAAGGCATTTTGACGGATGCAAACGGAAATCCCGTTCCCGACGGCAATTACAACGTGTCGTTCTCGTTTTACAACGTGGCGACGGGCGGAACGGCACTCTTCACACAAGGACCGATAAGCGTCTCGACTTCAAAAGGGCTTTTTGCAACCATTCTCGGAACGGGAAGCGCGAACAACAGCCCGTTGCCCTTTACGCTTGGAGACGCGCAACATTGGATTGGCGTAAAAGTCGGCGCGAATCCTGAACTCGCGCCCCGCGTTCAACTCACCAGCGTTCCTTACGCATTCACCGCCGGGCGACTATCCTTGCCATATAACGACACCGTTAATGCTTTTGAAGGATTGACAATCAGAAACGCCTCTTCTTCGGCTAATGCGACCAGTTTAAGGGGGATTGTGAATACCGCATCAGCAGGCATTTTTTCATCGGCGGTTCGCGGCGAAAACCTCAGCACAAGCGGCTTGGGAATCGGCGTTTGGGGTTCTCAAAACGGTAGCGGTTTCGGCGTGTACGGAACGGTCGTGAATGGCATCGGCGGTGCATTTTCGTCAAGCGCAGGTGGTTTGGCGTTGCGAACATTGCAAGGAGGGGTTAGTTTTGACACATTGGCGGGCACAGGAACGCGAATGGTTGTCACAAATCCGAACGGATTTCTTTCCGCTCAACCGATTCCAAGCGGGTTTACCTTGCCTTTTACGGGTTCAGGCACGGCGACGGCGGGCAATACGCTTTTGAGCGTAACCAACAACAACGCGAGCGGCGCAAATTCCACCGCGATTTACGGGCGTGCGCAGGGCGCATCGGGCGGGTTGCAATCGGCGGCAGTGCGCGGCGACCACGCGGCGTCGTCGGGAAATGGCATCGGCGTGTATGGCACAAGCACGTCGTCAACGGGATTCGGCGTATTCGGCTCGAGCGCGAGCATCGGCGTTGCCGGAGCGACGACGTCGGCGTCCGGTTCGCCAGCGATTCGCGCCTCATTTGAGGGAACGGGCGCAGGAAACGCGCTCGAAGTTCAAAACGGCGCAATCCTCGTCAGCGGCACGAATCCAACCGCATTCGTCGTCAATAATTCCGCCAACAATGCCACCATCACGATTAACAGTCCGCTTTGCAACGGCGATTCGCAAGCGATTCTCATCGTAACGGCGAACACTTCCGCCGGACCGTCGGCAAACTTCACCGCACCATTCTCAGTCTTTTATAGTACAGCAACAAGTCGATGGGTGATTACGCGAATGGACGGCGTCGCGTTGCCGCAAGCGGCGGCGTTTAACGTGCTGGTCATCAAACGCTAAACGGGAGGAGCGAACCATGAAACTCATTTTACTCGTCATTCTTGTTTGCGGGCTTCAATCGTCAAGCGCGCAAGCCGTTCGTTGGCAGGCAATTTCTTCGGGCGTTGCCATTGCTTCGGGAAGCGGACAAGTTCTCAGAAGTTTTGTCGCAGAGCCGATAGCGTCGGGCTATTCAGGATTCGGTGTGTATCAAGCGCAAACGATGCTTTCGGTTGGAACGAGCGAGACGAAAGTGCCGATGCGGTTTGAGTTGCGGCAGAATTATCCAAATCCCTTCAATCCAACGACGATTATCGAGTATCAGATTTCGGCGTTGAGCGAGGTGCGATTGGAACTCTTCGACGTGCTGGGCAGAAAGGTGGCGACGCTCGTCGATGCCAAGCAGAGTGAGGGCTTGTATTCGGTCGCGCTTCACGGGGCGAAGTTCGCGCTCTCATCAGGAACGTATTTCTATCGCCTGCAAGCGCGTTCAGGCTTGAGCGAGTTTGTAGAGACGCGCAAAATGATGTTGGTGAAGTAGAGAACGATGAAAGGAGAGTGTGCTTGAAGTGCGCGATGAGCGTTATCGAGGTAATTTAGACGACAGTTCAACGCGCGCTTCAAACCGAAAAGAACGCCCTATTTTATGAAAAGAGACCCAAGAACAAACGCTGTGGTCGATTTCATCTGTAAGTGCTGAAAAAGCAATCATTTAAAAACCCAAAAAAAACGGCTTAAAGAACCAAAAAGACGTTGGACGCACTTCACACGCGCCGTAACTTTACAACAGTTTTAGTGAAGTTTATTTGTTGTAGCAGTCTGAAACGTCTCACAATGGAAGTTCAAGGAAACAACATACAATCCATCGGTAAGAAGTTCTGGCGATTTGTTGAGGTCTATATCTTCGTGATGATTTCAACGATTTCTGGAAGCGCGATTACCAAAGATGTTGTCTCCGCCAAGTCGAAGGCGAAGGATAAAACCTTGCGCATCGGCATTGAACTGTTCGTGACGTGCGCTTCTGCGCCGCCGCACGCCGCCCAATCTCCGAATCGCTATGTTCACAAACAGACGGATTCGGCAATCGGCGTAAGTGACGTGGGGCAAGAAGCCTTCAAGACGCCACATGCCGCTTCACAACGCGCCATTGAAAAAGAATATTTCAAGTGCGCCGCACGACTTTTTGAAACACGCTTATCCGCGCTTGCGCATCAGTATGTTTTCAAAGAGCGCGTGCGGCATCATCTTCCGCTCAACTTCGCCACCGAAAATCTGCCGCTTTTAATTTAATCCGCTCCCGCGCCTTACCGCTCCGCCGCGCTTTTTCCAGCTCCAAGAAGAAAATGAACCGTCGTTCTTGGCACAGAAAGCATCGGCGTCATTGAGCCATTGATTCCAAAACGTCCAAATAAAGATGTTGAAATGCGAATGCGAAAAATGAACACCGCATTGCGCAAGCGTCGTCGCAATTCGCATCGACACAAGTTTTTATCTGTTCTTTTTTAGGAGAATAAATCGTTCAAACACAAACACTCTTTGAAAGGAGTATAATTATGAACAAGTCATTTTTAAGAGGGATTTTTGTTGCCCTCGCATTTGTAACGGCACTCGCTGTCGCAGGCTGTTCCGAAGACAATACCGCGCCGCAGGAGCGCGTCGTTATCGAAGGCTCGGTTACCTTCACTTACAATGGTCAGCCTATTACTGATGCGGCGAAATGGCCAAACACGATGGATACCAGTGCGGCGTTTCCGGGCAGAATGAAAATTGCCTTTGTGCCGCTGAACCCGTCAACACTTCAGCCGCGAGTCGGTCCTGTTTCCGCAATTCCGGGGTTGGGCAATGTGCCCGGCATTGAATTCAGTGCCTTACAAAACGGCGTTTATACCTTCAGTTCTGAAGTCGGACGCGACGGAAACGGCAATGTTGTTGCCTCACTGCCCAAAGATATTTACGGCGTCTATCCCACATATGTCAATCCCTTCTACACTGGACAAGCCGCGCAACAGTTCCTCAACAACGGCATCGTGGCGGATTTGCGCAATCAAACACGCGCAACGATTACCGACCAAGTGGAAATGAGCGTAACCGAAGCCCTGATGCAATCAGGACGCGCCGGAACAGCCACGCTTTCAGGCACGGTAACTTCAAGCACTGGCACTGCCAATTGGCCCCCTGCTCCCGTCGGACCGCCGCAAGCATGGGCGCAAGGTTCGGAGTTCATTGCGATTATGGGCAATCGCGAAGGGGCGCCGCCCGGACCACCGGCCATTTTTATCGTGCTGAATAAACCCGCATCAGGGAACGCAACAACCTTTGTTCGAAATCTTCCATTGGGCACTTATACCAATGTAAAAATCTATCGATTCAAAGTGAATTCATCAGCCCCAGGAGGATTTGAGACGCTGTCTGTGCTTGCAGAGTTCCGTCATCCAGTCACACAGCAAAATAGCATGACGATGGACCAAACGAATCGTCAAGGTGTGTGGAATCCGACGATTGCACCATAGCTCATTCGAATCGTCTATTCAAAGCAAGGGGCGTCGCGCACAGAAGCGGTGCGCCCCCTTGCTCAAAAAATGCGGCTCAAAAAGATGTGGCTTACAAGATTTTGGGCTTGCAAGAGAACAAGAAGTTCAAACATTACCCAACCCTTTTCAGGGAGAACGTTACTATGAAACGATTCGTCATTTTCGCCTTGCTGATTCTGCTCGGAGCACGAGAGGGAATTGCGGACGACGACAAAGTCGGACGTCTGAAAGGCATAATTCGAGATTCAAAAGACAATGAAGCGATTGTCGGTGCAACAGTGATGCTCAGCCATACCAAAATCGGAACAAGAGCCGACGAACAAGGGCGGTTTGAAATTTCATCGATTCCGACAGGGGTGTATGAAGTAAAAATTTCGGCGGTCGGCTATAAACCAAGACTGCGTCAAGTGGAAATTCGATCAGGACAAACGACGACACTCGATATTCATTTGGTTCTGACGGGTGTGAGCGGAGAAGAAGTGGTCGTCTCTGCAACGCGCTATGAGCAAAATTTGGTCGAACTGCCCGTTACAACGAGTGTTGTATCAGCGTTGCAGATTGCATCGCAAGCCGTTCCATCGCTCGACCGTGTGCTTGAGAGCGTTCCGGGCGTTGATGTAACGCGCTCTGGGGGTTTGGGTGCATCAAACTTGCAGATTCGTGGCTCGCAAGGTTTTACGGGCGGCGGCTTAAGCACGCGCGTCATGATGCTCTACGATGGATTTCCGATGAACTCCGCCGATGCTGGCTCGGTTGATTGGCAAGCCGTTACGGCAACCAACCTCTCGCGTCTGGAAGTCGTCAAAGGTGCCTCGTCTTCGCTCTACGGTTCTGCGGCAATGGGCGGCGTCATCAACGCCATCAGCCTCGTGCCTTCTGACCTTACGGTTAAAGCCCGCGTGATGAGTGGATTCTACGATAACCCGCCACCAACCGTTAATCGCTTTCCCGGTATCAATCGCCCGTTCTTTTCATCAAGCATGTTGATGGTTGGAGACCAAGTCGGAAACCTTTCATACAACCTCACTTACTTGCGAAATCGCGATGAAGGATACCGCGAAGCAGGAGATATTCAGACCGATGACGTGAAATTAACGTTGCGATATACTCTATCTGAAACACAATATCTCCAATTCACAGGAATCGGAAACTGGTCTGAAGGAGGAATTGCATACCAATGGTCAAATCGATTCAACGCACTCGGCACGCCGCCTGGTCCCGTCTTCAAAGCCAACGGACAGCCATTGCTTGATGAAAACGGCAATCAAATTTTGGGGCAATTCTTTTTGGGGGACGATGAAAAACAAACCTCGAATCAACTCTTGGGCTTGACCTACATGAATATGCTGAATGCGTCAGCCAGTTGGGAGACGAAACTGTACTTCAGCCGCACAACCTTTATCCTCAAATATTACCCAAACGAGAAACCAGAATTTCAACAGTTCGACCAGCAAGGCAATTATTTGGGAAATTATCAGAAGTATTCTTTCGGACGCGTCATTCGACGACCATATGACCCCAATGACCCGACCACGTTCAACGACTCCGATGCCCGTCGCTACGGCGGACGCACCTCACTTTACTGGATGCGTGATAAGCATAAACTCACTTCGGGCATTGAGTTCAATTTCAATGACGTGCGGTCATCGCTTTATACCACCACATCGGATTTCAATCTCGGACTGTTTGCGCAAGATGAAATCGCGCTCACCGAAAAATTTAGAGTAACGGCAGGAATTCGGCTGGACTGGAACAAGGTCAATCAAGACCAAGTAACCTACATTGACCAACTCATCAACATTCAAGAAGGCAGACTGGTAACGCGTACGGAAGACATCATAACAAAGTCGCTCTGGCAACTTAGTCCGAAACTTGCGATGAACTACATGTTCAACGAAGAATTTTCGGTTCGCGCCTCCGTTGGAAGAAGTTTTCGCGCGCCTTCGATTGGTGAGCGATTCATTACGCAAGCGGGATTTTTCTTGGGTAATCCCAACGCCGCCCTCGATGCTGAACGCCTCACGAGCTACGAAATCGGTCTCTACAAAAGTTTCTCGCGGTATTTGACCATTGATATTGCTGGATACATCAATCACTATTCAAACCTGATTGAATCGACAAACATCAATCCGAACGCAAGTGCGCTCGATATTTCGTCAAGCGTCTTTCAGTTTTTCAACGTGGCGAGCGCGGATATTCGCGGCATAGAAACGTCCATCACCTCGCAACCTTTTGAGCAATTACAACTGCAAGTGAACTACAACTGGATGCGCGCAATCGGGGCAATGCCCGACAACGTGCTCGGCGGAAACAAAAATCCAGAACAGTATAAAAACTGGTTGCCGTATCGCCCGGAACACAATCTCTCGTTCCGCGCCGAACTTGCTTTCAAAGACTTGGGCATCGGCTGGCTTCGCGCGCCTGACATGCTTTCGGGATTGAGCGTCAACTACGGCGGACGCTATGTCAGCCGAATCAACGCCGTGCGGATTGCCGCAAATTCAGAAGGGATTGATTATCCGGGAAATTTCTTCGTCATGAACGCCGGATTTCGTTGGCGGTTCTTTGATGACCGATTCTCTGCTGTTGGCATGGTCATGAACCTGACGAATGCGCAGTATGAAGAATTGGAACTTTATCGCGCGCCCGGACGCAGTTTCAACATCGGCTTTGAGTTCAACTATTGATTAGCGTGAAGCGTGTAGTATCTGTTCTTTCTCCTCAATTAGCGAAAGGAACGGCGAGACATGGCTCGAGAATTCTTAAAAATCCTGCAACTGTGTTTGCCGAAGGTGAGCATCGGTTGGGCGTTTGCACTGCTGACAGTGAATTTCAATCGAATCGCGATTCACGAATTGGCGGTGCCGGCGGTCTTGATTACGACGATGATTGGGCTGTATCATTTTCTCTCGCCGTTCCAAGTTTTTTTCGGGCGCGTCTCTGACCGAGTCGCACTCTTTGGGTTGCGGCGCGTGCCGTATTTAGCGATTGGAACGGTGCTCGCCGCCTCCATTTTTCCCCTTCTACCCATTCTTGCCGTTAAAATGAGCGAAGGACACGCGTGGGCGTTTGTCGTGGGATACGCGTTGCTCATTCTCTTCGGCATTGGGCATGCCATGTCGGGCAATGCGCATTACGCCCTCGTCGCCGAAGCGGTGTCGGAAAAGCGGCGCGGCGTTGCCATTTCCCTGCTTTGGATGACGATGATTGCGACGGTGATTTTTTCGGCAAGCGTTATGAAGAAAATGATGCCCAATTACTCCCACGAAGCCATGCAGTCGCTCTATAACCTTTCGCCGCTTATTGCGGTCGGCTCAATTCTGCCGGTGCTCTTTGGCGTAGAGCGAAAAATGATGCGCACAGAACTTCGCGATGCGCAAGAGCAAGCGCGTTTGGCTCTGCCGCAAGGAAACATCTTCCTTGTCGCCAAAGAACTCTTGGAGCGAAACCAAACGACGCGACTGTTTTTCTTTTTCATTTTGTTTTCAACGATTGGAATTTTTTTGCAGGATACGATTTTGGAAGTCTTCGGCGCGGAAGTCTTGACAATGAGCGTCCGCGAAACCGCGTCGTTCCAGCAAATTTGGGGAACGGGCGTGCTGGCTTCGATGCTCATGATGGGCGTTGCAACGGCGCGATGGAAACTCAACCGCTTGAAAATCGCGCTTTTGGGCAACTACGGAACGGCGATTGGACTACTCTTGCTCGCGCTAACGGCGACGCTTGAAAGCCGAACCTTGCTCTATCCCGTGCTTCTGGTGATGGGCGTTTCAACGGGATTGCACACGCTCGGTGCAGTAACCACGATGATGGATTTAACCGTCGAGGGTGCACGGGCAACCTATATGGGCATGTGGGGCTTGGCGATGTCTATCGGAAGCGGGCTTTCCGGGGTGCTGGCGGGCGCGCTCGTTACCATGCTGATTGAAACCACGCTACTCTCGGCTTCCATTGGTTACGCGCTCATCTTCACCCTCGAAGCGGGATTGATG
>JBDNCJ010000037.1:0-30214 GCA_046719715.1 Chloroherpetonaceae bacterium | reverse complement strand
CCGAATCGCGAGAAGTTTAAGAAAGGAATTGTGTATTTCCAAACAAGCGGATTCGGCATATAGGGGCGTTGCAGTTTATGTAAGTTCGTATTTTTTGCGCAGTTCCCAGAGCGACTTTTGAGAGATTCCGAGAATGCTCGACGCTTTGGTGTAGTTTTCGCCATGTCGCTTTAAGATTTCCTGCACGTAAGCGATTTTGATTTCTTCCAAGCTTTTGCCGATTGGAACGGAAAAGTGCGTGGAAAGTTCGTCGGGAGCAGCGTGGCTTGGGGTTGCGTGTCGGGAAGGGAAGACGAGGTCTTCGGCAGAGATGGGTTCATTTTCGGGGGTGAAGGCAATGGCGCGCTCGATGACGTTGCGGAGTTCGCGCACGTTGCCCTTCCAAGAATGGGCGAGCAATTTTTCTTTGGCGTCGTCGGTGAATCCGTTCACGACTTTGCCCATTTCGCGGGCGAAGCGGTCGGCAAAGTACTCTGCCATGAGGAGCACATCGTTGCCGAGCGAGCGAAGCGGGGGCATTTCGACGGTCATGACGGTGATGCGGTAGAAGAGGTCTTCGCGAAATTCTTTATCGGCGACTTTTTTGGCGAGGTTGGCGTTGGTGGCGCAGATGAGTCGGACGTCGACGGGAAGAAGGTCGTTGCCGCCGATGCGTCGGATGCGTTTATTTTCTAAAACCGAGAGCAATTTGGTTTGAACCGAAGGCGAGGCGGAGTCAATTTCATCGAGGAAAATCGTGCCGTTGTTGGCGGATTCAAACAAGCCTTTGCGGGAGGATTTGGCGTCGGTGAACGAGCCTTTTTCGTAGCCGAAAAGTTCGGCTTCCAAGAGCGTTTCGGGCAGTGCGGCGCAGTTGATTTCGACGAATTTGCCGGAAGCACGTTTGGAGGATTGATGGATAAACTCGGCGGCTAAATTTTTGCCCGTTCCCGTTTCGCCAAGCAGAAGCACGGTGGAGTCAAGGGAGGCGAGGCGCGTGAGCGTTTGCTTGACGCTTTTTATCGGTTTGCTTTCGCCAATCAAATCAATCGATTTCAGGCGTTTGAGTTCTTCGCGGAGCGATTCGGCTTCGTGTTTGTAGGTTGAGCTTTCAATAGCACGGGCGATAAGCTCTTTGAGAATGGTGAAATTGGCGGAAGAAACGCCGCCCGCCGATGTTTTTTCCAAGAAGTGAAACGCGCCGGCTTTAAGGGCACGCACGGCGGCATCGACGGAGCCGTAGTTGGTGAGCATGATAATCGGCAGATAAGGTCGCTTTGCCTTCACGCGCTCGATGAGCTCGATGCCGTCCATATCGGGCATGGAGTAATCGGTGAGAATCAAATGCGGCTCTTCCTTCTCCAATTCTTTGAGAAGCGAAGCAGGTTCAGGGAAGAGCTTGGTGTGATAGTCGCGCGAAAGGGTCGCATCGACTAAGGTTCTGAAAGTGGGCTCGTCGTCTACAATAAATATCGTGCGCTTCATTGGATTAAAATGTTGGTTAAACGGTTAAGGTTTCGGTATTTCAAGTGATGATGTGCTTGCAAGCGATTCGGATTTCAAAAGGCGAAGCGTTTCGGGAAAAACGGATTGAAGTTCTTCCCAAGCATCGAGCAGAAGGACGCTGTTTTGGGCGGCGTCTTCAAGCAATCGGCAGAGTTCAGCGACGCGCTTAGCGCCGACGTTGAGGGCGGCGCCTTTGAGGCGGTGGCCGGTCATGGCGATTTGTTTGAAATTTTGTTCGGCGACGGCGTCGGAAAGCCGGTTGAGTTGAACGGGGGCGTGTTCGAAGAACAGGTCAATGACTTCACCGACCAAATTTCTGCCGGTCTGGTCGGAGAGTTCGGAAAGAATTTGCATGGCGTTGGAGTCGAGAAGCGTTTCGCGGGCGGTCGCGTCGGATTTAGGCGCGTGAATCGCCTCAAAAGTGGATTGAAGCACTTCGACGAGTCGGGGGATTTGAATCGGCTTGGTAAGGTAATCGTCCATGCCGACCTGCAAAGCGTTCTCTTTATCGCTCTTCAAGGCGTTGGCGGTCATGGCGACGATGCGGGGGCGTGCGTCGCCGTAGCGTTCAATGATTCGCCGCGTGGTTTCATAGCCGTCCATTTCAGGCATGGAAATATCCATTAAAATCAAGTCGTAGCTTTTTCGCGATAAGGCGTTCAAGACGGCGACGCCGTTTTCGGCGACGTCGGTTTGGTATCCCATTTTTTCCAACAGGGCGACGGCGAGGGTTTGATTGACGGGATGGTCTTCGGCAAGCAAGATATGGAGCGGAAAATCTTTAGCAATGGTGGAATCAATGGGGTGCTTGCCGCTTTCTTTTGAGGGCGTCGGGAGTTCGGAGATGAACGAGAGCATGGCGGCGTAAAACTCGGAAGGGCGAATGGGTTTGGTGAGGAAGGCGGTGCGGTCGCTGAAGCGGTCGTCGCCTTCGCCAACGTGGTTCATAAAAATTAAAGGGAGAGTTTGGTCGCGCTTGCGCAGTTCGCGGGCGATGTCGCGCGGGGTGAAGGGCGCGAGATTGCCATCGATGAAGGCAAAGTGAAATTCTATTGGTTGCTCGAGGCGCTCCAAGCCGAGCGAGAAGGAATCGGCGGCTTCGGGAATCATGAGGGCACGAAGGGCATATTGGGTAAGGATTCGGCGGTGGGTGGCGTTGTCGTCGATAATCAAAACGCGCTTGTTGTGGAGGAGCGACAGGTCGCGGCTCATGGCTTTTTTGGCGTGCGCGTTCGGAAGTTCGACGGCGATGGTGAAGGTGAAGGTTGAGCCGACGTTCGGCGTGCTGTCAACCCAAATTTCGCCGTGCATGAGATTAACCAAGCGTTTGCAAATGGCAAGCCCGAGTCCGGTGCCGCCGAATCGGCGGGTGGTGCTGGAATCGGCTTGTGAAAACGGTTGAAAGAGGTGCGCTTGTTTTTCTTTGGGAATGCCGACGCCAGTGTCGTGAACGGCGAATTGAATCATCACCTTTGTTGGATAAGGCGCGCCGGTTTGGGGCAGTTCAAGTCGAGAAATATGAAGATAGACTTCGCCCGATGCGGTGAATTTAACGGCGTTGGAAATCAAATTGGTCATCACCTGCCGAAGCCGTGCGACGTCGCCGAGAACGAAGGGCGGCACATCGTCGTCGAGGAAGAACATAAGGTCTAATTTTTTTTCGGCGGCTTTGGGGGCGAGCAAGGCGCAGACGTCGGCGGCGCAATCGGAAAGGCTGAAGAGGGTGGATTCCAATTCTAAATTTCGGGATTCAATTTTTGAGAAGTCGAGAATATCATTGATGACTTTAAGCAGGGCGTCGCCGCTTTGTTTGATGGTTTCAACATAACCCTGTTGCTCGTCGGTGAGCGTGGTGCCGAGAAGGAGATTCGTCATGCCGAGCACGGCGTTCATCGGGGTTCGGATTTCGTGCGACATGACGGCGAGGAACTCGGACTTGGCGCGAACCGCATCTTCCGCCGCTTCTTTGGCGCGCCGCATTTCGGATTCGGCGAGGTGCCGTTCGGTTACATCGATGGCGAAAACAATCGCGCCGCCTCTGTAAGTATCGGGGAAGTAATACGCCTGAAAGTAAATCGGCTGTTCGGGCGAGCCGTATTCCCAAAGCGTTTGCGCTTCACCGCCCGCGAAGACGCTCTTGAACAGATGCGCCGAGTCAGAGAAGACGTCGTAAATCGTTTTTCCGACGAAGTCCGACGCCGTGCGACCGATTTTTTCCAATCCCGAACCCGACGAACTGTGAAAGACGCCGTCTTTATCGATGCGATGAAGAATGACGGGAATGTTGGCGGAAATCGCGCTCATGATTTGGTTGGAGCTTTTAATGCGCTCCTCGTTGATTTTGCGCTCGGTGATGTCTTGCCCTGTGCCGATGATTTGCTTGAGGGCACCGTCGGGTTTGCGCAGAAAGCCTGTGTCCCGAGAAAGGAGCCATCGCCATTTGCCGCGAACGTCTTTCAAGCGATACTCGACTTCATAGACTTCGCCCGTTTTGTCGTCGCGAAGTTTGCTGAAGTGTTGAGAGACTTTCGCCGCATCGTCGGGGTGAAGCAACGCGGGGAAGAACGCGCCGTCGAGGTCGGCGATGTCTTCGGGCGTGTAGCCTAAAACGTCTAAGATGTCGCGGTTCGCATAGATGTTGCGCTGTTCGTCTAAGTCGAAAATGTAGACGAGACTGGGGACGGCTTCGACGATTTTCTCGTTGAAGAGTTGGGCTTCGCGGAGTTTGGCTTCAACGGCTTTTCGCTTGCCAATGTCGTTGAGCGTATGATGACTGATTAAATCGCCTTCGTTGCCCAGAATCGCTGTGGAGTTGAGGAGTCCGAAAAAGGTTTCCCCGTTTTTTTTGATGAGTTCGCACTCGACGTTTTTAAGCGTGCCTTCGTTGCGAAATTTTTTAAGGCTTTCAGAATACACCAAGCGGCTTTCGGGCGAGAGCAAATCGATGAAGCGTTTTGCTCCGAGCAATTCTTCCTGCTCATAGCCCAGCCAGCGCAACGCCGTATCGTTGATGCGCGTGAAGTAGCCTTTGGAGTCGAGCGAGTAGTAGCCGCAAGGTGCGTTGTGGTAAAGGTCTAAGACTTCAAACTCCATTCGACGCATTTCAGTCACGTCATCAAAAACGCCGTGAAATTTGACTTCGCCCCCGCCGTCAAACGTTGCGAAAAGTAAGCCTTTGGCTAAAACCCGCTTTCCGGTTTTACTGACGAACGCTACTTCAAGCGGCGGCGACTTCACCGATGAAGGCGCAAGCGATGTCGGAAGACTTTGAGTGTAACTTTGAAAGTAGGCTTGAAAGAAGGTTTGAAAATGGGCGCGATTGTCTTCGGCAATAAGCTCGTTGAGCGTCAGAAGCGACAGGTCGGAGGCGCGGTATTCCAGCGTTTCGTAGAAGGCGGCGTTTGCCGAAAGCAATCTTTTGTCGGCGTCAATTTGAAAAATCAAATTGGTCGAGAGTTCAAAGCATGTTTTGAAATCCGCTTCAACGGCGGCGCGAAGTTTCTTGCTGGCGGATTGGTCGGATTCAAGGCGCGTCAGTTGGGTTTGAAGCTGATTCCAACGGCGAACGAGAAGCATCATCAAGAGCAGGAACACAGCCGCTAAAAGCAAAATGCACACCGTTTGCCAAAGGCGGAACCATGCCGCTTCTGCTTGGGCGGCGTGCTCAATTTCAACGAGCAACGCATTGACGGCGTGAGAGAAATCTGCCTGATGGTCGCCAATCGCCCAAGCCGAGTTGGAGAGCGTTGCTGTTGAAAGCGAATCGCGTGCGTTCCAGACAAGAACGAGGTGTTGCTTATAGGTGCGCCAGATGGAGTCAATTTTGGCGAGCGCGAAGCGTGATTCGGCGGAGCGAAGCGGCAAGACGACGACGGGGCGGAAATCATTGATGCTGATTGCGCCGCCGTCTCTAAGCGTTGCAAGAACTTCGTCGGTGAGAGTCAGACTCTCGTGCAATTCGTCGCGTGAAGCGCGCGGAAGCCGCACAAATGGCGCGTCCGATTTCTGCCGATCGATGTCGTAAATCACTTTGGGAATTTGTTCCGACAAAAGCCGCAATCGTTCGGCAAGCATCGTTTCATTCCGCCGCAAGGTTTGCTCGGAGCCTGAATAAAAATTGAGCATAATCAAGCCCGCCGTCAGCAACGCGAAGAGCGCGGCTAAAACGAACCCTTCCCAAGAAAAAAGGTCAAGCGCGGAGTGTCGCTGAACGCGCATGCGTCTGGTCTCCTTTAAGTTGATGGTGTATTGCCTAACGGTCTATCGTCCGATGGTCTATTGACCAAGTCGCTTTGATTGGTGGTGCGCTTGCTCTTTTGAGGATAGAGCGTCGCCACACACTCAGGACAAATGCCGTGCGTAAAATTAAGTTGTAAGTTTTCTTGAAGATAGGCTTCAAGTTGATTCCAATAGCCTTTATCGTCTCTGATTTTTTTGCACGACGAGCAAATCGGAACCAGCCCTGAAAGGCGTTTGACGTTGGCTAACGCCGTTTGCAACTCATTCAAAAGTTTGGCTTGTTCGGCAATCAATTTTTCTTTGGCACGTCGCGCCTCGTGAAGTTCAATCGCCCGATGAAGCGTAACGCCGAGCAGTTTCAAATAGCCCTGTCGTTCATCTTTGACGATGTAATCCATTGCGCCAAGCTTCATGGCTTGAACGGCGACCTCTTCGCTTCCGCGTCCCGTCAAAATCACAACGGGCGGCGCGTCGTCGAACTGTTTGAGCGAAATTAAAAACTCAATTCCATTTAGCGAAGGCATTTGATAATCCGTCAAAACGGCGTCGTAACGATTTGCAATACAGTAGTTCAGCCCTTCTTCCGCACTTGTTGCAACCATAACTTCAAATCCTTCTTGCGCTAAAACTTGGCTGAAAATAATCAGTTGCGTCGGCTCGTCGTCAATACATAAAATTTTTCGCGTCGATTCGCTCATGTTCAGATGTTAAAAATGAAGGTTTATATTAGTGAATCATATTCCACTTTTTCAAGAACCGTGCCGCACTTTTAACGCTTCTCACTGATATTCGTAAATGCCTCTTGGGTTACAAAAAGTATTACAGGGACTTGTTTTTTGTGAATACGAATAGTAAAAAAGTAAGAAGTGGGGTGTGAAGTTAAAAAATGAAATTACTTACGGTATTACCGTTTGGGATTGTAAGAGATTTCAAAGCGTGGAGCAATCCAGAAGCGACACTTGCGCCAAGTTCAAGCGGGAGTAAATAAGAGATAAGAAGGCAGGGGTAAGAGTAGGTGGGTTTAATGCGCCGACACTTATTCTGTGGCGAAAACTGTGTCAAACGAAAGTTCAATGCCGACGGCTTTATCCGTAATGACGCCCTCGGCGAAGGTTTTAAGCGGATAAGATTTGGAGAACACCGAAACCGTTTGCAGTTCGGGCTGAACAATCCAAACCGATTTGACTCCTGTTTCAAGAAGCGAGTTGGCTTTTTCAATCGTGGTTTCGGTCGGTTGGGAAGGGCTTTGAATTTCAATGGCGAGAATGGGCGGTTCGGTCAGCGCGGGTTTTGTTTCAAGCCAATTCACCGAACGCTTATTAAAGACGAGCACGTCGGGCGTGGCGGTCGTGTTGCCAATCGGAATCGACACTTCGGAGATCACTGAAAATTGCTTGCGGTATCGCTCGCGCAAACCGACAATAAGATTGGCTTGGATATATCCGTGATTGAAGTTTGGCATAGGTTTTCCGCGTTCAAGCTCGTAATCGGAAACGGCTTCAAGGAGTTGTTCTTCCATCGTTCGGTGTTGTTTAGGTTCAAGCGAGAAAATACAAAAAGGGAATTGAGTTTATCAATGCGCGGCAAGAGTGATTTAGGACAAGTTATATCGGCGGATTGGCGGTATTTTACGCGCACTGTTTCAAAAACCAAATTGGGGTGCTAATGGAAGAAGGATTACTATTTCTCCTGTTTATTGCGGTAATGGTGTTGTTAGTGCGTCTCTCAAACTTTTCCACACGGCTTGCACGATTGGAAACGCAGATGCTCGACCAAGCACAAAAAATGCGCGACCTCGCCCGCCGAATCAGCGACTTGCCAACCCCTTCTGAATCAACTCAGCAAGAAATCAAACGAGAAGCAAGCCCGACGAACCTTGCTCAAAAGACACGGGCAGATGAAGCGGTCAAGGAATCTCCGTTAGAGATGAAATCGGAGCAAAGTGCCGATGTTTATATGTCTGTCGATGTGCCCAAAAACGAGTTGCTGAAATCCGATGCGCCGCAAACGGTTGAAACGCAAGGGCGAAAAAGCGCGTCGTCTCCAATATTTGAAAAGTTCAAGAGCACGGCAGAATTTGAGACGCTGGTCGGCGGGAACATTCTCAATCGGATTGGTGCGCTCGCGCTCATTTTCGGGATTGGTTTTTTTCTGAAATATGCCTTCGATAACGATTTAATTTCGCCCGTCGTGCGCGTCTTAATTGGTGTGATGATTGGCGTGAGTTTAATCGTTGGAGGCATGCGAGCCAACGCCAAGAAGTTTGAAGTTTTTTCACAAGGCTTATTTGGAGCGGGAATTTCAACGCTCTATCTCGCGATTTACGCCGCGCTGAATTTTTATCAACTCGTGCCGCAGGCGATTGCCTTCGTGCTGATGTCGGCGGTTACAGCGGTAGCGTTGCTTGTGGCGTTGCGTTACGAGTCGCGAGCGATTTCGCTCTTGGGCTGGGCGGGCGGATTTCTCACGCCGTTTTTACTTGCGAGTGCAGAGCCGAATGCGGTCGGGCTGTTCGTTTATCTCGTTCTGCTCAATTTGGGAATGATTGCCATCGTTTTCCTCAAAGCCGAGTGGGTGGTGGTGGAGTTGCTTTCAATGGGCGCGACATTTCTCGTCTACGCGCTGTGGTTTTCAGAGCATGGCGAAAAAACGGGAACGCTCACGAAAGCATTTTTCCTCACGCTCTTTTGGCTGATGTTTTTATTGAGCGAAGCCTACCGTGCGCTAAACGATGAACGCGGACGATTGCGCGTGCGCGCAGTTCTGAGCATCTTCAACGGCTTGTTTTACTTCGGCTGTTTGTATGCGTCGGTTATGCCGGTGTGGTGGCTGGGCATTGCGACGATGCTGATTGCGGGCGTGTATCTCGCGCTCTTTTGGACAATACAAAAACGAAATCCCGTCGCAACAATCGAATTGACGCTGATATACAGCATTGGCGCAATCGTCTTCACGGCAGTTGCGATTGAAGTGCAGTTTGCAGATTTTCTCACCGTCTCGCTCTGGTCGGCGGAGGCGGCAGGCGTATTGTGGATTGCACGTCGAACATCACAGAAACACTTAGAACGCGCGTCGCTGATTCTCTTCGCCGTTACGGTGTTTCGTCTCTTCATCTCGCCCGACGCGCTCTCGTATCAAGCGATTTCAGACTTCACCCCGATTCTCAATCTTCGAACCGTTGGATTTCTCTCGCTCGCAGTCTCGCTCTTTATCAGCGCGCTCTGGATTGAAGGTTCAAGCACGACGATATCGACGCTTCTCAGTTATGCATGGACGTTCATCATATTCACACTTCTCACCGTTGAAGTCAATGATTACTTTTTGAAGCGCGAAGCACTCCTGAACGAAACGCTGGATTTTTCCCGCTCAACGCGAGGCATGAGTTTTACAATCATTTGGCTCTTTTACGCGGTCGCGCTCTTGTGGTTCGGCGTGAAAAAGTCGGCAAAAAGCCTCGTCAATACAGGGCTTTTCGTGCTGGCACTCGGCGTTATCTGGAACTTGGCGCTCGGATTTCGCTTTGAGCCGATTGAAATGTTCTTTCCGATTTTGAACCTGCGTGCATTGGCTTTCTTGCTCGTAATCGGCGGATTGCTTGCAACCGTTTCTTTGCTTGAACAAACAAACGAAGGAAAGAGCAGAACGGCGGAACTCTTGCGCTACGCCTTCACTGCGCTCCTTTTTATTTTGCTCACGGTGGAGGCGATTGATTACTTCCGATGGTCAGGGTTGAAGAGCAACACCGACGACGATTTTTATCGCTCGATAACGCTCGTATTTCTGTGGACGCTTTACGCAACGCCGATGCTTTATTTCGGAATTGAAAAATCCGTCAAGCCCTTGTTTTATGCGGGCATGCTGGCGTTTGCGCTTGCAGTAATGATGGCGGTCTTCGGCGGATTTTTATTTGAACCGATTGAAAACTTCGTATTGATTCTAAACTTTCGCGTTGCGGCATATCTCGTATTGATTTTGGGAAGCGCGTTCATCGCAATCACACTTGCGGAGCGGAAAGAATTTGCAAGGCTGTCGGCAGGGTTTGGAGTTACGGCGGCGTTGCTCGGCGTAGTGCTTTTGGTGGCGGAATCAAACGACTTTTTTGAACAGAAAATCGATGTGCTTTCTTTCGGCGAACACGCAGATGCAACCACGAGCGACCTTGTAACCCAATACGAAAACGAAAAGCAACTCTCAATTTCCGCATCGCTCATGCTCTACTCAATCGCGTTGATGCTTTACGGCATTTGGCGCTCGCGCCAGCCGATTCGGCTTACGGCGATGGCGTTGTTTGGATTAGCGACGCTTAAAATTTTCATTTACGACCTCTCGTTTCTCGCCACGCTGTATCGGATTTTCTCGTTCATCGGATTGGGCGTGCTACTGCTCTTGGCGTCTTATCTCTATCAAAGATTCAAGCATCTGATTTTGCCCGATAACCCTGTGTCTGATAATGCTCGGTTTGATAAGCCTTAGTGCTGGATTAATCGGGAAGGCGAATCGGGCGTTGATGCGGGTGAGACGGGGCTTTGCGTTTGAGTTCGGTCGTAAGGCAATAGCGTCCGTCGGATTGTTTTTCGAGTGTAATGATTTGGCAATTTTTCGGATTGGAGTAGGTCTCGAATGCTTCGACCGTCCAATGAAACCAGCGCATGAGAAAAATGCGAATGGTCATGCCGTGCGTAATGATGACGGCGTTTTCGGGGTAGTCGGGTTTTTCAAAATCGCGGTAGAGTGAAGAGAGAAAATCGCTGACGCGGTCATAGACGTCCGCGCCCGATTCGCCGTCTTCGATGCGGTAGTAAAATGTGCCGAAGGCGTCGCGCTCGCGGTCGGTTTTTTGGCACTCGTCGAGGTTGCGTAAGTGTCCCCATTCTTGTTCACGCAAACGCGGCTCTTCGTTGTATTGAAATTGAGAGGCGGGAAATGATTTAACGATTTCTTCAAAGGTGATGCGCGTGCGCCAAAGCGGAGAAACGTAAAAAAAGACGCGCTCGTCTTGAAGGAAGGCTTTGAGTTCTTTGCCGGCGGAGCGGGCTTGCTCCATGCCTTTTTCGGTGAGCAGGAGCGTGTAGTCGGGCTTTTCGCCATAAACGCGCCGATTGACGTTCCCTTCGGATTCGCCGTGCCTGATGAGTATGATGCGATTAGGTTTCATGCAGTTAGATGGTCTTTTAAGATGAATCTTTATTTTGCGCTCAAAGTGATGCCGTCATCACAATAAAGTTTAACGACAATCATGCGAAAACCAAACGAACCACGTCAATCGTTTTCCATCGACGCAAAAAGCCGATATACAGAATTGGTCGTGTTTGGATTGATTTTCATCATGCTCGTGGCGGCGATGTTTCTCCTCAATTATTTTCTTTCAACCAAAAGTAGCGACGACGCCGCGCAAACCTTCTGCGCCAATCGCACTGAACGCGCTTGGCAACGCGCCGTCAAAAACCTGACTTATTTCAACATTGGATTTTACGGACAAGACGACTCTCTGCTCAAATCCTTTGCAGGATATAGAGAAAATATCAAACGCTTCGATGCGCTCTTAACCGCGCTCGAAGCGGGCGGCGTGATTTCGGCGGACGGGGAAAACGTTGAAATAGCGCCCATCGATGACGACGCCACGAAGAAAATCTTTGGGCAATTAAATGCACTCTGGCGAGAAGGTAAAAGCGACTTCTTGATGCTCTCGGAGATGAATCCGAAAATGATTAGCACCGCGACGCTCGACCGATGCGTTGAATACGCCGTCAAAAAAGACGACGAAATCCTCGATGCGCTCTCTTTGCTCATCATCAATCTTTCTGAAAATTCAAGTCGAAGATTAAAACAAGCGCAACTTGTGCAAGTGGGCGCATTGCTCATTTGCGTGGTGATGTTCATCGGAATGGCAATTCGTTTGACGATTTCTTTACGGCGGGGCGACGCCATCATCGACGCACGCAATCGCGAACTGTTGGCGCAACGCGATGAGATTGCCCGCGAAAAAGAAACCATCGAGCAACTCTTAATAGACCTCACCAACACGCAAGCGCAACTCATTCAATCCGAAAAAATGGCGTCGCTTGGGCAAATGGTCGCCGGACTTGCGCACGAAATCAACACGCCGCTTGGATTCGTCATGACCAACGTCGGCGTCATTGATCGCAACATCGGGCTTTTCAACGAAGCCATCATGCAAACCAGCGAACTCGTGTCGATGCTTGAAAACGGCGACCTCAACGAGGCGCTTCAAAAACTTGAAGACACGAAGTTTTCCTTGCAACGCCTCTTCGACCTCAATCTGCTTGAAAAGACGAAGAACCGCGTCAATGAAGCCACCATCGGACTTGAACGCATCAGAGAGTTGATTGTCAATCTCAAAAATTTCTCTCGATTAGATGAAGCCGAAATGAAAAAAGTCGAGTTGAGCGAAAGCATTGAATCCGCCTTGCTCATCGCTTACAACCTCATTAAGCATAAAGCCGAAGTCGAAACGCATTACGAACCAAATCTTGCTATCGAGTGCTATCCCGCCCAAATCAATCAAGTCTTTCTCAACATCATCACCAATGCCGTTCAAGCCATTGAGACGTTTGGAAAAATCACGATTAAAACATGGACGGAAAACGAGACGGCGAAAATCTCATTCGCCGATACAGGAGTCGGAATTTCAGAGGCGAATTTGAAAAAAATTTTTGAACCCTTCTTCACCACAAAGCCTATCGGACAGGGGACGGGGCTTGGGCTTTCCATCGTCTATAAAATCATTGAACGCCACGACGGAAAAATCGAAGTCAAAAGCAAGGTCAATGAGGGAACGGAGTTCACCATCACGTTGCCGCTTCGTCAAGAAAAAGAGCGCATCGACCCTGCGCTCACCATTTCTTAAACGGGCTTCAAGAATTTTTTCGGATAAAGAAAAAAGTTAAAGACGCACTTGCCTTTCCCAAGACTGCACCAAGAAGGCGAAGGCAGTGAGGTTGAAAAAACCCCACAAGTCGGAACATTGTCGATATGCTTATCGGAAAGATAATTGGCAAGGTCGGTAACGGCGGGATTGTGGCAGAAGAGCGCGACGCTACCTAACTCATCGGGAAGCGATTGAATCACCTCTAAAAGCGTTTGCCGCGAGGCTTCATAAATGCGCGGCTCGGTAACAATCTTCTCAACAGGATAATTCATCGCGTTGGCAAACAGTTGCGCCGTCGACAAAGCACGTTTAGCCGGACTTGAAAGAAAGAGTTCGGGCGCGATTTGTTTTTCGCGTAAAATCATGCCCATAAACGGCGCGTCGCGCAAGCCGCGTTTGTTGAGTGGTCGCTCAAAATCGGTGAGGTCGGGAAAATCCCAACTCGATTTCGCATGTCGAATCAAATAAAGTTGTTTCACAGGCTATCCCTTGAAATTCGAAAGTGATTCTTTCAAAAAGTCAATCGATTTGACGGGCGTTGCATCAACACCGTTCAAAATCGAGAGGTAATAACTCACCCAATCGCCAAGCAAGATGAGCGAGAAAAGCCGTGTCAGAAGCGACTTGCCCTCGCTCTCGACGTCAATCACGTCGGAAGCATATTTCTTGATGATGGATTTGGTAACGCGCATTCTGAACGCCGTGCGCGGGTGGTCGCTCTTGTCGTGAAGCATAATGACGGTCGTCTTTTTCAGCAAGTCTTTATACTGATTCCACCCGACGAGTTCATTGTGATTGAGTTCAGGAAAGACGTTTGAATACGCGAGCATTTTAGCGTTCTCGCAAATTTGCCCTTTCCAACGCACACCGACGGCACTGGTGAAATCGTCGCTGGTATAAATGATGGGCAATTTTCCGAAGCACTTCTTGGCGAGGTGAACAGCGAAGTTTTGTTTGTTTTTGAAGTCGGCGTAGGCGAGCGATTTTTCTTTCAAGTATTGTGCGGTTTCAGCAATTTCTTTTTGCTTATCGCCGATGAAGCCAAATTTGGCGAGGGTTTGTAGCATCGGCACGAGCGAGTAGCCGATGGCGGTGCGCGGCGGCGCGCCGGGCGGAATTTTGACCGTGTAGTGCTTGTGCTTCAAGGCAAGTTCTTCAACCTTACCGCCCGAAGTGATACAAAAGATTTGCGCCTTTCGCTTAATCGCATCGTGATACGCCGAAAGCGTTTCTTCAGTATTGCCCGAATACGACGAGATAACGACGAGCGTCGAGGCATCAACAAACGCGGGCAAGGTGTAATTGCGATTGACGAGAATCGGAACGGCGCACTCACCCGAAACGTAGGTGCGAACCAAGTCGCCGCCGATTGCCGAGCCGCCAAGCCCTGTAACGACGATGCTTTTAACCTTGCTCTTTGAAATTTTCGATTTCTCGTTGAGAATCGTAAATGCCGTCTCAAATTGCTGGTAGAGATTTTGAATACGCAAGTTCATTTGCGACTTATCGACGGCACGAATCGTTTTTTCAGAAATGGACATGAGTTTGAATGAAATTGGATTAACTGCAAAAGATGAGTCTTCAAAAGGCAGTGATGCAAGCGGTGGTCAAATGATGCGCGCAAAGATAACGCTTTTTGCGAATTGAGAAATAAAGTTGCCAAGCAATAAAGTGGTAAGCCCGCCTCGCGTTGCTTGGAACGATTGCTTTGGAAAAGTTCAATGAAACTTACGAAGCAGTAACCGCAAGCGTTGCAATCGTGATTTTCCCTGCCCTATTTCGTTTGAGCGTTTTCGCGCATTCCATAAGCGTGGAGCCTGTGGTAAATACATCGTCAATCAAAAGCACATGTTCGCCGTTTAATGGGACAGCACATTCAAAAGCGTTTTTGATATTTTGCTTTCTGCCTTCAAGCGTGAAGCCCGTCTGTGTTGAAGTGTATCGAGTTCGTCCAACAAGTTCTTTAACAGGCACACCAATAACCTCTGAAACGCCTCTCGCCAAACGTTCGGCTTGATTATATCCCCGTTCAATTTTGCGAATGTGATGAAGCGGCATTGGAACGATACAATCAAATGTTGAATGAGGCTTTTCACGACGCAGGGCATCACCCAAACGACGACCTTGTTCGACGGCAAGTTGTGATATTCCATCGTATTTAATCGAGTGAATCAAGGATTGCAAGTTGCCTTGTTTGTAGAAGCGATAAAGCGAGAGCGCATCGTCAATCACCGTTTGATTGGGCGACAGTTCGTTAAGCGAAGCAAGCATAACATGGGCTGATTCGTTGGGCAATAAGAACGTGTCGAAGCCGTTTTGGCACTCGTGGCAAATGTAAGTTTCATCAGGTTGCAAAAGCGATTGGCATGTTAGACACACATTTGGATAAACAAGATGTAGCAGTGGTCGCAAAATTTTTTCAAGCGTCATGATTCGGAAAGAATTTGAACAATACCACGAAGCGGAATCATCACCCAATCGGGGCGATTGTTGAGTTCATACATCAGTTCATACATCGCTTTGGAAAGCAGAAATGTATTCAGCAGTCGGTCTTTTTCGTCGAGCGTTTTGGGCACAAAGGGTAAGCCATCTGTGAGGTCTAAATAAGATTTCAAAAACATGTGGCTTATTTCGTGAAACCAGAGTTCGCCGAACGGGGACAAATGATGAATTGCCAACGTAGAGCGCGTTTCATTTTGAAGTAAAGCGGCATAAACGGCATAATGGAACGAGCGAATCATGCCAGCAAGGTCTTGAAACGCGGGTCGCTTCTTACGACGCTCTTCAATCGGACGCATCGGTTCACCTTCAAAATCAATAATGACAAAATCTTTTCCTGTAAATAAAACTTGTCCCAAGTGATAATCGCCGTGAATTCTAATTTTTTGAACGCGAATCGGAGACTGCATTAAGGTTTTTAATCGTGAAAAAATTTTACTGCGCCGATTTAAAATCCAGTTAGCGAGTTCTTTGGCATCGTCGGGGAGCGTATCAAACTTAGCGCGAAGCAATTTGAGCGCCGACGTGGCTTCCGTAATCAATTCTGCTTCAATTTCAGATTGATTGTCGGTGCTTAGGCGTTCAGGCTTAAAGGCAAGACGTTTTGAAGAAGCAAGCGCAAGATGAAGTTCTGCCGTTCTCGTTCCTAATCGTGAAGCATGCGTTAAAAAACGACCCGCATTTTTTTTCACAAGTGGCAATACAGGCGCATCAAGATGTTGAAAATAAGATGAACCAGAAATTGTGATAGGCTCTTGGTGGTCTAACTGTTTGTAGAACGACTGCAATTCCGAAAGTGTAAACTGCCATGCTGAACTTTTGTTTTTTGTGAACGTTTGCAGAAGCGCGAGCGAAGTCTCTTGACCGTTTGACGCGACATGCCGCATTGAGCCGACATACTTCGGCGCGTGCTCAAACGATTTCGTTTCAGTCAAAAACGCCAGCACTTCCGCGTCGGGATTGAAGCCGGTTTCCAACTTGCGATAAACCTTCATAAACAAATCTTTTCCGTAGCGAATCGAGGAATTACTCTGCTCAACGGAAAGAACTGTGGAAGCGGGAACGGTGCCAAAAAAATCGCTCGACCCTTTCTCAAACTTGAACGTTCCGTGCTGGCTTTTGAGCGTGCGCATTGCGGAGATGGAGTCAAAAAGAAATGCACGAAATGCCTCATCGTAAATTGCGTCAATCAAAACGGCGGGCTTGCTCGAGAGCGAGCATTCAGCAATCAGGCTTTGGGGATATTCATCAGTAATCTTGTTGGAGTGGTTTAGAAGTTTGAGCGAGATGGGAAGGAAATAACGCTCGGCGTGTCGGCGTGCAAGTTCGGCTTCAACAATGAGAAGCGCAAAGTGAGAATCAGGCGGAACGAAAGATTCTACAACCCGCAACCGCTTGATGGTTGAAGCTTTTGAGGCAAACCAGCGTTGGCGTTCAACATACTTGGGAAGAATGTTTCGTTCAAATTGAGAGAGAAGAGGCGTTTCAAATAGTTCACGAAATGCGTGAAGAGCAAGACAAGGCACTGCTTGGGACATTATCAGTTTTTGGAAAGTTCGTTTTCCAAAAGATAAGCGTTTTGACAAAACTTTTCGCGATGCGAGCGCACAACGAAAGAGTTATGCTAAAATGAAGTGAAGCGTGATGAGGTTTTCAAGAACTGTTATTCCGAGCGAATGAGGAATCGACTGAAAGAACAGAAGAAGGTGTAAAGGTTTCTGACAGGGGTTTCACGAAACGAAGAAAGACAGCCGCAAAGACGGCAACACTCGCCGATAAAATGCCCGCCCACAAAAACCCATCAAGTTCGCCGTTTGGCAATCGCACCACGAGCAAACTGGCAAGCGAGGCGGCAAGCCCCGAAAAAAGTTGTTCAAACGATGCATTCACGCTCATAAATCCGGCACGCACTGTTGGCGGAACGCTCGACGTAATCAAGGCTAATGCTGGAATGCGACGCGCGCGCGAAAGCGACATAAACAGAACAAAGATGAACAGCATGAGCACAAAGGAACTTGTCGGCATTGTGGTGAAGAGAAGCGTCAGTGGCACAAGCAGAAGGCTGATTCCGAAAAAGAGTGTCCATTTGCCAAAGTGGTCGGAAAGCCAACCCGTCGGATACGAAACCAGAAAAGTGAAACAGCCGCCGACAATGTAGAGCAAACGAATCTCGGAGTCCGAGAGTCCGCGATTGGTTGCAAGAAACGGGTTGATGAAGGGAATCACGGCGTAACTTGCGGTCGCAATCAGTGCAGTAACGAGGAACGCCGAAAAATTGCTTCGCGATGTCAGAATCGCTTTGGCTTGTGAAGAAAATTTTCTTGAAGTTTCAACCAAAAGATGCGATTGCATAGAAGGCAAGCCGAAAAGTAACGCAATCCATACAAGAAAACTCAAGAGCGCGTTGAAGTAGAAAATCGCGTTCCAACTAAATTTTTCAGCGAGAAACAATCCAAGTGGAACGCCAACGACAGAGGCAATCGCAAACGAACTCAACACCGTGCCGAAAGCCACGCCTTGATGCTCGGGCGCGATTTCATCGCCGATGATGGAAAAAACGGTTGCGACCATCAAACCGCCGAATGCGCCCGCAATCACTCTTGCAACAATCAACGATGTGGCGGACGGCGCAAGCGCACACAGCAAAAGCGATAACGCAAATCCGCCATAGAGCAAAAGCAAAGCATGTTTGCGGTTAAATCGGTCAAGGTAAAACGCGCCCAAAATTCCGAACACGCTTGCGCTCAAACTATACGCTGAAACCAGTGTTCCAAGTTCGCGCGTTGAAGAATCAAACGCCCTGACAAAGGCTTGCGTCAGAGCAGGCATAATCATGTAGTCCAGCATGTAAGTCAAGTAGACTGCCGAGAGCAAGAGTAAAAGCGAGTGCATTTGCATTCAAAAGAGATGTTGAACAGACTTTGGACTACAAACTCACGCTGGTTGAAACAGTGGCTTGACGTTGCAAAATTGTGCCGCCGAAAATTTGATAGTGCCGTCGGTCAAGCGCATTGAACACATTGAAGCCAATTTTCCAACCACGCATGAGGTAGTAACTGCCGTTAAGATTTAGCACAGCGAAGGCAGGAACGAACCCTTCTTGAACGCCCGCCAGCCAAGGAAATCCTTCAACATAGCGCAAGTTGGCGGAAAGGTCATATTTATTCGGCACGCTGTAAGTCGCGCCAACGTTGATGCGGTGCGGTGATGTGTTCGGAAAAATCGGTTGCGACGGAACGGCATTCTCTAAAACATCAGCATTGAGATAGGCATAATTCGCCGTGAGCAAAAGGTTATCGGTCGCATAGTAATTCAAGCCAAGTTCAAATCCAACCTCTTGAATCAATCCAATGTTTACCGTCGTTTGCACGAGCGTCGGACGATTTTCAGCAATCACCAATTCAACAGGATTGATGCGTGTTGCTTGCAATCCTTCCGACAATCGACGATTGACGAACTCATTGATTTGAGGTGTCGCACCCTCATAACGATACGGCGTAAAAACGAGCGGCGCATTCACGCTCAAAGGCGATGAAATAAAATTGCGACGACGATTCAAATACGCATCAACCGTAACGAAAAGCGATTTTGAAAGAACGCCTTTGTATCCAATCTCAAACGATAAAGCTTCTTCGGGACGAATGTTCGGATTGCCAAGCGAAAAGCGATTGAGCGTAGTGAATTGAAGCGTATCGGAAATGCCAAGCGAAGTCAGCGAATCGTTGATGGCGCGAACGGTTGACGCAAGGTTAATCGGCGCACCAAGTTGTGAGCGGCGATAAAAATCAGGATAACTCGGACGCAAGAACGCTTGATTGACCGTAAAGCGGAGCGTGTGATTTTCAAACGGCGAATAAACCAGCGCGGCTTTTGGAGAGACTTTCGTTTCAATCAACGTTGAAAAATCAACGCGCGTTGCGCCCACAAGTTGAAGGTTCGGCAGAAGGTTGTATTCCACTTGTCCGTAAATGCCGGTGAAGGTGTTGTGAAGGTTGTTGCGCGTCAGCGAATTGGCACTCAGCAACGGCTGTGCGCCAGAGACGACAGTTTCAATGCGTTGCCATTGATGCGAAAGTCCCGCAATGGCGCGAAGGCGATTGTTGAAATAAGAATCATTGACTTGAATTTCTGTGGTGATGTCGTCGCTGTCTTCGGCAGAGTTTGCGGCAGGCGTATTCAAGACGGGTTGCGGAAACGGCGTGAATCGGCGATTCCAAACGCTTTGAACATTCAAGCGCGGGGTGTTATAGGCAAGGCGCACAAAGGGCTTATTGACAAGCGGAATCAAAATGCGTCCGATGGTATTGACATAAACTTCGTTGCCACTGTTTGAAATGCCGCCTTCGAGTGTGAGCCGTTCGTTATCGCTGAAATCATAATCGCCGCGAAGCGTTAAGACGTTGTTGAAGTTATCGAGCCATTCGTCTCGAAGTGGTCGGCGGTCGATGCCGAGTCCCGGATATTCCAAGCGTCCGCCTGTTGCGGTGTCGCGAGAGACGAGCGTGATATTGCGCATGCGTGCAAATCCGCCGTTGAGTTTGAAGGCGAATTTGCCGAAGGCTTGTGCATGTCGGAACTCGCCGCGATAGGTGTTCCATTCGCCAAAGGTGAATGCGGCGCGTGTGCCAACGACATCGCGCGGAGCAAAGGTCGTAATGTTAATGACGCCATTGTAAGCATTCGTGCCAAAGAGCGCAGAACCCGGACCGCGCACAACTTCAATTTGAGCCACATCTGACAAGGTCGAAGCCAGCGAGTTCCATTCTTGTAAGTTGAGAAGTGGTGTAGAGGGGTCGCGTCCATCAACCAACACAAGCACGCGTCGATTGATGGAATTGTTGAATCCGCGTGTATTGATGTTGAAGTCGTTTGCGCCAGATTGAGCAACGTCAATGCCCGGCTGATGCTCTAAGACTTTTCCGAGTTGTCCGTGAATTGTGCCGCGTTCCAATTCAGCGGGCGTGATGACATTAACAGCGGCAGGGGCTTCGGTTAGTTTTTGCTTGCGCCGCGACGCGCCATAAACGATAATATCTTGTGCTTTAACGGCTTCCACTTCGAGAACAAAATTCGCAATCGTTTCTTCATTTGGCGAAAGCCCAATCGTTTGCTCAATGCGTTTGTATCCAACTCCTGAAACGACAAGGGTTTGTGCGCCCGCAGGCAATTTTTCCAAACGGTATGTGCCGTCAACTTTCGTAACCGTTCCGAGTTTCGTGTCTTTGATGAAAATCGATACGCCGATGGCGACATCACCATCGCTTGTTGTAACTCGTCCTTTGAGCGTCGCAGTTTGTGAGTAGCCGTGAAGGCTTGTAAAGACAAGCAAGAAGAGGCAGTAAATCTTTTTCATTTCTTTTTTAAGTTGGATTGGGTTGATTTGAGAAAGCCTTGTTTGAGACGTTTTTCAGTTTTTGGAGAAATCACTTTGCGAAGCGTGTTGGTCATTAAGCCTGAACCAATGAGCGACTGACGGAACTTGTAGGCATCAAGAAGTGAGTACGATTTTCCATCTAATATCCATTGAAGAAAGACGCCGTCCGACATCGCCAATTCAAGCCGTGTGAAGGATTCTACATCGACCTCGACGAAGAGTTTAAGTTTGATGAGTTCTTTGGTGACCTTTCCGCCAAGTTCCGAGAGGCGCGATTTCATTTCGCGAATCCGATTGAGGAAATGCGGATTTTGCGAGCGAATGGCATGCGCCCAAAATTCAAGCAAAATGGCGGCATGGTCGGCGTGCTTTTCGTAGAAAGCGACGGTGGTTTCAATGAGTGCGCTGGCTTTGGAGACGGGGTCTAAAACGCGTTCAGATTGACGGAGCATATCGGCTTCGTATTCGTCAATCCACGAATCATAAACAGCGAGGAATAAATCTTCTTTTGTTTCAAAGTATTCATAAAGTGTGCCTTTGCCGACAGCGGCGTAGTCGGCGATGTCTTGCATTTTGGTTTCGTGAAAGCCCTTTTGCGCGAACATCTGAATGGCGGCGTGAATGAGCAGTTGGCGCTTGGCTTCTTTGGCTTCTTCCGTTCGAGAACGTTGCGGCGACATGTGAAAAAATTGGTTTTTTATTGAGCGTTCAGGTTGCAGAGGGTTCTAAACGTAAGCGCGTTGGTGTTGGTGTTACGCCCCATTGCTCTGCCAACTGCGGTGGGAAGTCAATGCGATAGCCGAATTCGTCAACGTGATAATCCCACAAGCGAATGGTGAAATTGCGAATGCCCATCTTGTAAAACGGGTCGGTCTTTAAGAGGTCTTCCAACGCTTCGCGGCTTTCGGCTTTCATGATGCAAAGCCCGTCGTCGAAGGCGCCTTGCTCGTTGATGAACGGTCCTGCGGCAATGAACATGCCTTTCGGGATATTCTCGAGCATCCACTTGATATGTTCGCCCGCGTGAATCATCACGTCTTGAGCGCGACCTTCATTGCAGGTCATTTGAACAACAAAGTATTTCATCGTTGAAAAGGGTTTAGAGTTGAACGAAAATGCCAATGATTAAACCAAGAATCATCAAAACGCCGAACTGTGCGTGCAACTGTGCAGCGCGAGCGACAATCATCGGGTCGACATTCGGCTGCTGCAAGGCTTGAACTTCCTTTGAAAGTTTAATTGCCGCAGGCAGAGCAAGAAAAGCAAGCAACGCAAACGGCGTCAGTTTGGCGAAGAGCACAAGAAGTGGCAGTGAGACGAAGGCGCCAAACGAAAGGAGATAATGAAACTTTTTCGCGCCGTTTTCGCCGAGCCAAATCGCAAGCGTGGAAATGTTTGCCTTGCGGTCGGCGGGAATATCGCGCAGGTTATTGATGTGCAGAATGTCGTCGACGAGCAGTCCAATTGGAATCGAGTAGAGAATCGGAAGCCATGAAAATTCTTTCGTCTGCACGAAGTATGCGCCGAACATCATCAGCGTGGCGAAGGAAAGAATCACTTGCAAATCGCCCAAGCCGCGATATTTGAGCGAGAGCGGCGGCGCAGTGTAGAAGTAGGCGGAAAGCGCGCCGAAAAGCACAAGGTAAATGAGCACATGCGCTTGCTCTTTTGCATCAATGATGAAATACGCGCCAATCGCAAGTGCAACGAGGAACGCAACGATTGCCCCAGTCGCCACTTGTTTCGGCGAGAGCGCGCCTTGAACAAGAATGTTGAGCGCACCGAAATTGTCTTTGTTATCCAATCCCGTCTTGTGGTCGTAGTAATCATTGACGAGATTCGTTACGATGTGAATCGCCACGCACCCCAAAATGCACAGAACGAAATTCAGCACGCTGAACTCAAAATTCATAAGTCCTTGCGCGCGCATAACCAGCGCAATCACCGCGCCCATGACAGCTGGAATCACCGATGCAGTGAACGAAAACGGACGAAACGCAATCCACCATGTTTGAGCGGACGGCTTCGGTTGAACAGTAAGTTCCATTTTAACCTCCAAGATGTTTAGGCGTTAATGAGAGATGTTTCTAAAACTTTGGCGGGAAACCATTGACGCGCAAATGAACTGACGAACCACTTTTGGACATCAAGCCTCACTGGTGCACAAGGCGTGTAGGTTTGATACCAAGGCATTTTGGCGACAAGCATCTGGCGAACTCTGGCTTCGTCTGAATCGGGTAGAAGGACGGCTTCAAATTGTGCTTGAAGAAAATCTTTCATCGCATCGTTTTGAGAAATCATCAATGCGCCTTTGGGATTGACTTTGAGATTGGCAAGGGTTTTACCTGCTTTTTCAAGCAAAAGGTAAATCGTCAGGTCGTCGGAGGCGAAGTATGCGCCCAGAATCCAAGGCGAGTATTCGCCGCCCGTCGTCGCAAGGCTAATGGCGTTGTTCTGTGAGAGAATATCAAGAATTGCGGATTTGATTTCGGCTTCGGAAGTCATGATGTTGACCAATTTTGAGTTGAATAAATGACCGACTCGTCGGTCGGCTAACAGAATACAGATGTTATTCAAAACGTTTTTAACAGTGAAAACTTTTTGAGCGGTTGATTCAAAATTAGAGAATAAAGCGCAGTGCTTCAGATATAGCGGCGCAATTACTGCGTTAGAATGCTAATAGCGTAGCCGAGCATAATTAATAAGCCACCTAAAGAGGCAACGCCAATCGCCATAGACATTGCAGGCTGATACTGCGAGAGATTTTTGTAGTTGCGAGTGAGCATTAGCATTTTGAAAGACATGGGCGCAGTGAGTAGCGTAATAAGCGACCAAATCGGTAGGAAGCCCGATAATGCGCAAGCAATTAAGAACAGATATGCAAAGACCGTAATAACAGTCAGTATTTGAACAGCGCGGGCTTGTCCTATCTTGACCGGCATCGTGAATTTGCCGTTCTTCACATCATCGTCGTGGTCAAAGATGTTACTGACGATTCCGACATTCATAACAAACACGCCCACTGGCACGGACGCTAAAATCGGTGACCAATTAAACGATTGGGTTAGCACGAAATAAACGCCGAACACAACCATCGGACCGAAAGCCAAGAAGAGCGATGTTTCACCCAAACCGCGGAAATTAAGTCGAATCGGCGGAGAAGTATAGAAGAAAACGATGAATGCGCCCAACGCCGTCAGTATCAACACGGGCATTCCAACAGCAAAAAAGATGTAAATCCCTGATGCAAGTGCAAGTGCTAAGCATATCAAAAACCCTTGCATGACTTGCTTGTCGGTAATGATGCCGCGAACAAGCGGGCTGTCATGAAATTGTTGGTCTTTGTTGGCAAAATTGCCGTTTTTGTAATCAAAATAATCATCGATAAAGTCAGCGGCGGAATGCGCGGCAATAATGCCCAAAAAGGCGAGAAGAAAAATCGTCCAGTCAAACGAGCCGTGCGAGTAAGCGATAATGCCGCCCAACATTGCGGGAATTGCGCTTGTAACGAGAAAAGGTGCACGCGCCGCTTTGAACCAGATTCCAATATATTCAGTAATTGTAAATCGCTTCGTGGTTGCGTTCATGGTGGTTGCTCCTTTGTTAAAAGGTTATTAAGAAAATAGAAAACCAATGCTTGTAAGTGTTCCGAAACTAATTAACACGGCAATCGAGCGCACCGTCGCCCAAAGATATTCGTGAACTTCGCTGCGGTTAGTTTCAATTGTTTTGAGGATTGAAATGGCAAACGGCACAGACAGCAGTCCCAAGAGTGTTAGCGGCGGCAAGACTTGGAGCACGACGCCTGCTATCAAACTTACATAACCCGTAATCAGTAATGACTTTATTACCGTACTGCTCAGTTTTATTACAAATGTGCTACCTGCTTCTTCGCGCATTTCGTAGCGTGCTCCCTTGAGATAAGCGACGACGGTTACAAAACAAGCAATTGGAATCGACATAGCAAGCGTGGTAAGATTGAATGAAGGATGTAACGCGTAATATGCACCCATCATGGAGAGAGGTCCGAAGGTTACAAAAATGACGACCTCCTTATAGCCGCGAAGCATAAGCGGTGTGAAAAATATCGCAACTAACCCGCCTAAAAGTGCAAAGAGCAGAATCTCATAGCCGACCTTATAGACAAAATATGCGCCGATTGCCGCGTCGATGACAAGGCATAAAATGCCTGCTAAAAGTGTTCTCTTATCTTTGAAAAGATTATCGGCGAAGAAGGGGCGCCAGCCTGCAAAAATTTTTGTGTGAGCGTCGCGTTGGTCAGTATGAAAATTTGTGCCGTAGTAGTAGAGATAGTCGCCGCCTGCCTGCCCAATAAATAATCCCAAAACTATCAAGGCAAACGGCGCAACATCAAAATAGCCTTGATGAAAAGCAATTGCGCCTGTAACCATTGCAGGAATGATTGACGCGCTGAATAGTAAAACTTTAATGACCCTAATTGCTTTTTCTCGTTCAGGCGAAAGCGTGACAGAAGGGGTAAATCTTTGAGCAGAGACGTTGCCTTGCAAAGTAGCGGTTCTCTCTGCGGTGGAATCTTGATGTTGAATCGTTGTCATTGGCTCAAATAGTAACGCAGTTGATTGATGTTGATTTAAAACTTGACCGACCCGTCGGTCGGCTAACAGAATGCAAACGCTATTCAAAACGTTTTCAAGCGTGAAAACTTTTTAAGCGATTGAGGTGAAAATCGGGGAATAAGGCAGGGCGTGAGCGGCGCGGCTGAAAACGCGGAAAGGTAGCCGAAGCCGATGATTTAATGTGAGTTGAGCGGATAAAATTAAGAAATAAACTCCCGTTCCTTGATTTTAACAACCATCACGGGGCAGTTGGCTTCACGAACAATCGTTTCCGCCACGCTTCCGCTGAGCAGTCGCTCCAAACCTTTGCGCGCATGTGTGCCGAGAATGATAAACGATACCTTCTCTTTTTCGGCAACCTCCAAAATCATTTTTTCAACCTCGCCTTTGGCGACTTTTTCGGACGACTTCACGCCGCGAAGCGTTTCTTTGAAGTGCAGTCGATAAAATTCGTTCAGCGCGTTCTGTTCAAGTTCAAATTCACTGGGAACGACGCTAATCGTAGCGGGCGTGTAAGGTTGCGATTCAATCACATTGAGAAAAATGACTTCGGCGTTCATCGTGCGGGCAAATTCGCACGCATAGCGAATCGCATTTTCCGAGCACGGGGTAAAGTCAATCGGACAGAGAATTTTTGTCACAGACATCATAGTTACTACTCCTTTTTTTGCAAGTTCAAACTGGCATAAGGTAAGGCAGAATCAAGCAAAATCAAAGCGAGGCAGGGTTTTCGGAAAGTTTTGAGAGGGCAGAGCGATACTCATCAGGCGTGTTGATGTTGGCGATGACGTCGGGCGTTTTCGGCAAAATGAATTTGCAATCGGCGTTCAGCAAGAATTTACGCGGGCAGTTTTTTCCGCTCTCAACAGCCGCCATTAAGCCTGCTCTGCTTTGTGGCTCGTAAATGGCGATGAGTGGCTCGGGCAAATGGTCGTCGGGATTTTGATAGGCAGTTGCGACTTTGCTGGCGTCTCTTGCTTCAACAAGCCTGCGAAGCGACTCGTGAGAAAGAAACGGCAAATCACATGCAATCACAAGCCAAGCGGTGTCGGGTTTGAAGTGAAGCGCGGTTAAAATGCCACTTGTGGGACCTAAGTTTTCAAACGCATCAACAAGTGGTTGAAGTTCGGGTTCAAGCGTCGCAACTTGCTCTTGACGACACGAGACGAACACAGCGTCGCAAAATTCCGAAAGCAATCGCGAAGCAAAAACGCGCTGTGAAACGCCGTGATAATGAATCGAGCCTTTGTCGCGTCCCATTCGTGTGCTTTTGCCGCCGGCTAAAACCAATCCGTAAAGTCCTTTCATCATGCGTTGAGTGATGGATAGGTTACGATTTCATTTCGAATCAAGGACTTCAAACGAATGACGAGCGCGGTGAGCGTAAGCGTCGGATTGGCATTGCGAGAAAGGGCATAGCGGGCGTGCTCGACTTCGCGCGAGGCTTGTTCAAAATCCGCTGTCGGAAAATTTTGCGCAAAGCGTTTGACGGCGTCAGCGACATCTTCATTGAGAATCTCCGATTCCGAATGTGTGGCAAGCGTGCGAATTACATCTTGGAAAAAGAGAAGCATTGAGGCAAGGGTTTGAAGTTGCTCGTCGCGGCTTTGTTTTGTGAGGATTTCAATTTCGCGCATCAGTTCAAGTTGCTTGTGCGGCGAGAGCGCCAGGCGCAGAAGGTTCAAGGCTTTGTCGCGTCGTTCTTTCAAGGCGGAATCGTTCAAGGCGTTTTGCGCATAGAAAAAATTGCCGCGTGCGAATCGGGCAGCAAACGCAATGTTGGCTTCCGATTGGGGCGCATATCGTTTCAAGCCTTCGGCGATGAGGTCAGTGGAAAGCAATGCAAAACGAATTGGTTGGCAACGCGAAACAATGGTCGGCAGAAGCTGTTCAGGGCGCGAAGAAATCAAAATGAAGAGCACATAGCGCGGCGGCTCTTCCAAGAGTTTGAGCAATTTATTCGCCGATTCTTGATTCATTCGCTCCGCTTGCGAGATGATGAAGACGCGCTTTTTGTCGCCCGATGGCTTAAAGACGGATTTATCTATCAGCAATTCAACTTGTTTCTTTAAAATCCCCATGGCTTTATCCATCTGCATGGTGAAATACGGATTGCGCCGTTTTTCATCATAGAGTTGCTTCAATTTCTCGAGGGCTTCGTCTTGCTTTTCACGCTTGGCACTGTTTTCGGAAATGCTTTCAAGTAAAATGCCTTCAACAGGGAAGACAAGTTCCAAATTCGGGTGCGTAAGGTCAGCGAATTTTTGGCAACTCTCACACGCATCGCAGGCTTCGGCGTTTGGGAGCGCGTCGGGTGAATCGCAGTTCAAAACTTTCGCGACTTCAAGTGCCGTTGCTTCTTTGCCGACGCCTTCGGGGCCGATGAAGAGATACGCATTCGGCAAGCGTCCTCTGCGAATTGCGCGTCGTAAGACTTCCTTTTGTTTCTCTTGTCCGAGAATCGTTTCCCAACTCATAGTGTAGGTAAGTTTGAACGTGAAATTATGAAAAAAATCCGCGCTTGTCGGTGAAATCGGTTCAATCTGCGTGCTCTTGAATTGCACAAGGATTTTTAATCCTCAACGAAGTAGCAAAACAGTATGAAGTGAATAAATAGCACTATGACGACGATGGATTCTTCACTTCGCTACGCTCTGTTCAGAATGACAAGGAAAATCATGTGGTCATTGCGAGCGAAGCGAGGAATCCACTGACGAGCTCGGCGAGGCTCGCTGATGGATTCTTCACTGCGCTGACGCTCTGTTCAGAATGACACACAAACACCATCGTTGATGTTGTCTTCATACTTATCTGCACACTTCCCGTTTCGCAAAACTGAAATGAGCAAAACCATTCTCCAAGCGTTGTTATTTCAAACTCACGGGCAAAGTTGTAATTTGAATCCATTTTCAAAATGAACATTTGTTCAATAAAACCAATAAACACATGGAGTTAAGTTTAATTTTCGGAGCAAGCGCGATTGGCGTTGCGTTTGCGGTCTTTCTCACCCGCCAAGTTCTCTCCAAATCCAACGGCACAAGTGAAATGCAGAAAGTTTCCGACGCGATTAAAGAAGGCGCGGAAGCGTTTTTGAGTCGTCAGAACAAGACGATTTTGTATCTCGCGGTTGCAACAGCGACGCTGATTTTCATTTTGTATGGATTCGTCCGCGCCGCTAATGAGCACGACCCTGTAACCAATCCCGTTCAGTTGGGGCTTTGGATTATGCTCTCGTTTCTGTTGGGCGCGGCATGTTCAGTCGTTTCGGGCTATATCGGAATGTGGATTGCCATTCGCACGAACATTCGGACGGCGGCGGGCGCATTAACCTCGCTCAATGAAGCCTTAGTGATTGCCTTGCGCGGTGGGGCGGCGACGGGTTTTCTTGTGGTAACGCTTTCAATTTTGGGAATTGTGGGATTGTTTGTCGCCATTCAAGCCGTCGGCGCAACGAGCATTGAGAAAATTCCGCTTTTGATTGCAGGCTTCGGATTCGGTGCGTCGTTTGTGGCACTCTTCGCGCAACTTGGCGGAGGGATTTACACCAAAGCCGCCGACGTCGGCGCAGACCTTGTCGGAAAAGTTGAAGCCGGCATTCCCGAAGACGACCCGCGAAACCCCGCCGTCATTGCTGACCTCGTCGGCGACAACGTCGGCGATTGTGCCGGACGCGGCGCGGATATTTTTGAATCCATGGCGGCGGAAAACATCGGTGCGATGATTATCGCTTCCGCGCTCTTTCTCGCCAATCAATCCGCTCTGGAAAGTGCGGGCGTCAGCATTCTCGGCGTGCTGCTTTTCCCGCTTATCGTCAACGCCTTTGGAATGATGGCGTCGCTCGTCGGCGTGTTGGTCGTGAAGACGGACGGCAACGAAGACCCGATGAACGCGCTCAATCGAGGATATTATGTCTCAACCGTACTTGCCTCCGTTGGATTTTTCATCGCTTGCAAGTGGCTTTTAGGTCCGTATTGGCTCAACTTCTTTTTGTGCGGATTGGTCGGATTGGTTACGGCGCAAATTTTCGTTTATCTGACGCAATACTACACCGAATACGCTTACCGCCCCGTGAAATCGATTGCGACTGCGTCGCTGACAGGACCTGCAACCAATGTCATTGGCGGCATCGCCGTCGGACTTGAAAGCGCGGCGTTGCCCGTATTGACGATTTCGGGCGCGATTATCACCGCCTATTACTTGGGTCAAACTTCTGGTTTGCAGCAGGCAGGCTTGTTCGGAACCGCCGTCGCCACGCTCGGCATGCTTGGAACGGCGGCATACATTTTAGCAATGGATAATTTCGGACCAATTACCGATAACGCCGGCGGCATTGTCGAAATGTCGGAACAGCCCGAATCGGTGCGCGAAAAAACCGATAAACTCGATGCAATGGGCAACACCACCAAAGCCCTCACCAAAGGCTACGCCGTCGGCTCGGCGGGACTTGCCGCGTTTCTTCTATTCAGCGCATACCTTGACGAACTGCGCAACTACGGCTCTCCCTTAGAATCGGTCGATTTGTCAAAGCCCGAAGTCTTCATCGGCGGAATGCTCGGCGCGATGCTGGTTTTTTTATTTAGTTCGTTTGCGATTCGTGCAGTGGGGTCAGCGGCGCAGTCAATTATTGGAGAAGTGCGTCGTCAATTTGCTTCGCTCAAACGCGCGGCAAACGGCGATATTGAGTTCACCAAAGACTTCAAGCCGGACTATCGCTCGTGCGTCGATATTGTAACGTCCGCCGCGTTGCGCGAAATGATTTTGCCCGGTGCGCTCGTCGTGGTGATGCCAGTCGTGGTTGGAATTGTATTCAAAGTGATTTATACGGCAAACGGCGGGCAGGGCGCGAAAGGCTCGGAAGTCGTGGCTGGACTCTTGATGGTCGGCACGATTGCAGGCATTTTGATGGCGCTTTTCCTCAATAACACAGGCGGCGCGTGGGATAACGCCAAAAAGTTCGTCGAATCAGGGAATTTCAAAGACGAAAAAGGCGTGGTGCATCGCAAAAAGTCGGACGCGCACAAAGCCGCTGTCGTCGGCGATACCGTCGGCGACCCGTTCAAAGATACCGCAGGACCGTCGCTGCACGTGCTTATCAAACTGCTTTCTACCATTACGCTCGTGCTTGCGCCC
>JBDNCJ010000036.1:0-30343 GCA_046719715.1 Chloroherpetonaceae bacterium | reverse complement strand
CGGCACCATGCTTTTGCGCTAAAATTTTGGCTTGCGTGCCTTTTCCCACGCCGGGCATTCCGAATAATATCAACTTCATGATTCAGGTGTGGACTGTTTGATGGTGATTCGCGGCGAACCGCCTTGTTTGATGGTTACGCGCGGGCGTTGCACGGCGGGTTCGGGCGTTTTGGCTTCGGCAGGCGATGCAGTCGGTTCAGGTGCGGGCGACGGGGCGCGTTCCTGCTTTGCAAAGGCTTCATCAAGCGCGAAAAGAAAAAAGGCAATGTTACGTCGACACTCTCCTAAGTCTCCTTTCGTTGGCGCATTTGAGATACACTTCGCATTGACGACAGTCGTTACGGCACCCTCAGCATCGACTTCTTCAATCATCCAAATCGAGAGCTCGAGACGATTACCACCCAACACGGCGGAAACAATTTCACACTTAAACGCCGACATGCCACCTAAGTTCTTTTCGCGCGAAATAATCCGCCACCCAAACCAGCGCGGCGGAAGCGAGAGCGCCGTTTCATAGACTTCGCGCACGCTTGCTTTGTATCGACGTGTTTTAAGTTCAAGGAATTCGGGCGTTTCTGAAGTTTCGGACGCACTGTTTGTAAAGGCTTGAATGGCTTTGCGCAACAGTGCATCGGGGCTAAGGTCAAATGGAAGCGGCATAGCGATCAATGTTCAGTTGGTTGTCTTTGCGATTGGCGCAGTGCGCAACGCACTTGGCGCGATATGCTTGCTTGAAGTTGAGCGTGTCGCAAGCTGTCCGCACGCGGCATCAATATCTTTTCCGCGACTGCGTCGCACCGATGCGAAAAGTCCCGCCTCGTGCAAAATGGCTCGAAATTTTTCTTTGCGGGCGTCGCTTGTGCGCTGGTAGTCGATATTAGCAATCGGATTGTAATCTATCAAATTGATTTTGCTTGGAACGCTTCGTGCGAATTTGACGAGTGCCTTTGCATCTTCCTCGCTGTCGTTGATGCCGTTGAGCAGAAGATACTCGATAAAAATCTCGCGTTTTTTTCGCGCGTAGTATAAGGCGAGTGCCTCGCGCAGTTCTTGAAGCGAAAATTGATGGGCAACGGGCATGAACGCGCGTCGTTTTTCTTCAATCGCTGAATGGAGCGAGAGTGCCAAGTTAATTTTAGACTCCGACTCCGCCAAGCGACGAATTCCGCTCGCAATTCCAACAGTGGAAAGCGTGATATGCCGCTCGCCTATCTGAAACGGATAGCGATGCGAGGTGAGGATATACGCCGATTCCATCACGCGCTCATAGTTGAGCATCGGCTCGCCCATGCCCATAAAGACAAGGTTCGTAATGCGTTGATTCCAGTGCGTTTGCGCCCACTTCGCGGCGACTTCCACTTGCCCGACGATTTCTCCAACCGTCAGATTTCTTGTGAAGCCCATGTAGCCCGTCGCACAAAATTTACACGCCATCGCACAGCCGACCTGCGACGAGACGCAAATCGTCAATCGCTTTTGCGCGTCGCTTTTGAAGTCAGGAATCAGCACTGTTTCAATTTCTTTTCCATCGCCCAACGAGAAAAGAAACTTGACCGTCTGCGCACGCTCAATTTCCATTGACCCCGAAACAAACGACGGCACGAGGCTCGAGATGAAAAAGTTTTCTGACAGTTTTTGTCGAAGTGATTTCGGGAGGTTTGTCATCTCGGAAAAATCCATGACGCCGCGATAGACCCATTCCATGACTTGCTCGGCTCGAAACGCAGGTTCGCCAAGCAACGCTAATTGGCTTTGAAATTCAGCGAGGCTTAATGATTTAAGGTCTTGCACGTGTGCCTTCGATGTATTGTTGATTTGTAACTTGCGACCATTTCCGAAAATACCTTCTGAAAATAAAAAAGCCCGCTGAAAAACGGGCTTTCTTTTTGGGCTTTTTCTTTAAGAGCTGGGGTGCTAGGATTCGAACCTAGGAATGTCGGCTCCAAAGGCCGATGCCTTACCGCTTGGCGACACCCCAATTAGAACATTCAGTACTGTAAAAAAACAAAAGCGGACACTCCCCCTCACAAACGATGTTGTTTTCTTCCTTTCGGAAGCATCGTGATGTTTGATTGCAAGTAGAGAGTTAGGAATTTCGCTTTACCCTGCGAACGAGGTTTGAGCGGTGTGTCCGTTAAAACTGCAAAACTTGGTGCAAAGATAATCAAGCAAGTTTGAAAAGCAAAACTTTCTGTAAATCGTTTTCCCCAACTCACTCTCGAATCACAGTCGCCCTGCTCGTCGTGCAGAGACAACTTTGCTCAATTCGTTCATGAGCCCCTTTAAACCTTGTGGCGCCTTGTGGCGCATCGCACAACCTGCATTCGGCGCGTGATTTTTACGTTGTTTTCGGAAAAAGATTTTTTAATTTGCCGCCGCTTTTTGCATGGAAAAATCACCGATTGCTTGTTGCGCGTGAATTTCTCAACATTAACATTTCTAAATCATTTGAACTATGACAAATGCAGTTTTCAACCCCGAAGAAGCTACCACGTTAAGCCTCTTTTCCGAGTTGGAAAAATATGAACACGAACAGGTCATATTTTGCTCCGATAAGAAAGTCGGGCTCCGCGCGATTATCGCTGTTCACAACACGATGCTCGGTCCTGCGCTTGGCGGCACGCGCATGTGGCAATACGCCAGTGACATGGACGCGCTCACTGACGTGCTGCGACTCTCGCGCGGCATGACTTACAAAGCCGCTGTCTCCGGCTTGAATCTCGGTGGCGGGAAAGCCGTCATCATTGGGAATTCAAAGACGGATAAAAGTGAAGCCCTCTTCCGCACCTACGGACGATTCGTCGAAGGCTTGGGCGGCAGATACATCACGGCAGAAGACGTCGGAACCGACGTGCGCGACATGGAACGCGTACGCATGGAAACAAAGTACGTAACTGGCATCTCGCGCGCACTTGGCGGAAGCGGCGACCCGTCGCCTGTAACCGCACTCGGCGTTTATATGGGCATGAAAGCCGCCTGCGCTGAACGATATGGAAGCGACAGTTTGAACAAAAAGAAAGTCGTTGTTCAAGGTGCGGGACAAGTGGCGTATCACTTGTGCGGATACCTGCGCAGGGAAGGCGCGAAAGTCTTTGTCAGCGATATCTTCGAAGAAAAAGCCCGACGCATCGTTACCGAATACGGTGCCGAATTTGTTCACGCCGACCAAATCATCGACGTTGAAGCCAATATCTTCTGCCCTGCGGCACTGGGCGGCATTCTCAACGACGACACCATTCCCCGATTGAAAGTTGAAATCATCGCCGGTCCTGCCAACAATCAACTCAAAGATGAAACCATTCACGAACAAATGCTTCTCGACCGTGGCATTCTCTACACGCCGGATTTCGTCATCAATGCTGGCGGGTTGATTAATGTGGCAAATGAATTGGAAGGATACAATCAAGAGCGCGCACTCTCACAAGCCAAAGAAATTTACGATGTGATTAAAAACATTCTCACAACGGCGAAGAAAATGAATATGACTGCTAATCAAGCCGCTATTCACCTTGCCGAAGAACGGCTTGCGAAGATTGGACAGATTAAGCAAATCTATGCCGGCAAAAGTCAATATGCAGGTCGCTTGGGCGAAATGAACGCACGTGCCACGGCGTAACTTATCGCCGATTCTGAAATACTTTATGCAGGGCTTCGGTTCGGTTGCGCACATGCAATTTCTCGTAAATCCGATGAATGTGTGTGCGCACCGTATGCTCCGAGATGAAGAGTTTGTTCCCGATTTCCTTGTAAGTATATCCTTTGGCGAGGTAGTCTAAGAGTTCTCTTTCGCGCGTGGTGAGGTCGAGGGCTTCTTCGGGCGGCGCGGGTTGCTGAAAGTAGGCAATCACGCGGCGCGCCACTTGCGACGACATCGCCGACCCGCCGCTATGAACATCGCGAATTGCCTCCAACAACTTTTCAGGTGGCGTGTCTTTAAGCAAATACCCGCTTGCCCCTGCTTGTAACGCCGAGAAAATTTTTTCGCTGTCGTCAATGACGGTGAGCATTAAAATGCGAATGCTGGGCATCATAGATTTCAAGGCTTTGATTGCCTCAATACCGCTCATCTTGGGCAACCCAATGTCCATCAGCACCACGTCGGGCTTGTGGTCTATCATTTGGTTAATGGCTTCTTCGGCACTTGAAAACTTGGCGACACATTCAAAGTCGTCGGCTTGGTCGAGCATCGATGCAATGGCTTTGCGATACGACGCCGTGTCTTCTACGATAGCAACGCGAATCGTCATGGTTTCGGTGGTTGTGAGTGAGATCATAGTATGCGCTAAATTAAAGATAAATGAAGTTCAGCGTTCTTCTCGATACACTCATAAATTTTGAACATATCGCTTCTTTGTTGGGCAAGCAAATTCTTGAGATTAATCAGATTTTCTCGGATTGATGATTCATGCTCTTTTTGAGGCAGAATCAGATAGAAACGGCTTTGTATTCTACAAAATCTTGCGATAAAAATATTCGCTACAGGGATACAAAGAGTATTCATTAATTGTTTGCATCTTTCTTTCATTTGAGATTCAATCGCCCCTTTTCGTGCCGTGTGTTGATAAATAATCAACGATTTTTTCCGGTTGTAAGCATCTTTTACTTCTTCAAAAAAGACATATTTAATTGAATTTTTTCCGTCGATTTTCACACTATCGGTTTGAAGTCCATTATCAGGGTCATAAAATATGACGTCAGAGTCAGACAAGTAATTTAACGAACTCTTATGCCACTCCATAATAGGAATGGTTTTTATTTCGTCAAAAAATTTCGTTTCATTAGGTAGTATGCCTAACTCCTTAACCATTGAAACGCTTCTATTCTGGCATTTAACGATTTCGCGCAACTTGCCATACAATTCCTCATCAACTCGTTTGTACTCATTGTTTCTGGAATTTTCATCTAAATACTGAATAAATTTACCATCGCTATTATTCTCGTCCCTTGTCAAACACCAATTTACCCCCAAACGGAAGCCTTGACATATCGTTTTCAACAGAAGATATTTTCCAAAGTCCCCAATATCCCCGACATATTTATTCTGCATGTTCGTAACTTTGATTTATTTTCGTCTTTAAAGAGTGGAGCGTTTGCTGCTCACAGTCTGCTGTTAGATTTACTCCAGCAATCATAAACCTTTTCTACTTCTTTTTTCCAGAACATAAGTCTGTTTTTGTCTTTCGCAGAGCATAGCTTCAACTTATCAGCAAGATTATAAAACCCATCTCCTGGTCCTTCTTTGCTTGCCACAACGGCACTTAATAATGGCCTATTATTCCTATGCTCGAATTCTGATATTTCACAGAGTATTTTTGCTATTTTCGATCTGTGTCCTGGGTTTGACATACTTAATCCAAGATTACACATATCGCTTAGTTCCTGATAGCGAATTGTCTTCATTTTCCTTGCAATTTCGATTAAACAGTTTCTTACTATTGTATTCATTGCTGCTATATCCTTCTTTTTTTTATTTTTCAATGTTATGAACCTTAACACAAGGTGAACTGCCTAAATGCGACAGTTCACCCTTCACCCGTTTAGGTTATTCCTTATCAAGGAGCATGGTCAAAAGATTGCCTTCTCCAACCGTCATTCCCCGAGCGTCGCGCGTCTTGTTGGATTTTGGGTCATATTCCCCTTTTCGCATGCCTTTGGCATCTCGGATAATGAGCTTTCCGTTTCTTTCCTCGATTTGACCGATTCTCATACCTTTTTTGTCCCTCAAAATTTCTCTGCTCATTTTGTTCTCCTTTTAGGTCAATTTTTTTACAAATTTTACGATGCGTAAAACAAGGTGGACTGGCCGAAAACGGCAGTACATCCCGCGTCGGATGTCGTTCAGTTGCCTTCCACTATGTTCCATGAAAATTTGTTCAGACATTTGCTTATTGTTTAAGTTTGAAGCCTGTCCTACTTCTTTTTTATTTTTTAGTGGCGTTTTAGCATCTAATTATTGTTTGTTTCTCAGGTGGTCAGCCTTTTTTTGACCGGTGTATATTTTGATGTCGAAATTTTCTCCGATGTCTCGTTTATTTAACCTCTTCTTTTTTGGAAAAGGCGGGTGAGGGATTCCGCCATTCTCCTTCATTTTCACGCTACAAAGCTACGCCAGCGCGGTAGAGTATACAATCCATCAAACGTCGTATTTTTAATAAGTTTGGGGTAAGAGATTACAACGAATGTTGTATGATTTGGCGTGCAAGGGGTTATTGTTGTGTGGTTTCGTGCTTGTCGCGTTTGGTGAGGCTCACTTGAAAACGAACTTGTGTGCCATTTCCTTTTTCCGATGTTATCCAGCACTCGCCGCCGATTTTTTTCAACCGCCTCTGCATGAAGTGCGTGCCATTGCCGAAGGTCTCTTTTTGTTCAATGCCGACACCGTTGTCTTGCACGATAATCGTCAGTTGCTCTCCTTCCAGCCTCATGGACAAGTGCGCATGTGTGGCGTGGCTGTGATTGACCACATTGTTCAGGGCTTCTCTGACGGCGAGAAAAAGATTGTGTCGCATTTCTCCTGAAATCTCCATCGGCGGGAGCGCGTCGGGGAAATCAATGGTCAACTCGATGGGTGCTGCTTCAAGCTGTTGGTGCATTTTTTCGCGGAGATATGCGGCGAATGCGTCAAGGCTGTCGTATCGGGGATTCATAGACCAGACGATAGCGCGGACGCCTTGCGTGGCTTCTCGAGCGGTGACGGCAAGCATATTTAGGACGTCAGTCGGTAAGTTTTTGGGGTGTTGTTTGAGTTGCTCGGCAATCATGGTAATGTTTGTGAGCATGGCGCCGATTTCGTCGTGCATGTCGGCGGAAATGCGCTCGCGCTCTGCAAGGAGCGTCGCTTCGCGGGTGCGTTTGAGTTCTTCTTGGCGTTCCATTGCTTCTCTTTCCGCACGCACCTTTCGGCGAATAATGATGCTCACCATCAAGACGATGAGCATTACCATCGTCAGTAATGCGCCCACCGTGAACCAAGCCGTGCGCCAAAACGGCGGCGTAATGGAGAGGCGGATTTCGCGCACGTCGCCCCAACTTGCATTGCCGAGCCGCGCTTTGACGCGAAAGATATACTCGCCGTGCGGCACACTATTGTATCGCGCTGTTCCGCTTTGCGTCTCAATCCACGCGTTGTCAACCCCGTCAAGCATATACGCATACTCGATTGCATCAGGATTTTTGTAAGAACATGCTGAAAAGGAAAGCGCAAAGAAATTTTTGGTGTGATCGAGCGTGATGTCGCGCTTGAAAAGGATTGCGGAGTCGAGCGGATAAGATTTCTCGAAGACTTTGAAGTCGGTCAATACAACGGAGAGCGTCGTAGAATCACGCTTGAGATGGTTTGGATTGAAGATGAAAAACCCGCCGATGCCGCCGCCTGCAAACTCGCCCGTCTTCAATTTTGTAAAACAGTGATGATTAAACTCATTGTTGAGCAAGCCGTCATGCACCGTGAATACCCTCGTTACATGTTGGGTCGCGGGGTCAAGTTGCACAAGACCGCTGTTCGTCGTCATCCAAAGCAAGCCGTTTTCGTCTTCGAGAATATCATAGACGACGTCGTCAGGAAATGCGTTGCGAACGGACTTGTGCTCAATGAGTTCAAATTGTTCGTTAAAGATGAAGAGTCCGCCGCCGCGTGTGCCGACCCAATAACGACCGTCTTCGGTTTGATAAATGGCTTGAATGTGTCCGTATCCAAGCACCGAAGGCGTAGGCGGTTGCAGTCGCCAATGTTTCGTATGCCGCGAAACCAAATCCAATTCTGCAAATCCGTGCTGCGTGCCGATGAGCACTTGTCCCTGCCGATTTTTGAAGCAACATCTGATAGTCCGATACCCCCCAAACACCTTGCCCGGCATATCAATCGCAAACGAGGAGACTTTCAGGGTTTGGCGATGGACGGCATAGACGGTATCAAAAGAAAAGGCATAGACGGTGTCTGCGATTTCCAAGTAGCTCTTTACGTTCTCGCGACTGTGCGTGGCGGGAAAGTATCTCCATTGTTTTGTAGTTGGATTGAAGACCGACTTGCCCGCCCAAATCTTTCCATCGCTGTCGCAAAAGAGGGCGCGATAATTATCGGCTCTTGGCGTGTTGGGGTTGTTCGGGTCATGACGATGTGTGATGAATTTCCGTTCTCGCACGATATACTGACTTAGACCATCGTTTTCCGAACCAATCCAAAGGTTGCCGTCTTTATCTTCGCAGATGCCGAAGAGCAATCCGCCCACGACTGCATTTGGATTGTTCGGCGACGGTTGAAACGTTTTGAAGAGTACATTTCGGCTGATGGCTTTTGCAACCCCGCCGCCATATGTGGCAAGCCACACATTGTCTTCACGGTCTTTGTAGAGGTATCGGACGCTGTTTTCCGCTATGGACGCGGGGTTGTCGGGGTCATGTTGATAGAGATCGAATGTTCCTGTTTTGGAATCAAACATGAACAGTCCTACCGTAGTGGCAATCCACAGTTGGTCATGATGCTCAAGATGCGCGTAATATGTCATTGGTGTTATGGGTGAAGGAAGTGGAGTGCGATGATTGGAGCCGTCTTTGAATGTTCTAATCAAATGGCGCGTTTCGAGGTTGAGTTCCACCGTAGAGCCGTCGCTTAAAACAAACGGCGTTGAGGGAAGTGGGATATTTAATTTTGAAGAATCGATATCAATGATTGTGAACGTTTCTGTGAGGGCGTGAAAGCGAGTTCCCTTTCGCAGTGCAGGAATATATGCGCCGAATCCTTCTTCCTTTGTATCAAAAAAGAATGTTGTTTCGTCATGCGGCAATGAGGTAGAATCAGATGCGATTTGCTTGAAGACCTTGCACGTCGTTCCATCGTAGCGACACAGCCCTTTAACGGTTGAAAACCACATGAACCCTGCTGAGTCTTGATAAATGGCATTGACGGAAAGATGAGAGATCCCTTTGTTGTAGCCGATTGGCTCGAATTGAATTCGATTTTGTGCAAAACCTTGAAGGGCAAATGGGAAAAGCATGAGGAAAGTGGTTAGGCACTTCATTATCCTCGCAAGAAAGGAGAGTTAATACAATTCAACTTGAAATTATGATTTTTTGAGTAACTTTCAGAAAACATTTTCAACGCTCATACCAACACTCAACTAATCAGTTCTTTCAAACTATGGTCAACGTGGTCAATCGCCGTCTAATCCGCGAAGTCGTGATGCAGATTCTTTACGCTTACGACATTCGCAAAGAGGACATTCGTAAAGTCGCCGAAGGAATCCTGCCTGAAGAAATCAGTAGCCAACCGAAGTCCAAAGATTTCGCCTTTGCGCTTCTTGGAAAAATCATTCCCAACCTAACCCTCATCGATTCAAAAATTAAGAACCATGCAGACAACTGGGAGCTCGATCGAATGGCGATAATTGATAAAAACCTGATGCGCATTGCCATCGCCGAAATGCTCTACTTCCCCGACGTGCCGCCGAAAGTTTCCATCAATGAAGCCATCGAAATTGCTAAACAATACAGCACCGACAAAAGCGGACGCTTCGTCAACGGCATTTTAGACGCCGTGCGGCTTGAACTCATCAAGAACGGCGAACTCAACAAGAGCGGACGCGGTCTGGTGGATATGCCCGCCAAACATCCGAAAGATGCACATCAGCCGCCTGTTGTGGTGGTCAATGAACCGCCGCCGCAGTTCAGAGAAAAATCTGCGCCGCGCGACCCGCAACCGCAACGCTCAAATCAACAACGCCGACCGCCATCACAAAGCGGACCGCGCACCGGCGGAAACCCGCCGTATAAACCTAATCCAAATCGCAACAACCCGCGAGGCGGGTCGGACAATCGAAACAACGACAACCGAAATCACGGTAACCGAAACAACGACAACCGCGATCATCGCAGACGGTCATCTTAATGATTGAACGCAATCCTTAACGCCGCACCGACACCATGAACTACATCGCCATTGGAGACATTCACGGCTGCCTCGACCCCTTGCAACGCTTGATACAAACCCTCAATCCCAAGCCCTCCGATACGCTCGTCTTTCTCGGCGATTACGTCGATAGAGGTCCAAATTCCAAAGGCGTGATTGATTATTTGATTGAATTAAAAAAAACGCACGCGTGCGTCTTTCTGCTTGGCAATCACGAAGTGCTGATGCTCGATTATTTGGCGGGCTTGCTCACCATCGACGATTGGGAGCGTAATGGAGGCACGGCAACGCTGAACTCCTACACCGACGGCGGCGGATTACACATTCCTGACTCGCACCTCGACTTTCTCAAAGCCTGCTTACCTTACTACGATACACCCGATTACTTCTTCGTGCATGGCGGTCTCAAGCCCTTCCGCACCATCGTGGAAAACTTGCACAAAATGACCAAGCTCGAACTCGTCTGGGAGCGAAGCCACTTGGACGACGCCGTTCTAAACGCCGAAGATTACAAGTGGGAGAAAACCGTCGTCTGCGGACACACGCCGATTCCGCACCCGATTGTCTTAGAAAAACTGATTGCGATTGATACCGGGTGCGTCTACAATCAACACAGTCGCATGGGACGATTGACGGCGATTTCCTTGCCCGAAAAACATATCACGCAAATTGACAATCGCCAACCACAATCCTTTGTGCAACGCCTCTTTGCCCGCATGAATCTATGACCAAATCCGAAAAATTCGCCTTTGTCTCCGATACACTAAGCAAAAAATTTCCCTCGCCTAAAACGGAACTTCACTACGAAACGCCCTTCCAACTGCTCATCGCCACCCTGCTCGCCGCTCAATGCACCGATAAGCGCGTCAATATGGTTACACCCAGCCTCTTCAAAGACTACCCCGACGCCAAAGCCATGAGCCAACTTTCGGTGGACGAGGTGAAGGAAAAAATCAAGTCGATTAACTTCTTCAACAACAAAGCCAAGCACATTGTCTCCCTGTGCAAAACATTGGTTGAAAAATATAACGGCGAAGTGCCGCAAACGCTGGAAGAACTCACCGCGCTTGCGGGCGTTGGCAGAAAAACGGCGCACGTCGTCATGAGCAACGCCTTTGGAAAGCCCGTGCTTGCCGTCGACACGCACGTCTTTCGCGTATCCAATCGTCTTGGATTGGTCAAAGCCGATAACGTGCTCGACACCGAAAAACAACTCATGAAATACTTGAAGCCCGAAGCCGTCGGCGATTTTCATCACTACCTGATTCTGCACGGACGATATACGTGCAAAGCCAAATCTCCGGACTGCCACTTGTGCGAGTTCACCCGCGTTTGCTCGTATTACAAACAGCATGTGAAGAAGAAGCCGTCTCGACAGTCTGCATAACGAAAAATCCATACTGCCTTGAACAAACGTGTGCTTAACGCTCGATGCTTGCTTGTGGCGGTCGCGGTTTCGCCCGCAATGGTTTTTCTGTTGTTTTTTGGATTATTTCAAGTGATTTATGTGAATTGGGCGCAGCACCACGTTGTGCCAATCGCCGAATCGCACTTACGCACACGAAGCGGCTACACGGTAAAGATTGACTCCGTTGCCGTCTCGCTCTCATCGCTCGTGTTTTTCAGGGTACGCATCTTGGAAGAGGGTGAAACGATTGGAGAAGTCGATACGCTGGCGCTCCATGAACCGTCGCTTTTGTCGTTGCTTTTCACGGGAGAACTCATCGCGCGCCGCGTCGAGGCGGGCGCAATTCAGACGACGCGCGGCGACGTTCGCAAATTATTTGAAGCACAAGCAACTTTTTTCTCCGACCCACCGTAGCGGCGCAACTTTCAGTGCAAAACTTGGTAAAATCGTTTTTAGAACTGTAAATTCAGACACGATTATCACGGGATTCAACGACTCATGCTCTCAAAATACATCATCGCGTTCGGGGCTATCTCCACTCATCGCTCTCTTCAGCGGTTGCTTTTACTCGCCCTCGTGCTTGTACCGACGACGTTGTGCAACGCACAAGCCATTTCAAGAGCCTATCCGATTACGACCGAAAAGAAAATTTCAAGCCGCGTAAAGTTAGGATTAGTTAAACTCAAACTCGGTGCCCACCACTCCCCTAATGTGTTTGAATACCGCTATACTTCGCCTGACCCCAATGATTTACACTACGCTTACGACGTCTCCTCAGACGGCACGGGCGATTTAGACATCAGCAACATTCGCTCAAAAAATGCCGAGAACAAGAACATCTCTTTCCGCTTGCGCGACTGGTTCAACAGCGACGAGGAAAAACGTCAAGACCTTTCTACACTCACCTTGACCTTCACCGACCAACTTCCGATTGACTTATCCCTTACGCTTGCCGCTGGGGAGCATGAGTTAGATTTATCATCGCTCAAACTCTCGTCGCTTGAACTCAAATCGGGTGCGTGCCAAACTACCGTGCAATTCAAAAAGCCCAATCGTGAGCCGATGGAAAAATTGAAAATCGCGACGGGCGCATCGCGCTTCGTTTTGGAAGGACTTGGCAACGCCAATTTCAAGGAACTCAACATGCACGGCGGCGCGAGCGACGTAACCATGGATTTTTCGGGCGAAGCAACAGCGCAACGTGCCAAAGCGAAAATTTCACTCGGTGCCGGCTCGCTTACCGTGATTGTGCCTCAAAACGACGCCGTCAAACTCAATTACTCCGAAAACATTCTCTCTTCGGTCGATCTTCCCAAAGATTTCAAGAAAAAAGGCGACGTATATGTAAGCGGTAATTATGGCAGCGGATTACGCACGCTGGAATTTGATATTTCTACAGGAATGGGCTCGGTGAAAGTCGAGTGGAAATAAAACCGTCGCCCGCGATTCTCAAACCCATGCTATTTTGCCCCACTAACCAAAAACCATGGAAACGACCGACCAATTCAAACGCAATTCTACGCGCCACATAATCAGGACGTGGATTGACACGCACCGCCTCACCATTCTTCGCACGATTGACAACTGCCTGATTGTTTTAGCCCTGCTTGCGATTAGCGCCATCATCGCCCGCATCGGCTTTCATCTCGACTCCACGATTGAATCGCTTGCCCAACTGACGGAAACCGTGATGCTCTATTGCTTTGCGATTCAAGCATTCATCAAAGTCGCATTAGCAGAAAATATGCGTCGGCATGTGCGCGAACGTTGGCTCGACTTGATTCTCTTCACGGTGATTTTATTCTATCTGATTTTTCCCCGCACGATTGAAACCTTGCTCACCTCGCTCAACCCGCAACTGACGCCAGAAACCCTTACCAGCGTCTATCTGATTCTTACACAGTTCTTGGTTGTCATCGCAATACTACCTTCGACCTTGCGATACAGCGGTCGAGTGATGACGACGAGCGTTCAGCCGTCGGGCGTGCTTCTATTTAGTTTCGTAGCGCTTTCACTCATTGGTGCAGGTTTCTTGCTCTTGCCCAAAGCCAGCATACAAGAACTACCAATTATTGACGCGCTCTTTATCGCCACAAGTGCAGTTTGTGTAACCGGCTTGGCAACGGTGAACATTGCAACATCATTCACCGACGTCGGACATTGGATTATTTTAATCCTGATTCAAATCGGCGGACTCGGCATCATGACGCTGACGACTTTTTTCGCCGTCGTTACAGGCGGAAGTCGGAACTTGAAAGAATACACCGCGTTGCGCGAACTCTTGGGCGAAGATAGTTTGGGAAAAGTTAAACTGATTCTCTTTCAAATCGGCTTTTACACATTTTTGATTGAAGCCCTCGGCGCGTTGCTTATTTACTACACGCTCACGCCTGCGCATTTGCCACAAGGCACGACACCGTTTTTCTTTTCGCTCTTTCATTCCGTTTCGGCGTTTTGCAACGCGGGCTTTTCGCTCCTCTCCGAAAATTTGTCCAACATGTATTTTTACAACCACGCGCCGTTTTTGTACATCATCGTTATGTTGGTTATCGTTGGCGGGTTGGGCTTTCCAGTGCTATCGAGTTGCACCACTTGGGTGATGGGAAAAGTCTTACGCAAACCGAACGTGCGGCTTACGGTTCATGCGCGAATGGTGCTCATTGCTTCTGCTGTGCTTCTGATAATTGGCACAATTGGCTTTTGGATATTAGAAGGTGAGAGAAATCTCTACCCGTTCACGGCGTTTGAACAATTCACCCAAGCCTTGTTTCACTCGGCAGTCTCGCGCACGGCGGGCTTCAACACATTGGACATTGCATCGTTCTCGACGGCGACGCTTTTTTTTACGATTATCTTAATGTGGATTGGTGCGTCGCCCAGTTCGACCGGCGGCGGCATCAAAACCACGACAGCAACGCTCGCCCTGTTGAACATCTACGCCATTGCGTCAGGACGAAACAAAATCGAACTCTTTCACCGCAAAATTTCCGACCTTGCCGTTACGCGCGCCTTCAGCACGGCGTTGCTTTCACTGCTTTACATCGCAACGGCTCTTTTTGTGTTGCTGATTACGGAACAAGAACAGCGATTTTCATTTGAAGCCCTGCTCTTTGAAGTCGTCTCCGCAGTTAGCACTGTCGGATTAAGCACAGGCATTACACCCATGCTTAGCGATGCGGGAAAAGTTGTTCTCATTCTTTCAATGCTGATTGGGCGCGTCGGATTTTTAACGGTCGTGATTGCACTTACCCGAAAACGTGCCGAAGCCGACTACGACTACGCCGAAGAATCCGTTCTTGTCTCATAAATGTTATGATAAAAGCCATGAAATTTATTTCAACGCTTCTTTTCGCACTGATGCCGCTGATGACTATGGCACAACTCGTCGATGGCAAGCCACTCGTTACGCCGTCGCTTCATGTTGGCACAACGGATTTCAGTCAGCCTTTTACGGTTGCGCTTCGATTTCAAATCGCGCCTGATTGGCACTTGTATTGGAAGAATCCGGGCGACGCAGGGCTGGCGCCGAAAGCCCAATGGACATTGCCCGAAGGCTTCACGATTTCAGAGTTACAATTCCCAACGCCGCATAAAATCGCCACCGAAACCGCCGTCGATTACGGTTACGACAACGAACTTCTCTTGCTTGCCACTGTAAGTCCGCCAAAAAATCCAACAAGAAATTTCACCATCAAAGCCGACCTCACTTGGCTTGTTTGCCGTGAATCGTGCATTCCCGGCGACGCGACGGTTGAACTCAACACCGCCACACTTTCCGAAACTGCACGTGCCGAAGCCACATCGCTGATTGAACGCGCTCGCAAAAAAATGCCCGAACCGCTTTCCGCTATCAAGGTGCAATTAGAATCGGCAATCGCGACCGCGCAAGGCGGAAAAACTGTGCTCACCCTGCGCTTCACAGGCGACGACGCAAATAAAATCTCTGACTTTTTTCCCGAAGAAATTTCAGGCTTCGTCGTCAATTACTCGGAAATCAACGTTGCAAACGGCACGGTGCAATTTGCGCTCACGCCGACGCACAAAGACGCCAAACTCAACGAAATCAAAGGGCTGGTGATGCTTGGCGAAAAAGGTTATGAATTCTCATCGGCGGTGAAGTCGGCGGAAACGTCGGGCGGATTGCTTGGTCAAGACTTCAAGACAGGCGGCGGAGAATCGCTCTCGATTTGGCTTGCGCTTCTCTTTGCGTTCATTGGCGGATTGATTCTAAACGTGATGCCGTGCGTTCTGCCCGTGATTTCGCTCAAAGTGATGGGCTTCGTGGAGCAAGCGGGAAGCGGCGCATCGAAGAGCATTCAACACGGATTGATGTTCACGCTCGGCGTGTTGCTCTCGTTTTGGCTTTTAGCGTTGGTTGCGGTCTTGCTTCAACAAGCGGGAGCGCAAATCGGGTGGGGCTTTCAGTTTCAATCGCCGATGTTTGTGTTGGCGATGTCGGTGGTGATGTTCGTATTCGGGCTGAACTTGGTGGGCGTGTTTGAATTTTCTGCGCCGAGCGTCTCTGGCGAGATTGGTCAAACGCTCTCGCGACGCGACGCGGTCGGCTCGCTAATGAACGGTGTTTTAGCCACAACGCTGGCAACGCCTTGCACGGCGCCGTTTTTGGGGTCGGCGTTGGGTTTTGCGTTTTCGCAACCGCCGTCTATCATTTTTGCCATTTTCACAGTGGTTGGACTTGGACTTGCCACGCCGTATCTCATTTTGGCGGCGAAACCTGAATGGCTGAAATTCATTCCGAAGCCGGGCGATTGGATGATTCGCTTCAAGCAAGTGATGGGATTTTTGCTCTTTGCAACGGTCGTGTGGCTTCTTTCGGTGATGGGCGCGCAGTTGGGCGCGGAAGGCGTCGTGGCAACGGTTGCGCTTCTGCTCGGCGTTGGTGTAGCGTGCTGGACGATTGGCGCGTTTATCGATTTTTCTTCAAGCGCGCAACGCAAAGCACTCGTTTGGACGCTGGCAGTGGCGACGGCTTTGGGAAGTTACTACCTCTCGTTTGAGCGATATTTGAATTGGCGAAGCGTCGATGTTTCCTCTCTCGCAAGCACGAAACGCGAAAGCACAATCGCGTGGAAAGCGTTTTCGCTCGCGCTTGTTGAAGAAAGCGTTTCCTCCGGAAAGCCCGTCTTTATTGATTTTACTGCCGATTGGTGCTTTACGTGCAAAGTTACGGAGCAAACCGTTTTGGAAACCGATGCGGTGCGGGAGAAAATTACTGCGCTGGGGGTTGTGCCCGTCAAGGCGGATTGGACGAATCGCAACGACGAGATTACGCAACTCCTCAAAAAGTTTGGACGAAGTGGCGTGCCGCTTTATGTTGTTTTTCCAGCAGGCAAATTAAATGAGCCGATTGTGCTTCCCGAAGTGATTACAAAAGAGATGCTGATTGGCGCATTGGAAAATGCGTCGCCTTCGCTTTCCATCAAGAAGTAATTCATCAAGAAGTCACTAAACCAGCCCTTGTTTCAAGGCGAGCGCAATCGCTTCCGAGCGCGAGTGGACGTGCATCTTATCGTAAATTTTTCGGAGATGATTACGCGCCGTGTCGGCACTGATGTTAAGGCGTTTGCTAATTTGGTCAACTGTTCCGCCCTTAATCAGTTCTTCCAGAATTTTCTTTTCGCGCGCCGATAGCATCACATCGGGATTTTCCTGCGGTGCGAACTTCACATAAAACTCGCTCACGCGCTTGGCGACGGAAGGCGACATCGCCATTCCGTTTTGAAAGGCATCAACGACCGCATCGAGAATTTTCGGAATCGAGGTTTTCTTAGTCAGGTAGCCATGTGCGCCGGCAATAATGGCGCGCGAAATATGCTTATCATCGTCTTGAACCGTGAGCATCACGATTTTCGCATCTGGAAATCGCGCTTTGATTTTTTGAATCGCCTCAATGCCGGAAATGCCGGGCAAGCCGATGTCCATTAAAATCACATCGACCTCGTCCAAGAGTGCCAAAGCGAGTTCGGCGGAATCGTATTTTCCTGAAAGCGTAAATCGCGCATCGTGCGAGAGTTGCCGCGCTAATTCTTCCAAGAGTTCGAGATTATCTTCAACCAATGCCACGCGGATAGGTTCAACCGCAACATGAAGGCGAGTTTCTTCGGTGATTGGCTCCGAGTCGAGTTTATCGAATGTCACGTGGTTTGTCTGTGCGTCGGCATCTGATGCAACGGGCATCTCAATGAAGAATGTCGCGCCTTTGCCCTCGCCTTCTGACTCCGCCCACACCTTGCCGCCATGCAGTTCAACAAGTTGCTTGACGATGGATAATCCCAAGCCCGTCGAACTCTCTCCGCCCGTCGGGCGTGCCGAAAGCCGTTGAAATTTTCCAAACAGTTTTTCCTTATCCGCTTCCGTCAGCCCTTGACCTTCATCTTTCACCGCAATTCGCACCGATGTTTCCGACGCGTGCACAAGGCTCACTTGAATCCGCTTGCCGACAGGCGAATACTTCACCGCGTTGGAGACGAGATTATCCAACACTTCTCGCATGCGTTCCAAGTCAAGGTCGGCGACAGTGGTTTCATCAAGGTCAAGGATAATCGTTTGCGATTTTTTTTCGGCGTTGGGGCGATTGTGTTCGGCGACGGCGCGCAAAAGGTCGGCAAGATGAACGGGAATTTTATTCAGTTCAAGTTTGCCTGAATCCAGCGATGCAGTTTCCAGCAAATCTTTGATGAGTTTAAGCATGCGTGCCGACGAGGATTGAATCATGGTTGCGTGTTGCTTTGCATCACTGAGCGAGTCGGCTTCTTCAATCAGGCTTGAAAATCCCGAGATAACTTGAAGTGGGTTTTTGAGGTCGTGGGCGGCAATGCCCAAGAGTTCGGTTTTGAAGGCGTTGGCTTCTTCGACTTTTTTCAAAGCGTCGGCAAGTTCAATGTTTTTCAGGCGTTCAAGTTCCGCATCTTTTTTGGCTTGTTCGGTTTGATGAAGCACGGTGAGGGCGCGCGTTGTTTTCTGCTGTTCTTCCCCAACGACTTCATCTTTGATTTCTCGCGAGCGTCGTTCATGGTGGAGCGCGGCTTGGTAGTCGCTGATGCGTTCAAACGCGACGGCAAGTTGCTCATGCGTCATGTAAATCAATCGTTTGAACTGCAAGGATTCGGCAATCGAGAGCGCCTCGTTGAAATAGGCGATTGCTTGCTTGGGATTGGATTCGCGAAACGCGGTGTGCAGGTAGAGCCGTCCTAAGGCTTCCAAGAGGTGCGCTTTGAGTTTGAGGTCGTTGGTTTGCTCAACGATATTAAGGCACGCTTCGTAATCGCGCTTTGCCTCTTCAAAATCGCCTTTTTCGAACAGCACGTTTCCAATGCCGTAGCGGGCGACGGCGATTTCGGTCGGCACGCCTTGTGCCAGTCGTATCGCCAAACTTTCTTGATAGCACGAGAGGGCGAGGTCGTATCGCTTCATGCGATAGAGCACGTTGCCCATGCTGTTGAGCGCAACGGCTTCAGCAGGTCGGAGCGAGGATTCGCGGGAAATTCTAATGGCGCGTTCCAACATCGCAATCGCGCTGTCGTAGTCCCCAAGTGCGCTTTGGACGGCGGCGATTTTGTTGCCCAATTCAATTTGCTCTTTCGGTGTTGGCGAGATGAACTCGCCCAGCGAATTAGAGCGCATTAAAAACTCTAACGCGGCGGGAAAATTTCCCAAAATATAATGCACCGTGCCGAGGCTCTTCAAGCACTTCGCCCTCAGCGCAAGAACGCTCTGTTGCTCGCTTTGGCTAACATGCTCAACGAGCGAGAGTGCCTCCGAAAGTCGTTGAACGGCAAGTTCAAATTCGTCTCGAGCATAGTGGGCTTGACCGATTTCAAACAATCTTTTTGCGACCTCGGGCTTACTCTCGCCCGATTCCATCGCGCTCATCGACGCGGGCGCAAATAAAGTTCCTTTGTTTTTCTCTTTGGTGTGTTTCATACAGGGCGATAACGACGAAAAATTCAAATCCCTTCTAATACAAAAACGGAAACAGACGTTTCGTGTGTGTGCGATACTCTCGATATGCATCGCCGAATTTTTCAATCAGCATGGCTTCTTCCAGCGAAATCCGACTGCCATACCAAACGCTCAATACTGCCGCAAAGAGCATCGCACTAATAGGCGCGTGAAACAGCACAACGTATCCCATAAACAGCAAAATATAACTTGTGTAAATCGGGTGGCGAATGTAGGCGTAAATGCCTTCAGTGATTAAGCGATGGTCTTCTTTGATGACGAGTTTATCCCAAAATTTTCCGAGCGCGGAAATTGCCATGCGGTTGACCATCAATCCCACTACCATCAATCCAATACCAATGAGCGAAAGCCACGCAAGCGGCTCTTGTTGCGAAAACTCATACACCGCAAGCACGTGCGCCGCTAAAAGTCCGAGACTGCGCACGACGGCGGCAACACGCCCCGATGTGGTTTTCAGTTGGCGGTCGTCTTTATCTTTTGCCAATTTGCCGTGCTTAATGCCGCGCCATGCCGCGCCTGCAAAAAAGATGAAATATAGCAGAGACGCGCTCCAAATCTGCCATGCCGACGCTTGATTGAAAACATAAGCGGGGAGCAAGATGAGAATGCCGATAAGTATTGCCAAAAGTCCGAAGAGGAAAACCGCACGCCAAAACACGGTTGATACTCCTTTCCATGCAAGATGAAATTGAATAAAAATGTCCTACGCCTCAGGTATTGATGATACCTTCCATCGGGCTGGAGGCACTTGCATACAATTTGCGCGGAATGCGTCCCGCCTCAAAGGCAAGCCGACCAGCCTCGACGGCGAGTTTCATCGCAGTTGCCATTTGGACGGGGTGTTGTGCTTGCGAAATCGCGGTATTGAGCAGCACGCCGTCGTAGCCAAGTTCCATCGCGATTGTTGCGTCGCTTGCTGTTCCAATGCCAGCATCAATAATGAGCGGCACATCGGGCAAGACTTCGCGGATAATCTGCAAGTTATACGGGTTGCGAATCCCCATGCCTGACCCAATCGGCGAGGCAAGTGGCATCACGGCGGCACAGCCCATATCGCGCAATTTTCGGCAGGTAATCACGTCGTCGTTGCAGTAGGCGAGCACCGTAAAGCCGTCGGCAATGAGTTGCTCCGCCGCTTTGAGCAGTTCGACGACATCAGGGAAGAGCGTTTCGTCGTCGCCGATGACTTCTAATTTCACCCAATTTGTTTCAAGGGCTTCGCGCGCAAGTTGAGCGGTCAGCACGGCGTCTTTTGCCGTGTAACAGCCCGCCGTATTTGGTAAGAGAAACTGCTTTTGGGGGTTGAGATACTGCAAAATGCTCTCGGACGATTTATCAGCGAGATTGATTCGGCGAATCGCAACCGTAACAATTTCTGCGCCACTGGCTTCAATGGCTTGCATCATCGTTTGTGGATTGGGAAATCGCGCCGAGCCAATCAGCAAGCGCGAAGAAAAGGTTTTTCCCGCAATCGTTAGGTCAGACATAGTTACTTCGAACAAATTGAATTCCTAAATACCTTGATGAAAGTTACACACATTCCACGGGCAAAAAAATCTTCGCCACATTTTTGCGGCAGATTCGTAATGCAAACTAAAGACACTCAAATACCATGAGGTCAAAACCTTAAACGCACATTTGAAAGGAGACGGGTTATGAACAAGATTGACAAAGTGAGTGTTCTGGCGCTCACGTTTCTCGGCTTCACACAACTGGTTCTGACTCCGATTTTCCACGACGCGCTCACACAAGACGCCGTTTGGTTTTTCGGCTCTGGACTTGCACTGGTCTTTCTTGGCTTTTTAAACCTTGCACGACGACTTTCTCAACACAAATCCATTTTAGTGATGTCGGCAATCGCCAATACGATTGGTGTGCTCTTCACGATGGGTATTGTGGCGGTTTATACCGTGCCGCAAGCCGTTATCGCGCTCTTCTTGATGGTTTCTATCACCATGGCCACGATTGAACAGTTAGTGCTTCGCGATAGCGTAGAGCATCAGCATTATGCGTAACGGTTTCGGCACATTTGAACACGGCGGGCAAGACACCCGCCGATTTTTTTCAAGTGTTTTGAACTCAAAATAGAACCCGCATTTCCCTCCTCCCTTGCGCTCAATCCTCAGAATCGTTTGAAATCAGACATGCATCTTCTAATTTCTCCAAAACTTCACGACCATCGTCAATGGAAAGACAACAGAACGAGTTTCGTGAATCGTGGTGGAAAAAAGTCCGCTCTTGGTGGGAAGAATTACCAAACAGTGAAAAAGGGGCTTGGGGATTCTCGCTCTTAACCATTGCTGGCATTTTCGCTATTGCTGCAACTGAACTCCATTGTTCGGGCGGGTATTTCCTTCAACCTTTTGTGAAAGCAGACGGCGACGACCTGAACGCCAAAGGAAAATTGATTTATTACCTCATCATTCTTGCGGGCGCATTGGCGACGCTCGCGCTCTCGCTCCGCCGACACCGCCAAACCGACCTCGAGCGGCAAAATACCTTAAAAAAATTAGACCAAGATGAACGAAAAATTGCACAAGATAAACGCCTTGCCGATGACAAACTTTACGCTGAAATCTATGTGAGAGCCGTTGAGCAATTGGGCAAAATTGACGGCGGGAGGCGCGGCGACAGTGCCGCCGTTGAACTGCGCATCGGCGGATTATATGCGCTTGAAAGTTTAGCCCGCAATGCGCAGGAGGGTTACAAAGAAATTGTGATGAAGGTCGTTACCGCCTACATTCGCGAAAACGCCCGCCGCCCGCAACGCGAATCTTCCTCGCCCGATACCCAGAGGGAAGCCGTTGCCTTGCCCGAAGACGTGGTCGTGGCTTTTCGCGTCCTAAACGATTTGGCGAAACGGCTTGAATGGAAAACGCCGATAGACTTTGAACGCGCCGATTTTGAATGGGTAGATTTCGCTCGCGTTGACTTCCCGAACTGCACACTGAACTTTCAATTCGCAAAGTTGAACGGCGCAAATTTGAGCGGCAAGATGATGAACGGCGCAAATTTGAGTAGCGCACAACTCAACGGCGCGGATTTGAGAGATGCCAAACTTAATAGCGCGTATTTGAGTAGCGCACAACTCAACGGCGCGTATTTGAGAGATGCCAAACTTAACGGTACGTATTTGTTTGGCGTGCAACTCAACGGCGCAGATTTGACAATAGCGGAACTCAACGGCGCAGATTTGACAATAGCGGAACTCAACGGCGCAGATTTGAGGGGCGTGCAACTCAACGGCGTGGACTTGGCTGTTAAGCAAATGCATGCCGCAGATTTGCGCTATATATCCTTAAAGGCTTTGACAGAAGAACAACGCAGGAAATTAAGAACACAACTCACTCCGTTTAATGATAGAACCGGTGTAGCTAAATTCTTGGAGCGTTTGGACAGGGAGTTAGCAAGAGATGATAATCGCCCTTTAGAGAAGATTATTTCTATCGTAGTTGCGCGAGACTGCTTACATGATAGTTTAGGAAAACCATTTGTGAATCCGGCACTCGTTGAAGATTACTCCCGAAAATTCGCAAGCCACCTTGCGCCGCTTTGCACCGATAAAACCATCGTCGCATCGTTCATCAAGCGAATGCAATTTGCACAGAAAGAATCTGATGAATTTCAACTCATAGCATGGCAGGCGTTGCGCTCCAAACTTGGAGAGGAGTTACCGAAAAACAGAGAACTATGGAACGCGCTTTCCGAAGACGGGCGGGCGTATTTGCGCGGCGGTGCTGGCGGGCAAGTCGCACAATAAGACGGCTTATGGCGGTGGGTGTTATACGCTTTTCACGTGTTCAATCGTGAGGTTGAGGCGTGCGGCGATGACTTCATCGCTTAATCCCAATTCGCGCAAAAGCGGGACGGTTTCTAGTTTCGCGCGCAACGCGCCTTGTGCTAAGCCCTCTTGCAAACCTTGTTGCAAGCCCTTCTCTTTACCTTCCTCTAAAATCTCTTGGTAGGCGCGGGTCTTTTTCAATTCTTCTTCAAATTCTTCTCGTATGCTCAGCATCTTTAAAATCTCCTTTCGGGATAGGTTCTTGAATTTGTAAAACAAGACGCGCTCAATGAAATCAGTCTGCTTTGGCGCGCGCTCGAGTAAACCTTGCGCGACTTTTATCACCGTTTGTTCAGGTTCAATGAGCAACTTAAATAGACCAATCGTTTCGTCTAAGGCGTCGATGTTCGGCAATTCGTCCAAATATACGCGCAAGACGTAGGTGCTGTCAAGAAGCGGCTGATAGGCTTCACAATTTTTCGGCTCAACGACTCGGCTCGGAAAGAGCGCGACAGCGCGCCAGCGATTCACTTGGAACTGTTTCAGATAGAGAAAGATTTCCGCGAAAAATCGGGCATAAAAGGTTTCATCGGGTTGAAATTGCGTTTCGATGAAATAGGTTGCATCGTCCGCCGCTCTCGGGGCGAAGACGCCATCGATTCTGAACGCCGTTTCTTTGAGTTCAACCGATTTGAAGTCGTAGCGTTGCGCGTCGGCTTTGTCTCTGCCAATCAGCGCGAAGAAACCTTCGGGCACTTCTTGAAGCCACAAATAGGCGAGTTTATCGGTGCGCATGGCGATTCAAGCATGGTAGATTAAGATAAATTCAGCCCGACTTCGAGGCATTGGCGGAAGAGGTCGGTGTCGAGTTTGTTTTCTTGGTTGAGGGTGTAATCAGAAAGCGACAGGGTTTCAATGTTATCGAGCATCAAACGCATGAGGGCGACAGTTCGGAGCAGTTCTCTATCGCTGAATTTGGTGTCCAAGTGAAGCACGACAAAGGAAATGGCTTGCGTGCGGTCTTGAAACTCGCGCAGTTTGGCAAGGTGCTGGACTTTTTCTTCTTCACTAAACGACATCGGTAAGAACGCGCTCGTGGTGAGTTTGGCTTTGGCAACTTGCATCAAGACGCTGAACATTTCATCAATGGCTTCAACATCATCGCCCTTTGCGCTGAACGCACCTGAAACAAATGACAGCCCTGCCACTGCAAGCGACCGACAAAATTCCGATGTTTTCATTTTGAATCGCGCCGAACGGTCTAAAATCTCTTTTGGGGTAAATGCACCGACGGGCAAGTGTTTTGCGACGCGCTCAATGGCGCTGAAGAGCGTATCGGCTGAAATCGCTTGCGGGAAGCGGAGAAAGAGTTTATCGGCGTCGCTTTCTTCGGCGAGCGCGGCAAGGTCGGCAATCGGCGTTTTGTTCAAATCGACAATCTCGACATCGAGCCGTTGCCATGCTTGACGGCTTCTGGCGGCGGCGCGGGCGGCGTCAAAAAATTGTTCCATACCTGAACGGTCGAGCATTTTCTTCGAGGCGGCGAGAAAAATTAAGGCTTCGTCTATGCCCAGCCGTTCGCCTTTTTTGAGAGCGGCGAGAATGTCGTCGGGGGTTGGTTGCTTTGCAGTCTTCATCGTGTTATCCCGTGTTTCGAATGCCTGCCGCAACACCATTGACGCTGGTGCGGAGCAGTTTGAGATACATTTGTTTTTCTTCGTCTGTTTTGGTTTGACCGCGATAGCGTTTGAGCGCGGCAACTTGAATGTAGCTCATGGGGTCGATGTAGGGGTCTCGAAGCCGAAGCGATTTACGCAAGGCGGGATTATTTTCTAACAGGTCGCTTTGCTTTGTGATGACGAGCAAGTGCGACTTCGTCAATTCAAATTCGCGCTCGATTTGAGCGAAGAACTTTTCGCATAATTCTTTGTCGGAAACCAGCGAGGCGTATTCTCTGGCGACGAGCAAATCGGACTTTGCCAAAATCATCTGTATGTTGTCGAGAAGCGAGCGGAAAAACGCCCACGATTCATACATTTCTTGCAAGAGTTCTCGCTCGATGCCCTTATCCAATGCGCCTTGCAACCCCGACCCTGCGCCATACCAACTTGGAAGCGTGGCGCGATTTTGCATCCATGAAAATACCCAAGGAATGGCGCGCAAGTCTTCGACGCGGGCTTTCGCGGTACGGCGCGCAGGACGTGACCCAATTTCCATTTGTTCAATCACATCGATCGGCGTGGCTTCGCGGAAAAATTGTGGGAAATCCTCTTGCTCATAAACAAGATGTCGGTATGCTTTCATCGAAGCAACGGAAATGGCTTCCAATGCATGACGCCACTCCAATTTCGTCGCAGTTTGCTTCGGAATCGAACTGGCAAGAATGACGGCAGAGGTAACCAGTTCCAAATTTCGCTCGGCAATTTGAGGGAGCATGTATTTGGCAGAGATGATTTCGCCTTGTTCAGTGATTTTGATTTTTCCGCCGACTGTGCCTAACGGTTGAGCCAAGATGGCTTGATGAGCGGGCAATCCGCCGCCTCTACCGACCGTGCCGCCGCGTCCGTGAAAGAGTTTCAGACTCACGCCGAACGTATCGGCAACGGCTTTCAGGGCGATTTGTGCTTTGTATAGTTCCCAGCTGGAGGCAATCAATCCGCCGTCTTTGCTTGAATCCGAGTAGCCAATCATGACTTCTTGCAGATTGTTTTGGGCGACGATGGCTTTACGGTAAATCGGAAGCGAGAAGAGTTCTTCGAGCAATCCGCCGGCGCGTCGCAAGTCATCAATCGTTTCAAAGAGCGGCACGATGTGTAAGTCGCACTCAACGCTATCATCGTCGCAATGTCGGAACAAGCCCGCTTCTTTGGCAAAGAGCATGGCTTCGAGCACGTCGCTTGTGCTATCTGTGCCGCTGATGATGTAAGTATCGATGGCGCGTTTGCTGATTGATTCACGCGAGCGCCGAATTTGGCGAAAGGTCGCAATGAGTTCGTTGGTTTCGTCAGAGAAGGGAAGTTTATACGGAATCATCGGGCGGCGTGATTGCAATTCGGAAACAAGCCATTGCACGCGATCCGATTCGGTCATGTCGCGATACGGCTTCGGGAGCAAGCGCAGATGCGCGGTGATTTCATCGAGTGCCGATTCTTGTTTGCGCGCATGCTGGCGAATATCGAGCGTGATGAACGAAAAGCCGAAAATTTCCACCTGACGAATGAGCGGCTTGATGAGCAACGCGGCAAGCGCGGCGCCTTTGTGCGCCGTTAAACTCGAGTAAATGACATGAAGGTCGCCGAGCAGTTCTTGCTCATCGGCATAGCCGACGCCCGACGCAGTCTCGTGTTTGAGGTCGTCGAGCATTTTTTTGAGTCGATAGGAAATGAAGCGCAGTTTGATTCGATAGGCTTCGTTGTAATTGCGTCCCGCCCATTCATGGGCGATGGCGTCGCGACCGAATCGCGCCTCGTCGAGCCTGATGGATTCGGCGAGTTCGGGCGAGATGGGCGCGCGCGCCGTTGAGATGGAAAGGTGCAGAATCGCGTTTTCAATCGCCGCGACGTATTTGCCGAGCACAGCCGCTTTCATGGATTCAAGCGTCTGTTTGGTTACGCTGTGCGTAACGAAGGGGTGTCCGTCGCGGTCGCCACCCGTCCAAGAGTGAAGCGTCAGAAACGGCGGAATCTGAAAGGCGAAGTTCGGATAATGCAATTTGAGTGCGGTTTCAAGCGATTGATACACTTTGGGAAGCACATCGAAAAAGACGCGCTCGAAGTAATAAAGATGCCCAACGACCTCGTCTTGAATGGTGAGTTTGGACGAGCGCACTTCGTCCGTCTGCCAAAGCGACGTAATGAGTGCGACGAGTTGCTCAATAATCGCTTCGCGCTCTTGAAGCGAGTGTGAAGGATTTTCCAGACGCTCTAAGAACAAGGCGACTTGACGGCGCTTGCGTAGAATCGTGTGCCGCAAGGCTTCGGTTGGGTGTGCGGTGAGGGTGGGTTCAATCGAGAGTATGTTTAACAGTTCTTGAACGGCTTCGGCGGAAAATCCGCCTTCGGCAAGCGTTTGAATCGTTTGCGCAAGAGAGTTTTCCAACGCACCTTGCGAAATTTCCGTCGCCCGCGTGATGCGAATTTGATGAAATTGCTCCGCCACATTGACGAGGTGAAAATACGTGCCGAAGGCGCGCACCAAGTTGTCGGCGTCGTCGAAGCCTATGTCGTCGATGAGCTGAATGAGTTCGGCGTGCCGTTCCGTGCTTTTATTCTGACGAATTTCTTTACAGAGCAATCGGATTTTTTCTTCCAATTCTAAAAATCTTTCGCCCTGTTGCTCGATGAGGACTTTTCCGAGCAAGTTGCCAAGCAGTTTGACGTCGCGCTGCAAGGCTTCGTCGGAGCGGTCGAGAGGCGGGTGTTCAGAACGTGTTTCGTTGTGAAGTGCTTCGTTCATTTTTACTTCATGTTTTCTTCAAAAAACTTGCCTGAATATACGAGATTTTCAAGGTGTGCATGGCGACCATGCATGCGCCGAAACCTCTGGAGGTCGCGTGGTTTTTAGGAGTAAATCATTAGTTTTGCCGTTGAACGACATTAACTCACTTTGCTTCACTTCAAACGCAATCAACATCATGAACATCGGCATACTCGGCGCGGGCAACATGGGCGGCACGCTCGGCAAAGTTTGGGCGCAACACGGAAACGAAGTCTCCTTCGGCACGCGCTCACCTGAAAAAGCATTAGAACTTTCCAAGTCGGTGAACATGCGCGCCGGCAGTTATGAAGATGCGGCAAAATTCGGCGATGTGATTTTTATCGGCACGCCTTGGAGCGCGACCGAATCGCTTCTCAAATCGCTTTCAAAACATCTTTCTGGAAAAATCGTCATTGATTGCACCAATGCGCTTGCCGCTGATTTCCTCTCGCTCTCGATTCCGCCAACGACCTCCGCAGGCGAATTGATACAGGAATGGCTCCCTGATTCCAAAGTCGTTAAAGCCTACAACACCATCGGCGCAAAAGTCTTGCTCAATCCCAATTACAACGGAACAATCGCTACGGGATTTTATTGCGGCAACGATATTGATGCAAAAAAAGTCGTCGCCGAACTCATCGCTCAAAGCGGCTTCGAGCCTGTTGATTGCGGCGACCTCAAACAAGCGCGCAACCTCGAAGCCATGACGCTTCTCTTTCTCAATCTCGCCTTCAAACAAGGCATGGGCGGACAAATTGCGTTCAATCTCTTAAAGCGATAACCGACGCCTATGAAACCGCAACAAAATTACGCTGTGCTTTCATGTCAAGACTGCCTCAACGGCGCAGGACTGACATTTGAATTTTCAATGGCGTTCCAGCCTATTATCGATATTCAACATCAGTGCATTTTTGCCTACGAAGCCCTTGTGCGCGGCAAAAAAGGCGAGCACGCCGCATGGATTCTCTCACAAGTCAATGAGAGCAATCGCTATCGCTTCGACCAAGCCATTCGCGTGAAGGCGATTGAACTCGCTCGCTCGCTTAACCTATCGGCGCGACTGAGCATCAACTTTCTGCCCAACGCTGTCTATCGTCCTGAAACCTGCATTCGCGCAACCCTTGAAGCCGCAAAGACATATCATTTCCCTGTTGAACAAATCATTTTTGAAATCACTGAAGGGGAAAACATCGAAGATAAAGCCCATCTCGTTGGCATCATTCAAGAATACAAACGACAAGGCTTCAAAACTGCCATTGACGATTTCGGCGCGGGCTACTCTGGCTTAAACCTGCTCGCCGAATTTCAGCCCGACCTTATCAAACTCGACCTCGCGCTTGTGCGCAACATTCACCAAGATAAAGTCAAACAAGCCATCTTGCATGGCATTCTGATTGTGTGCCAAGAAGTTGGCATCGACATCATTGCCGAAGGCATTGAAACCAAAGCGGAACTTGATTTTATCGCGCAGTCGGGGATTCGCTATGTGCAAGGGTTTTACTTCGCTGAGCCTGAGTTTGAGAAATTACCTGTGCCGCGACACTTGCGTTAGGAAAGGCGATTCTCACGTGTGCTTCTCCGATGCGAGGAAAGGTGAATAGCACGCGCCGAGTAGCCCGTCGTTGGATAAGTCCTCATTGAGCAAACCTGCAAGCCGAAATGCAGGTCGCTGAAAAAGACGTTTTCCTCATTTGTCTCCTCTATCTGTGAATTCAACATCACGATAAATTTCCGTAAGCGGTAGCTCAAGATTGAGCGACGGAATGAATAAGTTGGCGTCAAGCGATTGATACGTCCGCAGAATCCACTCGCCGCCGATTGCTTCGGGGTGAGCGGCGCGGCGGAAGTGTGTGATGTTTACGAGTTCGTAATCGATAAGCACGATGTCGGTAATCGTCGGGTTGGCGATATAGTATCCCAATTTTTTGCCGCCGTCATAATTCCGTGTTGAGTCGGAAAGTACTTCAACAACAAGCATGGGGTTGAGTAACGTCGGCGGATTATCGTCTGAAAATTGCGGTGTGCCGCAGACGGCACTGACATCGGGATATGAATATCCAACGCGCCCGTTTGTTTTTTCGCCCGACTTTACGCGCTGGTCGCTCGTATAGACGCGGCAAGGCTGGTTCTTTTTTTTGAATCCTTCACGCAATTCGCCAATAAGATTTGCGCAAACCGTGTTGTGCGTCGGGTGTGCGCCTGCCATTGCATAAACCGCGCCGCCGAGAAATTCATACTTCACGTCGACGCTTGACGCTTCAAGCGCGAAGTATTCATCGAGCGAATATGATTTTTTCGCTGCAAGCTGCTCCATCTGAAAAACCTCCTGTTGAAATACCGTTCATCGTTGTGCCAAAGTTACGATTTTAGGTCGAGCAAACGTTCAAGAAATCAATATATCGCCCGAAATCAACCGTGCAAGGAAGTTATTATCAACCGTAACATCTTCGCCCGCGAGCAAGAAAGCGGCAAGTGCAGACGCAACCACTGCGTTGCTTTTACGAGTGGCGTTGAAACCGCCGATGCCGTATATCATTACGTCGCCCCATCACGCGAATTGCGCTATATTTGCCCGCAACTAAACTTTTCGTTGTTCTTCACATGAAAAAAATCAATCTCATTTTCGCCACGCACAATCATCAGCCAATTGGTAACTTCGACTCCGTTTTCGTTGAAAATTACGACCGCGCTTACAAGCCCTTTCTCGACGTCTTCGAGAACTTTCCACGCCTGAAAATTGCCAAGCATTACACAGGCATTTTGTTCGAGTGGCTGTTGCAAAACCGTCCTG
>JBDNCJ010000035.1:0-30789 GCA_046719715.1 Chloroherpetonaceae bacterium | reverse complement strand
CACAACGACATGGACGATTTAGAACGCGTGCTCAAAAAAATTCCGATTGAAGCCGGCAAGCTCATCGCAACGGACGGCGTGTTCTCGGTTTCGGGCGAGATTGTTCATCTTCCCGACCTTGTCAAACTTGCCAAGCAGTATAACGCAAAAGTTCTCGTTGACGACGCGCACGCAGTCGGGGTGATTGGCAAAGGCGGGCGAGGTACGGCGTCAGAGTTTGGATTGGACGATGAAGTCGATTTAACCATGGGCACATTCTCCAAAACCTTCGCCTCGCTTGGCGGATTTGTTGTCGGCGATAGAGCCGTCATTAACTACATCAAACATCACACCCCTGCCCTTATTTTTTCTGCTTCGCCGACAGCGGCAAGCGTAGCGGCGGCACTTAAAGCCTTAGAGATTTTGAAAGAAGAAACTTGGCGCGTTGAAAAACTCGTCCAAAACGCCGACCGCGTGCGACAAGCCCTCAAATCGCACGGGTTCAAGTTGATGGATTCGCGCACTGCGATTGTATCGGTGATTATCGGAGACCAACACAAAACGCTTCTCTTCTGGCGAAAACTTTACGACGCGGGTGTGTTCGTCAATGCGTTTGTCCGTCCGGGCGTGATGCCGGGCTGGGAAATGCTTCGCACCAGCTACATGACCTCTCACGAAGAGTGGCATTTGGATAAAATCGTATCAGAATTTCTCCGCATCGGCAAAGAACTTGGCGTGATTTCATAAGCGCACATGTCTTGAACTTACACAGGCTATATCTTCTGAATCAAACCTGAACAGCGTTTTGCGTTCAGGTTTTTGACTCACTTTGACTTACTCAAAGCCCAAACATCAGATATGAAGACGTCTTGCGTTTTGTTGATCTCGATAATGCTCATGACAAGCCTTCATGCGCTTGCACATGACGATTCACTTCGCTACAACTCGTCTGGCTCTACCGAAAAAAGTTCAGGCTGGTTAGCCACACCATTCGCCGACTACACGCCTGAAACCGACGTGGCTTTCGGCGCTGCAGGGATTTACACTTTTCGCACCGGCAACGAACTTTTAGACCGTCCGTCCAAAGTTCAAGCCGCTGTAACTTACACCGTTCGACATCAACTCATTGCCGAAGTTTTGAGCGATGCGTACCTATTTGACGGGAACTATCGTGCGTTTGCTGACGTCGCGTTTCTGCGTTTTCCGGACAGATTTTATGGGATTGGCGCAAACTCATCGGAGCAGGCGAGAGAAGATTACACGCCTGAGTATGTACGCGTGCGTTTATCCTTGACACACTTCATTTCGCAATTTTGGAACGTCGGTATTCGCTATGAATTGCGCGACTTTGTGGTGAAGAGCATGCCGATGGGCGGCGCGCTTGCGTCGGGTTCGGTTCTTGGTAGCGAGGGTGGTCGTGCGTCGGGGGTCGGCTTTGTCGTCAATTACGATACTCGCGATAACATCTTCTTTCCGCGAGCGGGTCAGAACATTGAGTTTTCGGCGACGCTCTTTCAAAACGTTTTTGCGAGCAATTACAACTTCGCTCGTTATGCCTTCGATGTTCGCCAATACATTCCGTCGGTTGCATCGCACGTGATTGCCTTACATGCGTTGGGGATTTTCTCGTCGGGCGATGTGCCGTTTTTCATGATGCCGATGATTGGCGGACAGTATCAGATGCGCGGATATTACGAAGGTCGGTTTCGCGACAACCACTTGGTTGTGGGGCAAGCGGAATATCGCATTCCTGTTTGGTGGCGGATTGGCGTGAATTTTTTTGCAAGCGTCGGCACGGTTGCGTCCCGTATTTCGGCGTTTCGGTTAAGCGATTTGAAGCATTCGGTCGGCGCGGGACTGCGCTTTGCGATTAACGAAAAAGAAAAACTCAACGGCAGATTGGATTTTGCATTAGGTCAGAACACGTCTGGATTTTACATTACCATAGAAGAAGCGTTTTAATTCCACTTCGCTTTTCCTCTAAATCATCTTTTCATAAAAACACAAAGGCGACACGCGGCTTGGACACGTATCGCCTTTGCTTCTCACTGTCAATGTTTTAATGTTATTCGGCGAGCGCAATGATTGCGACGCACCCTTTTCCGCCATAAACCCCCAGCACAGGTGAGATTTGGGTGAGTTCGACGGAAAGATTTGGAAGAGTAGTCAAAATTTTTGCTTTGGCTTCGTCGGCAAGCGCGCGATTATCGGAATAAACAATCGCCACTTTTGCTGTTGATTTTCCTTTTATGTAGTCAATCGCCAGTTCGATGGCTTTATGAAGCGCGCCTTTCTCGCCAACGCCTTTTGCGCATTGCACGACTTTTCCTTGTTCATCAAACGTCAAAACGGGATTGACTTGAAGCAATTTTGCCATGAAGCCTTTCGACTTCGAGAGCCGCCCGCCACGCACAAGGTTGTCAATGGTTTGAAGGCTTAAAAAGGCTTTGATTTTCGTTTTAAGGTCGTTTAAGCGATTTTGAATGGCTTCAACCGACTCGCCTCGATTGCGCATCTCAACGGCTTCGCGCACCAAAAATCCCAATCCCATTGACGCGCTTCGGCTGTCAATGACGACGATATTACGCTCCTTGAAAAATTTGCTCGAGAGTTTGGCATTTTGACATGTGCCTGAAACATTTGACGAGAGCATAATAGCAATCACGTTTTCGTAGCGGCGGAGCAAATCGTCAAAGGCTTGTTTGAATTGTGCGGTTGAAGGTTGAGAAGTTCTCGGAAGGTCTTTGGCGTCTTGGAGGCGGCGGTAAAATTCAGCGGGGGAGATGGTTACTCGGTCTAAAAATTCATCTTCATTAAAACAGAGCGAGAGCGGGACGAGGGCGACGTCATTGGCTTCGAGATATTCGTCAGGAAGGTCGCAGGTTGAATCGGTGAGAATGCCGATGGGCTTTTTGCCGAAGGCGTTTTCGTGTTGCGCCTTCATGTCCTCGAACTTTGTTTTTTGCAGAATGCCGTATCGGGCGGCGATGTCGAAAATGGTTTGCGGTTCATTGGTGTGGATATGCACTTTCGTTTTGCTTGATGAGCCACCAATGATAAGCGAATCGCCGTAGTTGAGTAGTTCTTTTCGCAATGCTTTTTTATCAAATGCTGCACTGTTTTCCAATACGAATTCGGTGCAGAATTGAAAGGTGATGGCGTTGCTATCTGCCTCAATTCGCGCGCCTTCACCTTGTGCGTCTTGAACGGCAAACACTTTACGCTTGAAAATTTCCTTCAAATTTCCTTGTGAAATAAATCGCGTAACGCCCTCGACCATATCGACGAACCCTTGCGCACCAGAGTCGACGACGCCTGCTTTTTTGAGAACGGCTTCGCCGTTGACTTTGAGCTGTTCGGGTGTTTTGGCGAGCGATTGTTTGGCGGCTTTGTAGGATTCGTGAAAGAGGTGCTTGAAGTCGGAGGTCATTTTGGAGAGTTCTTGGACGGCGTGCGTCCAGTCACGAATGACGGTGAGGATTGTGCCTTCAACTGGATTCATCATCGCCTCATATGCTCCGTTTTTTGCAAGGAGAAGGGCATTGGCAAAGTCACGTGCACTTGCGCGTTCCTTACCCGCCAAGCCTTCATACAAGCCTTGATAGAACTGTGCCAAAATCGAGCCCGAGTTTCCGCGCGAGCCCACAAGTGCGGCATCGGCGGCACAGCAGACCACCGCGTCAATCGTAGAATCGTCGCATTCATAGAGTCCATCAACAACTGCTTTGAGCGTGAGTGCCATGTTTGTTCCTGTATCGCCATCGGCAACAGGAAAGACGTTAATTTTATTGAGATATTCTTTGCGAAGAATGACCGATTCCGCACCTGCGATAATGCCGTGTTTCAATCGGCGACCGTTCAAATAGTGAATAGGCATCGTTTCAATTTATCTTGATGAGAACTGTTGAACTATGAAATCGACTTGAACGGGCAGGCAAAGCGTCAGTGGTGGAGCGGTGGGGCGTTTGATGAAATATGATTCAATTTCAAACGGTCGCGTGACCTTCGGTTCTTGCCAAAATCATCGTCTCGAATGACGTTCATCATTTCGTTTCCAATCCATCAAGTCTTTCGTGTCACACAAGCAAATCGCAGTAAAGCGTTCAATCAAGTGGCGTGAATTTAAGAATGATTTGTAAAAATGCAAGTCTCGCCACGATGAAAGTTTGTTACGACTTCTTTACATTAAGCATCTTGTATTCTCATTTCACTTTATCAATTTCACCTCGGATATGTATATCGCTTCTCGAGTTCTTTACAGCGTTCTACTTTTGCTTGTATGTGCGTGCCAAAGCGCGCCCGTGCCACCCGCTCCTGCAACTGATTCCAAGTCTCAATCGGGCTATGCACTCATTACACCCGCCTTGCTCAAAGCGCACCTTTCGTTTATTGCCAGCGATGAACTTGAAGGACGCGAGACGGCAAAGCGCGGTCAGAAAATCGCCGCTCGATACATTGCGACTGAGTTCGAGAAATTTGGCTTAAAGCCGCTCGGCGATAGTGGCACTTACTTTCAAAAATTTCGCGTCAAGGAACAGGAACTCGGCACGAAAAGCACGATTTCCGTCTCCATATCGTCGCCTGCAAAGTCCAAGCGCGGCAAAGCCGAGCGCATCATAGAGACCAAAGTTTATGAAAAATTCTTCGAGGATTTTTACGGGTTCGGCAGAAATTTTCGCGACGCGGCAAAAGCAGTAAGCGGTTCCGTGATTTTTGCCGGCTACGGCATTGACGATGAAGTCAATTACAAGTATTCTGACTATGCGGGCGTTTCGGCGAAAAATAAAATCGTGTTAGTGCTTGGCGGCGAACCGCAGGAACAGAATCCCAACAGTGTTTTTGCAGGCACAACGGCGACGAAGTGGAGCGACGCACGCGTCAAGACTCGTGCGGCATTTGAGCAAAAGGCGGCGGCGTTGCTTGTGGTTTCAGACCTCAACGGCGTTCCGATTCGTGAGCAACTCAAGCCCGAACTGCGCGACGCCATGGTCATGAGCACGATGTCGCTCGCTGACGAAAAAGAATCGCTCACGACTTCGCCGCTTGCACAATCCAAACAAAGCCTGCCTGTCTTTTACATCTCCTCTGAAATTGCCAATCACATTTTGAAGCCCAGCGGCAAAACGGTTTCCACCCTTCGCTCCGAAATTGATAGAACGGGAAAGCCCAATTCGTTTGATATTCCGAATGCAACGGTTTCGCTCAATGTCGATTTTTCGGAAAAGATTGTGGAGACGGAAAACGTCTGCGCGATGCTTGAAGGGTCAGACGAGGCAATGAAGCAAGAAGCGATTGTGATTACTGCGCATTACGACCACGTCGGCACGGGCGCAAGCGGTAACATCTACAACGGTGCTGATGACGACGGTAGCGGCACGACCGCCGTGCTTGCCCTCGCCGAAGCCTTCGCCAAAAACAACATTAAGCCCAAACGCAGTCTCATTTTCATGACCGTTTCAGGCGAAGAGAAAGGCTTGCTCGGCTCGGATTACTACACCCAACATCCTACCTTTCCACTCAACAATACCATTGCTAATTTGAACATCGATATGATTGGGCGAATGGGCGGCGACTATGAGCGCTCCGACAATCCGAACTATATCTATGTTATTGGCTCGGATAAAATCTCTCTTGATTTAGACAGCGTCCTTAAAGTTCAAAACGCGCTAACTGAAAATTTGCTTTTGGATTACAAATACAACAGCGACGACGACCCGAACCGCTTTTACTACCGAAGCGACCACTACAACTTTGCCAAGCACAACATTCCCGTCATTTTCTTCTTCAACGGCACGCACGAAGATTATCACGGCATTTACGATGAAGTAAATAAAATTCACTTTGAGAAAATGGCGAAGGTTACGCGATTGGTCTTCGCGATTGCGTGGAACTTATCGAATCGAGTTGAGCCGCTGAAAAAGAAGGCACTGTGAGTTACTGCGAAGCGTAGCGGTTGAGCAGTTCGGCGGCGCGTTTGCCTGCGTCGTTGTTCGGGTTCAATTTGAGGGCGGTTTGCCAAAGTTTTTTGGCTTCGTCCCATCGTTCAATTTGCGCGTAAAGAATGCCCAAGTTTAGATGGGCTTTTTGGTGGGTGGGGTGCTCATCGACGACGCGGCGCATTTCGGTAACGCCTTGGCGCTGTAAGCCTTGATTGAGCAAAGAGATAGCGTAGTCGACGCGGGCGTCGGCGTTTTGGGGGTCAAGTTCCAAATAGCGGGCGTAGAGTTGTGCGGCGGTGGCATGCTCTTTTGCGTCGTCGTAGAGGTTGGCGGCGCGCAAGAGCAGTTTCAGTTCCTTTCGGTCAGTGGCTTCAAAGGCGGCAATGCTCCACTCGCCGCCTAAATCCAGTCGCTCATTCTCGATGAAAATTTCCGAGAGCGCGAGTGCGGCGAGTCGTTTTTTGCTCTTATCGGTTTCTTTTTCGTATTGGGCTTTCAACACTTCAATGCGTTCTAAAACGGCTTTATCCGTAATCACTTTTGGCGGCGGAGCATCGGGCTGAATTGCACGCGAATTGACCGATGGGTTTTGTGTTTCTGGTTGCGCGCCTGCGCCTGCCGCGCCCGATAGTGCAAAGCCCTTTTTTCCCGACACAAGCCCTTGATAGCCCAGCACACTGAACAGGAGCAACAGTGCAGTGCTTGCAAGAAGCAGCATGGTTTGCTCTTTTTTAGCCGATTGTGCTTCGGCAGGTTGTGCGGCGTTTTTTTGCACTTGCTTTGTTGCCCTTTTGACAAAAGAATCTGTCGTTGCTGGTTCCTCTTCCTCGATTGCCGTTAAATCCATGCCGCAGTTGTGGCATTGCACATCGCTGGGAGCGACTGCAACACCACACGACGGGCAAAAAGTCCTTGCCGTTTCGAGAGTTTCAGCGGGTATCTTCGATGCGCTCATGATTACGACTTCAATCCTTTCTTCAATTTGTCGCTCACAACGGCTTTGAACTCTTTGGAAATTTTGAATGTAGGCACATACTTTTCTTTGATGAGCACTTTTTCTCCGGTTCGAGGATTGTGGGCGATGCGTTTATTTTTTTTGCGCACGTTGAACGTGCCGAAACCTCTGATTTCAATACGCTCGCCCGATTTGAGCGATTCAATGATGGTTTGTATGAAGCCATCAACGACGGTTTCAGTCTCTTGCTTGGTTAAGCCTGAGCGCGTTGCGATAATTCCGACAATGTCTGCTTTTGTCACGGTTACTACGAAAAGATTAGTTGGTTTGATAAATCAAACTTTCTATGAAGAAGTCTTGAAGGTTAAGTTTTGAACCAAAGCCGCGCCGCTACCACCACCAAAAACAATGCAAAGCCTTTGCGAATCCACTCTTCTGAAGCGGAGAGCGCGACCTTAGAGCCGATGAGCGACCCAATAAACAAACTTGATGCAATCACTGCGGCATATTTAAGATGTTCGGTTGTAATTTTTCCCGCCTTATAGTATTCTAATGCGCCTAAAATTCCCACTGGAAGTAAGAACACCAAAAGCGATGTGCCGGTTGAAGTATGTTGTGAAAAGCCCAAAAGCAACGCTAAGGCTGGGACAATGACAACGCCGCCGCCAATGCCGAACATTCCTGACAAAATTCCTGCCGCTAATCCAATCGCTAAAAGTGCCAGCCAAATCATCTGCTGAATGCGTTAATTGAATCGTGATTACTGCGATGCTTGTTCAACAGGCGCGAGCGTTTCACCGGCAATGACTTTATCAATTTCTGCATTATCCAAGGTTTCGCGTTCGACCAGTGCTTTCGCAAGGCGGTGGAGAATATCGATGTGTTCGGTCAAGATACGCTTTGCTTCTTGCATACACGTAACGACGATGTGGCGCACTTCGCTGTCGATGGCGACGGCGGTTTCCTCGCTGTAATCGCGCATGCGCCCGAAGTCGCGCCCAAGAAAGACTTCTTGATGTTTTGCGCCATAGTTCAGCGGACCAAGTTTTTCGCTCATGCCCCATTCGCAGACCATTTTGCGTGCGAGTTCAGTGGCACGCTCGATGTCGTTGCCTGCGCCAGTTGAGATTTCGTGATAGATGATGTCTTCTGCGGCACGTCCGCCCAAAGCGTAAGTAATCATCGCAATCAAGTATTCTCTTGTGTAGGTGTATTTGTCTTCCAGCGGAAGATATGAGGTCAAGCCCAAGGCTCTGCCACGCGGAATGATGGTTACTTTGTGCACAGGGTCGGAGCCTTTGGTGAATTTCGCCACCAGCACGTGCCCCGACTCGTGATACGCGGTTACTTCTTTATCCTTTGCAGAAATCAACACGCTTTTGCGTTCAGGACCCATGATGACTTTATCGCGGGCTTCTTCGAGGTCGGCTTTGGTGACTTCGGTGCGATTTGCGCGTGCGGCAAGTAAGGCGGCTTCATTGCAGAGATTGGCTAAATCTGCACCGGCAAATCCGGGCGTGCCTTTGGCAATGGTTTTGATATCGACGTCTTGCGCCAGCGGAATTTTTCGTAAATGAATTTTGAGGATTTTTTCTCTGCCAATGACGTCGGGCTTATCAACAACGACCTGCCGATCGAAGCGTCCAGGACGAAGCAAAGCCGAATCCAGCACATCGGGGCGATTGGTTGCGGCAAGCAAGATGATGTTTTCGCTCGTATTAAATCCGTCCATCTCGACGAGGAGTTGGTTCAAGGTTTGTTCGCGCTCGTCGTGTCCGCCGCCCAGTCCAGCACCGCGTTGGCGACCGACGGCGTCAATTTCGTCGATGAAGACGATACAGGGCGCATTTGCGCGTGCTTGTTCGAATAAATCTCTCACTCGGCTTGCGCCGACGCCGACGAACATCTCTACGAAATCCGCGCCCGACATTGAGAAAAACGGCACACGTGCTTCTCCTGCAACGGCTTTCGCAAGTAAGGTTTTGCCCGTTCCGGGCGGACCGAGCAGAAGCACACCTTTCGGAATCTTCCCGCCCAACGCTTGGTACTTATCAGGCGTTTTGAGAAAGTCAACGACTTCGCGCAATTCCTCTTTGGCTTCTTCACACCCAGCAACATCACTGAATGTTACTTTCGTGTCCATCTCCGTAACCATCTTCGCGCGGCTCCGTCCGAAACTGAAGACGTTGCGCGACATTCCATTTTGCGCGCTCATTCGGCGAATCAGCACGAAGTAAAGGAGCGCAATGATAATCCAAGGAGCGAAGTAGAGAAGCAGCTGCGACGTGCCTCTATCCTCAACTTCGACGCGGAACTTGATGTCTTTTTCTATCAATGCCTTTGCATCTTCATTGGTGAAGGTCGGCAGTTTGACTGCGAATCTATCTGTGCGTTTTTCGCTTCGGTCAATCGTTGAAATGGTCTCGAAGGTTTTGAGCGTGCCTTTGAAGAGTGCCGTTCCACTGGCATCAAGTTTTTCAATGACACCTTCGCGAATTACGTTTTTTTCAAGCAAGCGCACGTATTCATTGTAAGCAATTTCAGGCTCTTGCGGTTCAGAAGGCGAGAAGAGGCGTTGCAACAGTAGGAAAACGCCAAAAATCAGCACGCCGTAGATGAGAAAGCGAACCGTGCGTTTCGCGCCTTCGTCGTCGCCGTTGTTGTTATTTTTTCCGCCGAAGAAAGGGTCGTTTTCTCGCACAGGCTTAAAGCGATTACGTCCGTTTTCTTTTTTGGATTGAGTGGGGCGATTTTTCAAAAATTCGTGGTCAGCCATGAGTTACTTCCGATTGGTTAAGCCGATTGGCTTATTGTTGGATTTACAACGTTGGATTTACAGCGGTCATTCCGAAAGCCGATAAATACTTTTCAAGTTACGTTTCTTCTGCTTGTAATCTAAACCATAGCCGATTACAAAATGTTTCGGAATGGTAAAGCCAATGTAATCGATTGTGAAGGTGAGTTCAGAGACGCCTTCTTTGAAAAGAAGCGCGCAGAATTTGAGCGAGGCAGGTTCTTTCTGCAATAGGGCTTCGCGAATGAAGTTCATGGAAAGTCCCGAATCGACGATGTCGTCGACGACGATGATGTCTCTGCCTTTGATGTCGGCATCAATCGGTTTGAGGAGTTTCACGTTGCCTGACGAAATTTTCGAGTCGCCGTAGCTGGAAAGTTTGTAGAAGTCGATTTCGATGTCGATCTCGGTAATTGCGCGGCAGAGGTCGGCGGTGAAAATGAATGCGCCGTTGAGCAAACCGATAAGAATTGGTGTTTTTCCTTTGTAGTCTTGCTCGATTTGTCGTCCCAATTCTGCGATGCGCGATTGAATTTCGGCTTCGGTGATGGCGACGACGAATGTTTCACTGTCGATATGGACGGGCTGATGGTCGGCGTTCAAGGTTGGTTGATGGTTGATGTTGATTGACTACTGAATGAGATATGGGTGAGTTGTTAAGAAATCTTCAACAAAGATAAGAAATCCGCTTGAAAATTTGTGTGTATCTTGTATAGTGTTTCACTGCTCAAACAACGCCGAATGACGATTTCAAAACAACTTCCCAAGTTTTTGCTTTTGCTTACTGTCGGCTTCGCCGCGTCGGTTTATTTTTTTTCAATGGAAGGCGTGTTTGGAAACGTTCTCGTTCAGCCGCTTTCGCTTTACCCTACGCTTCTTGCACCGATTCCGTTTTCGTTTTACATCTTTGCCTTGCTTCTGGCAGGAATGTTTGGATTGAGTGTGTTCCAATTTTTCCCGAAACAGCGGACGAACAAACGGCTTGCGAAGTCACGCTTTCATCTTTCGGCGAGCATGCTGTTGTTCGGCTTGTGGGTGATGACGTGGTGCTACGATTTGCTTTTTGCAAGTGCGATTGCTTCGATGCTTTTGGTGATTACGTTAGCGCGTGCGGCGATGAATTTAGAGTTGCGCGTTGCTACGAAGCCCAACGAGGTTTGGCTTTTGCGCGCTCCGACCATGCTTTTTTTCGGCTGGGCGACGTTTCTTGCCGTTCTAAATTGGGCGACACTTTTTCAATCGCTCAAATGGAAACTCAAATGGCTTGCGCCCGACTCGTGGGCAATCCTGCTCATCATTGCGCTCGCCCTGCTTTCGCTTTGGATTTGTTTGCGCTATCTCGACTTATTTTTCATCACTGCCGTGATTTGGGGATTCGTAGGAATTGCCTTAAAGAAAGGCGTGAGTGTTCCCGTCAGCCGAACCGTGTGGCTTTCCATTTTCGCGATGGCGTTGGTCGTTTTGATTAAGGCTCCGCGAAAACTGCTTGAAGAAGTTTGACTTCATCGCACGGCTTGCCAATCGCGGGCGTATCGGAAGTCGATGCCGAGCGTTCGCGGTGAAATTTTTGCAATCACGGGCGTGAGCCGCTTGAATTGATTGCGCACCACGAGACGTTTGACCTTTGTAAGAAATTCAGGCTGAACGCCGTCGGCGAGTAGTTCTTCGTCGTGCAAGCGCAGTTCAATCAGTTTGTAAAGCAAGGCATCGACTTCTCTGTAAGTGAATCCTAATTCCGCTTCGTCGCTCTGACCTTCCCACAAATCCGCGCTTGGCTTTTTTTCAATGATGCTCGATGGAATATCGAGATGCTTCGCGAGTTCCCACACTTGAGTTTTGTATAAATCGCCGATGGGATTGATTGCGGACGCCATGTCGCCGAAAAGCGTGCCGTAGCCTAAGAGCAATTCAGTTTTGTTGCTTGTGCCAATCACGAGGCGACCGTCGCGAGCGGAAATATCGTAGAGTGTCATCATGCGTGTGCGCGACATTACATTGCCGCGTCGTAGGTGATTGGCATCAGACTTATCGCTGAAAAAGGCGTCAACGGTTGCAGTAATCTCACGCCGCTCGCTTGCAATTCCCAACTGCTCAATCAAGCGTTGCGCGTCGCTTAAACTATCGGCACTGCTCGACTTGTAGGGCATCATCACGGCAAGGACGTTTTCTCTGCCTAAGGCTCTGGTTGCAAGCGCGCACGAAACGGCAGAATCGACGCCGCCCGAAAGCCCTAAGACGACCTTTGAAAATCCTGATACTTGAACTTCATTGCGAATAAAATTCAGGAGAATCGTCTCCACAACGGCGTAATTGAGATGGTGCATGTTCGGGAAGGTTAAGGTTGCAATGATTTCTCAACTGTTATTTCTCAACAATTACGGATTCTTCAATCACTTTTCCATCTTTGAGCACAATGGTTCTGTCGGCAATTTCCGAGACTTCTTTTGAGTGCGTGGCAATGATGAACGTCTTTCGTTCTTCTTCAGCAAGGGTGCGAATAAGCGAGAGCACTTGGTCGGCGTTTTTGGAGTCCAAATTTCCTGTTGGCTCATCGGCGATAATGACGGCAGGGTTGTTCATCAAGGCGCGCGCAATCGCGGTGCGTTGCATTTCGCCGCCCGAAAGTTGGAACGGCTGATGGTGAAGCCGATGCGAAAGCCCGACGCGCTCAAGCAGTTCCTTCGCACGCAATTCCACTTGCTTTTCAGATTTCTTCAACAGCAGGCTTGGAAGCATGACGTTTTCAATCACAGATAAGGTCGGCATCAGGTTGAAGAATTGGAAAACGATTCCGATTTTTTCGCGGCGAAACGTCGTCAATTCCTTTTCGCTCATCGCGCCGATGTTTGCGCCGTCGATTTCAACTGTTCCGCTCGTGGGCAAGTCGATGGCAGAAAGAATGTTGAGAAGCGTCGTTTTTCCACTTCCCGAACTGCCCATCAATGCAAGTAATTCAGCGCGTTCTACCGACAGCGAGACACCAGAGAGCGCGAAGACGGGCGCAGTTTTTTCGTTGTAAATCTTGACGACGTTGGAAAGACGAATAATTGGCATGTGTGTGATGTTGAAACGGTCTCAGAGAACTGAATCTGCCAGATGCAACGCGCTTTATGGGATAGACGTTTTCTTTCTCGCCCATTCAAACGATTGATTACGTGATTTCGTTAATTTCGTGCAACTAAACTTTTAGGAATATGGCAAAGAAAAAAGTCGTCGTCGGCATGTCGGGCGGCGTCGATTCAAGCGTGGCGGCGTGTTTGCTCGCCGAACAAGGCTACGAGGTCATCGGCATTACGATGAAAACTTGGGATTACGATATGGCGGGCTTAGGCAAATCGTCCAAAAAAGAAACCGGGTGTTGCTCTCTGGAATCCATCAACGACGCGCGAAGCGTCGCCGTCGCCAACGGATTTCTGCACTATACGATTGACTTTCGCGAGGATTTCGGCGAAGCCGTCATCGATTACTTCAAAGACGAATACCTGCACGGCAGAACGCCCAATCCATGCGTGATGTGCAACACGAAGGTCAAATGGGATTCGCTCTTGCAACGCGCTAAACTCTTGGGCGCAGACTACATTGCCACCGGACATTACGCCCGCGTTCAAGAAGTTGACGGGCGCTATCGACTCTTCAAAGGCAAGGATACCAACAAAGACCAAAGCTACGTGCTCTGGGGCATTTCGCAAGAGGCACTTGCGCATACGATTTTTCCGCTCTCCGAGTTGACGAAACCCGAAGTGCGCGACCTTGCCCGAAAATTTGGCTTGAAAGTCGCCGATAAAGGTGAGAGCTACGAAATTTGCTTCATTCCCGACAACGATTACGAGCGGTTTCTCAAAGAAACGATTCCAACGCTCGAAGGCGACGTTATGGGCGGAAAAATTTTAGACCAAGATGGTCGAGAACTCGGCACACATCGCGGCTATCCTTTTTACACCATTGGGCAACGCAAAGGGCTTGGCATTACCACGCCCGAACCCGTTTATGTAACCGAAATCCACTACGAAACCAACACCATCGTCGTCGGCAAAGATGAAGACTTACTGCACGATGGTTTAATCGCCAATCAGGTGAATTGGATTGCGTTTGCCGAACTTGATGCGCCGATTCGATGCGAGGCAAAAATTCGATACAAAGATAAACCCGAGCCTTGCATGGTGAGTCGTGAGCAAAACGGCGCGGCATTGGTGAAATTCGACCAGCCTAAGCGAGCCATTACGCCCGGACAAGCCGTCGTTTTTTACAATGGCGAGGAAGTTTTGGGCGGCGGATTTATTCAGCAGGTTATGTCATAAATTTCTTTTCATGATTGGCATTAAATTTGCGCTTTATCAATAAAGGCAAAAAAGGCTTTCAAAGCCACTGCCGAGATTCATTGTCGTGCCATCTTTTTATTTACTCGGTAAAGCGCGACTGAGTTAAATTTTTTGGTTGAACCTTTTGAAAAAACATTAAATCCGATTTTAACAATGTCACACAAAATTTTATTCGTTGATGATGAACCTCAAATCGTGCAATCGCTCAGCCTGCTCTTTGACGACTACGACGTCATTACGGCGACGAGCGGCGAAGAAGCGTTGAAGCATTTCAAGAACGGCAACGCGCCGGATGTCGTTGTCAGCGACCAGCGTATGCCCATGATGACGGGTGTCGAGCTTCTGCAAAAAGTGCGCGACCTTTCTCCAAACACCGTGAGAATTTTACTCACAGGCTATAGCGATTTAGACGCCGTAATTGATTCGGTGAATTCCGGCGAAATTTTTCGATACATCAACAAACCTTGGAACAGCACGAAACTTAAAGATACGGTTGCGCTCGCGTGTCAATTTTCAGACCGATTGAAGAATGCACCGCCACCCAGTCCGCGTGTTTCAGTGCCCGCCTCTGCGGGGGTGCTGTCGGCGTTGGGCGTTGATGTGCCAGCAAAAGTCGCCGGCGAGCATCACTTGCTTTTCATTGACCCGAACCCCGCCAATCTTCAAGCCTACAAAGATTTGCTTGCGTCGAGTTACACCGTTCATACAGCGCTTGATGCCAATGAGGCGTTCAATATCTTGAAAACGAAGCCTGTCGATGTGTTGATTACGGAAGTCAACTTAGGCTCAATGAGCGCGGTTGATTTTCTTGCCGCCGTGAGTGCGTCGTATCCTGATGTGGTCTCGATTTTGCTCTCGAGCAGTCGCGATGCTTCCATCGCCATTCGTCTTATCAACGAAGTGCAAATTTTCCGATACCTTGTCAAACCGTTCCAGCGTCAGCTTTTGAAAGGGGCAATTGAACTTGCCATTTCTAAACATGACTCGCTTGTCGGACGCGTTGAAGTGAATTCCAAAGCCTATTCGGGTGTGGTCGATGCCATTCGTGAAAAGCCTGCTGCGTCGCTCGATGAAGCCCTCGCCCGCGTGCGCGAGTTGCTTTCAGCCCGAAAAACTTACTAATGGCGTGAAAGTCTCATTTTTTCTCTTTGCGTTTTGTTTTTACACATCGCTCGCCGCGAAACCGACCGACAGCCTCGTCAGCGTCAGCCTCGACGTGAAAATCGGACAACTGTTAATGGTTGGATTTCGCGGCGTTTCCGTTTCTGATTCAAGCCCAATCGTTCAAGATATTCGTGCGGGTCGCGTGGGCGGCGTGATTCTCTTTGATTACGACGTGCTTCAAAAGCAATCGGGCAGAAACATACAATCCCCGCACCAAGTGAAAACGCTTTGCGGCGCACTTCGCTCTCATTCAAAACTCCCGTTGCTGATTGCGGTTGATGAAGAAGGGGGAAAGGTCAATCGCCTGAAACCGAAATACGGGTTTCGTCAAACGGTTTCAGCGGCATATCTCGGTCGGCTCAATTCGCTTGATTCCACAAGGGTTCACGCCTCTCACACGGCTGAATTGCTTTCCGCACTTGGCATCAATTTGAACTTTGCGCCCGTGTGCGACGTGGCGGTTAATCCTCAAAATCCCGTCATTGCCAAACTTGAACGCAGTTTTTCCCGAAATCCCGACAGCGTCGCCTTGCACGCCGCAGCAGTCGTCGAAGCGCACCGCGCCAAGCATGTGCTTACCGCCTTGAAGCACTTTCCCGGACACGGCTCTTCACAAAGCGACTCGCATCTCGGATTCGTTGATGTTTCAAACACTTGGCACCGGGTAGAGCTCGCACCGTTTCAAACCTTGATTTCACAAGGAAACGCAGACCTTGTGATGACGGCACATATTTTCAACGCCAGTTGGGATACGCTTCCTGCCACGCTTTCGCGAAACGTGATTCAAGGTTTGCTTCGTGAGGAGTTGAAGTTCGACGGCGTCGTCTGTTCCGACGATATGCAAATGAAGGCGATTGCCGCACACTACGGATTTGAAGAGTCGCTCAAACTCGCGCTCAACGCTGGCGTGGATATGCTGATTTTCGGAAACAACCTTGATTATGACGAAGGCATCGCGGAAAAAGCCTGCTTACTTATTAAGGAATTGGTGAGTCGCGGCGCAATCAAGCCGGAACGCATTGACGAAGCGTATCAGCGCGTCTTGCGCTTGAAGTCTCGTTTGGTGCAATCAAATTCGGAATGAAGGAGATATGAATTGCCCTATCTCTTAACAGGTTTGAATTTCGGTCTTTAAGTGGATTTCTTCCAAAATCGAGCTGACGCGCAAGCACTTTTCCATTTCTCCGTCATAAACGATTGACTTGCCTTTGTTGTGGACTTCCCACGTGTGGGCTTCGGCTTTTTGTCGTCCGCACCCTGTGGCTTTCATAATTTGCGCAATGACTTCGTCAAAGGTGTGGTAGTCGTCGTTGAACAGCACGACTTTGTAAGGCTCGTCCGTAATCGTGTCAATATCGCTCTCTTGCTCTTTTGTGAAGATGGACGAGGCGTAAATCAAGTTGTGAAAGTTGAGGTCGAGTTGGTTCATTCTTGCGTCAATTTTTTATACATCATTTTAATACATCGTATTGAGAATTTACTGCAAATATACAGCGTCGTTGTGAGGTTGTAAACACGTGCGCTGTTGCGAAAACGCGGCGACGGTGCTACTTTCCGCGCGTTCAAGGTTCAATGATTCAAAACGGCACTGCCCCTTTATTGATTATTGATGAACTACCTTTTCAGAAATAAAATTCATCTGTCGCTTCTTTCCGCACTCGGTGCGGCGATGTGGTCGCTTTACTTCGGCGTTGAGGTCAATCTATGGTGCGTCGTCTCCGTTTTTTTCTTGACATTTTCAATTTATCAATATAATCGTCTCACCGACGATGTGGAAGACGCCGTTAACGACCCCGACAATTTAACTCGCGCAAAATCCACCAAGTTTCTGATTCATTATGTTTTCTTTTACGCCCTCACTGCCGTCGCGCTTTTCATCTCGGCTTTCTTTGGCACAGCGGCATTTTTCACCACGCTTTTCATTGCGCTCGTTGGATTTCTTTACAATGAAAAATGTTTTCCTGATTGGCTTACCAAACAGTTGAACGGTGCGCGACGCTTGAAAGATATGTATATCATCAAAAATCTAACCCCGCCGATTGATTGGGCAACTGCCATGGTTCTTTTGCCGCTTCTCTTTGCGGGCGAATCGCTCTCGCAGGAAAGTAACTTGTTTTCACTCAAAGTGTGGATTTGTTGGGGCTATGTTTTTGCCTGCGCTTTCTTCATTGAAGTGATGTGGGATATTCGCGACCGAAAAGGAGACCTTTTAGCCGGTATCAAAACGATTGCAAATACCTTTTCGCTGGTGCGCACCAAAGCGTTTTTGATTGGTAGCAGTGCGATTTCGGGCATTGCGCTCTTTGTTGTAACCTTCAACGGCATTCTGCCTCAACATACTTACTTTTTGCTCTCCAATAATCTTGCGGTGATGTTCATCGCCAGTTCATATCAAGACGAGCAACCCGAAGCGGCGCGCTGGATAAGCGATATGACGATTGCACTCGCCTTGCTTCTCTTTGCTTCGTTTGCGACGATTGCTTACTTTTCAGAGTAGCATAACGATTTCAATTAACCACAAAACCCACTTGAACCGATGATTCGCGGATTTTTTCTCGGTACGCTGTTTATGGTGCTGTTCATGTCGCTTTTCGCCTTCGCGCAAGATTCAACCAAAGCCTTCAAAGCAGAAAGTTTCTTTTTCAAAACGACGGGCACGCTCAAACCCTTGCTCAGCGAAAGCGCCTACCAAGCCGTTATCAGTGCGGCGAAGGCTTCGGGATACAGCGAAGATGAAATCGAGGTAACGCTGATTGTTACCGAGCGCAAGAAAAAGTTTGAAGAGCAGAAGTTCAAGACCCCTTACACGCCGAAGCCCAAGCAAAAAAAGTTTGAGTAAGTTTTCTTGTTAAGGAAGAAGCAAAATTTTTCCCGTTGTTTTTCGTCCTTCCAACGCGTCGTGTGCAAGTCGCGCCTCTTTGAGTGCGAATCGATGCTCGATGCGCAATTTCAATTCGCCTGATTGAATCCAACGCAAGACGTCGTTTGCGCGCATTGTGAGCTCATCGCGCGAAGCGGTGTAGTGATGAAGCGCGGGGCGCGTGAGAAAGAGTGACCCTTTTTGGCTCAATAGGAGCGGAGAAAACGGCGGAATTGCGCCACTGGCGTTGCCGTAACTCGCCATCATGCCGCGCATGGCAAGCACGTTCAGACTTTTTTCCCAAGTGTCTTTTCCGACAGAATCGAACACAATCTGCACGCCTTTGCCGTCGGTGAGTTTCTTCGTCTCTGTTTCAAAATCGCTTCGGCTGGTTACAATCACTTCGTCAGCGCCGACGCTTTTGGCGAGAGCGGCTTTTTCATCGGTTGAAACCACTCCGATGACGCGCACCTCGAGCCGTTTGAGCAGTTGAACGAGAATTAACCCGACACCACCTGCCGCCGCATGAACGAGTGCCGTATCGCCTTTTGCGAGCGGACGCAGGGCGAAGGCAAGGTAGTGCGCCGTCATGCCTTGAAGCATCGCTGCCGCGCCTTCTTCAAACGAAATTCCGTCAGGCAGTTTGACGAGTTTCTCGGACTGAACTGCATGATACTCTGAATATGCACCTAATGCCCCCGTAAATGCCACACGCTCGCCGACTTTGACATCTTGAACTTGTGAACCAACCGCTTCGACAACGCCCGCGCCTTCTTGTCCAAGCGTGAAAGGAAGCGGCAACGGATATAGCCCCGTGCGATGATACACATCGATAAAATTTACGCCTATCGCTTGGAGTTTAACGACGGCTTCGTTTGGCTTTGGCGTCGGAATGGGCATCTCTTTGTAGAGAAGCACTTCCGAGCCGCCGTATTGTTCGACACGAATGGCATGCATGAACTTTTGGTTTGAGTTGTTGACGATTTTTCTTTTCTTGCTTGAAATGAGTGTGTTATGAAAGAACTGCAACTTTACCTCACGACCAAACACGCGTGGCGCGACCACCGTTTTGAAGCCGAAACGCGCTATGCTCCGAGCGTTTATGTCGCGAAACTCTCGCTTCACCTTCCAACAGCGATGGACGATGAAGAAAAAGAAAATTTAGCGCAATCGCTTTTGAGAATTTTAGAAGAAAAGTTGAAGAGCGATTTCAAACGCTATTTAGAAGATACGGAAGAGCGAAGCGGATTTTTAGAAACTTCCGTCTTGATGCGCCTTTCGGAGAAACTCGCCCGCGAAGTCGAGCGTGTTGCCAAACGGCACAACGCGCAATGGGAAACGGCGATTGATTGATTTTATCAACTATTTAACCAAACCGTTAGAATCCGATGCTTTTTACGATTGGCCACTCTACGCACCGCGTTGAAGTTTTTGTAGAGCGATTACATGCATACCAAATCACCTGTTTGATTGACGTGCGTTCCTCGCCGTATAGCAGAATCTGTCCGCAATTCAATAAGCCCGTTCTCTCTAAAATTTTGCAAGCTGAGCAAATTTTGTATGCGCACATGCCCGATGAGCTAGGCGCACGACGCACAGAAAAAGCGTTCCTTGATGCTGACGGTAAAGTTGATTTTGAAAAAGTTCGCAACAGCACACTTTTCAAGCGCGGCGTCGAGCGCGTCAAAAACGGACTTGTACAGGGTTTTCAGATTGGATTGATGTGCGCCGAAGCCAACCCGATGGATTGTCATCGCTTCTCATTGATAGCGAGAGGCTTTTCAGATGCCGGGGTTGAAGTTCAGCATATCTTGAAAGATGGTAGTTTGATTTCCAATGAGTTACTTGAAGAAGATTTGCTCGCTATGTATCGCAGTAAATTACCAACAGAAACACTTTTTTCTCCAGCGCCGACGCGAGAAGAACTACTTTCAATTGCTTACAAGCTACGAAATAAGGATGTTGCATTTTCATCTCTCCACCAAGAGGAGGAAACCGACAAATGACTACGATTACGATTTACACAATTGGCTTCACCAACAAAAGCGCGCAACGCTTTTTCGACTTACTTTCTGCTCACAGGGTTCAAAGGCTCATTGACACTCGATTGAATAATTCTTCTCAACTCGCAGGATTTGCAAAAGGAAAGGATTTAGCCTTTTTTGCCGGTAAAATATGTGGTTGCGAATATGTGCATAATTTGCTTCTGGCACCTTCAAAGGAAATTTTGGAAGATTATCGCAATAAGAAGATTACTTGGGAGCAGTATGAACAGAAGTATCTTTCTCTGTTGAAGGAGCGAGCGATTGAGAAACAGATTGACTTCAACAAGCTACATCAATCTTGTTTTTTGTGTAGCGAGCATTTACCTGAAAGGTGTCATCGCCGCTTGCTAGTTGAATACATTAAACCCTTCCATTCTGGAATTGAAATCGTGCATTTGAAATGAGTCTTCGTTACCTCCTTTGTTTGGCAAACTCTAAAAAATACGGCGAACGGTGTATCGCGGGGATTGAACTTGAAAAATCTGGAAACATCTTTCGCGTTGTGAGAATCGGCGATCAACCCAAATGGATACGTCCTGTATCAGAAGATGAGTTCGGTGCGATTTCTGAAAGTATTGCAGGCAAATTTGCTTTGCTGGACGTGATAGAAATTATGATTACAAACAGTGTCCCTCTTGGCTATCAATCAGAGAACGTGCGCTTCAAAGAAAACTCGTTAATCAGAGTAGCGCAACTACAGCCCAGTCACGAATTACTCCGACTTGCTGTTGATAAGAATGCGCAGAACTTGTTTGGTAACTCAGGAAAAGCTGTCTCGCGAGAAAAAATCTCCACTGTTTCGTATTCTCTAATGTGTATAAAGCCACAGGAAGTTGCTTTCAGTGAGCAGACTTCTGTTAGCGGTTACAACCAAATCCGATGCACTTTTCTTTTTCAAAACCAACATTATGATTTACCTGTCACCGACATTCTGTTTTGCAGAGAGTTCAAGCATGGCAAACGCATTGGTCAAAATATTTACTTGACCATCTCTCTTGGATTGGAATTTGAAGGGTGGCACTATAAGTTGGTCGCGGGTGTCATTCTCTTCTAATTGCCTTTCTTCATTGGAAACGGCGATTGACTGAAAAATTGATTAGACGTAAATGTTTAACTACAAAGTTATATTGCTTCCGAATTTTGACCTGACAACATGAAGACCGATACCACTCACATTGAACCTACGCTTCGCGAGAGTGCCCGAAAAGTTTTTGACTCGATTGGATTAAGCGAATCCGAAGCCATCGTACTCTTCTACAAGCACGTGGCAATGCACAAAGCCTTGCCTTTTGATGTTAAAAGTCAAGAAAGCACCAACATTGAGTTTTGGAGCGATTCAGAACTTGAAAACATTGGAAAAACAGTTACCCAAACTTCTGCACCTGATAACGAGGATTACTCCAAATGGTAAGAAGCATCATGCTTGCAAAAGTTTATTTCACCAATGCGAGCGATTACAAACTGCGCCCCGTCTTGTTGTGTCAAAAAATTGCTCACGATGATTACTTGTATCTTCCGCTAACGACGAATCTGTCCATTGAAGGCGTATATGTTGATTCCAACGACCTCGCGAGCGGTAATTTGGCGAAACCATCTGTTGTGGTCGTGCCTAAAATTAGCGTCATTCATGCTTCGCTTCTTGACCGAGTGATTGGACTTTTGAATGCCGATAAGTTTGAGAAAATAAAACGGCTTTTGTGCCGCAAAATAGACTGTCATTCTTGAAACAATTTAGCAGTAACCAGCCATGCCAACAATCTTCATTGACGGGAAAGCCTATCACGCTGAAAAAGGTCAGCGCATCATACAAATCGCCGACGGCGTGAACTGTGGCGGCGTAGAACAAGTCGATATTCCGCGATTTTGTTATCACCCTGCGCTTTCGATTGCAGGAAATTGCCGCATGTGTATGGTCGAAGTCGGCACACCGAAAATTGACCCCGCCACCAAACAGCCCGTCCTCGATGAACAGGGCAATCCCGTCATTGCTTGGATTCCAAAGCCACTGACCGCGTGCTCAACGGAGATTTCGGACGGCATGCATGTGAAAACGCATCACACTTCGCAAATGGTCAGAGATGCGCAAAAAGGCGTGTTGGAATTTATTCTCATCAACCACCCGCTGGATTGCCCAACGTGCGACCAAGCCGGCGAATGTCCGCTTCAACAAACCACCTACAAATACGGTCCCGAAGGCTCGCGCTATGAGTTTGAAAAAGTGCATAAGCCGAAGCGCGAAGCATGGGGGAAGAAAATTACCTTCGACGCCGAACGATGTATTAACTGCACCCGTTGTGTGCGTTTCTACGATGAATACACCAAGACGCACGAATTGGAAATCGTGCAACGCGGTTGGAACAACTATCCGCACCCGCCCGAACCAGAACGGCTCGATGAAAATCCATATGCGATGAATGTCATTGACCTTTGCCCTGTCGGTGCCTTGACCTCGACTGACCATCGCTTCAAGGCACGCGTGTGGGAAATGTCTGCAACGCCCACGATTGCCGTCAATGATGCTCGTTGCTCAAACATTGACCTTTGGGTGCGCGACAACAAAGTCATGCGAATTACCCCGCGCTACAATCCACAAGTCAATGGCTACTTTATTTCTGATGAGACGCGCCTCAACTATCGTTGGATTAACGACCATCGCGCTAACGGCGCAAGCCTCAAAGAAAATGGCAAACAAGTTCCAACCTCTTGGCAAAACGCTATTGCCAAAGCCGCTGAAATTCTCAAGCGGTATAAGCCCGAAGAAATTTTTGTGATGGCGTCCGCCAAAGCCCCGCTCGAAGTCAATTATCTCGCCAAGAAATTTGCCTTCGAGATTCTCAACACCCCACACCTCGATTTCATCGAACACTTCGAAGGCGAAGACGACCACCTGCTTATTCGTGCCGACAAAACCCCGAATCGGCTTGGGTGCCAACTGCTCGGCATTGAAAGCAAAGGCGCTTCCACCGACGACCTTTCCGAAGCCATTAAACTCGGCAAAATTAAATGCGTCCTTTGCATTGAAGACGAACTTTCTACCCTGCTTTCGCTGGATACGCTTCTCAAACTTGATGCGCTGATTGTTTTGCCTTACAACAATTCCGATACAACGGCTCATGCTGATGTCGTCTTACCTGCCGCAACCTTTGCAGAGATTATTGGAACATATGTGAATTTTGAAGGCGTTGTTCAGTTGGCGCGTCCTGCAAAAGCCCTCAAATCGCAGAACCGCGAGTTGATGAAGGAAATGGCGATGTCGCGCTTGGATAAACATGCCACGCAGTTCGACAAGTGGAGCAATGAAGAAAATAAAATTGATGCGAAACCCTCGTGGGAAATTCTGCAAGCACTTGCTTCACACTTCGGTGCGACGTGGCACTACCAAAGTGCACGTGAAATTTTTGCCGAAATAGCAAACTGCATTCCCGCACTAAACGGGTTGGATTACAAGAAACTTGGCAAACAAGGCGCAAAGATTGAAAAAGTTCAAGGCGGCGGCTCGGTCGTCGCCTAAATAAACTGGGAGGGACTGATGGAAAACGTGGAACATGTCGAAGCCGTAGAGACGCTTGCCGAATTAAGCGTTTCGGACTACGAAAAAGAAAGGGGAAAACCAATGCCGAGCCTCAATCATGGAATCCTTCAATCCAAATTGGTTGCTTTGCTTTTAGCAGAGAAAAAGTTCATGGTCGGAAGCGAAATCACGCTTGACCTTTCGCCGCGCGCCACGCCCGACATTGTCATTTTTAATAAGCGCAAAATTGATTGGCAACACGATGAAAAGCGCATGACGGAAATGCCAATCACGGTGATTGAAATTCTTTCAGGCACACAAGGCTTGGAGAATTTTGATGAAAAACTCACACGCTACTTCAACGCAGGAATTAAATCCGTGTGGCTTGTTCAACCGTTCATTGAAACGATTGCAATTTTTTTACCTAATCAAAAACCGAAAGTGTTTTCATCGGGCGAGCTCTACGATGAAGCAACGGGGATTCGGCTTTCAGTGTCGGAGATTTTTCAAGAAGAATTTTAACGCGCTGTATCGCCCCCGTTTGAGAAGCAGGTTGTTTCTCTTACCTTTGTCTCTCATTAAGTTCACACAAACCGCGAAGCAGTATGATAGAATCCTACCTTCCCATTTTCATTCAAATCGGCATTGCCATTTTGCTTGGGCTGTTGCTCTCGAGTTTGGGCGTTTTTATTGGGGTCAAGCGGCGCACAAAACAAAAACTCACAAGTTATGAGTCGGGTTTAGAACCTGTGGGAGCGGCAAAGCAACGCGTCTCCGTGAAGTATTACCTTGTGGCGATGCTGTTCATCATTTTCGATATCGAAGTGATTTTTATGTATCCGTGGGCGGTGAGTTTTCGTGAGTTTGGGATTGCGGGGCTTATCCCAATGCTCACCTTCGGGCTGTTGCTCCTTGCGGGCTACTACTACATTCTTCGCAAAGGCGGCTTGGAGTGGGATTAGATTTGAAGAGGTTTTATTCAACCATTTAACTTTGTAAAACGATGGCGAACAATAATCCTTTTGGCGACGGTTTTCTTACCACGACGCTCGACGCGCTAACAAACTGGGCGCGCGCCAATTCACTTTGGCCCATGCCGATGGGACTTTCATGTTGTGCGATTGAAATGATGGCGATGGCAGGTCCGCGCTACGACGTCTCACGATTCGGTTCAGAAGTCTTTCGCTTTTCGCCGCGCCAATCCGACCTGATGATTGTCGCCGGCACAGTTACTTACAAAATGGCGCATGCCGTCAAGAAAATTTGGGACCAAATGCCCGAACCGAAATGGTGCATTGCTATGGGTGCGTGCAGTTCATCGGGTGGCATGTTCCGCTCGTATCCTGTGGTGCAGGGCATTGACCAGTTCATTCCTGTTGATGTGTATGTGCCCGGCTGTCCGCCTCGCCCCGACGCGGTGATTCATGCTTTGATGGAAATTCAAGAAAAAATTAAAGGCGAGAAACATACTTTCCGTGATGCACTGCTTTCAGAAGAGGCTCAACTGAAACTCGACAGGCAGACGAACAAAGAAAAACTCATTTTGCAAAAATGATCGACGAAATCGTTCAATCACTACGCCTCAAATTTGATGGCGCTATTAAGGAAGTCATCACCTTCAAGGGTGAAACTACGCTTCTCATTCGAACCGAGTCTATTGTTGAAGTTTGCAAAGCCTTGAAAGAAGAACACGGCTTTAACTACTGTGCCGACATTTGTGGCGCCGACCGCTTTACCGAAGAAGAACGCTTTGAGGTGATATACAATTTAACCAACCTCGACAAGCACCTGCGACTGCGCCTCAAAGTGCGCGTCGAAGAAGATAATCCCGTCGTTCCCAGTGTAACGAGCGTTTGGAAAGGTGCAAATTGGCACGAGCGTGAAACCTACGATATGTATGGCATTCGTTTCGATGGACACCCCGACTTGCGCCGAATGTATATGCCCGAAGATTTCGAATACTATCCGCTTCGCAAAGATTTTCCATTGATTGGCGTCCCCGGAAGCATTCCGCTTCCTGAACTTGATGAACGGGCACAAAATAAGCATGCCGCCGAGCGATTTAACAGCGGCGAAAGAATCTGAATCAGACTTGCACGATGGCTACATCTCACCAACTTTCAGCCCCAAAAGCGCGCACCAAACTTCGCTCGAAGGCTTGGCTCGAGCGACAACGCAAATTTTATGAATCGATGCACTCCGACGAGGGCGGCTTCGACTTCATCGAGTTTCTCAATGGCGACATCGTTGTGCGCGCCACGCCCGAGAACGTCTCCGTCCCAAAAGGCGCAACCGTTATTTTTGATATGCCAACCGCGATTATTCATCAACGCATTCAAAGCCGACTTATCGTCGCGCTCTCAAATTTCGTCGACCAACATGAGCTCGGTGAAGTCTTTGGAACACCAACGGACTTGAGGCTCGGTAACCACATCACACAGCCCGACATTATCTTCCTTTCCAAAGAACACGCCTCGCGTGCCAAAACCACTGAGATTGTTGGCTATGCAGATCTGGTTGTGGAAATCCTCTCGAAATCGAGCATCAAGCGAGACCGACAAACCAAGTTTCGCATTTATCAAGAAGCGAAAATTCCGTCGTATTGGATTGTCTCGCCCGACGCGGAGCAAATTGAACTTTATCGCCTCACGAAAGAAGGCTACGATATGGTTGAAGTCTATTCAAAAGAGGATACGCTTCGCTACGATTTTGCAAACGCAAAAACATTTGAACTGAACCTTCACTCTATTTTTCAATAATTCAAAACTCTGTGTGTTGTATGTCGTTACACGCTGAACCTGAATTTGCCGACGGCATTGAGCAACTTGCCAAGCCTCAAAAAGACAGAGCCGCCCGCCTCGTCGAGCGTCAAGAAAAAATTTATCAAACGCTTGAAGACCGCGACACGACCTTTTCCGACGACGACCCACTCGATTCCACCATGATTTTGAACATGGGTCCGCAACACCCCGCCACACACGGCGTTTTGCGCGTCGCGCTCAAACTCGACGGCGAAACGGTGCTCAGTGCCGTGCCTGAACTCGGCTACTTGCATCGCGCGATGGAAAAACTTGCCGAGAACAAAACCTTTTACGAGTGGATGCCTTACAGCGACCGATTGGACTATATGTCGCCTTATTCCAACAACACGGCGATGTGTTTAGCGGTTGAAAAATTGGCGGGCATTCAAGTTCCAGAACGGGCGGTTTATATCCGCACACTGGCTTGTGAAATTGCACGTATTTCGTCGCACCTCCTTTGGCTCGGCACGATGGTGATGGATACCGGTGCAGTCTCAATGTTCCTTTGGACATTTCAAGAGCGTGAAAAAATTTATGATTTCTTCGACCAACTTACGGGCGCACGATTTACGATTTCGCATTGCCGTGTCGGCGGCGTCGCCAGCGACATCTCAAACGAAACGGTGCAATTCGTTAAAACTTGGCTCAAAGAGTTTCGTCCGAAAATCAAGGAGTGGCGCGGACTTTTAGACCGCAATCGAATTTTCGTCGAGCGCATGGAAGGCGTCGGAGTGATTTCCAAAAACGATGCCATCGCTCTCGGCTTCACCGGTCCGAACCTTCGCGCCAGCGGCGTCGCTTACGACATTCGTAAAGCCGAACCATACCTTGCTTACAAGGATTTAGACTTCGATGTGCCGACCGCCGAAAACGGCGACTGCTTTGCACGCTACCTTGTGCGCATGAACGAGATGGAAGAGAGCGTCCGACTCATTGAACAATGCTTGCGCAAAATGCCCAAAGGCGACGTGCGCGTCGATAACGCCAAACAAACCCATGCTTGGAAAGGCGAGATTTACCACTCGATGGAGTCGCTCATTCACGATTTTATGATGACGCACGAGGGGTTAGAGTTGCCGAAGGGCGAAGTCTATCACGCGATTGAAGCCCCGAAAGGCGAACTTGGATTTTACATTCAATCCGACGGTAGCGGCTTCCCTTGGCGCATGAAAATTCGCAGTCCTTCATTCTGCAACCTTCAAGTATTGCCGCACTTGGTTGAAGGCGGTGTGATTGCAGACGTCGTTGTCAATATCGGCTCGATTGACCCCGTGATGGGCGAAGCGGATAAGTGATTCTATCTAACAAAAAAATTCTTGCAGTATGTCAAACACCAACGGAAACGGTCACCACAACGGCAAACAGCAACGTTTTTCAGAAGGTACGCACGGCGATAGTCTAGAACCCTCAACAGGGGTTCAATCTTTTCATGCACTTCACGCCGAAGACCCTTCAAAAATTGTTTTCACCGAAGCCGATAAACAAAAAATCGCTGAATATGTCTCACGCTATCCTACTAAGGAATCAGCGGTGATGCGCGCACTATGGTATGCACAGGAAAAATTCGGCTGGCTTTCGATTGAAGCGATGAACCTCGTCGCCGATACGATTCCCATGCCGCGCGCCGACGTGCAAGGCGTGGCAAGCTTCTACACAATGTATTGGAAAAAGCCCGTCGGCAAAACGCATCTCGCCGTTTGCACAAACATTTCCTGCATGCTTTGCGGCGGCTACGAGATTTACAATTATCTCAAAAAAACTTACAACATTGGCAACGGCGACGTGACGCCCGACGGCGCGCTTTCGCTTGAAGAAGCTGAATGCTTGGGCAGCTGTGGCACTGCGCCTGCCATGCAGGTGAATAATTACGAGTATGTTGAGAACTTAACGCTCGACAAACTCAAAGCCTTTTTGAAAGAACGCGGACTGTAAATGATTGCTGAGAAAACACATCTGACTGCTGCTGAGTATCTCGCCTTTGAGCGTCAATCCGAAGAGCGGCACGAATATCACGGCGGCGAACTCCGCCTCATGGCGGGCGCGTCGCGCAAGCACAACCTTCTTTCTCTCAACATTGCCTCCTTTCTGAACGAGAAGTTGCGCGGCAAACCTTGCAAGCCGTTTATGAACGATATGCGCGTCTGGATTGCATCTGCAGAGCGATACTTCTACCCCGACATCGCCGTTATTTGTGGCAAAGAACCGTTCATTGAAGATGATGTTGCCGCTGATGCAACCGTTGTCGTCGAAGTTCTTTCCGACTCCACCGAAGCCTTTGATAGAGGAAAAAAGTTCGAGTGCTATCAATACCTGCCCTCGCTTCAAGACTACATTCTCGTCTCGCAAAATGAAATGCGCATTGAGCATTTTCACAAAATCACTTCCAACGAGTGGCGATATGTGGTGTTGAGTAAGCCTGAAGATGCACTTTCGCTTGAATCAATTGGCGTTCAAATTTCTTTACAAGACGTTTATGCTGACGCTGAAATTTAATCTGACCTAACATGCGCATTGCTTCACTCTTAGCCAGCGGCACGGAAATCACCGCTCTACTTGGCAGAAGTACCGACCTTGTTGGCATCTCACACGAATGCGATTATCCGCCGTCTATCCGACATCTCCCCGTCTTAACTCGAAGCCATATCAACTATCATGCGCGTTCCGACTTGATTCATCTCGAGGTGCAAGAGCGTGTGCGCTTGTCATTGAGCCTTTATGATGTGAATCATTCACTTGTGGCGGAACTTCAACCCGATGTGATTATCACCCAAGAGCAGTGCGATGTGTGCGCCGTTACATTTGACGACGTCAAAGAAGCCGTTTGCACTTTGCTAAAGAAAGACGTTCGACTCGTCTCCCTGAATCCGACATCGCTCTCGGAAATTTTCGAAGATGTGCGCCGTGTCGCGCGTGCCATTGATGCTGACTCCACGCCACTCCTTGAAACCATGACCACGACGATTGAAGAAGTGCGCGCCAAAATCAACGATTTATCCCTCAAACCGCGTGTAGCCATTATTGAATGGATTGAGCCGCTCTTCGTCGGTGCAAATTGGATGCCCGAACTCATCGAGAGTGCTGGCGGCATTCCCGTGTTCGGAAAACCCGGCGAAAAATCCTTCGTGATTCAACTGCACGAACTCTGCCTTGCCAATCCCGACGTGATTATCATCGCACCGTGCGGATTCAAACTTCCGCAGACAAAACAAGATTTGCATCTGCTCACTTCAAAACCTGAATGGCGCACGCTCAACGCCGTCAAAAACGGTCGTGTTTATCTCTGCGACGGCAATGCGTATTTCAATCGTTCAAGCCCGCGACTTCTAACCGAATGCTTGCCGATGCTTGCAGGCTTGATTCATCACGGCTCGATATTTACATCAGAACTCGAACGCGCGGCAAAAAGCGGCTTATGGGAAAAACTCCCTGAAACGCTTATTCCTGCTGGCGCTTAATTATTCACATTTCACTCTTCATTTTTTTTCTGTAACACAAACTCTCTGGACGCACATGCCACCTATCTTGAACTTTCTCAAAAACGAACTGCTCGAAGTCATCGAATGGGTCGATGAAACCCGCGACACCGTCATCTGGAAGTTTCCCGACGCACAAAAAGACATCAAGTATGGCGCGCAACTCACCGTGCGTGAATCGCAAAACGCCATCTTTATGAACGAAGGACAAATCGCCGATGTCTTCGTTCCTGGTCGCTATGAACTCGTTACAGAGAATATTCCGATTCTGACAAAACTCAAAGGCTGGAAGTTCGGCTTTCAATCGCCGTTCAAAAGCGATGTGTATTTCGTTTCCATGCGCCAATTCACGAACCTTAAATGGGGAACACCAAACCCGATTATCGTGCGCGACCCTGAACTCAAACAAGTGCGCGTGCGTGCCTTCGGCGTTTATTCCTTGCGCGTGAATTCTGCACAACTCTTTCTTAAAGAATTTGGCGGCACAAATCCGATTGTAAAAATTCAAGACCTTGAAGAAACGCTCCGCCCGAAAGTCGTGAGCAAATTTACCGACGCGCTCGGCGAGGCGAATGTGTCCGTTTATGATTTGGCGCGAAACTTTAACGAACTTGGAGATAAAATTCTGCCGCTCTTAATGAACGACTTCGCACTTCTCGGATTAGAAATCGTCAAGTTTCATATTGAGAGCGTTACCGTGCCGCCCGAAGTCGAGCAGTTTCTCGACAAAATGACACAGATGCAGATGGCGGGCAACCTTCAACAATTCTCGCAATTTCAAATGGCACAATCGATTCCTGACCTTGCCAAAAATCAAGGCGCAGGAATTGCCGCGATGGGCGCAGGTTTCGCGATGGGCAATCAAATGATGAACCAAGCACAAACGCCGCCTCCTGCACCCAAAGAAAGTCGCGATGAGATTATGAAAACGCTCAAAGACCTTGCCAGC
>JBDNCJ010000034.1:0-31508 GCA_046719715.1 Chloroherpetonaceae bacterium | reverse complement strand
ATTTGCTTTAATCTTCATCAATACTCAGCACGGCGAGGAATGCTTCTTGCGGCACTTCAACTCTGCCGACTTGCTTCATGCGCTTTTTGCCTTCTTTTTGTTTTTCGAGCAACTTGCGTTTGCGCGAAATGTCGCCGCCGTAGCATTTAGCAAGCACGTTTTTACGCATCGCGCCAATCGTTTCGCGTGCAATCACCCGGCTTCCAATCGCGGCTTGAATGGCGACTTCAAACATTTGTCGCGGAATAATCTCCTTTAATTTTGCCGCGACTTTTCTGCCCCATTCATATGCCTTTGATTTGTGAACGATGATAGAGAGCGCGTCGACTGGCTCGCCGTTTAGGAGCATGTCGAGTTTAGCAAGGTCAGATTCCCGATAGCCGATGTAGTCGTAATCGAGCGACGCATAGCCTTTGGAAACGGACTTGAGTTTATCATAGAAATCAAAAATGATTTCAGAGAGCGGAAACTCAAAGGTGAGTTCGGCGCGCGTGGTATCGAAATACTTCGTGTCTTTGTATTCGCCGCGTCGGTCAATGGCAAGTTTCATGATGTTGCCGATGTATTCCGTCGTGGTGATGATGGAGGCTTTGATATACGGCTCTTCGACTTTCTCGATTTTTCCAGCGTCAGGCATTTGCGCGGGGTTATCGACGGGGCGTATCTCGCCGTCGGTGGTATAAACAAGGTATTCCACGCTCGGCATCGTGGTGATGATGTTCATATTGTATTCGCGCTCTAACCGCTCTTGAACGATTTCCATGTGCAAGAGTCCTAAAAAGCCGCAACGAAATCCAAAGCCGAGCGCGACGGAGCTTTCAGGCGTGTAGACGAGGGCGGAGTCGTTGAGCGCGAGTTTATCGAGCGATTCGCGCATTTCTTCAAAGTCTTCGGAATTGACAGGGTAAATGCCGCTATACACCATCGGCTTAACTTCCTTGTAGCCCGCGAGCGGCTCGGTCGCACCGTTTTCCGCCGTCGTAACCGTGTCGCCAACCTTTGTGTCTTTGACGTCTTTAATCGAGCAAATCAGATAGCCGACGTTGCCCGTTTCCAGAATCGGCGCGGGCTGTTTGGTCATGCCCAGCGTGCCGATTTCTTCGGCGCGAAACACTTTTCCGTTGGCAAAAAATCGGACTTGGTCGCCCGCTTTAAGCGTGCCATCAACGATTCTGATGTATGCCACAGCACCGCGATACGCATCAAAGACGGAATCAAAAATAAGGGCGCGTAAAGGCTTATCCACATTCGCTGGCGGCGCGGGAATGCGTGCAACAACGGCTTCCAAAATATCTTCAATCCCAATGCCCGCTTTGGCAGAGGCTAATACAATTTCCTCTTCTTTTGCGCCGATGAGGTCAATGATTTGCTGTTTGACTTTCGGAATGTCGGCGGAAGGCAAATCAATTTTGTTGATGACGGGAATAATTTCCAAGCCTGCATCAATGGCGAGGTAAAGGTTGGCGATGGTTTGTGCCTCGACGCCTTGTGCGGCATCGACGACGAGAATCGCGCCTTCGCACGCCGCCAGCGAGCGCGAAACTTCGTAGGTGAAATCGACATGTCCGGGCGTATCAATCAAGTTCAAAATATATGGCGTGCCGTTTTTCGCTGTGTAGCGCATTTGAATCGCGTGCGATTTAATCGTAATCCCGCGCTCGCGCTCCAAATCCATATCGTCCAAAAGTTGGTTCATCATTTCGCGCTCTGAAACCGTTTTCGTCGTTTCAATCAGCCTGTCGGCAAGCGTGGATTTGCCATGGTCGATGTGCGCGATAATGCAAAAATTTCGAATTCGTTCTTGCAGTGAAAGTCCTGCTTTGGTCGTCGGTGCGAGTGATGCGCTTTGCATAGTTCAGAGATGAATAAGTCAGAGAAAACGAGTTTGATAAAGAGGGGCGAATATACAAAATCGCTTTTCAAGATATACGGTTTCAAACTCGTTTAGAGTAGACTATGTCTTAAACTTTTTTTGGTTTAGAGGTTTTGGAAAATTAGAATGATACTGTATTTTAGTATCACTATTGACGACAAGCAAGCAACACCCGCAGGCTACTTCTGCGGCGTTATACTAACACAATGTTTTTTCTCTGAAGTAGCCGGAGATACTAACACAAACATTGTGTCAAATGCCTGTTTCAAAAACACTTAATTCCAAGAATCGAAAAACGCTTGAGTTTATTTTCGAAGAACCTATTCGCGCTGATGTAGAGTGGAAAAGTATCGAGGGGCTTTTCATGGCACTTGGGGCTGAGGTTACAGAGGGAAAAGGTTCTCGTGTCCGAGTTGCCCTTAACAGCCGAAAAGCGATTTTCCATCGTCCGCATCCTCAAAAGGAAACGGACAAAGGCGCGTTAAAATCAGTGCGGCGTTTTTTGATTGAAGCTGGAATTTCGGTGTAGGCACAACAGATTTACATTGAAATATGCTCAACTACAAAGGCTATACAGGACGCGTTGAGTATGACGGCGACGCCAAAATTTTTCACGGCGAGGTAATTGACCTGCGCGACGTCATTACGTTTCAAGGAAAAAGCGTCAACGAAATTGAACGCGCGTTTCGTGAGTCGATAGATGACTACTTAGACTTCTGTAAATCCAGAGGTGAATCTCCTGAAAAACCATTTTCGGGCAAATTCGTCTTGCGCGTTTCACCCAGCCTTCACCGCCGACTGTATCTCAAAGCCGCCGAAAACGGCAAGAGCTTGAACGCATGGCTCGTAGAGCAGTTGGAAAAATCTATTTGAAGCGCGCGCTCCTCGCTAAAACAACGGAAGTTTTTTTGATTGGCTGTAAGTCAGCCGTTATGCTTCCACTTGTGCCAACGGTTTTTCAAACTTGATTTCTAAATATCCATCAACCATTGCCGCTTCTTTTGGCGTAAGACCAGCGAGTGAATCGGGCAAGACGATTTCGCGCGTGCGCGTGCCGACCGAGAGCGTCAGGACTGCACCGAGCCGCGAGAGCTCAATTTTATCGGTGGGTGCAAAGGGCAACTTCACGCGCAAAGTCGAGCCGTCGTCATCTTGACGAATGGAGACGGGTTTTTCATCGTAGAAAAGGTCGGCGGGATTTCTCTCGCCGTAAAGCTGTTTGCCGAGTTCGCGCAAGCGTTCAATCCCCGTTACCTCGCTTTTGAAAAGCGGCACGCGGAAAATCGGCATCGGTGAAAAATCGTTTTCAATCGCCGATAAATACTTTTGTTGCGATTCATACCACTCGTCCATAAACCCCTCTTTGGCATCATCGGGAATCACTTTATTGACAATCGCCGCATCGACGTGCATGCCGTAAAGGCTGAGGTAGGTCAAAGCGCGTTGCGATTCGGCAATCACCATTTTTTCAGGATTCATGACGAGACGCGCCGAAGTCAATGCCTTTTTGTCTAAAATCTCGCGAATGTCTTTGAGGCGGTCGAGCGACCTATCCCAAACGCCGACCACATTTTCAGGTGCGACGATTTTGTTTAAGCCCGGCGTTACTTTGGAGACGGGGCGAAGCACGGGCGCAAGGATAAATTTCTCAATCGTGCGGGTAATTTTTAACAGCCACGCAAGCACTTCGGGAAGAGACAGAAGTCGCAGACTCTCGCCCGTCGGTGCCATATCCACCACCACCACGTCGTAAGTGCCTTTTCCGTAGAAGTCGCGCAAGCGAAGCAGGCTGAACAGCTCCGCCATGCCCGGAATTGAGGCGAGCTCGGCGGCAATCGTTCTATCTGCGCCAAGTTGCATCAAAAGGCTGGCGACGAAATCGCGAATGACGCCCCAATTTTCGTTGAGTTCAACATATGGGTCAATCTCAACGGCGTCGAGATTCGGCAGAACGGATTGAATTTGAGCGGAAAGCGGAACGCCGAGCGAATCGGAAAGGCTGTGGGCGGGGTCGGTTGACATGATCACGGTGCGCAAACCTGTGTCGGCGCATCGAATCGCCGTCGCCGCCGCCGAACTCGTTTTGCCAACGCCGCCCTTGCCCGTGAAGAAAATAATTCGAAGCTGTTTTTTGTCGTTCATTTTGCAGTGTGCTTAAAAAGCGTAGAAAAACGTTGATAAAAACGTGATGAGACGCTTAAAACGAATGTAACACTTTTTGACGGGGATATAAGCACTTCCTATTGTTTGCAGGGCAATTTCTACGGTATCTATAAATCACGATTAAAATCACTCGAAATAAATAAGGCTCACTAGCGAATGCCAGCGAGCCTTCCCTCATCACCCAAAACAAAACACAAAGATAAACTGTGTTATCTTCTGCATAATGTAGTAGCAACTCCCGTGCCAAACTTGACTTTCGCGCTTTCCTGAAAATTGACCATCTGCCTTAAAGCAGTAATTACGATTCGTAGTGAGTATTTACCTTTGTAAATTACCTTTCGTAATTAAAGATAAATTAGGCGTAAATTCCGCGTAATTTCAAGGTTTTTGCGACTTTATCAATCGCCAAAATGTAAGCCCCGATGCGCAAGGTCGTGTTGTGCTGAATAGCGGTTTCCCAAACCGCTTCAAAAGAACTTTTCATGGCGCGCTCTAAGCGGCGATTGACCCGTTCAAGCGACCAGAAATAGCCTTGTTTATCTTGTACCCACTCAAAGTAAGAAACGGTTACGCCGCCCGCGTTGGCTAAAATATCGGGAACAGTGCGAATGCCGCGCCCGAAGACAATCGGCTCAGCGTCGGCAGTCATCGGACCGTTCGCGCCTTCGACAATCAATCGGCATTTGAGTTTATCGGCGTTGCGTGCAGTGATTTGGTCTTCTTTTGCCGCCGGCACGAGCACGTCGCATTTGAGTTCCAAAAGTTCAGAATTGGTAACGCGCTCACCTGCATTGAGCCCATCAAGCGTTTTATGTTCGGCAACATATTCCATCGCTTTGGTAATGTTGATGCCGTTTGGATTATACCATCCGCCGCTTACATCGCTGATTCCAACGATGCGGCATCCTTGTTCGTAGAGCAGTTTAGCGGAAATTGAGCCGACGTTGCCAAAGCCCTGCACCACGACGTCGGCGTTGAGCGGGTTCATGCCCAAGCGTTCCATTGCGGCAAGGGTGCAAATCATGACGCCGCGTCCGGTGGCTTCTTTTCGTCCAAGCGAGCCGCCGAGAATAAGCGGTTTACCGGTAACGACGGCGGTTTCGGTGCGTTGAACGTGCATCGAGTAAGTATCCATAATCCACGCCATCACTTGGTCGTTGGTGTTCATATCGGGTGCGGGAATGTCTTTATCAGGTCCGAAAACGGACATCATGTTCGCGGTGTAGCGACGGGTGATTTTTTCAAGCTCGACGCGCGAGAGTTTGGACGGGTCGCACTTCACCGCGCCTTTTGCGCCGCCAAAGGGCAAGTTCAAAATCGCGCACTTCCACGTCATCCATGCGGCAAGGGCTTTGACTTCGTCAATCGTAACATCGGGCGCGTAGCGAATGCCGCCTTTGGAGGGTCCGAGCGTATCGTTATGCACGACACGGTATCCTTCAAAGACTTCAATCCGCCCATCGTCCATTTGAATCGGAATGGAGGTGATGACTTGCTTAACGGGCGTTTTCAGGTATTCATACACGCCGTCTTCAAGATTTAAAATTTTAGCGGCGATGTTGAACCGCTCCATCATTGACTCAAAGGGATTTTCAATGTCTTTGATGGGCGCAGGCTCTTTGTAGGTGAGTTTTTCAATCTCAATGGTCATGATTGGTTATCTCCTTTTTTGAAAATGTAAGTTTGAAAATGGAAGTGCGAAATGATGCGGGCGGCTGAGTATGGATTGGAGAGAAAATAATGTCGTCATAGTTAAACTGTTGGAGAACGAAATTACAAAAGCGGTTGCGATTTCAAAACGAAACAAGGCTGAAAGAATACCTGCGAGCCGAACTTCAAGCGGTTGATTGAAAAATAAGCTAACGCTTCATTCTCAACGGTTTGGATTCCAGTGTTTTTACAAGCATTTGGAAGATGGATTCTCTTCTTTGCGACGCTCCGTTCAGAATGACCGTATTGGTCAAACATATACTTAATTTTGAACGCATACTTAATTCAAGAAGTTGGGTTTAGGAGCGTCAGGCGTCGTGCGGATTGGCAAGGTGAATGTGAGCGTCGCGCCTTCGCCGAGCACGCTTTCCGCCCAGATGCTTCCGCCGTGCAATTCAACGATTTGCTTGGCGATAGAAAGCCCCAACCCTGTGCCGCGACTGCCGTGTTTGGATTGCGCTTGTCGGTAGGCGTCAAAAATGTTTTCAAGTTCATTCGCCGGAATTCCCTCTCCAAAATCTTTCACCGAGCACCGCACGAACGCTCTGCCGTTTTGCAAGATTTTTTTGAGTGAGACGATGATTTGAGACTGGCGGTTTGAAAACTTAATGGCGTTGCTCATCAGGTTGGAAATCACGCGTGCGATTCTTGTGAAATCAAAATAGAGTTTTTCAATTGGCTCAAACTGTTTGACGACTTGAATTTCTTTTTCGTTCAAGCCGAACTGGGTTTGTTCAATCACCAACTCCACACACAGCGTCAAATCGTTCAGATGCATGTCTAAGGTAACGGCTCTGGATTCATATTTTGAGAATTCCAAAATCTCTTGAATGAGGTTCGTGATGTTAATCGAGGAGTGATGAATCTGCGTCATGATGTCTTGAAAATGATTGGGGTTCATCTGCGTCGGCACAACGTCCTTCATCATTTCGCTATATCCATAAATGGCGGCAAGAGGCACTTTCATGTCGTGCACGACCATCGCGTAGAAGTTGTTTTTAATGGTTTCCAACTGCCGCTTTTTCTTCTCGATTTCATATTGTGGACGCAAATCAATCAGCACGGCAAATGCGCCTTCGAGCTCAAGTTCGCCCGCTTTTCCGACAATCAGTTGAGGCACGGACGAGACTTGGAACGGAATTTCCTCGCCGCTATTGGCGATAAGCACGAGCTCGGCGTCGGATTGCATTTTTCGAACATAGATTTGTTCATACATTTCTTTGGTGCCGCCGAGCGATTTCTGCGCCGCAAAGCGTTCAAGTTTTTTATCTTTCATCGCTTCCATCGTATATCCCAACATTCCTTTCAGAGCCGTGTTCACAAATTGAATTTTGCCTGCGGCATCAAAAATGATACAGCCGTAGGTTACGTTCTCGACGAGGTTGCGGTAGCGGGCTTCGGAGCGCCGCAAGTTTTCGTTGGCGAAATCTTTTTCGCGCGCCGTCAGGTAACTGCGCATGGAAAGTGCCAGATGCTCGACCAGCACCGAAACGAGCTTCAGTCGCTCGGAAAGCGAGAGCATATCGATGCCCAAATTTGAAAGCATCAACTGACCGAGCGCGATATGCCCAATCCGTTCATGACGGTCGTCAAAGAGCGGAATCATAATCGCCGCGCGCTCGTCGCCCGATGCGTAATCTTTCAGCGCGGACGCTCCAAAGTTTTCCTGAATTTTTTTTCCCGATTGCCTTGCGCGATAGGCTTTTCTGACATCGCTCGTACGATAGGCATAAAACAATCCCGCTTTGAACTCGTCTCGAAAAACGGCGTCAAGGACATTGTTCGGAACGCGCATTCCTTTCTGAAAGCGTAGGTTGAATCGCTTTTCAAGATTCGGATTCATCACTTGTGAGTGCGTTCGATAAGCGGCGATTGAAATCGCGTTACCGTCTTCATAAAAGACGATGCTTGCAAATTGAAATCCGAATTTTTCGGTCAAGGCTTCGGCAATCGAGTGGGCGCGCGCTTCGACACTCACCGACGTTTGAAATTGCTTCGCGCTTTCAAAAAGCGCATCGGTCAAGTCTCTTGTAAGCTCGATTTGTTGGACGCTTTCCCTGCTCGTTTCTTTGAGCGTCTCGATTGAAAGTTCGTAGCCGAGTTCGCGGGCGAAGAATGAAATGAGCGAAAAGGATTCGCTGTATTGAACAGTGAGATTCACCGAGTCGCTTGCTACTTTGAACGGCTCGTGCGCCACGTATCCAAACACTTCGCCGCGATAGCGAATCGGCGTCAGCAAGAACACTTCCTCAGAGGCTCTGAATCGTTGCAAATTTTCTTTGAGCAAATCGGGCGATAAAAACTCGATGGGAATGCTTCCGCCCGTTACAATGCCCTCCATTACGCGCTCGACTTGCTTGGGCGTAAAGCAAAAATTGCCGTTCAGTTCAAATCCTTTGCATGAAAGAATTGTCTCAAGGGTGAATCGGTTCGGCAGACGGGCGGCGACACTTTTCTTGGCGACGTCATGCTCCGGAATTTGCACGACCGACTGACCCTCGCACTCTAAGCCGAGCGCATAATCGCCCTGTTTGTTGAAGAAAAAGGCGGAAACTTTTCGGCTGTCGGTTTTCTGACAAATGGCTTTCACCGTTGCCTCGATTTTCTCTCGCCGTGTGGCGTAGCCGCTGAGTGCCTTTGAGAAGTTCAAACTCTCTTGCAGTTTCGCCGCCGCCGCTTGCTCTGCAAACTCGCGTCGCTTCTTGAGTTCCAACAGCGACGAGGTTTTGAACATCGTCAGCTGCAGGTCGTTTTCAACCACTTTTATCAATGCCTCGACGGAAAGCACCCACTCCTCGACCATCATCGGAATCGTATCAGTGCAATACGCGATGAACCCGAAGACGTCGCTCTCTTGATTTAAAAACGGCGTAAAGAAGGTTACGCTGAACTCGCTTCGCCGATGCCCTAAAAGCGTGAAGACGTTGCACAAGGCGGGAAACGCCAGCGGAGACTCTTCATCTTCGATGACGGAGTCGAGCATGACGAACGTGTCGGAAATTTTCTCTCCGAATTGCGCCAACTTTTGCCAATACTGCGTCGGCAGTTTGCCAATGGACGTGAGCGGCGTGAGGGCTTTATCGACTTGCGCGTCGGCGTATCGTGCGCCCGCCCCGCTCACTTCGCCGAGCGTCTCGTCTGCACCGAATACGGTTGCAACCGCGGCTTCAAAAAATTTGGGCTTCGCCACGCTTTGGCACAGCAACGCTAATTTTTTACGGACGTCCTTTTCGCGTTTAATCGGGCGACTGCTTGCGATGAGTTCCGATGTGAGTTGATTGATGATTCGCATCGCGTCGCTGTCTTGCGTTGCGTTGCGCTTTGCTTCATCGTTCTCGAAGAGCGTTGCGATTTGCCTTGTCGTGAAGGCGAGCGTTTGACAGAGCGATTCGGTTTCCGCTTCACTGCTACACACCTTCTCCGTGCCGCCGCCCAAATACAGCACAACGTTTACTTTTGCGTGTTGTGATTGCGCTGTGAGATAGACGCCGAAATCGTCTTTGAGCGTCGGCAATTCGAAAAGATGATGCGCAATCATTTGTCGTGAAAAAGTCGCGCTGATTTCTCTTTGATGAATTTCAATCGGGGCGTGAACATCAATGCCCTGCGATTTCACCTGCTCAAAGAGTTTGTAGTTATCAATCGCAATCGTGTTTTGCGGCGATTCACAGCAGAGCGTTGTGAGGTAGGTATAAAACCTCTTTTTCTCGGCGGGCGCATCAACCAAATGCCGCTCGAAGGCTAAGTGGTCTTTTTCGTTTTGAGAGAAAAGCGACGAGGCGAGAAGTTGATAGTGTTCATCAAAGACGAGGAAGAAAAGGGTGCGACGGAAAAGCACATGCGCCAGTTCGTTGCACAACAGGTTGGCTTTTCCGGAGAGCGTTTCCGTGTTTTGAAGATGTAAAGCGAGCGATAAAATGCGATTGAGTAACCCTTCAAATGAAGCGCTGAAATGAGACTGCAATCGGTCGGCAGATGTTACATTTGTCGCCTCCAAACTCATCGGGAGCGGAGAAAAATTCTGCATGAGCTAAATCGTCTTGGCGTTTTTACTTCGTAAATCCCGGTTTTGGTTCGCGGTTAGGGTAATAGAAACATCGAACACCAGACGGAATCGTTAAGTCAATGCAATATAACCGACGATGAGAATTAAGCCAATCGTAATGACGAGAGCGTAATTTTGTGCGACCCCCGTTTGCCAACGTTTAAGCGTGCCGCCCAGCCCAATCATGGAACTGCCAATGCCATTGACTATTCCGTCAAGCACTCGGTTGTCAATCGGCGCAAGCAACCGCGCTGAAACGGCGTGAAACGGTTTTGAGACGAGCGCGTCGTAGAGTTCATCGATGAAGTATTTGCGATAAAGCACTGCCGCAATGCCTTCGGGTTCGCTTTGCGTCTTCTTTTTGCTGTAAATGTTGAAGGCGATTGCAAGCCCAAGAATCGCCGCAAGGCTTGAAACGGCAATTAGAATCCACTCCGTTGCATGGTCGAGATGATGCGCTTGAACGCTTGCCACGCTGGACGATAAGAACGATTGAATCCAATTTGGTTCTTGAATTACAGCGGGTAATCCCATTGCGCCGCCGACGAGCGAGAGCGCGCCAAGAATCCAAAGCGGCATCGTCATCAGTGCGGGCGATTCGTGCGGAGGCTTTGCGGCATCGTATCGAGCCTCGCCTAAAAAGGTCAGCGCGTAAAGGCGCATGGTGTAGAACGCGGTCAGAAAAGCCGTTGCAAGTCCAATTCCCCAGAGCACATTGTTGCCGCTCTCGAAGGTTTTAGCGAGAATGTCATCTTTGCTGAAAAAGCCCGCCGTTAAAGGGAATCCCGCCAATGCAAGCGAGGCAACGAGAAAGGTGATATTGGTTTGCGGCATCACCCTAGCAAGCCCACCCATCTTGCGAATATCTTGTTCTTCGTGCAAGGCGTGAATGACCGAGCCGCTTCCAAGAAAGAGGCAGGCTTTGAAGAACGCATGCGTTGTTACATGGAAAATCGCCGAGCTAAACGCACCCACGCCAAGTGCAAGAAACATATAGCCGAGTTGCGAGACGGTCGAGTAGGCTAAGACTTTTTTAATGTCAGTTTGCACCAGCCCAATCGTAGCGGCAATGAAGGCAGTTGCAATTCCAACAACGGCAATCAAGTTCATCGTGTCGGGCGACATGACGAAGAGTGGCGAGAGGCGTGCGATTAAATAAATGCCGCTCGTTACCATCGTCGCCGCGTGAATGAGCGCGGATACGGGCGTCGGTCCCGCCATCGCGTCGGGAAGCCAAGTGTAAAGCGGAATCTGCGCCGATTTGCCCGTGCAACCAATAAAAATCAGCACAGTAATCCAAAAGACGTGCGTAGAATCGAAGACTTCCTTTCGTGAGAGAATTGCGTTGTAATCGAGCGCGGAAATTTTTTGAAAGATGAGAAACATCGCGGCAAGCATGGCAAAGTCGCCGATGCGATTCATAATGAACGCTTTGTTTGCCGCGTCCGTCGTGGTCGTAATTCCGACACCGTCAAATTTGCGGTCATACCAAAATCCAATCAAGAGATACGAGCAAAGCCCAACGCCTTCCCAACCGAGAAACATCAGCGCCATGTTGTCGGCGAGAATAAGATTGAGCATCGCAAAGATGAAGAGATTGAGATAAGCGAAAAACCGCGCAAACCCTTCGTCGCCGTGCATGTAGCCGATAGAATAAAGATGAATCAAACTGCCAACACCCGTTACAATCATCGCCATCAACAGCGAGAGCGAATCGAGTTGGTATGAAATTTTTATCGAGAGTGAGCCTGCGTTCATCCACTCGTAAAGCGTCGCAATCTGCGCTTCCCCATCAAATGAGGCAAAGAGCGTTGCAAAAATTCCAAACGGAACGGCAATCATCAAGGTAGACAGCACACCTACCAACTTTTCTTTTCCCGATTCATGATGACCGATGAACCTCGTCAGGCTGAAAAGCGACGAGAGGAGAAATCCGACAAGCGGAAGCAATACCGCAAGATGAATAAGGCTCATAGCTACTGCAACATTAACCTTTTAACAAATTGATTTCGTCGATGTTGACCGTTTGGCGATTGCGAAAGAGCGAAATGACAATCGCAAGTCCGACGGCGGCTTCGGCGGCGGCAACCGTCATAACGAAAAAAACCATCATTTGCCCTTGAATGTCGGCAAGAAAATGAGAGAACGCGACGAAGGAAAGATTGACGGCGTTGAGCATGAGTTCAATGCACATAAAAATCACAATCGCGTTGCGGCGCACCAATACGCCAATTACGCCGACCGTGAACATAAACGCCGATAGCCAAAGGTAGTGGTTGAGTTCGATGTGCATTACTGCTTGTTTTTTGAAGTTATGCGAAGATAAGAAATTTGATTGTGCGTTTTCTTAAAAATGTTTTTCGGAAAATTTTGTATCTAACTTTGTTCATTAACGAACAATCGCTGAACAAAGTCAAAAATTGCGCGTCTCACTCGCGCCTATCATTATTCAACTTATTCTACTATGACACGCACACCGTTTTATTCAAGTCTCATTCTTTCGTTGGCGCTTCTGTGCATTTCTTTCACAGCGTCGGCGCAATCGCCTGAAGAGCGCGACCGCGCACGCGCCGAACAAATGCTCTCCCAGATAGAAAAGAAAGTCGCTCTCGACGACGCTCAAAAAGAAAAGATTCGAGAGGTTCTCCTCAGAAATCAGTCGGAATTTCGAGCGGAGCGCGAGCAAGCCAAAGATGATAAACTGTTGCTCTTTCGCCTCGCCAACGAGCGACTGAAAAAAATCGATGACGACATTTCCGCAACCTTGCGCCCCGACCAAAAAAGCGGCTACGAAGCGGCGAAAGAAGATTTGCGACAATCCATGCGGGAGCGCAAACCCTGAAAATCTTAAAAATTCACCCGTTTCGTCGTTGCACTTTTAATAAATCGTCAAATTTTGAACGTAACTTTATAAATTTGAAGTTTAGTCTTTACCTTTGACACACTTCTCATTGTCATAGGTTTGTTCTTTTTTTCAGCCTTAAAACTTGTGTGTCGGCTTTCAAGTTTTAAGGCTTTTTTTATTCGATGTCTATTCAGATGTCTTTTTCGCCTCATGTCTTTTTCGCCACATGCTTGCCTCGCTTAACTCAACGCGAATTTTGTATCTTTACGCCGCCTCCGACCTCAACCGTTCAAACATGGTTCTCAAATGCTGTTGCGGCTATTTGTTACTTTTCTTGTTGGATTTTTAGTATTCGGCGTTGCGGTAGAGCGTCTTTATGCTCAAAAGAAAAAGCCCTCGCACGTAATCAGCAAAAAACTCTCGAAGCGCGACCAACGCTTGCTCAAAGAACTGCACGGGGAGCTGGATAAACTGCTTTCCGATGAGGCGCACGGCAACACGTTTTGGGGGGTTCATATCGAGTCGCTCAATCCAAAGTTCGGCGTTGTATATGCCTTGAACAGTGAGAAAAATTTTGTGCCGGCTTCGAATCAAAAGTTATTGACAACGGCGGCGGCACTTCACTATTTGGGCGAATCGTTTCAGTTTCGGACGTCGGCGCACACTTGGGGCAAGATTGTTCCCGCCGAAAACGGCGAGGCGCGGCTCGACGGCGATTTGATTTTGCAGAGCGACGGCAATCCGTATCACGCCGAGCGATTCATTGATTCAACGGGCGGATTTTTCTTTTACCAACTCGCCGATAGCCTTTTAGCGCGAAACATTACGCTCATCAACGGCGATTTAGTTGCCGATGACCACCGCGTTCAAGCCTCAGTTTATTCGCAAGGCGTAAGTGGCGGCGACGGCGATTATCCGTCGGATTGGGCATGGGACGACCTTTTCTATGCAATGGCGGCACCCGCTTCCGCACTCGCGTTCAATGAAAATTTTGTAACCGTCGCCGTCTATCCCGCCGACAGCGTCGGCAAATCTCCAATCGTGTCGCTCTCGCCGGACATTCGCTTTTTCAACATTGAAAACAATGCAACGACAGGGTTCGCTCAAACCAAACGCACGCTCGAAACCGTCCGACGTTTCGGCACAAATACGATTTTCCTCTCCGGCTCAATTCCTCTGGATTCGCGCGGATTTCGCGAGCGCATTGCCGTCGAACAGCCGTCGCTTTATTTCCTCACTGCCCTCAAAAAAGCCCTTGAAGAAAAAGGAATCCGAGTTTCAGGGAAATTGCGACGAAAAAACACCGCCGACTTTTATTCAACCGATACGCTTCAACAAGTTGCCTCACAAGCGTCGCCGACCCTCTTCGCCATTCTTGCGGAAACCAACAAAGCGAGCAATAATTTTTTTGCCGAACAACTGCTCCGCCGAATCGGCTATGCGTATCGCAAAGAAGGAACGGTTGATGCCGGATTGGACGCGGTGAAGGTCTATCTCAACTCGCTCGGCATCACCGAAAAAAACTTTTACATCATTGATGGGTGCGGCTTATCGCGTAAGAACCGCATTTCGCCTTCCGCCCTTGTCAAACTTCTGAAAAAAAATTACGCCGCCAACTCGTTTGAGACTTACTACCAATCGCTCGCCGTAGCCGGCAAAGACGGCACGCTTCAAAATCGATTTCGCGAGGGCAAAGCCAAAGAAATGACCTTTGCCAAGACAGGATTTCTTGGCGGCGTGCGCACGCTTTCAGGATACTTTTACGGCGAAGATGAAGAGTGGATTGTCTTTTCAATCATGGCGATGAACTTCACGCAGTCGCGCCTTGAAATTGAAAAAGTGCAAGACCGAATCATCGAACTTTTGGCGGAGTGGGCAGAAGAACGGGCAAGTTTGCCTTAATTCAACTTGTGACAATCATCACAGCCAGTTGCACGCGGTTCTCTTATGTTTGCCATTGTATTCTTGAGAGATGTTCTTTGTTGTTCTTTTATTCGCAAGTATGAAGATAGTTCTTCAAGTATAAGCCTGTCGCAAGATGGGCTTTCTTATTCGAGCGTTCGTTTTTTTGTTGAAAGATTATGTTAAAGCCCTTTCACGCAGAAAGGGCTTTTTGCATTTTTGAAATTGTGGTGATTCTCTTGGATTATTTTCAGAGCCTATCGCCGAAGCGTGTGGGAGTTACATAGTCCGATTCGAATCGAACGCCGAAGTGGTAGCCGTAGGCTTTGACGTGCGGAATTTCTCGCGCAAGGTCTTCGACGTCTTCTAAATCGGTATGAACGGGGTCTTTGGAGACGGTGGTATCGTGCAAGAAGAGTTCGGTATCAGCAAACCATTGAGCGGAGGCGATGTCGTATTGCTCTTTGGAGAGGCTGCCTGTTTTAAGGCGAGCGTTAATGAGATTTTTGGAGTAGAGCACGTCGCCTGAGATGGCGATGGCGCGTCCGTTGTAGTTGAATTTCAATCCGATGGTCGGAACGGGGTGATAGTTTTCACGAATTTGAATGTCGCATCCGAAATAATTTTTGAAGGTGTCTCGTTGGCTTAAATCGGAATAATTGATGTGCGGGGTGATGTCGCCAAAAATCGGGGCGAAAATTTCTTTGAGTTGGTCTAAAACGGGGTTGATGCTGAGCAGGCGAAGCTGTTCTTTGCGTTCTATTTTTCGTTGAAGGAGCGCGCTGAAGCCTTCGATGTGGTCTTCGTGGCAGTGGGTAATGATATACTCCGTTACGTCGTCGGGGCTTACTTGAAGTTTGACGGCTTTTTCATAGAAGCGGGCGGGCGGGTCAATCCACATCAAGCGGTCGGCGTAGTGCATAATAAAATTGCTCGTTACGCCCGGCTTTGTGCCGATTCCGTTTCCTGCGACAATCACTCCCAATTCATCTTCGTCGCGTTGGAACGGCTCAATTTGAGAAAGCATCATATCGACGTAAAGCGAAGCGGCGTCTTTTCCCGTGCTGGTGGGATAGAGGGTGGAATCAAAAATCAACTTTCCACCGTCGTAAATTTTCGCTTCTTTTGGATTGGCGACGTCGATTTTTACATGCCCTATCTCCACTTCGCCGTTGGAAGAATGCCACTCAAAGACATCGTCAACCCATCGGCGCGAGACGAACTTCGCCTGACGCTGACCGTTTTCATCGTGCACAAAGTCGCCGTTCATGGTTAGTTCCAATCGTCGATAGAGGGCTTTGAGGATTGGTTCTTGACCGATGAATTTGATTTTATGTGGACGTTGAAAATCGATGAATCGCGACGTCCAAAGTTCAAACTCGAAGCCCGTGAGCGTATCGCCAAGTTGAGTAACGGTAGGTTCGGTAACAATGGCGGCGATAGGCAATTTTTTAAGGTAAGGAAAATAACTTTTGAAGAGTTCAGGCACGGCATTGACTTGAATCAACCCCGCCGAAGTTTCTACAAGGTATGCACAAAGCGAAAGTTCAGGTCCGCTCACGCGATAGACGCCGTTTTCAAAGGCGTAGAGGTTGTAATCTACCCGTTTTGGCTGCTTGGTAATGGTAGACATCATTAAGCTTGCTCCTCTCTTAGCATATTATTATTTGTCAAATTCAAATCACGTTTGTTGCGGCAATGAGTATGAAGTATCGGTATAGGTGCGATAATTACGCACGTAATTCATGTAATTTTGAGGCGACTGCGTAATCGCCATGCGCTCGGCATCTGAAATCGGGCGAACCACTTTGGCGGGAACGCCGGCGACCATCATTCCCGATGGAACGGTAAAGCCTTGTCGAACCAGCGCACCTGCGGCGATGTAAGAATACGGCTCAATCGTGCAATGGTCGAGCAAAATCGCGCCCATTCCAATCAGCACAAACTCTTGAACCGTGCAGGCGTGGAGCACTGCATTGTGTCCAATCGTAACATCGCTCCCAATGTTGAGCGGTCCAGTATCATGGGTCACATGAAGCGTTGCATTATCCTGAATATTGGTTCGCTCGCCGATTCGAATCGGGCATACGTCGCCTCGCACAACGGCGTTGAACCAAACACTACTGTCCGCGCCCAACACGACGTCTCCTACAACAACCGATCCTTCGCATAAAAATACGCTCTCGTGAATTTTCGGGTAGATTCCGCGATATGGCAAAATTTTAGACATCGATAAATTGAAACATCGATAGAAATTGAAATCTAACTGTTTACTCAAAAGAGGCATTGTGATTTTTATCACATAGGCGAGAGGTTTTGGAAGGCGAGCACGCACTCAATCTCTTTATCGCTGAATTTTCATGACGTTCCCACTTCATTCTTCACGGCTTTGTATCAATTCAAATGCTCAGGTGAATTTTTCCACAGTTCTACGATATTTATTCAGCGATAACGCACCTACGTTTGCGTCAATGATAACGCATATCTTGGTGCTATATCTTCAAATTTCTGAAAAATACGCGTTTCACTTTCAATTCCAAAACAAGATTTCTCAAATGTGCGCCACATCTTTGGCTATTACAGTCTTTTACAAGGTAGAAACATCTTGTTCATGTTCATTTGCGTATGTAGGAAGTAAGTTTAATTGTGATATTTCTCTAAACTCTAAACGAAATGAGCTATGAAGAACTTACTTGCTTTATTTTCGCTTCTGATTATCGTTACTCTTTCTGCAACGGGGTGCGGTGAGAAAGGTCAATCGCCCGCCGAGCCGCTCGTTGAACAAAACGACGCCCGCGCTCGATTTTCAGACGGTATTCTGAACCTGATTGAATCGGAAGTCGACCTTTCAGCGTCGCAAAAAGCCGATTTCAAAAAACTCACCGACGACCTTGCCTCTGAAATGGCGGCAAGGCACGGGGCGCGCAAAGCCGAAATGGAAGCCTTCGCAATCGCCTTCAAAAACGGCACGCTTGCCGACGCCGACCTTGATAAAATCACGCCGCACTTTTTCCCAAAAGAACGGCACGCAGTGATGCAATCCAAACTTGTTCAAGCGCACCAACTGCTGACGAGCGAACAGCGCAGCAAAATCGCCGATAAACTCGAAGCACGTTACACGCGCATGCTTGAAAAGCGGGAAAAGTGGGCGGAAAAACGAAAGGATAAACCTGAAAGACATGGCTGGGCAGGCGGCGGCTTTATGCTCAAAAAACTCACGCGCGACCTCGACCTGACCGACGCTCAAAAAGCAACCCTGATGCAAATCGCCACCACGTTTCAATCCAAAGTCGGCGTGGAAGCCGTGCCCACAGAGCGCGCTCAAATGCAAGCCTTCATTGGCGAATTCAGAAAGGATAAAATGGACGAAGCCGTTCTCAATCAAGGCATGGCGCAACTTGATGCCAAACAAGCCGAAGTGCGTTTCGCTATGAAAGAAGCCATTCGCTCTGTCCACGCCATGCTTACACCCGAACAGCGTGCGAAAGCCTCTGAAAAACTGCTTCACATGGCGGAGCGTCATGCCAAATTTGAAGGCAATCCACACGGACGCGGAAAGCACTGGGGGAAACATCATCAGGAGTAATTGTCGCCACAACTTTTAAGAGAACGAGAGAGCGCTACTTTTAGGGTTCTCTCGTTTTGTATTTTTGGGCAAATTCAAATTGCACTATGAAGGAAATCCTGCTCATTGACGATGACCTTTCGCTTGCGAAACTTTTGGAAGCCTATTTTCAGAAATTTGAGTTTCAACTCACGCATGCCGCAACGCCGAGCGAAGCCATGAAACTTGTTGCCGCAAAAATGTTCGATGCGATTGTGCTTGATGTGATGCTTCCCGAAAAAGATGGCTTCAAAGTGGCTCAAGAACTACGCAAGAGCCTGACCACGCCGATTATCATGCTCACCGCTCGTGGCGATGTGCATGACCGAATCATCGGCTTGGAAATGGGTGCGGACGACTACCTTCCCAAGCCCTTTGAGCCGCGCGAACTTGTCGCACGCTTGCAAAGCCTAATACGCCGAAGCGTTACTGCGCCCACGAACGCCAGTTCTCTCTACAAAAGTGGCGCGCTGGTGCTCGATGAAAAAACGTTTTCCGCGACGCTCTGCGATAGCCCACTTGAGTTGACTTCAACCGAATTCGAGCTTCTGCTTCTTCTCGTCAAGAACGAAGGCAAGACGCTTTCCCGCGAATTCATCATGCAAAACACCAAAGGGATTCAGTGGGAATCTTACGACCGCACAATTGACGTGATGATTAGCAAACTTCGCTCAAAACTTCACGACGACGCAAAAAATCCCAAATACCTGAAAACGATTTGGGGACGCGGCTACGCCTTTGTCGGCTATCACGAAAAGTGAATCGCGTCAGCCGACGTCGGCAAGTCCGAATCGCTCGTGATAGTGATTGAGGTAATACTCGCGCACGACTTGATGTTCGGGCTTTCGGAGTTGGGGGTCGCTTGCGATGAGCGAGAAGGCGACGTCTTTCGCCGATTGAAGCGTCTCAATGTCTTCGCCGGGGTCTGCGATTTTGAGGTCGGAAATGTCGCCTGATTGTTCCGTTCCGAGAATATTTCCCGCGCCGCGAATTCTGGCATCGACTTCGGAAATGTAGAAGCCGTCGCACGATTGCTCCATTGCTTGTAAGCGTTCTTTGGCGTCCGCCGAATACCGTCCGCCATAGACGAGATAGCAATACGATTGCTCGCTTCCTCTGCCGACGCGCCCGCGAAGTTGATGCAGTTGCGCCAATCCGAATCGCTCTGCATGTTCAATCATAATAATGGTGGCATTCGGCACATCGACGCCGACCTCAATAACCGTTGTGCCCACCAGCACGCGCGACTTGCCACTGCGGAAGAGTTCCATTTCTTCTTCTTTTTCGTAGGGTAGCATTTTGCCATGAATGAGTCCGACGCGACATTCATCAAAGACATTGTTCTTCAAATCTTCATAACTCTGCACAGCGGCGGATAAATCTACTTTCTCCGATTCCTCGACGAGCGGATAGACGATGTAGGCTTGTCGCCCTTTGCGAATTTCCTCTTTGATTTTTTCTAATACTTCTTCTCGCTCCGATTCATGGCGCAGGTAGGTGATAATCGGCTTGCGGTTTTTCGGCATTTCGTTGATGATGGAGACGTCAAGGTCGCCGTATTGCGTCATGGTGAGCGTGCGCGGAATCGGCGTGGCGGTCATCAAAAGAATATGCGGGTTTGTCGATTTATCCTGCAAGGCTTTGCGCTGCATCACGCCGAAGCGATGCTGTTCATCAATGACGGCGAGACCGAGATTTTTGAACCCGACTTTATCCTCAATCAGCGCGTGCGTTCCGACCACGATTTGCGTTTCGCCCGACGCAATTTTAGATAAAATCTCTTCGCGCAGTTTTTTGCGTTGCTGACCGACGAGCAGTGCGATTTTGACGTTGAGCGGCTCGAGAAATTTTTTGAGCGTAAGGTAGTGCTGTGTGGCGAGAATTTCCGTCGGCGCCATGAAGGCGCATTGCGCATGGTTGTCGAGCGCAATCATCATGGAAAAAATCGCAACGAGCGTTTTGCCGCTTCCGACGTCGCCTTGCACCAAGCGGTTCATTTGCGAGCCCGACTTCATGTCGGCGCGAATTTCTTTGATGACGCGCTTTTGGGCGTTGGTCATTTCGTAGGGAAGCATCGCGTAAAGGTTATTCGTGTACTCGCCGACGCGTTCAAAGGTCGTCGCTTTTACTTCTAAGGCGGTTTGCTGTTTGCGAAGCGCGAAGAGTAGCTGCATATAAAAGAGTTCCGTCCACTTCAAGCGATAGCGTGCCTCTGCGAGCGTTTCTTTTGACGATGGAAAATGAATTTCGCGATAGGCGTCGGCAAGCGACATTAGGTTTTCTTGTGCGATAATCTCATCGGGCAAATTTTCAGTGATGTAGGGCGTTGCTTGCTCAATGAGCACGCGCATGATTTTGCGGACGGCGTGCGTATTTAAGCCGCCGCGTTTCATCGCTTCACTGGTGGGGTAGAGCGCGATGATTTTGCCCGTGTTGAAGAGCTGGAAATCGTTGGGCTGTTGAGCGCTTTCGCCGTCGGCTTCTTCCGATTTGCTTTCAGTGAGTTTGTCAATATCGGGGTGGGTGAGTTGCGCACGTCCGTTGAACATTCCAACCTTGCCATAGACGGCTAAGGCGTCGCCCTCTTTAATGACTTTTGAAAAGTATGCCGCGCTTTGAAACCAAATCAAATCCAGCCGTCCGGTTTTATCCCACAGTTGCGCGGTGAAGCGTTGGCTTTTCCAATCTTTTCCGAAAAATTGCACGGCACGCACTTCGCCCACGACGGTCGCCGTTTCGCCTTCTCGGAGCGAAGCGATGCTTTTGATGGCGGTTTTATCGAGGTATCGGCGCGGAAAAAGCGTGAGCAAATCTTCGATGGTGCGAATATTTTGCTTGTAAAAAATCTCAGCCCGCTTCGGTCCGACGCCTTTGAGATACATCACGTCTTTTTTGAGAAAATCCGTCGCCATTGTCCGCAAAAATTTTCAAAAATGATGGAGAAAGATTCACAAAATACAGCATCATAACCCGCATTAGAAGCAGGCGATTTTTGCTAACTTTGTATGTTTGAAATTACTTGACTTTAATTTTGTGCCAACCTTGATTGCAACGAACACTGAAAAATTCATCGTCATCGGCGACCGTATATTGGTTAAGCCGAAGTCACCGGAATCACAAACGAAATCGGGGCTGTATCTGCCGCCGTCCGTTCAAGAAAAAGAAAAAATTCAAAGCGGCTATGTCGTTAAAACCGGACCGGGCTATGCAGTTGCGCCGCCCGCCGACGCCGACGAGCCATGGAAAGAGCCGACAAGTTCGCCGAAATATATTCCGCTTCAAGCGCAGGTCGGCGACCTTGCAATTTACATTCACAACTTCGCGCATGAACTTGAATTCGGCGACGAAAAGTATATGATTGTGCCGCACTCCGCCGTCTTGATGCTCATTCGAGAAAATGATTTACTCTAACGCGGTTGCGCCGACTGATTCTTATTTCATCAATTCATTCAATTCATTCCAATGAAAAACTCACTCATTCTCATGCTCATTGCCGCATTTGCCTTCATTGGTTGCGGCGAAAAGAAACCGTCTTACGAAGATTTTTTGCGCGCTCAAAAGCAAGTCAATGAAAAGCAACAAGAAATCTTGAAGCAATCCGACGAACTTTCAAAAATCATCAAGGAAGTGAACGCAAAATACCCCAACGAACAAATCAAATTAGATTCGTCGCTTGGACTTTCGCCCGAACAAGAAAAGAAACTGTCGGAAATCATTCAAAAGGAATCGGACATCAGCACGAAGACGATGATTCAAAAGCTCATCGACTCCGACAAGAAGATCGAGGAATTGAATCAGCAAATTAAATCCATTGAAGAAAAACTGCCAAAGCCTTACGTCGTCAAGAAGGGCGACGCGACGCGCAAAGTGGCGATGGATTACCTTATTGATATTCAAAAACTCAGCAAGGAAGAAGCGAAGAAACTCATCGATCAAACGGGCATTTTCGATGAAATCGTACCTGGAAATTACATCTACCTTTATTACAACGACGGCGTGTTCGGCACGTTCGTTACGCAAGGAACGGCGAAGTATAGCCCGCAAGTCTACAAACGCTCGATGCGCGAGAAGCGCGAAAATGAAGCCTACGAGCGCGGCTTACAAGAGGGGCAGAGCGCCACGTTTGAGAACAACCGAGCCGGCGATAAGTAAGTCCAATAAAAGCGCATCAAGCCTTTGCGAAGATGATAGCCATTTCTTTTGAACACGATACGCTTCACTATCTTGACCAGCGATTTTTGCCGCTCAAAGAGGTGGTGGTTGCCACGCGCGATTACAAGCGAGCGATTGAGGCGATTAAGTCGCTTGCGATTCGCGGCGCGCCGCTCATCGGCATTGCCGCAGGATATGCGTTCGTTTTAGCCGCGCGTCAGTTCAAAGGTAAAAAGAAAAATTTTTCCGCATTTCTCGCCAAAGCCGCTCGTGAAATTGAATCGTCGCGCCCGACCGCCGTCAATTTATTTTTTGCGACTGCCCGCTTGAAGCGTATTGTTGAGCACGAGACGGCATCAAGCGATATTCCCGAACTCATTTTCAAACTCGAGCAAGAAGCGCGCGCCATTCACAGCGAAGAAATTCACAACTGCGAAGAAATCGCACAGCATGGCGTTAGATTACTCAAACAAGAGTTTTCACACGTGCTCGCATATCAGCGCCTGACGGTATTGACGCACTGCAACACTGGCGTTTTAGCGACGGGCGGTATCGGCACAGCCTTCGGTGTCATCAAGCGCGCCTACGAAGCAGGGTTGATTGAAAAAGTATACGCCTCTGAAACGCGCCCACTTTTGCAAGGCTTGCGGCTCACGGCGTTTGAATTGGAAAAAGAGCATATTCCCTTTGAAATCGTCTCCGATTCATCGGCGGCGTTTTTGATGCAAAAGTCGCTCATTGATTTCGTCATCACAGGCGCCGATAGAATCGCAAGCAACGGCGACACGGCAAATAAAATCGGCACATACTCGCACGCGGTTTCCGCCGCCGCTCACTTACGCAAGTTCTACATCGCCGCGCCCGTTTCAACGATTGATTTCAGCATCTCCGACGGCTCGCAAATCCCGATTGAACGCCGCTCGACGCTTGAACTGACACGCATTTACGGTCGTAACGTCGCCAGAGAGTCGCTCCCTGTTTTGAACTATGCCTTTGACGTTACGCCACATTCGTTCATTTCCGCCATCATCACCGATAAAGGCGTTTTGAAGCCGAATTTCACCGAAGCCATTGCTGAACTTGCTCCTGAACACATTGAACCATCTCACAATCCTTGAAGAACCTTCATTAACCTAATCAAACGCCATGCAACCGTATTCGGGACGATACATTTATGCGATTGTAGAAAATTGGAACTCCGACCAGCGTCCGAAATCGCTTGGAAATACAGGCATCGGCGGGCGTGGCGATGAAGTTTATCTGATTGAATACAAAGACATCGGCGCGTTCGTCAGCGCGTCGCCCGTTGTGCCGTATCAAATTTCGCGTGAAAATGCGATGGCGCACGAGCGCACGATTGAAACCGTCATGAAAGACTACACGATTTTGCCGATGCAATTTTCCATGATTGCCGATAGCGAATCCAGCGTTGTTGCCTTACTTGAAAAAAGTTACGACCTCTTCAAAGCGCAACTCCTACGACTGCAAGGCAAAAAGGAACTCGGCTTGAAGGGCATGTTTCCTGAAACGATTTTTCAAGAATTGCTTTCCAACAACGAGGCGATTCAAAAACGTAAAGAAGAACTTGCTCGTCGCGGCAATCCTTCACAAGCCGAGTTGATTGAAATTGGAAAGATGGTCGAAGCCGCCCTGAACGCTGAAAAAGAACGCTATCGCGAAGAAATTTTAGCCGAGCTTCGTCCGATTGCCGAAGAGACGAAAGTGAATCCGACCACGACCGACCGAATGTTTCTCAACGCCGCCTTTCTCGTTACCGACGCGCAAGAATCGGAACTTGATAAAAAAGTCAATGAAATTGCCGATAAAAACGCGGGGAAGTTCAAATTGAAATATGTCGGGAACTTGCCGCCGTATAACTTTCTGCGTTTGGTCATCACGCTTGATAACGCTACTGAAACTGTCTAACACGAAACCGTCTCATGTTCATCATTGACGACATTTTGCTCGCGCCGCTCAACATGGTTATCGGCATTGCCAAAGCCATTGATGAGCAAGTTCAAAAAGAGACGACCGATGTGAAGCGGCTCAAAGAAAAGTTGATGGAGTTGCAGTTCAAGTTTGAGTTCGACGAAATTTCCGAAGCGGAATACAACGCGCGCGAGAAAGAAATTTTAGACCAACTTCAACGTGCACAAAGCACATCGTCGGAATGAAGGAAGTAAGAGCGTTTGCGCCGGCGACCGTCGCCAACGTCGCTGCAGGGTTCGACGTGCTGGGTTTCGCGCTCGATGCGCCGGGCGATGAATTAACGGCACGATTTTGCAACGAATCAGGCGTTAAAATTTTGCGCATCACCGGCGACGATGGACGCTTGCCGCTCGATTCGCATAAAAACACCGCCGGCGTTGCCGTTCATGCCTTGCTCCATCATCTGGGCGAAAGACGCGGAATTGAACTTTTGCTCGATAAAAAAATGCCGCTCGGTTCAGGCTTGGGGTCGAGTGCCGCAAGCGCCGTCGTGGCGGTGCTTGCCGTCAATGCCTTGCTTGGGGAGCCGCTCTGCAAACGCGACCTACTTCCCTTTGCCCTCGAAGGCGAGCGAATTGCCTGCGGCTCTGCACACGCCGACAACGCCGCGCCCTCGCTCTTAGGCGGTTTCGTTTTGATTCGCTCCTACACGCCGCTCGATATTGTGCCGCTTCCGACACCCGAAAAACTGCACGCCACGCTTGTTCATCCGCATATTGAAATTCAAACCAAAGACGCACGCGGCATCTTGAAACAGCAAGTCAGTTTGAGCAATGCGATTACACAGTGGGGCAATACGGCAGGATTGGTTGCAGGAATTTTAATGTCGGATTACGGCTTAATTTCGCGCTCGCTTCAAGACGTGATTGTTGAACCCATTCGCTCGATTTTAATTCCAAAATTTTACGACCTCAAACACGCCGCGCTTAATGCCGGTGCGCTGGGGTGTAGCATCTCTGGCTCTGGTCCGTCGCTCTTCGCGCTCTCCGATTCTATCGAGACCGCACACGCCGTCGCTCGCGCCATGACGCTGGTTTTAGACAACATCGGCATCGGAAGCGACGTGTTTATTTCCAAAGTCAATCAAGACGGCGCGAAAATTTTAAGCATTGATTAAACGGTTTCCTTCTGATGCGCCTTTACAGCACCAACAATCCCGATAACATCGTTTCTCTGCGCGACGCCGTCTTGCAAGGATTAGCAAGCGATGGCGGGCTGTTCTTCCCGACGAAACTCCAACCGCTTCCGCCCGATTTTTTTCGTCTCTCACGCATTCGCTCGTTTCAGGAAATTGCCTTTCAAGCGGCGCAGTCGCTGTTTCAAGGCGCATTGCTCAACAGCGATTTGAAAGCGATTATCGAAGAAGCGATTAACTTCGACGCGCCGCTCGTGCGACTCGATGCCACCACGCTTGTGCTCGAACTGTTTCACGGTGAAACATTAGCATTCAAAGATTTCGGCGCACGCTTCTTAGCGCGATTGATGAAGCACTATCTCCAAGATTCAAAACAAGAAACCTTGATTCTCGTGGCGACATCGGGCGATACGGGCAGTGCCGTCGCCCACGGATTTTTGGGAATGGACGGATTCAAGGTCTGCTTGCTTTATCCAAGCGGCAAAGTGAGCAAAATTCAAGAGCAACAACTCACAACCATCGGCGAAAATGTAACTGCACTTGAAATTCAAGGCACGTTCGACGACTGCCAACGTCTCGTCAAGCAAGCCTTTCTCGACCAAGAACTCCGCCAACGCTTTCAACTCTCTTCCGCCAACTCCATCAACATTGCGAGGCTCATTCCGCAAATGTTCTACTACTTTCGCGCGTATTCACAGTTGCATCACAGCATTCTTTCAAAGCCGCTCGTCTTTTCTGTGCCGAGCGGAAACTTCGGCAACCTCACGGCGGGGCTTTTCGCCAAGCAAATGGGCTTGCCTGTTTCAAAGTTTATCGCCGCAACCAACATGAACGACGTCGTGCCGAAATTTTTATCAACAGGAAATTTTGAACCGAGACCTTCGATTCAAACGCTTTCAAACGCGATGGACGTCGGCAACCCCAGCAACTTTGCACGTATGCTTGCGCTTTATGGTTCGTTCGAAGCGATGCGCGAAGTAATTTATGGCGCAAGTTTTACTGATGCAGAAACGCTGGAAGGCATGCGCGAAATTTATCGTCGCTACGAATACATTGCCGAGCCTCACACTGCAATCGGCTACTTGGGCTTGACGCAATATCGAAGAGAAGTCAGTAGCGACAATGTTGGAATTGTATTAGCAACCGCTCACCCAACGAAGTTTCACGATGCGATTGAGCAAGCCGGCTTGAAAGCCCCCACCGTTCCTGAACGCTTGGCGCGTGCGTTGCAAAAGCAAAAGAAATCCATTTTACTGCCGAATGAGTTTTCAGCGTTGAAGGCGTTTTTGAGGACGATGTAACAGCGAATAAAGCGTGGAAACGAGAGGGTTGTGGTCACTGATTAAACTTCGCCGGTTTTATAGTGGAATCATTTGCAAAAGATGGGACTTGTTATCTGACCATGAACACAGTGAAGAGGAAGAAACCAAGTGAGTTCATCGCTTTGCTCGGAACGATGTCAGGTGTATTTCCACACTTCATTCCGTCCTGATACTTATGCGACAATTCACCCAAGTCGCTCCAAGTCGTTCTCCGCGCACTACGTCTGTTTTTGCGGAGCGATGAGGCGTTCTCGCATGAAGTGTTCCGCCACTTGCAATACTTCCGCCACACTGATTGAACGCACTTCACCCGTTTTGGAATGAATGGTTCGGCTTTCCGAAAACGACGGATACCATGCTTTGATATGTTCAGGGTTATGCGTGAGCACGACGCACGATACATTGAAGGCATCGGCAAGATGCACCGCCGCGCTATCGGGGGTGATAAGCAGATGCAGTTTTGAAATGACGGCGGCAAAATCCGAAAGCGTTTTCGTCTCGTCGCATACCTGCGCGCCAGATTTCGTTGCAATCTCCGCCGCTTCTTCTTCATATACTTTTGCGTAAAGCACGAGAAACATAGCGTCTGGAAACGCTTGCTTCAAGGCGCGAATGAGCGAGACGAAATTTTCAACGCCCCAAAATTTGATTTTCAAGCTCGCTGAAATGTTCACCCCTACGATTTTTTTTCCAACAAGTGAACTCACAATTCGTTCAGCAAAAACGTGTGAAGAGGGAGAAAGCGGAAATTGCGGACGCAAGTTCACGTCATCGGGATCGATGCGAAACGCCGTTAAAATTTCCGCCAATGTTCGAAGCATGCGCCTGTCGGTTCTGAACGGCACTTTGACATCGTAAATGAAATCGTTTTCTCGATTGAAGCCGACGGTAAATCGTGCGTTTCCCAACAGGCAGAAGAGCGTCGAAAGGCTCGACGGCGTATGCACCAAGTCCACGATGAAATCATACTTTTCGCGGCGCACGGCAATAAGCACCTTGAAAAAATCGATGAGTTTTTGCTTTAAGATGAATCGCTTGCGAATGTTGGGGTTTGTGTCAAGCGTGGCGGCGTTGCGTTTATCGAGAAGCACGTCGAGGGTGAGATGTGGGTAGCACTGTTTGAGCGCGCCGAAAATCGGCGTTGAAATGAGCGTATCGCCGATTTGATTTTGACGCAGGCATAAAAGTTTTGCGTGCTGAAAATCAAAGTCAGAAGGCACAACGCGCTTTCGGTGAACCAGCGCACGAAGCAACGCGATTGTGCCTTGACGAATTTTCTTTTCAAGTGTTTTCAAAAACGGAATTGCCATTCAGTTGCTCTTGTGCTTTCAGGATTTTCCGTCTTTGAACATTTCTTTAATTGCGCCGAGCGAACTGAGAACGCCGGTGGCTTCGTAAGGGAGGAAGATGGTTTTGCTGGTTTCGCCAGAGGCGACTTCTTTCAAGGTTTCTAAGTAGCGCACGGCGATGAGGTATTGCGCCGATGTTTCAGCGGCTTTTGCCATTGCCTCTGTGATTTTTCTAATGGCTTCGGCTTCGGCTTCGGCGGTTCGGATTCGGGCAAGGGCTTCACCTTCGGCGATTTTTCGCGCCGATTCGGCTTGACCTTCAGCGCGCAAAATGGCAGAGCGTTTATCCCCTTCGGCAACATTAATTTGCGCTTCCTTTTGTCCTTCGGCTTCGAGAATGGCGGATTTCTTCGAGGCTTCGGCGTTGAGAATCGCGGCGCGACGGTCGCGCTCGGCACGCATTTGTTTTTCCATCGCCTCTTGAATGTCTTTTGGCGGCATAATGTCTTGAATCTCGACGCGGTTGATTTTTACGCCCCACTTGTTTGTGGCTTCATCTAAAATGTTGCGCAAGCGTCCATTGATGGTGTCGCGCGAGGTGAGCGTTTCGTCTAAATCCATTTCGCCGACGACGTTGCGGAGCGTTGTTTGCGTGATTTTTTGAATGGCGTCAGGAAGGTTGGCGATTTCATACACTGATTTGACGGGGTCGGTAATTTGAAAATAGACAAGCGCGTTGATTTCGATATTGACATTGTCTTTCGTAATCACATTTTGCTTTGGGAAATCATAGACGGTTTCGCGCAAGTCTATCTTGATGGTTTGCGTCGTGATATAAACGATGCGCCCGGTGGTGTCGGTTTTCGCATATCGCCAATCAATCGCACGCGGCTGGTCGATGATGGGAATGATAATGTTGATGCCACTTTCCAGCGTTGCGTGATAGCGACCGAATCGCTCGATAATCATCACTTCTGCTTGTTGAATGATGCGCACGCCCTTAAAGACGAACACCACCACCACGAGAAGCACTAAGAGCAAAAAGAATCCAAATGCCGACATAACTACCTCCTTTTGAATGATGAAAAATGGTTTTTAGCCGTTGTTAGAATGATGCCACAATCAGCGTTGCGCTGTCGACGACTTTGATAATCACTTCTCTGCCGACGGGAATTACCTCCTGCGTTTCTGTTCTTGCTCGCCAATCGTCGCCATCGATTTTCACTCTGCCAGTTTGTCGAAAGTTATCAATCGTTTCAATGACGACGGCTTTGCGTCCAATCAAGCGATTGACGTTCGTTTCAACTTTCTTTTTCGGCGCAAGATATTTCATGGCAAGTGGTCGGAGCGTAAAGAAAATGATAAGCGAGGCGACAATGAAGACGACGAGTTGAAATTCAATCGGGAAGCCGATATACGCAACGATTGCCGTCACCAACGCCGCCACCCCAAAACTTCCAAGTACGAATCCCGCCGTGAGCATCTCAATAATGATGAGCAGAACAGCGGAAAGCATCCACCAATGTCCGAGATTATCCATAAATCATTCGCGTTATTTTTTTTCAGGAAAAGTCGCCGAGAGCGTGAGCGTTTCGCTGTTGCGTTTCACGACGACCGTTATCGTGTCGCCGGGTTTGAGATTTTTAATCGCATCGGTGTAATCATAAACGTTGCGAATGTCTTTTTCACCCATTTTGATGATGATGTCACCCGCTTTCAATCCGGCTTTTTCAGCGACGCTCCCTTCGCGCACGCCGTCGAGCAAGACGCCCTCGACTTCTTCGCTGTAATTAGGAATCGAGCCGAAAGAAACACGAAATCCGCCCATTGTGGAGCGCGACGATTGCGCCGTTTCGCTTTGCGCTTTCGTGAAGGTGGGACGAGGACTTGCATCTAACTTTTCAATCAATCGCGACACATAATTTACTAATCGAGCTTCGTCAGTGTAATTGATTTTTTCCCATGTGTCGCTCGGCTTGTGATAGTTCGGGTGATTGCCGGTGAAGAAGAATAGCACCGGAATGTTTTTCGCGTAGAAACTGCTGTGGTCGCTCGGACCGAAGCCATCGGGCGAGAGTTTGAGTTTGAAGTTCTCGCGGTTTTCCGCTTTGCAGAGTTCTTCGAATTCTTTCGCCGTGCCTATGCCGCTGATAGCAAGTGCGGAATCTTTCATGCGACCAATCATGTCCATGTTGAGCATCGCGATGGTTTTCTCGAGCGGGAACGGCGGGTGATTCACAAAGTAAGAGGAACCCAGCAAGCCCATTTCTTCCGCGCCGAAAGCAATGAAGACGAGGTTGCGTTTGAGCAAGTGCTTTCGTTTGGCGAAGGTTCGTGCAAGCTCGAGCAAGCCTGCCGAACCACTTGCGTTGTCGTCTGCGCCATAGTGAATTTTCTTTTCGTCAGGCGCAAGCGAGCCGGAGCCTTGACCGCCGTAGCCGATGTGGTCGTAGTGTGCGCCGATAACGAGATATTCATCGCTTTTCGTTTGTGCTGGTAAGTAGCCGACCACGTTGTAAGTTTCCGCCTTCACGCGCACGATTTCAGTTTGCATCGCAACGAAATTATTGAGCACAAACGAGTTCGGTTGTTTCGTCTGGTCAATCTTCTCTTGAATTTGTAGAAGTACTTGGGGCTTCATCATGAGCGCATTTGCGGCGAGAGTTCTCGTTACGTTCATTGCAGGAATGCCGGCGTCGCCTGCGAGCCTATCGCGCGAAATATCGATGAGTTTATCATCTCCGTTGCGCTCGCCTGTGAAGATGAGCGCGCCGATTGCACCTTTCTCGCGTGCAGTTGACAGTTTTTTCCAAATCGAGGCATGTTCAAAAAACTCGCTGTGCGGATTGTCGCCATCGGGCGAGTAGCGCATCATAACGACGATTTTCCCTTTCACATCAACGCCTTTGTAGTCGTCGTATTTTTCCGTTGAAATGCCGTAGCCGACGAAGACGACTTGCCTCGACTCGGCGGTGCCACTTGACGAATAGCCGAGTGGCGTGAAGTCCACACCTAAACGAAACAGCCGTCTAATTTTTAAGGCGATGAAATTTTTTTCGCCTGCTTTTAGCGACGTGGTTACGTTGAAGGGTTGCAAGTAATCGGGCAAAGATTCAAACGCCGTCAATCCGTAGTCGGCGAATTTTTGTTGAACGTAGACGGTCGCAAGATGTCCGCCGCTTGTGCCCGGAGCGCGTCCTTCAAAGGCGTCGCTGGCAAGCGTTTTGACGTAGCTTTGAAGGCTATCGGCGGAAACTTCGGGTATGAGAAGGTCGCGTTGTGGTTGTGCGGCAAGCGTTGTGGTGAGAAGGGCGACAAGAAAACTCAAATACTTCTTCATTGTCAGAGCAAGTTGTGTTAAGTCTTGTTTGAAGACGTTGTAATTTAAGTAAGTATCGCGACAGAATTAGAGATAAGGTTGATAAGCGACGCAATCCATAAACCTTGTAACGATACGTGAAATGGATTGCTTCACTTGA
>JBDNCJ010000033.1:0-31825 GCA_046719715.1 Chloroherpetonaceae bacterium | reverse complement strand
AATGACAAGCTTTGCATACCTCATCGGGTTCAATCCATTTTGGTATAAGACGATAAGACGCCGCTAATCGCCGAAGAGATTTTGCGACGGCTCGTTTTGCTCGATTCGAATGTCGCGCAGTTGCGGGGCTTTGACTTGAAGCGTGAAGAAGTAACTGCGGAACTGCCCGACGGGTGTCCACTGAAAGCTCATCGTCCAGCAGTGCAAGTCGCGGTTGATGGAAATTTGTGGGGCAACAAATTGCTTTTGTCTAAACAGATACGTCAGGCTTCCGCGCAGTTGCCAATTCGGCGTAATGGAAATACCGCCGCTTGCTGAAAGTTGCGCGTCGTATTGAACGGGCAAGAGCGGATTTTGTCGATTGGCTTGAATGTTTAAGCCGAAGTTCAAATCCCAAGGCACGTCGAAATCGACGTTCTGACCGAGCGAGCGGAAATCGGTTTGCGGCAATCCGTTCAGTGTGTTTTGGTTTTGAAGTTGCCCTTGTCCCACAAGCCTTGCTGAATCTTGTTGAATGAGCCTATCGGGATTTTGTTTGCGCTCGCCGCGAAACCCTGTTGAAAGTTGCAGATTGCCTGAAAGAAAACGAAGCACGCCGCCGCCTTGCGCTCGATTCAAGACGGGAATCGTCGCGCCCGTGCTGTCGTTGAATCCGTAAAATGAAAACGACGCGTTAGCATTGAGCGAAAGGTTTGGAATGGTGGTGCTATTTGCGGATACATTCACATTTGACCAATTAAACCCGTCGCGGGCGGCGAAGTTGTAGGCGGTGCTCACATTGGCATTGAGGAATTGCACTTTCTTTTCGGTGCGCTCGGGGTCGTCGATGGCTTTCGTGGTGTCGAGGCTTCTGACCTTTGCTTCAAAAATGTTGTTGAGATTCAAATTCAGAGACTGGCTTTCCGTTGGAACGTTGCTAAACAGCGCGCCTTCAAAGCGATTGTAGCGTATGCGCTCGCCATTTGCGTCAATGTAACTGCCGAAGTATCCAAATTCTTCGCGCGTAAAGTCGGGATTAAAGTTGTAAGAGATAATCGGATTGAGCGTATGTCGCACGGCTTTCAATCCAACAAGATTTTCTAAAAATCCCGTGAAGAGCGTTCCGTAAAGGCGCGTTTGAACGCCGGTTGAAAATTGATAGGTGTAGTAGCGCGTCAATCGGCGATTGACCTGTGTTACGATGATGGAATCAGTCGGATTGAAAAAGCGTGTGATGCTTCGGTCGTTGAAAAATTGGTTGTAGGTAAACGCCACGTTAGCGTTGAAGTATCGGAACAGCGTGCCGCTGAACGAGAGCGGCATCGTGAGCGAGGCGCCCGATAAGTCCTCAATGCCTGTGCGCGACGTTTGCGACGCATTGAGCGCGAAGCCTTGCGAGAGCAGGTAGTTGGATTGCGGCGAGAATTGATAACTCACGGTTGAATTAAATGCGCCGTTGAGCGTGCGCGAGAAAGTCGTGTCGGTGTTGTTGTAGTTGCCGCTCACGCTTGTATTCGGCAAGTCGATTGCGATTCGTTCTAAAAAGCCGTCGGTGCTTTTGCGCCCTTTGAACGGGAAGAGTCGTGCTTGATAAAAACTTGCGGTAATGCTTTGTGAGATGTCGGTCACGCGCAAATTTTGGTTTCGGCTGTAACCGATGGTAGTGCTTCGCTGTCCTTCGGCGAAAGTTTTTGTAAGCGTAAGCGTTGAGGCGGCTTGTTGTTGAAGCGCGTCAATGGGGTTAAAGGAATTCACGCTGAATTGATTGCCGCCCGCGAATCGCAAGTTTCCGCTGAGCTGTGTGGTGGGGTCGAATCGCTGTTGATGTTGAATGTTGATATACCAGTTGTCGTTGCGCAAGTAGTCTGGGTCGGTGATTTCGCCGCGCACAAGTCGCTCGAATTGTCCGTCGATGGTGCCATCAAGGTCGTAGCGTTCTTTGTAGCGGAAGCGTCCGCGCGTCGCCCAACTGCCGAATGTTCCCACATCGCCTTCAAGTCTTAAATCGTAATAATCGGAAAGTGCCCAATAGTAGCCGCCTTGTGCGAGGAAAAATCCGCGAAAGTTGTCGCGTCCGTATCGAGGCATAATCAAGCCTGATTGTCTGCCGCTTCGCGTGAGGAAAAATGCAAACGGCAAGTAAAAGACGGGGACGCCCTCGACATACATCACCACAGGACGCGCAATGACTCTATCGCCGGGAATGAGTTTCATGCTTTCGCATTGAAACCAGTAGTGCGGCGGGTCGTGATTGCAAGTGTAATAGCGTCCGTTTTTCACGTTCAAAACGCCGTCTTCCATGCGTTTGATGTTTTCGCCGCTGTAATAGCCGTTGTCGAGTTCGGTCGTTACTTCGCGAATTTTGCCGCGTTTGGTTTTGAAGTTGTAACTCATCTTCACGGCGTCGTAGGTGCCGCCCGCATCGCTGAACTTCGGCACGTCAATCGGCTTGTTGGCACTGTCGCGATTGCTTTCTGCATCGAGAATGTTGATGCGCGTATCAATAACGACCTTCGGCGCATTCAAACGAAATTCTTGATAGGTGATTTTTGCATCGCCAAAAAGCGACATGGTTTTATTGGCGAGGTCGTAAATGATGGAATCTTTGGCGGTATAAACGATGATGGTATCGAGTTCATCGCTGGAGACGGGGCGAAGCGAGTCCGATTTAGAGAGCGATGAATCCAATCGAGTGGCGAAAATGGAATCGGTCAAAACAGGCGGCGCAATGGAATCGGCTGTAACTTGATTGAGCGAATCGGCGGCTTTCATCGCCTCAACCAATCGCTGAACGCTCGGCGGTTTAGGTTCTGTGCCCGTCGGCTTTGATGTTTGGCAGGCGAAGCACATCAGCACGAAGAGTAATCCGACGAGCCAACCAATGCTTAATCCTACTCTCTCGTCATGGCGATTGAGATGGCGACGGAAGTTTATGCACGCATCAAAAGGCTTCACAAAGGTTGGCGTTGCGAATCCCATTCGCAGTTGAAGGTTGCAGGCGGCGATTTACTCTCATTTCTTTGCTAATACCCCGTTGCTTGCATCGAGGGTATGGCTACAAAAGTATTGCTATAACATCAAACGCAAACATACTTTTTTCGCCGCAGTCGTAGAAATCTCTTTTCGGTCGCCACGTGGAGAGTTGAGCAAGCCACTTTTACCTCTTAACGCTTCATTCTCAACTCGTTTGGATTCCTCGCTTCGCCCGCAATGACCATTTAAACGCTCAATCGATTGGCTAAGAGGGCGAGGTCGCGCTCGACGGTGTTATCGGTTTGAATTTCGGAGAAGGGAATGGCGTATTCCTTTCCGGAAAGGACGGCGGGCATCATTTGAGATTTTCCTTCTTGGACGAGTTCGGTGAGTTTTCGCGCCATGCGTTGCGCCAGCGTCATGTCCATGTTGTTGGGGCGTGCGCCGCGCACATCGCGCGAGAAGGCTTCACAGATGACGCGCTGGCGGGTTTCCAAACCAGCGGCTTTGAGTTCTTCGTGAAGATATTCCGCCGCGTTGAGCGTGATTCCTTTTGCTTTTCGCTCTTTGGCTTTATAGCCTTCGGCGACGACAATGACGGTCGAGGAGCGATTTTTCAAGGCTTTGGCAATATCAGCGGGTGCATAATTTGTTGAAGGTAAGACCGCAAGATGCGCGCCTGCGCCCAAGCAAGAGTGAAGCGCGTGAAATCCGCCCGATGCGCCCATGAGTTCAATGATGTAACAGCGGTTGTGCGTGCGCGCGTCTGCCATGTAGCATCGGATTTTTTCTGCGCCGACTTCCACGCCTGTATGCTGACCGATACACTCCGTTCCAGACACGTCGCTGTCAATCGTTACGGGAATGAAAAATGTTTGAATTTCTTTGGGGAGTAATTTTGACAATTCCTTAATGCCTGCAAGCGTTCCGTTGCCGCCGATTCCAACAAGAACTTTCACTTTTTTCTCAATGATGTTTTCGGCGGCGCGTTTTTGATTTTCAAGCAATTTGAAGTCTTTGTAGCGTTCAGTTCTGAAATCGGCACCGCGCGCTTCACGCAGAGGCGGGGCAAAAATCACGCCGTGAATGTGCTCAATTTGCCGATAGAGTGCGAAACTATAAACGAGGCATCGGAAGTCGTCGCGCTTGCCACTGACGAGCGACTTGAAGCCTTGCGCCGCCACAAACACGCGCCGACCCGCCGACTCCAAATACTCGGTGATGTAGGCGGTTACAGAGTTGTAGCCCGGCGCACAGCCGCCGTCTTGCACCAACAGCACGTCCATTTCGCTGTAAAGCCGATGCTCTTCATGCTCGCTCGAGCTTGCAAGGCGCGAAAGCAACTTGTAGACCTTCAAGCACGTTTCCTGCGGAACGAGCGCGAGGTTTTCCAAATCCTTGTTGGTGATTTTATACAAAATGCTCGGCTCTTCTGCCCAAACCGTCGCCGTGCGCGGCATGCCGTCAATCAAGCGACGCTCCCCGAGCACGTCCCGCGAGTGATAATAGCCCGTGATGTAGCCTTTTTTTTCAAACGCCAATCGCCCGCTTTGCACAATGAACGCGCACCCGCTTGGGTCGCCGGCGGAAAAGACAAGTTCGCTCGTCTTGTATTCAAACGGCGTTAAAATGTTCGCTACAACTGTTGCTTCCGACTCGCCGAGTTCGCTGAACGGATAAACGCTCTTGAGAAATTCAAGAATGGCTTCTGGGTTTCGTGTGAGTTCTTCCGGCATTGGACGCAAGCAGGTTGGTTTTAGAGAAGTTTATTTTTAAGACATTCATTTTTCAAATTGCATCGAAGATACGGCGATGCGCTAAATCAGACAATTTAAGTTTCGGTTGCGGGGCGTTTCAATAATGCCAACTTTTGAAGAAGAATTTTCTAAATTCAATCCATTGCTTATAACCGCTCTAAAAACCGTTTGCCAATTATGTGGAAAACCGCTACGGAATTTTTCAAGACGCGCATTGCATCAAGCATTTGGTTCACGGCTCTCTTGGTTGCGCCGATTATCACCGTGTTTGCGTTTTTGCTCTCACGCTTCACCGTCTTTGAAAATCTCGAGCTCAAAGCCCTCGACATTCGCTTCAATACGCGTCCGATGGATACGACGTTCAAGCAGACGGCGCAAGTCATTCTCATTCCCGTTAACGACCAAGCGCAAAAAGCCATCAAGCCTTTTCCATGGCCTCGAGATTACCACGCTCGAATTATTCGAAACCTTACACGCGCCGGCGCAAAAGTCGTCGCGTTTGACTTTGTCTTTGATGACATCGACCGAAGCGGCGGCGATGCAGAATTTCGTAAAGCGGCAGAAGAATGCCAGAACGTTGTCGTCGCCGGTAGAGAACCGACGGAATACACCGAAGACTCAAAGGTCGAATACAAGTCGGTTGATAAAGCAAACTACCTTACCATTTTCGACGGCACGCCCGGCGCCAACGTCGGCAACGTGAATGTGCGTCAGGATAATGACGGCGTGCTCCGACGCTACCACCCTGTCAGTGCCGATGTGCTTGGCAAACCGTTCCTCTCTTTCGCTTATGCCATTCTCAAAATTTACACCAACACCAAAGATACAATCGGCTTCGACGGGGAGCATTTCACCTTTGCTGGAAAAAAAATTCCCACCTACGATGGTGAATCGGTGCTACTCAACCCATATGGACCGAGCCATTCGTTCTTGGAAATTTCCGCCGATAATATCCTTGATGATGCCGAATTTATGACGAAAGCCGAAGCCGAACTCTTCTACGCGGCACTGCGCGACAACGGCATTTATGAAAAGTTGAAAATTGATTCTGCCACCGTTGCTCAAAATGATTCACTACGCCACCAACTGATGCAACTTGAAGACTTGCGCGAACTCTGGTCAATCGATGTTTTTGACGACCCGCTTGCAGGGATTCAAGACCTTATTAAAGGAAAAATTTGTATCGTCGGTCCGATGTTTCCCGAAGCCAAAGACGACTTTCCGATGTCGATGTGGACGGAAGGTCGCCCCGACCAAAACAAGATGTATGGCGTCGAAGCACACGCCATCGCCACGCAAAATTTCATTGATGGAAAGTTCATCAAGCGCGCCAATCCCGCTTCTGTTTTCGGCTTGATGCTTTTGGTGAGTTTTATTGTGTTCGGCGCGTCGGTTTCTTTCAAGCGTATCAAGTTTCAAAGTCAAGGCATCTTGCTTGCACTGACGGGCTTCGCCGCCACTGCCACACTTTTGAGCGTGCTCGTTTTGATTCTCTATATCGGCGATGTTTCACCGATTGACTATCTACTTTCGCGCTCCGTTCTTACCAAATTTGCAATCGTGATTTCCCTTTTGGGCGGCGGCGGTTTGATTGCGTATTTGCTCAAACGCGGCGGCTCGATGCAAGAGTTCACAACGGAAATCGTCGCTATCTTCATCAGCGTCGCTCTGTTTGCAGTGCTCAATCAATACTCCGAGCACATGTTTTCCACTGACCGTACGCTGATTGCCGTTGTTCCTTTTGCGATTGCAATTGCCTTCTCTTATGGCGGAAGTATTCTCTACCAATACTTCACCGAGTCGCGCCAAAAGAAAATGATTAAAGGGTTCTTCAACACCTACGTGCCACCCGTGCTTGTCGACCAGATGATTAACAACCCCGATATGTTCAAACTCGGCGGCGAGCGTCGCGAACTGACCATGTTTTTCAGCGACGTCAAAGGTTTCACGAACATTTCCGAAAGTTTTAAGAACGAACCCGAAAAACTCACCGAATTGATGAACGAGTATCTCGGCTCGATGACGGAAATCGTCTTCAAATACGGCGGCACGCTCGATAAATACATCGGCGACGCCGTCGTGGCGTTCTGGAACGCGCCGCTTCCCGTCGAAGACCACGCGCTTAAAGCCTGCTACGCCGCGATTGAAATGCAAGATAAACTCAAAGAAATGCGCCCGATTTGGAAGGCGAAGTACGGACACGAAATTTATTCCAGAATGGGACTCAACACTGCACCCGTTATTGTCGGCAACATGGGCTCGCAAGGGCGATTCGCCTACACCGCCATGGGCGACGGCATGAACCTCGCCGCCCGACTTGAAGCCGCCAATAAACCCTTCGGCACTTACATCATGATTTCCCAATTCACTTACGAAATCGTTAAAGAGCAATGCTTGTGCCGATGGCTCGCGGAAATTACCGTTCAAGGCAAAGCCGAACCGATTAAAGTCTATGAACTTATTCGCCGTCGCTTGCCCGGCGAACCCGAACCCGAACCCGCTGAAACCGCACTCAAAGGCGTGATGGCGGTCGCAAAGGAGTAACATGTAACACTAAATTTTATACTTAACTTCTAACACTTGACTGTCGTGAAACGACGACCACAAACGCTTTCCGCAGATTTGTTGATTTATGGATACAGCACGGGAATTTTTCCGATGGCGGATTCCGACACGGGCGAAGTGCAATGGTATTTGCCGAAACTACGCGCACTCATTCCGCTCGATGGTTTTCACGCGCCGCGCTCTTTGAGGCAACTCGTCAAAAAGAATTTGTTCGAGATTCGAATCAACGAAAATTTCGAAGCCGTCATGCGCGAATGTGCGACTGAGCGCGGCGACGAGCGCGGCACATGGATTTCCGAAGAAATGATTGAAGTTTATTGCGAACTGCATGACATGGGCTACGCCCATAGCGTTGAATCATATCAAAATGGCAAACTCGTAGGCGGACTCTACGGCGTGTCGATGGGCGGCGCGTTTTTCGGCGAATCCATGTTTTATCGCGTTTCCAATGCGTCCAAAGTCGCGCTCTATCACCTTGTTGAGCGGCTTAACGAGCGCAACTTCGCCCTGCTCGATTCGCAGTTCATCAACGACAACGTCGCACGCTTCGGCGCGATTGAAGTTCCTCATAACGATTATCTTTTCCTGCTCAAAGAAGCCTTGAAAATTCGCACGAGTTTCGTTTAATGAATTAAATGAACCGTGCGTTCAACATTCGCCCGCTTGAAGGGCTCAGTCTTCGACTCTAAATCAACCGTCTATTTCCAATGAGACCGCTTTTTTGCGCTTTGTTATTTTCGCTCGTCTCGCTCTGCGCCTTTGCACAGCGCGCCATGCCCAATCGCGACCTTCCGCCCGAAACGGCTTACGACACTGACCTTCCGCCGGTCTCGTTCCACAAACACAACCGTGAGCGATTGCTCTCGATGCTTCCGGATAGCTCGATTGCGATTTTTTTCGCCAACGATTTGAAAGTGCGCAACAACGACGTTGATTTTCTCTTTCGCCAATCCAACTCGATGCTTTATCTCACAGGATTGTATGAAGAGCCCAACGCCGCGTTGATTCTCTCCAAATTTTTAATGCCGTTTCAAAACACCGCCACAACGGAACTCTTGTTCGTTCAACCGCGCAATGCGTTGATGGAAACTTGGACGGGACGGCGTCTCGGACCAGAAGGCGCCATGCAGAAACTCGGGTTGAATGCGGCGATGATTATCGATTCGCTCCGTCCGTATCTTTTTGAAACACTCTTGAAAACCTATCGCGCGAACATTAAACGCGCCTTCATTTCCTATCCCGCGAAAGATTACGCCGATTCCGACGGCGACTTTGCGCGTCTGGTCAAAACGATTGACCAAGAGTTGCGCAACGATAAATCGCTCATTATTCAAAACGCTTCGCCGTTGCTCGGACAGTTGCGACAAATCAAACACCCAATTGAAATTGAGATGATTCAGAAAGCGACCGACGCCACCATTGCCGCGCATCTTGAAGCCATCAAATCGTGCGAGCCGAATATGTATGAATATGAACTTGCCGCCGTCGCTGAATATGTCTTCAAGAAAAAAGGGTGCGAATACACCGCATATCCAAGCATCGTGGGCGCAGGCGAGAACAGCGTCATTCTTCATTACAATACCACACGCAAGAAAATGTTTGAAGGTGAACTCGTCTTGATGGATATGGGCGGCGAATATCACGGCTACGCGACCGATGTAACGCGCACGATTCCTGTCAACGGAAAATTTTCAGCCGAACAAAAAGCCATCTACGACCTCGTACTTGCCGCACAAGACAGCGCGATTGCACAATGCAAACCGAACAATTCCTTTCGTGCGCCACATCAAAAAGCCGTTGAAGTCATCACTGAAGGATTGCTCAAACTCGGATTGATTCAGGACAAATCGGAGTATCGGCGATACTTCATGCACGGCACGTCGCACAGCGTCGGACTTGATGTTCACGACCCGAACATGGCAATTTTGCAAGCGGGACAGGTCTTCACCGTTGAGCCCGGCATTTACATTGCCGAAGGCTCGCCGTGCGATAGAAAATGGTGGAACATCGGCGTACGCCTTGAAGACATGGTGCTGATTACTGAAAACGGTGCACGCGTCATGTCCGCCGCATTGCCCCGTAAAACCGAAGAGATTGAGGCGCTGATGAAAGAAAAAGGCATTGGAAACATTTCCGTTAAATAACTTCTCACCAACGAATGATTACCGATAAACAAGTGCTGAACATCTTCCGAGAAACCGGCGCGCTTCTCGAGGGGCATTTCATTCTCTCTTCTGGATTGCACAGTCCAAATTACTTTCAATGCGCGAAAGTGCTTCAATACCCGAAGTATCTTACGAAATTATGCAAGCCGATTGCCGCTTATTTTATGGATAAGCGAATCGACGTGGTTGCGTCGCCTGCGTTGGGCGGCGTCGTGGTCGGAACAGAAGTCGGCAGACAAATGAACGTGCGGACGATTTTCGCGGAGCGAACCGAAGGCGAGATGAAGTTTCGTCGCGGCTTTGAAATCAAACCCAATGAGCGCGTTTTGATTGTTGAAGACGTGGTAACGACGGGCAAGTCGGTGCGTGAAGTGATGCGATTGGTTGAAGAAGCAAGCGGCGTGGTGGCCGGCGTTGGATTTATTGTGGATAGAAGCAACGGCACGGTTCGGCTTTGTGATGAGCAGTTTTCGCTCTTGAAAATGAATGTAGAAGTCTACGAGGCGGATAAACTTCCGCCTGAACTTGCCGCGATTGAAGCCGTCAAGCCGGGCAGTCGCACTGCGGCTCGTGCATCAGTTCAGTGAAAATCCGTCCTCGTCTTCGAGAAAGTTGCTTTTACACGTTTCAATTTTTCTTGGGAATCGAACAAGTTGAACTAAGTGACGCTCACGCAGTTTTCTGGTGCGCGTTGTTCGAGCAGAGGCTAAGTTTTCCGAAGTTTCTTTTGCAAGCGAGAGGCTCATCAGAAAAAAGACGACGAGCAGAACGAGCATTGAGATAATTGCCATAGTTGCTTGTAGTTTTCAAGTTTTGAGACGCGAATTTTTCGATAAGAATCTAAATAATCAATCGAATTTTCTCAAATCCCAGATTTTGACGGCGCTATCTGCACCGGCAGTGTAGAGTTCCTTCCCATCGTTCGAGAATTTTACAGCATTGGCTTTGAGTCGATGTGCGTCAATCACTTCCAACTTCTGACCATTTTCCGCATTGTAAATTCGCACCCGCCCGTCTTGTCCTGCGGCGGCAAGCAGTTTTCCGTCAGGGCGATAGGCTAATTTGACAGCAACGGCGTCGTCAATCGTGCGCGTGCCGTTGGTTTTGAAGTGAATCTGCTTGATGATTCGGTCTTCGCCGGCGGTCGCGACCCAATCTCCGAAAGCGGCAACGGAGAAAATGCGGCGTTTGTGAAGGGTTATGATTTTCATGGTGCCTTCTTTCCAATTCCAAATCATGGCTTGTGCGTCGTTGGTAAAAGCGATGTTTTGCCCTGAGGCTTCAAATGTTGCGGAGTAAATCGGGAAAGCGATTCCAAGCCGTGTTCGCAGTTGCTCGCCGGTGTCTTTGTTCCAAACGCGAACGGTTTTATCCCAACTTGAAGTCATCACTTCGTCGGTTGTGGGGCTGAATTGCACCGTGCTGATGGCGGAGCTATGGGCTTTAATGGCTTTGCTTTTCGCGCCGTCGTTCAAGTTAATGAGGTTCAGCGTGCCGCTTTTATCGCCAATCGCCAGCATGCCGTTTTTTTCAGCAAGCGAAAGCGGCGGCTCTGCCAGCGAAATGAGTTGCGCAGGCTTTGCGGGATTTTCTTTTAGAAACCCTTGAACTTGCTTGTTTTCCACTGCAATCCAGCACATGGTTTCGGTAGGGGCAAGATCGAAGGCTTGTGCGCCGACGTTGAAGGTGTAAATCGGCTCAGTGAGTGTTACGAGTTCTTCGGGTCGGGTGAAGTCGGTCAGTTGTTCGGGCTTGACCATCCGCCATAAAATTGAAAGCCCGCCCATGATGACGACGATGACGAAGATAAACGGTCGGTAGCGCGATTGGGCTTTGAGGTTTTCATTTCGCTCGGCGCGGAATCGCTCGATGTCTTGCGCGTAGTCGTTATAGCGACGCCCGTCGAAGCCGTATTCCGACGCTGAATTTGCCGCATCGGAAAGTTTTTCACGGTAGAGATTGTCGTAACTGAAGCGTTTATCAGCATCGAGCAGGGTTTCTTTGGCTTGATTAAGGCGTTGGGACTTCAACTCGGCGCGTTTGCGTTCTTGCTCAGAAGCATTTTGAAGTTTGTCGGGGTGTACTTCTTTAATGCGCTCCATGTAGGCGCGCTTGATTTCAGCTTCGGTTGCGGTTTGCGTCAGTCCTAACTCGGCATAGAGGTCTATAAAATCGGCTTTATTCATAACTACGGCACTTCATTTCAGGCAAGAGAAATTTCTTCAAAGTTAAGCAGTTCCATCGTGTCTCCTGACATTGACATCGCATAAATTTTATGCTTGGTCAGATAAGCTAATTGTTGAGGATTAAATCGCATACTTGAAAGAATTGGAATCAATCTTTTTCCTTTGAGTTCAGGAAAGAACTCAAAGAACTCAGGAAGGCTTTGAATAAACTCATCTATGTAATTTTGACGAATCGTTGTTTTCGTTTCATTGAGTAAAACGACGTCTTTTGCGACCAGAATCAAATCAAATTCTTTTCCTTTTTTCAGCGTTTCGCTTTCGATGTAAAGGTTCATCATTAAGCGTTGAACGTGTTCAATCTTGAAATACTTTTTCGCGACTGCTGGTATGTTGGGCGCGACAATGTCTTCGACGACGGTTCCAAGTTTATTGGCGAGGTCTCCCCACTTTTTGTTCATCTCCGCTTTTGAATCGCTCATCTCCTTGCTCAATCGGGTTGTTGTATCCTTCAGTTCCGCTGTTGAGTCTTTGAGTTCTATGATTGCTTTTTCAACATTATCCTTAAAGACTTTCATTTCATCTTTGAACTCCTTCATCTCATCTTTGAACGCTTTCATTCCATCTTTGAACTCCTTCATCTCATCTTTGAACGCTTTCATTTCATCTCTTAGCACCGAAATTTGATTTTTTATGAATTGATTCTCGATTTCCGCTCGACGGGCGGCAAGCGCACTTTGCGCTAAAAGTTCTCCTAATACGACTTCCAAATCATTAACGCGACGCTCTAAGTTTGACATATTTTCTGCTGATTTAAGTTGCGATGAATATAACAAAAACCCTTACGGCTTCATTTTACAAAGGGCGCGAAAATCCCGCGAAAATCCTTATACTTGCGACCTCTTTTCAACACAACTTTTTAGACGACACGCTCGCCTCGCTATGAAGGTTCTCATTTTAGACAACATCGAAAAAAACTGCGGTGAATTTCTTACCCGCCACGGCTTCGCCGTTACGGAGAAGTCCAAACTTTCCAAAGATGAACTTAAATCCATCGTCGGCGAATACGACGTGCTTTTGGTGCGAAGCGCAACGAAAGTAACCGCTGATATTCTTGAACTCGGAAAAAAACTCAAACTTATCGGCAGAGCGGGTGCTGGCGTAGATAACATCGATATTGAAGCGGCTACCCGACAAGGCATAATTGTGATGAATACACCCGGCGGCAATACGATTTCCGCCGCTGAACACACTTGCGGCATGATTCTTTCCGTTGCACGCCTGATTCCACAAGCCCATGCAGAAACGAAACGCGGGCTTTGGGATAAAAAGAAATGGCTCGGGCGAGAACTTGACGGGAAAACGCTCGCAGTGATTGGGCTTGGTAAAATCGGTCGTGAGGTCGCCCTGCGCATGCAAGCCTTTGGCATGAAAACCGTTGGATACGACCCGATGCTTCCGGCGGAAGTTGCGGCGAAATCCGGCATTGTGCTCTTGCCGCTCGAAGAAAATTTCCGCCAAGCCGATTTCATCACCATTCATACGCCGCTGAACGACGCAACGCGCAATCTTATTTCCGCCAAGACGATTGCACTGATGAAGGACGGGGTTCGGATTGTCAATTGCGCACGCGGCGGAATTATTCACGAAGCGGATTTAGCAGAAGCCTTGAAATCGGGCAAAATTGCCGCCGTCGCGCTCGACGTCTTTGATGTTGAGCCGATTACATCGGATAACCCTCTACTCGATTGCGACACGGCAATCCTCACGCCGCATATCGCCGCTTCAACCGTAGAAGCACAAGAAAAAGTCGCCATACAAATCGCCGAACAACTTGTTGAATGGAAGAACACGCACAAACTCATTGGTGCCGTCAATGCTTCCGTCGCCGAACTCGCTCAACACAGCGACGTTCAGGCATACCTTTCACTTGCTAAAAAACTTGGAGAGATGCATGGCAAACTGCTCGATGGAAAGCCAACATCGCTCTGCGTAACGTATTCGGGCGATTTTTTGCGTAAGTTCGGCGAAGCCATCACCGCCGCCGTCTTAACGGGCTACCTTTCGGCTCTTGAATCCGACGGCGTCAATTACATCAATGTGTTCGCAAAAGCACAAGCCATCGGGGTTCACGTCGAGCAGTGCCGAGAAAAAGAAAATCAAAACTATACCAGCCTTATTCGCGTCGATTACCAAACCGACAAAGGCAAGCGAACGCTCAGCGGCATTGTGCTTGGGAATAAAGACCCGCGCATCGTGCAAGTGGATTCTTTTGATTGCGAGTTCAAGCCCGAAGGCACGATTTTGATTTATACCAATGACGACAAGCCGGGCGTGCTTTCAAACGTTGTTTCCGCACTTCATCACGGAAGCATCAACATCGCCAACGTTTCGCTTTCCCGAAACGAAGAAAAAACAATGGCACTCACGCTCGTTGGCATCGACGGCGATTTGGACGCCGCTACGCTTGAACAGATTGCACAAGTCAAAGGCGTCTATGACCCTCGCTTGTTGAAGTTGTGAGTCGTCTCCGTCATCATCAACACATGAAACGCTTTTTCTTAATCATTCTACTCTTCAACGCTACTGCTGTGAGCGCGCAATCATCACCATCGTCCCGACTTCGTCCGTTGCCAGACTTTGATTTTGAAGGGCATCGTGGCGCACGCGGACTCTTACCTGAAAATACCATACCCTCTTTTTTGAAAGCCTTAGAGTTTGGAGTAACAACGCTTGAAATGGACGTTGTCATCACCAAAGACCATCAGGTCGTGCTTTCTCACGAGCCATATCTCTCGAGTGAAATTTGTTCAAATCCCGACGGCACGCCCATTTCTCCAAGCCAAGAGAAAGCGTCCAACATTTATCTGATGACCTTCTCTGAACTCTCGCGCTACGACTGCGGCAAACGCGGACATGCTCGATTTCCCCAACAGCAAGCCCAACCAGCAATCAAACCACTCTTGCGCGACGTGATTCAATCTGCTGAGAAAGCTTGTCGTGAGCGCGGTTTGGAGCCCATCTTCTACAACATTGAAACCAAATCCACCCGCGAAGGCGACGGCGTCTTTCACCCTCGCCCTGCCGAATTTGCTCGACTCGTTTATGAAGAAGTCAAACAGAGTGGCGTCTTGGATAGAACCATCTTTCAATCGTTTGATGAACGCACGCTCGAATCGCTTCACGCCCTCGATAGCGACCTCTACCTTTGCCTGCTTGTAGAAAACTCCGACGGGCTTGAAAAAAACCTCGCCCGACTTTCGTTCCAGCCGCAGATTTACAGTCCATATCATAAACTCGTCACACCCGAACTTGTGGCGCAAGTGCGACGACGAGGCTTGAAACTTATCGTTTGGACCGTCAATACGCTTGATGACATGAAACACCTAAAGGCAATGGGCGTCGACGGCATCATCACCGATTACCCCAACTTGAAGTCGGCTTTGTTTTCACAATAAAATTTTAGAGGAATCTTACGCTCCTCTTTTTCAAATTCTCTCGAAGTTCATTACTTTTACGATTGCATTTCTGCCCAGATGGCGGAATTGGTAGACGCACTCGTTTCAGGTGCGAGCGCCGCGAGGCATAGGAGTTCGAGTCTCCTTCTGGGCACAACATTCAAATCGGCGATATGACGGAATTTTTAGACCTTCTTGCTACTCATCGGAACACCCGTCGGAATGTCCATCGAAAATATGATTACGCCTCGTTTTGATGCGCGCTTTTAATGCATCTTTGGTTATGCCAAAGGTGCATTTTTGTTTTATGTGATTTTTTCAACTTCAACGACTTTTTTACAGTGCAACACGATAAAATGAGCCTCCTCGTTCGCCTTCAACGCTTAGACAGCGAACTTTTCGACGTGCTCAGCGCGCAGCGCGGCTTGCCCGAAGAAATCAACGACCTTAAAGGACAGGCGACCGCTTACGCCTCCATTCTGAACGCTCGCAAAAAAAAGCATGATGAAAGCGAAGTTCAAAAGCGGCTTCTCACCTCCGAAATTCAAACCTCCCAAGAAAAAATCAAAAAGTATAAAGACGCCCAAACCTCCGCGCGCAACAACAAAGAGTACGATGCGCTCTCCAAACAAATTGAATACGAAGAAATTGAAATCAAGAAGGCTGAATCCAAAATCAAAGCCATTGACGAAGACTACCAGCGCCAACGCGACCTCGAAGCCAAAGGCGAGGCTTTGCTTGATGAAAATAACGACGAAGATGTTACTGATGAGATGATGCCAACCGAATATTTGCAAAAGCGTCTCAAAGCCCTTGAATCCGAAGTCGCAGAAAAATCCAACGAACTGACCGACATCATCAACGAAACCCAATCCGACATCGACGCGCTGAACGAAAAAATCAAAGCACAACGTACGCTCATCTTGCAACTCGACAAACACGTACTCTCCAAATATGACGCCTTGCGCAGTGCCGGAATCCAAAACGTCGTGGTTCAATCAAAGTCTAATAAGAAGACTGACAAAAAAGATAAGACCTCTACAGTCACGGATATGTTTTGCGGCGGCTGTAATTTCAAAGTGCCAGCCAGCCAGCACACTTTGATTCGACGAGGCGGCTTATACATTTGCGAATCCTGTGGAAGAATCATTGTGAGTGAAGAGCTATTCAAAGAAGATTTCAATGATTGAGCCAATCCCGTATTTGCTTGAACCTACACGATGAGAACAATTTCGCTCCTTCTTGTTTTGCTTTGGGGTTGTCAAAGCGACGAGATTCGCCTTAATGAAGATGATGAACGATTTGCCGCACTTTACGCCGATATTCTTTTGGTTCACGCCGATTACGAGCGCGTTGGTGGAAACGGCGGCGCGTTCTCAAAATCCGATTCCCTACAAAAAATTTTTTCTTTTCATCGCGTCTCTTCCGAGCAATTCACCGCGCAGTTCGCCCGCTACAAAGACGACCCCGCACTCTGGCTGAAAGTGCAAGACCGCGCCCTCTCCCTGCTGGGCAAGCATCGCGAATTAAGCCGTCAAGAGACGAGCACGCCGCCAACCAGCACTTTTAATCCGAAAGGCGACGAATGAGCAAGCGCATTAAACGCGTCGGCGTTACGGGCGGAATCGGCACAGGTAAAACTACCGTCTGCAATTTTCTTCGCGAACAGGGCTGCGACATTTTCTCTGCCGACCTCGAAGCCAAGCGTCTGCAAGAAACCGACCCCGATGTAATTGCAGGCATCAAAAAAATTTTTGGTGACGCGATTTATGAAAATGGCGTTCCAAACCGAAAGCGCATGGCTGAAATTATTTTTCACGACGAAAAAAAACTTTCTGAACTCAACGCCTTGATTCACCCGAAAGTCTTTCGCGCTTTTGACGAAGCGGCTCGACGCGCCGAAGCCGAAGGAATACCGATGATTGCCAAAGAAGCGGCAATTTTATTTGAATCCGGTGGAGAAAAAGGATTAGATGCGGTCATTGTCGTCGCCTCCGATTTAGATAAACGCTTCGCTCGACTGCATGCACGCGGACTTTCAGATGCAGAGATTCGCGCTCGAATGTCGCGCCAGTTTCCTCAAGACGAATTGCTCAAACGTGCTGATATGATAATTTGGAATAATCATACTCTTGATGCTCTCGAAGCCGATACGAAGCGCGCATATCTTGCGCTTCTCGCTCGTCCTTATCGGAATGGCTGAAACAAATCGTCGGTCGATGAGTTTAATTTCCGCACTGCTTTTAAATCGTATTTCAGGCGCATTTCATTTTTGAAAACACTTCAACACGACTTTGAATTATGAAACTTCTCGTTTTTATTTCTCTCGGCTTGCTCTCGCTTCTCTTAGCTTGCACAGAACAACAGAAGTCCCCACAACAGAAACCTGAGCAAGAGCGCGTCGGCACTTTTGCCTCGCCAAATACGCTCTATGCACAGCCCGCACAAGCCGACCCGTCCAACTCTCGTCGCAATGCCATTACTAATGCCGTCGCGATTGCCAGCCCCGCTGTCGTCGGCATCAATGTTACCGAGATTCGCGAGTTTCAATACTACGACCCTTTCGCCGACCCCTTCTTTGACTACTTCTTCGGCGGCAGGCGGCGCCAGTCTCCAAAAATGCAACAGGAAGTCAAAAGTTTGGGTTCGGGATTTTTGATTTCTTCAGACGGCTACGTGATTTCAAATTCACACGTCATCGGCAACGCCTCGAAGGTCGTCGTTACTTTAACTGATGGAACTAAGCACGACGCAAAAATTATCGGCACCGACGACCTGACCGACATCGCGCTCCTGAAAATTGATGGGAGTAATTTTCCTTATCTCAAACTTGGAAATTCAGATGAAGTGATTGTCGGCGAATGGGCAATCGCACTCGGAAACCCATTTGGACTTTTTGACATCAACGATAAGCCGACCGTAACGGTGGGCGTCGTCAGTTCAGTTGGATTAAACTTTCCCAATCTTGACGGACGCTCCTATCGAGGCATGATTCAAACCGACGCGGCAATCAATAGCGGCAACTCCGGCGGCGCACTCGTTAATGCCAACGCAGAGGTCATCGGCGTCAATACCTTCATTTACACGGGTGGCGGACAGGGCAACATCGGCATCGGCTTTGCCATTCCCATCAATCGCGTTAAGCAAATCACCGACGAACTGCGTCGCTTCGGCAAAATTGACCGTTCGTTCAAAACAGGCATTTCCGTTCAAGGCTTGAATCGCGGATTGGCACGCTACTTCGGCGTGAGCGAAGACATGGCGGGCGTCGTGATTACGAATCTTGAAAAACGCTCCACCGGCGAAAAAGCAGGCTTGAAAATCGGCGACATCATCGTTGAAGCAAACGGCGTTGCGATTTCCACCGAGCAGGATTTAATCAACCTTGTGCGCGAAATGCGCGCCGGCGACGTGCTTCGGCTCAAAGTTTTTCGCGACCGTCGTTACATCACGGCGGAAGTTAAACTCGAGAAAAACTAATTTTTTGAAGTTGCGGATAAACGTTTTCGTCGAGCTCTAATTCCATTCGAAGCAACGCGGCGGCGAAGGTTTTTCCTTGCGCATCGAGTTTGAGCGACTTTGTGCCGCCGCCGCCAAGTGCATTGTGCAAAAGGAAATTCAACGCGCCGATGTTCGGCAGTTCATACCGTTCTACTTTTCCGAGCACCATTTCACCGAAGTAATTTTTAACGCGCTCCGCCGTCAGTTCCGATTTCAAAATCTCGTAGTCGTCGGCTTTGCGCGCAATCACGCCGATATTGACGCTGTCGCCTTTATCGCCGCTTCTTCCATGCGCAAGCGAAATGAGTTGAATTTTCATTTGTGAGTTTTCTTGTTTGAGTTTTAGTTCCGCAAAATGTATTGAACTTTTTCGGGCAATGTTCGGCGCAACTCTAATGTTTTCGGGTGCTTGACCGTCGGCGCGATAAAGCCCGTCGTATCGTTCAAGAGTTTTTCGCCGTCGATAATCACGGCAAGGCTTTCGGCTCTCACTTTGGCTAAATCGCTGACGGCGCCGCTCAATATCACACTCACTCGGCTCGGAATGAGCGTTACATACACCGGACGCTTCGACTTCAAGAGCGAAATCGGCACATCTCTAAATTCGCTTTCCGAGAGTTGCTCCGCCGTGCCGCGAACCTTGACTTTGCTGACGCTTCGGGTTACAATCCCGCTGAGCGTATCGTCGAGGAGAAGTTCAAATTGAAAGTCGTTGGCGACAGTGCGCCCAGTCGGAAGTTCAGTTTTCCAAACTGTGATTTGCTCAAGCACACTGCGCGCACCCGATACCGTAAGGCTTTCCGGCTGAATCTGAACGTTCGGACGAACCACGAAGCCGGATTGCGCCGTCGGCGGCGTCGGCAAGCGAATCGGGACGCGCTTTGTGATTTTTTCATCAAGCTCCAACTCCAACACTTCCGGCTCAACTTCTAATACTTTCATTCCTTCGGGCAACGGCTTAATGTATTGCGACGCCTTCGCGAGCGTTTCAATCTCTAAAACGTCTTTTTGAACTTCGTTGCTCAAATCAATCGCCCACTCGGTCTGACCCAAATACAGCGAAAGAATTTTCCAACCTTCCGATTCAAGTTTCACCTGAATGCGCAAGGGATACTCGCCCTTGACGGTTCGCGTTGCGCCTTCGGTTTTAATCACTAAGGGGAGCGAGACGGCGGCAGTGTATCGCTTCGTCATCGCTACAAAAAACCAAATCAGCAATGCGAAAAACAGCGATCCGACAATCGCCGGAACACGCCTCAAAAATGGAAATACGGAAAATGACAATGGTTGAACTGACACGCTTTCAAGTGACTCTGCTTTTGAAAAGATAATGCTTTCAGCGGACTGTGAAGTTGCATACAAATTCCCTTACATTTGAGGTAATTTTTTTACGCAATCACAACTTGCGAACTGTTCAACCTCGATTAAGCCATGCAAACCTTACAAAACACTTCACATCTACCACCACTCCTGTTGCTTAGCGAACACGCGCAGGCAACACTTGGACGCATTGGCGTTGAGCGGTTTCATGAGTTCAGCCAATATCCGAAAGGCTGGAAAGACGGTGATGAACTCGGCGAGCCACTCTCCTACGATTCGCTTCAAACGTTGGAACGCTTTCTTGCGAAGTTTGAGCGGTTTGGCAAGTTTCCACCCAGCCTTTTCTTTTCTACATCGGGCAACTTGCAACTTGCTTGGAAAACTCGTGGTGAAAATGTGATTGAATTGGAGTTCCTGCCCAATGGCATTGCCGCGCTTTTGCCTGACGACGATGACTCACGATTTTTTTCAAATGAACATCTCAATCGATTGATTGAGGAACTTGAATCCGTCGTCTAAACCGCACGTATATGCCCCGAGACCTCTGCGGCGATAGCGAGCACATTTTAAGAGCCATTACCTCCGACGACATCGCTCAGCAACCCGATGGAACGCTCTTCATCAAACCCACCTCTTTTGAAGGCGCGACTGTTTCCGTTAGCCGTTTATCCGTCCTCTCGCTTGAAGAAATTTTTAAAATCTTTTTGCACGACGTTCAAAAGACCAACCGACAGCCGCCCCGTTTTCTCAAATGCGGCGTTGAGTTGGAAGTCGGCACTCTGAAGGAAGTGTGCTTAAACTATCAGGAACGCCCAACAGAGATTCAGGTTCAAATTGACCCGATTATTCCCGATAACCCTGCGCATGCGGAAATCGTCGTAACCAACCAAAATGGAAAAATCTCCAAAGGATTATCCAGAATAATCGTGGCGTTTATTGAACGCCACCGACTTATCCGAAATCTCCCAGACGCGAATTGACAAAAACGCTTTCATTTAATTTCGGAAAATCTCCCTCGCCCTCTCATAGTGCCTTACGAGCGAGGGAGATTGAGTTGCTACAATCCTGCACGCAAGGCAATCACAAAATTTCTGCCCAACGCCACAAGCCCTGAACTATACGGGCGATAGCGCGCATCGGTCAAGTTTTCTACGCCAGCAGTAATCGTGAAATTTTCTTCAAAGCGATACAAGGCTTTGAGGTTCAAGGTGAGCCACGCGGGCGAGAACGGGTTGCCGTTGTCGTCAATGGCGTAAATCTGCGGTTTAAGCCGTTCTTCAACATTGAGATTTTCAAACGAGACTTCCCCGCTATACATCGCGTAAAGTTGCAAATCTAACTTACGGTTCGTGTAGGTCAGGCGCGTTACGCCAAACCAAGGCGCGGCGTGGCGCGAAGGGCTTTTTGTGCCGTCGTCCATTTCTTCATTGCCGACTTGATAATTGAAGCGCGACGAGAAACCGAAGCCCGCTGGCAATTTCAAATCTACGCCGACTTGCACGCCATAAACATCAGCAAAGGCGGCATTTTGAATCGCTTGCACACGGCTCAACGTGCCGTCGTAAAGAATTGAATCTTGCCCGTTGAATTGAAAATCTCTGCGCACGAGGGCGTTATCGAGGTAAGTGTAATAGCCGGTCAGTTCCACGCGCGCCACGTCGCTGAATGTTTTGCTCACGGCGAGTTCGGCATTGTAGGCGTATTCCGCACCGAGATTAGGATTCGGCACGACGACGACGTTTTGCGGTTGGTCAAAGATTTTTCCGATGTCGTCCACATTCGGTGCACGAAATCCTGTGGCGAGATTTGCGCTTATCGTCCAAGTTTCATCAGGCGTAAAGACTGCGCCCAAACTGCCGGTGAGCGCGCCGTTTCGCACTTGTGCCGATGTGAATTCAAACGGGAAAAATTGGAGGTTGCGCGTGAAGTCGGAGTTCATCGCAAAGTAATTGTATCGTGCGCCCGCTTGAATCAAAAACTGTTCTGACGCGCGAAGTTGATAGTTCAGATATGCGGCGTAAGAAGACCAATCGGATTGTGGATAGCGGTCGGCAACGGCTATCGGATTGTTGTTGCGAATGTCAATCGCCGAGCCGCGCGAGCGCACATCGTTGCGCACAATTTCCGCGCCGTAAAAAATTTGTTGCGCGCCAAATGATTTATTGAAATCAAGATTGAGCGAATACGCGTCAACCTCTTCTTGTTGGGTGCGCAAGCGAAACCGTCCACCGCCCGTAAAAGGTCGGTCAATGCGACTTTCTTGGAAGTATTGATAGGCAAGGCGAAGTGAGGCAAGGTCGTAAAGTGCGCTTTCGTTTCTGTGCGTGATGGCAAGATGGTGCATCGTCCATTTTTGCGGACCGTAGTTCCAGACGGCGCTTCGCGGTCTGCCCTCTCGCACTTCGATGAGTCGGTCGTAGCGGGCATATTCCGATGTTTCGGAGAAATGAAATCCGTATTGGAGTTCCCATGCATCGCTTGGAGCGTAACGCACTTTTTGCATCAAGTTGATTTGATTGTAATCGTTTGGCGTTTGCACGAGCGGGTCAGGATTAGAAACCACTCTATCGATGCTATCAATGCGTTGAACGAAGAAGGGTCGGAGATATTCTTCTCGTCCAAGCCGTCCCATTCTTGGGTCGCCGAAGTCGCTGTAAGTTAGGCTGGTGAGCAACGCGAGATTTTTCCAACCGACGTTCAGATGAAAATGTCCGACTTGTTCTTCATTAGCAGAAGAAAACCGCACCACGCCTTTGCCGGTAACGAGCGGCTCGTCGTAGAGCGAGAATTGCGGCGTCAAGGTTTGGAAGTTCATCACGCCGCCGATTGCGTCGCTACCGTAAATGACGGAACTCGGTCCGAAGAAGATTTCGGTGTTTTCTATCGCGAGCGCGTCAAGTGAAATAACTTGTTGGAGATTGCCGCCGCGAAAAATCGCGTTGTTCATTCTTACGCCGTCGACAGCATAGAGCAGGCGGTTGGTTGAAAAACCGCGAATCATCGGACTGCCGCCGCCCTGCTGACTTTTCTGAATGAAAACTTCGCCCGATTGCCCCAGCATATCTGCCGCTGTTTGCGGATTGAGCAATGCAACGTCTTTTGGCGTAATCGTCGTGATTTTATTCGGCACGTCGCGCTTCGTTTGATTCCATCGCGTTGCACTCACGACGATTTCATCGCTTGAAATTTGAGACGGAGATAAATACACAACGCTGTTTTCACCGGTCAGGTCGTTGTATCGCTTGACTGTGCGGCGGTATCCAATCAGGCGGAACTCGATTTTTTCCGCGCCTTTGAACGCCGACACATCGGCTTGTCCGTTTTTGTTTGTTATGATGAGCGATTTCGGCGAAGAACTTGAGATACGAACCAGTTCCAATACTTGTCCGGTTTCGCGGTCCTTAACCGTGATGATTTGCCCAATAAGCATTGTCGGCACAAGCATCAGTGTAGAGAAGAAAAGAAAAATGAAAATCCGTTTCATTGGTAAAATGAAGTTTGATTTTTGATAAACTCTTCGCCAACGCTTCCCATGTGCGAAGCATTGATGAATTTGTAAGTTAAATTGTTGGATTTGGGGTAAAAGGAATCCGTCGAGGTGGTTTTTTGGTGTGTTGAAGCATGAGAGCATCGTAGTGAATACACATTTCAACGAATTCGCACGTTGATTCAGAAGCAATGAGTTGTAGTTCGGGTAACGGTTCTATTACGAGCAGTTTGAGCAGTTGATAGCATAGCCCTTCACGAGTGTGATGTTCAGGCGTGCCGCTGGTGGCTTGTGCAATGAGTGCTTGAAGGCGTCGGTTTAATTTCGTTTCCGCTCTATCGTGCCAACAGACATAATGAATAGAGTCGCCGATTATTTGCGTTTCTACGATGTCATACATTTCGCCTTTGTATTCAAACTCTTTGCTGTGTTCCCAGCGCAGGTCGGTTTCGATTTGCGATTGAGAAAAGGTGAAGTGCACAAGTTCTGACTTGTCAATCCCCGCAATCAATTTGGCTTTGACCTCTTTTTTGACGAGGCGTTTTTGAATGTGAAGCCAAAGGTAGGTCGCACTAAACGGCGTGAAGAGTGCGACAAGCACAAGAAGCGCCGTCGTCGCACGAAGCCACTTCGTTATCTTCATTCCAGCCCGAATCCATCTTGCATGCCGCTCCGCCATAGACTTACAGTTTGAATACAAGCCCGATGCTGAACGCAAACGAGACAAAGGAAAGCGTCGGCAATTCGCCGTCGACGATTTGTGTTTTCGTTTTGGCTTCACCCGTCAAGCCTGCACGAATGCCGGCGTTCAGCGTTGCGGTGAAAAGCGAACTGAGCGGCAATCCAAACGAGAGTTCGGAGTGTGCGGCGACGCCTGTTGCAGAGTAGGTGTTCGTTTCGTTGAAGGCGCGCACGCTTTCACGGATTGAGCCGAAGAGCATGCCTGCGCCAAAAGTAAACTTCACCAATGCCCCGTCTTTGAACGGCTGAATGGGCACAAATGCAACGGCGACCGACGGAATCAGCCACGTGGCGGAAAGCTCCGCCGGCAATCCGAAGCCGATTCGGGTATCGAGTTGTTCAGATGCATGCTTGTAGAGAAAGTCGCCGCCGATAAATACCTTATCGTTCAAGCGATAGAGTGCAGTGGTTGAAATATCAAGCGTTTGCAGAATATCAGGACTGCGTCGATTGCGCAAGACTTCGCTCCAATCAAGGTAAGTGGGTGCAATCGTGCCGCCAACGCCTGCTTTGACATCAATGAGAATCGTTTGTGCATTCAGCGTCTCGTTCAGCGTCAAAACAGAAATCGTGATGAAAGCAAGAAGGTGTTTCAATGTTGGAAAATCGGATTGATGTTTAATACAGACCGATAAGCGATTTCACCGTTTGGTCGAACTCCGCTTCGGCGTCGCGTCGGGCTTTCATCAAGCGATTGCGCTCGGTGATGAGCGTGCCGATTTTTTCCGCATCGGATTCACTCTGCAAGGCTTTGATGTTTTCAGTAAGCGCGTCGTCATAAGTCTGCAAAATGATTTTTTTCGTTGAATCTAAAAATGCCATCAGGCATCGGCGCGCATAAACACTGGGGTTTTCGGGTTGCCATCGCTCCGATATGGCTTCGTCAATGAGCAATCCTGAAATAAAATTTCTCAGTTCTTCGTCGTTCAAGTAGTTGAGCTCGTGCGTTGGGTCAAATGCGGTTTGTTTGTCGTGCGCCTCGTAGCGTTCAAGCAGGAAGCGGGCGATTTTTTCCGTCCATTCGTGCTTGAATGTTAAAAGGCTCAATTTTTCTCTGACAAATTCCAACACGTCGCTTCCGTGATAAAGGCTCTCGAGGAGTGATTTAAGGAACGTGCGCTCGGCGACGGACGGAACGGGTTGTACAGTGCGGTCAGGCGTTGCAGTCGGCTCTGCTTTCGTAATTGGCGAAATCCTCAATGAGGCGGAGCGTTTTGGAATTTCGCGCTCCAAGACTTTCGCAATCTCTTTTTGAAGCGTGCGTAAGGGTAGGTCGAGTTTTTGAGCCAGCGATTTCAGATAGACTTCGCGCCCAAGTTCATCTCGAATTTTTGCAATCGTTGTCACAAGGTCACGAATGGACGCTTGCGTTTGCTCTTCGCCCGTAAATCCGTCAGATTTTTTAAGGACATCGATTTTGAAGTCGAGGAACGAAGTTTTGTGCGCATCGGCGTATCTCAAAAATTCATCGCCGCCGACTTTTTGGACGTAGCTGTCGGGGTCTTCGTTGTCGGGCAAGAAAAGCACTTTGGGCGTGAGTCCTTGCTCGAGGATAAGGTCGATGCCGCGCATCATGGCTTTAATGCCGGCTTTATCGCCGTCGTAGATGAACAGCACATTTTTCGTGAGCCGTCCGATAAGCCGCACTTGTTCAGGTGTGAGCGACGTGCCGCTCGATGCCACCGCCGTTTTAATTCCTGCTTGATGCAGTGAAACGACGTCCATGTATCCCTCGACCAAAATCGCTTCGTCTTTTTTGCGAATTTCATCGCGTGCGAAATTGAAGGCATAAAGCACTTCGGACTTGCGATAGAGTTTCGTTTCGGGCGAGTTGATATACTTGGGAGAATTTTTTTCGTCGGCGAGCAAGCGTCCGCCGAAGGCAATCACTTTTCCAGCAGGCGAAAAAATCGGAAACATCACTCGATTGCGAAAGACGTCGTATTGCTTCTCGCTCTTTTCGCTCTTGGCAATCAATCCGAATTCTTCAAGCAGTTTGAGCGACTTGCCTTCTCTTGTGGCTTCATCGCAAAGCCGATTCCACGAATCTAATGCAAACCCTAAGCCGAACTTGGAAATGGTTTCTTTGAGTAAGCCGCGATTAAGAAAGTAATCCAATCCAGCCTTGCCTTCTTTGGCGTTCAAATTTGTGTGGAAGAATTTCGCCGCCCACGCCATGAGTTCATATTCTTCGCTTTGCTTATCGTCTCGCTTATCGGATTTGCGCTCGTATTGTGAAAGGTCAATCCCGACTTTTTTCGCCACCCACTTGACCGCATCGATGAACGGCAACTTTTCCATCTCTTGAATGAAGGTAAAAACATTGCCGCCTTTGCCTGTGGAAAAGCACTTGTAGATTTGTTTTTCGGAAGAAACATAAAACGACGGTGTTTTTTCGCTGGGGTTGAACGGCGAAATGGCTTTGTAATTGCGCCCCGACGGCACAAGCCGCACATAATCGGAGACGACGTCGACAATATCGGCGGTGCGGCGGATTTCATCGATTTTTTCTTCGGGCAAACGCATCGGCGACCTTCAAACTTGATTCAAATTCGTTTTTAAGTTCGTTTTATGGTTGGACAGTTGAAGCACAAGAAGTTAGCGAAAAAACAGCGATTCTCGTTTCTATCAACTTCGGCGTAATTTGCATCACCAAACATAATTGTTCATGACCACGCTCGATTACCTTGATGCGTCTTTGCTCCGCTCGCCGAAAGACATCTTGAACGCTGTTCTTCAACTTCGGCGCGAGATAGAAGCCGAAGCCGACGCGATTTTCGCCGCTTGGCAGAAAACACTCACACGAAAAGATTTTGAATACAGCGCGAAAAACTTTGCTTGCTACTTAGCTTTGCGCCGTCGCGACTTACGGCATTTGCAATCGGCTTTGCTTGCGTTGGGTTTATCATCGCTCGGGCGAAGCGAAGCGCGGGTGCTCGCAAACCTTGACGCCGTCATTGCTTCGCTTAAAGCCATCTGCAACGAAAAAAAGCGACAAGCGCACCCGACCGTTGAGGAGTTCTTCAAAGGTGAAAACTTGCTCAAACAAAATGCTGACCTTGTTTTAGGCAAATCGCCCGACCGCCGCTCCGTGCGCATCATGGTTACACTCCCGCCCCGTGCGATTGACGATTACGCCTTCGTCTTGAAACTTCTGGAACGCGGCATGAACTGTGCTCGCATTAACTGCGCCCACGAAACGCCCGGCGACTGGGAAAAGATGATTCATCACATTCGCCGCGCTGAAAAATCCACCGGACTCTCGTGCAAAGTGTTTATGGATTTAGCCGGTCCGAAAGTGCGAACCGCCGACGTTCGGAAGCCTCACGCAAAATCAAAAAAAGGCGATTTGATTTTTCTTTACGCGCTTCGCCCGTCCAATAAGTTCAAGCACCTTCAACAAGTCAAATGCGCGTTACCTGAAATCCTAACGCAAGTGGCACAGGGCGACGAAGTTTGGATTGATGACGGACATATCGGGACGGTGGTCGAGCAATGCTTCACTTCTGGCGTGCTCTTGCGCGTTACCAGCGTTGAAGCCAAAGGCAAAATCATCAAGCCCGATAAAGGCTTGAACTTCCCGACAACCTCACTCGTCATCAATCCGCTGACCGATAAAGACTTACGCGACTTGGATTTTATTTGCGAGTTTGCTGATGGTGTCAATTATTCCTTCGTTCAAGATGGAAGCGATGTGAAGCGACTTCAATCGGAACTGGCAAAGCGCATGCCCCGCCGACGCACGCCGATGGCATTGATTGCAAAAATTGAAACGCGACGTGCCGTCGAGCATTTTCCTGAAATCGTCATTCAGGGCGCGAGCAAAAATCCATTTGGCGTCATGATTGCGCGCGGCGACTTAGCCGTAGAAATCGGCTATCAACGCATCGCCGAAATTCAAGAAGAACTGCTCTGGCTCTCCGAAGCGGCGCACGTGCCAGTGATATGGGCGACACAAGTCCTCGAGAGTTTGGTCAAAAAAGGAATCCCGTCTCGCGCTGAAATCACCGACGCGGCAATGGCGGAGCGCGCCGAGTGCGTGATGCTCAATAAAGGTGAGTTTATTCTCAATGCAATGGAAATCCTCGACCACGTGCTGATGCGCATGGAGCAACATCAACGTAAAAAAACCCCGCAACTGCGCGCCCTTTACTCTTGGCAGTCCATTTGAGGCTCATCATGCCGACAACCCTTGATGCAACTTCAAACGCATACGGCGAGAAAATCTTTCACCCGCATTTTTGTATTTCTCGCCACTCTTCTAACTTCCCGCCTTATCATAAGTTAAGACGAGTTATGACAACACTTAAATTTACACGTTCATGGGTTGCGTAGGCTGTTCTTGCAGTAGCGGCGGCTGTAAAACGGGCGTTTCGCTCGAGGCATTTTTAGCGCAAGCCTTCGGCGACGAAGTCTCCGCCGACGATACCTATTTCGATTTTCCGATTCTCGAAGTTGAGTTCGCAACGCATCGGAGCGACTTTTTTCGCAACGCCCCAAGCCTCGAGCTTCGCAAAGGCGAAAGCGTCATCGTTCAAACCGATGGCAGCGGCTACGATATTGGCGTCGTCAAATCCCTTGGCAGAACGGCGAAGTTCAAACTCGAACAAAAGCATCTCTTGCCCGAATCGCCCGACATCTTGCCCGTCTTGCGCCGCCCCACTGCCGACGACCTCGACCGTCATCAAAAACATCAAGAGCAACTCTCCGAAGTCAAACGCTTCACCCTTTCTAAGATTGAAGAACTCGGCTTGGAGATGAAATACGTCGATGCCGAAATCCGACTCGATGAACAGCGCACGACGATTTACTTCACCGCCGACCAGCGCGTCGACTTCCGCGAACTCGTCCGAATCCTCGCCGCTCAATTCAAAACGCGAATCCAACTCACTCAAATTTCCTCCCGCGAAGAAGCCAAACGCGTCGGCGGCATCGGCTCTTGCGGCAGAACCCTTTGCTGTTCCTCTTGGCTTCCTGATTTTGAACACGTCACTGCCGACGCCGCCAAGTATCAAAACCTCCCGCTCAACGCCACACGCCTCAACGGACAATGCGGACGCTTGAAGTGCTGCCTCAATTATGAACTCGATTCCTATCTTCTCCAACTCCAAAAATTTCCCACCATCGACAGCCGCGTCAAAACCGAAAAAGGCTTCGCCCGCGTCGAGAAAATCGACATCTTCAAAGAAGAAATCTGGCTTCACCACGACGACGACACATGGCTCTCGCTTTCGTTGGAACGCTTTAACACCCTATTCGTTAAGCGATGAAATAATCCGTTACCGCCATGCACACATTTGAGCGTTCCATTTTGATTCACTCGCCGATTGAATCGGTCTTTCACTTTCACGATAATCCGGAGAACCTTCTCAAAATCTCTCCGCCTGACGTCAAAGTCCGTTTAGTTTCCGCCACGCCTGCGGGCAAAGGTCAGCGCGTTGTGATTGATGTTACACAGTTTGGATTTTTCACATCGAGATGGGAAGCGGAAATCACTGTCTATGAACCGCCGTTCAAGATGGTCGACGTGCTTCACAAAAGCCCGTTCCATAGTTGGAAACAAACCCGTTTGTTCGAAAAAATTTCAGATGCCGAAACGCGCCTCACCGACCGCGTCGAGTATGAACTTCCCGCCGACGCGCTGAGCGGATTTTTTGCAGGCTGGTATGTTGAGCGCGAAATCGAAAAAATGTTCGCCTTCCGTCAGAAAAAAACAAAAGAACTTCTTGAAGCCCGTTCTGAACAGTTTGCGACAACGCCCTAATTGTCTGTTCAATGAACCTCCAAGCGCAAAAAGACTTATTGCTTCTTTCGCGAATTCCGAGCGTCGGCGTAACGCGCCTGCGCGCTCTGCTTGCTCGATTTCACAGCATTGAGAAAATCTTCAATGCCTCTCTTGCGGAACTCTCGCGCACACCCAATATCGGCGCGGCGACGGCGGACAGCATTTCTAAATTTCTTCACAGCCCCGAACGCTCCAAAGTCGAAGCCGACATTGATGCGCAATTTGAGCAACTCTCCAAACTCAACGCTTCACTGATTACGATTTTAGATGACGACTACCCCACTCGCCTCAAAGAAATTTATGACGCGCCGATTTATTTCTTCGTGCGCGGCACGCTTTTGCCCCAAGATTTGCGAAGCCTCGCGCTTATCGGCACGCGCTACCCAACCGATTACGGAAAAAACGTCACGAAGAAATTTGCAACCACCTTCGCCCGAAACGGCTTCACGGTCATCAGCGGCTTAGCCTTCGGCATTGATACCGTCGCCCATACTGCCGCGCTGGACGCAGGCGGGCGGACGCTTGCCGTGCTCGGCAACGGCGTCGATACCATTTACACCGACCCCAACGGCAAACTCTATCCGCGCATTTTGGAAAACGGCGCAATTATCTCCGAAGAGTGGCTCGGCACGCTCCCTATCGCTGAAAACTTCCCGAAACGTAATCGCATTATTTCAGGACTTTCGCTCGGCGTTGTGATTGTTGAATCCGACCTCAAAGGCGGCTCGATGATTACGGCGAAATATGCCATCGAACAAAATCGCGACATTTTTGCCGTGCCCGGTAGCATCTTTTCCCCAAAATCCAACGGCACAAACGCGCTTATTCGCGACAGCCTTGCCAAACTTGCGCTCTCGCCCGACGATATCATCAAGGAGTATCCTCAACTCCAGCCCGAACCGCAATCACTCCTCGAACAAATGAACCAACTTCCCGACCTCACGCCCGACGAACAAAACATCTACGCCCTGCTCTCCCACGAGCCGATTCATATCGACACCATTGCCGAACAAAGCGGCTTGGACGTCTCCGATGTCTTGATTTTGCTTTTTGAACTTGAAATGAAAGGCGTTGTGCGACAACTCGCAGGGAAAATGTTTCAACGTTAATAACCCTAACAGCACAAAAAAGCCGTCAAAAGACGGCTTTCATCAGTTTTTTCGCATTCAGAAGCAATTTTTCCTTGAAGGAAAACGGCTCAACCGTCGGGCAAGGCAGAAATTGATAGACTTCATTGAGGGTTTCAATGCCTTTGTAGAAAGCATGCACGTTTTGATGCGTGTATTTGCTGTTGATGACGGCGAAATTGGCAATGGACGTTGTTTTGAAGAAAAAATCAACGCCTCTTCTAATTAAACAAATGTCTTTGACCCTTTTAGGCGTGAGTTTGATAACGCCGTGGCAGTCGCTGGTAACCTCGATGACATCGAGGTCATAAATGAGCATCACAAGCAAAGGGCTCGCATACTCCGAAAATCTTCCAGAGACGCGCGTGATTTGATAATCGCCTCTGTATTTTTCTCGTATGAATTTAAGCCCCTTGTGCAAGATTTCATCATCATACGCCCGATACATTTCCCATTCATCGTCGAAGGTTTTTGCGAAGAGGAGCGAATTGAGATACTCATATACTTCGTATTCGTGGTAAACCGGACGCCCGTTGATAAATAAGATAGGCTGATAGGTGAGAGAGCCCAACGGCTTCGGCTCTTCGTCGGACATAAATGACATATTGCCTCCTTTTTGTTAACGAATTAGAAGTTGTTTGAGAACGACACCAATGTTTCTGACGCTTTTTGAGAGACTGAAGGTTTTGGCTACAATGATTTTGGATAGGAATGCCGCTCTTTTACTTCTAAATGTAAGAAAAGTTCCAAATTGAATTATGGATTGGACTTCAAATCTCGGGTT
>JBDNCJ010000032.1:0-32508 GCA_046719715.1 Chloroherpetonaceae bacterium | reverse complement strand
TTCAAAATCAAAACCAACCATGATGAAAAAAATGAAACTTCTCGTTCTGCTGGCACTGCTTTTCTCAACGACACTTCTTGCACAACCATTTGAGCCAATCGGTCCTTGGGGCGGAAGGGTAAATGTGTTTACGCGAACTTCGAATGGAAACATTTATGCCGCAACCATTGGTGCGGGATTTTTCAAGTCGACCGACAACGGCAACACATGGCGCGAAGTGAATGTTTTGGGCACAGTGCGAACTTCGTTTGCGATTGAATCTATCGCCGATACGGTTTGGGGCGCGCCGTTTGGCGTTGGCATCTTCAAAACAACTGACGGTGGAAATACTTGGATTGCCGATTCGCTCGGTGGATTAGGCAATCGCTCTATCTACGCCATTTACGCCGATGCAAACGGCAATCTCTACACAGGCGGATTGAACACGGGCGTTTTCTTCAAACCACCGGGCGCAACCGTTTGGCAAAACATCACAGGCGATTTGCCCGTCGGAACTGGGGGTAACCCACGAACCGTCCGAAGCATTTTCAAGGATAGCAACGGGCTTCTCTACATCGGCACGGAAGGCGGCACTGCGCCAAACGATGCAGGCATTTACACCTCAACCAACAACGGCATAAATTGGGTACGCAACAGCACCGGACTCGGCACCACCTCGCCAAGCGTCAGAGCCTTTGTGCAACGCGGCGATACGCTCTTCGTTGGCGTCTTTTCTGGCGGCGCGGGCGTTTATCGTAAAGCACTCACTGAAACTGCATGGACAATTGACACGCTGGGACTGGGTCAAAGAGGCATTAACGCGCTCCACATTGATGCGTCAGGAAATCTCTACGCAGGTTTAAATCCAACGAATCCGGGCGGTGTGTTCCGACGCGCGGCGGGTAGCAGTTCTTGGTCGCAAGTCGCACTTGCAGGGCAATCCGTTTGGGGATTCATCGGCGTTGGAACGGAAATCTTCATCGGCTCGAACTTGTGGGCGGTTTCGCGCACGACGAACTTTTCATCGCTTACAATCTCCAACACTGGCATTAACGCGTTGAGCGTGCTGGCGTTGAAAGTCGGCTCTGACGGAAACTTGTATGCTGGAATCAACAGCAACGGCGGCGTTCAGCGAAGCACCGATAATGGCGCAACTTGGCAAATGGATACTGTTGGGCTTGGCGCGAGAACCATCTGGGCGTTGGAAGAAGTGAACGGAACACTCTTTGCCGCCGCAGGAAGTAATGGCGTATTTCGTCGCACGCTATCGGGCTGGGTTGCCGCAAACACCGGCATCGCAACACGCACGGTCGATTGCCTTCTTGCCAAAGGCGATACGCTCATTGCAGGATTAACCACATCAGGAACAAATCCTGTCATTTATCGCACGACGAACAGTGGTGCAAATTGGTTTGCGGGAAGTGTTTCAGCATTACCTTCGCTCGGTGCTGTTCGCGCACTCGGAAAAGACAATTTGGGAAATCTCTATGCGGGAATGTCGAGTTCAACCACCGTCTTGCGCGGATTGCTCAAATCGACCAACGGCGGCGCAACTTGGTTTCAATCCAACGGCGTGATGAATCCGCTCAACGAAGAATTTTACGCGATTGCATTTAATCCTGTAACCAACACACTTTACGCCGCTCCGAACGTCAGCGGAATCTTCAAATCAACTGATGCAGGTGTAACATGGGTTTCCGATTCAACCGGCATGAGCGCAACGGTTGACGATATTCTCATTCCCACAACGCTTCCGCCGTCAAGCGGCTTGCAAGGCTCAATGCTTGCGGCGTGCTTAGGGCAGAACACCGAAGGCGGCGTATTCGTCCAACGCAATACCGAAACATCTTGGAGCAGGGTAGGCTTGGATTTATTCTCGGTTAATGCGTTAGCGGAAAAAAGTGGGGTGCTTTATGCCGCAACCAATCACAGCAGTATTTACAAAGTCAATTATGTCAATATCGGCTTGCCTGTTGAACTCATCGAGTTCGGCTATCGCAAAGCCAATAAAGGAATTGAACTGTTCTGGAAAACGGCATCGGAACAAAACAACGAAGGCTTCCAAATTGAACGTCGTCGCGAAAACGACGCATGGCAAACGATTGGATTTGTCAGAGGCAAAGGCACAACCACCGAAGTGCAATCCTATTCCTTCGTTGATGAACGTGCGAGCGGAAAACTCTTTTACCGATTAAAGCAACGCGATTTCAACGGCGCATTTGAATACAGCACCGTGATTGAAGTCAATCTGACTGCGCCCGAAAAATTTGAACTCGCGCAAAACTATCCGAATCCGTTTAATCCAACAACAACGCTCACTTACAAACTACCAATTTCAAGCGATGTAAGGCTGGAAGTCTTTGATGTCTTGGGAAGAAAAGTGGCAACGCTGGTGAACGCAACGCAGGAAGCAGGGAATTATACTGTCAATTTCAACGGCTCAACCTATAACCTCACAAGCGGCGTGTATTTCTATCGATTGCAAGCGAGCGCGACGAATGGAGCGTCAGGTTCAACTTTCGTTGAAACGAAGAAAATGATGCTGGTGAAGTAAGAGTGTGAAGCGTGAATGCGAAAGGCGGTTCTTCGGAATCGCCTTTGTGTTAAAAGTCCAATGTTGCTATGTTCTCTGACAAAGAAGGTATTATCAAATGAAAAGCATTGAAGAACTTACGAACCAAATTCTGAACGGCGATTGCATCGACCTTACAAAAGAAATGCCCGATAATTCAATAGACCTCACGGTATTCTCTCCGCCATATGACGCAATCCGAGACTACAAAAAAAATTGGTCATTTGACTTTTTAGGGCTTGGCAAAGAAATCTACCGCATCACGAAAGACGGCGGAATGGCAGTAATTGTGATTGGAGACGGGACGAAAAATTTTGCAAAATCACTAACGACTTTTCGATTGGCTGTTTCTTGGTGCGACCATGCAAGATGGAAAATGTTTGAAACATGCATTTATCATCGAGATGGAAACCCTGGTGCATGGTGGTCTCAACGGTTCAGAGTAGACCACGAGTATATTTTGATGTTCTTCAAAGGAGACCGTCCAAAAACATTTCAAAAAGAGGCGTTGATGATTCCAAGCAAACATGCTGGAAAAATCTATACGGGAACAGACCGCCTCACAAACGGAGATTTCAAAAAGATTGAGCCAAAGCCGGTAAATGAGATGAAGTGCAGAGGAACAGTGTGGCGATACTCAACCAGCAACAGTGAAGGAAATCGATTAAAGTTAAAACACCCTGCTACCTTTCCAGACAAGTTAGCGGAAGACTTGATACTTTGCTTTTCAAAACCGAGTGAAATTGTCCTTGACCCTATGTGCGGAAGCGGAACGACTTGCGTGATGGCAAAGAAAAACAACCGTAAATTTATCGGAATTGATATTGCGGAAGAATACTGCCAAATCGCAAAAAAACGACTTGAAGATGAAACTGCCCAAATCTCTATTCCACTTTTGTAAATGAAGGAAGATATCAGAATTGCCGAAAAGCAATTGAAAACTCTCCCAAAAACGTGGGAAGGAAAAAAGTGTGTGCTTGAGCGTAAAGAAGCCAGTTATAATTAACGACAAATAGAATGGTGGGCTTTTTACTTGCTGAAAACATCAAAGAATTGGATACGATGCGTCAAGGCAGAAATAGCAACGGAAAACCAAGACCTGAAAAGTTCATGCTCGATTTTGAAAAAATCCATTGCTTCCTTGAAGACAGACTGACTTTCGATTAAATCTACTCTACATACTCCTTTTTCAACTTGCTTTTATACTCCTTCTGCAATTTCTGAACCTTCGGACTGATAACGACCGTGCAATACGGATTGCGGTTTCCAACGCGGTTGTAGTAGTTCTGATGATACTCTTCAGCGGGATAAAACGCTTTCAGCGGGCTGACTTCGGTGACGTATTTGCCGCTCCACAATCCCGACTTTTCCGATTCGGCAATCGATTTCAGTGCAATTTCTTTTTGGCGTTCATCGTGATAAAAAATCACGGAGCGATACTGCGTGCCGACATCGTTGCCTTGTCGGTTAAGCGTCGTCGGGTCGTGCGAGTGCCAGAAGACGTCGAGGATTTCCGAAAAGGAAATTTTATTGGCATCAAAAGTAACTTGTACGACTTCGGCATGTCCGGTTGTGCCAGTGCAGACTTGTTCATAAGTAGGATTTTTGACCTGTCCGCCGCTGTAACCAGAAACGACTTTTTCAACGCCGTCAATGCGCTGAAAGACCGCCTCTATGCACCAAAAACAGCCGCCGCCGAGCGTGGCAACTTCCAATTTTTTTTCTTGTCCGTTCATTGAACTTGCTGTAAGATTGATTAAAAGAATGGCGAAGATAATTTGCATCACAAATTTTGTTTGGCTTGATTTAGTTTTACTTTAAGGCAAACCTATACTCAAAAACCGTTCAAGAAGTTATCACGTTTTTATCAAATCATTGTTCATCATGAAAATTGTCATTGTGGTTCAAGCGCGAACTGGCTCAACGCGCCTGCCAAATAAAGTGATGATGCCGCTTGCAGGAAAGCCATTGCTCATTCGTCAGCTTGAGCGAATCCAAGCCGCCACATCGTTTGACGAGTTGATTGTCGCAACGACGGTGGATAAATCCGACGATGTAATTCGCAATCTCTGCAAAGAAGCAGGGGTAAAGTGTTTTTCAGGACACCCAACGGATTTGCTCGATAGGCACTACCAAGCCGCCTTGCAAGAAAAAGCCGATGTCGTCGTCAAAATTCCTTCCGATTGTCCGCTCATTGATTCGCGTGTCATTGATAAAGTCTTGAACGATTACAAAGAAAATTCAGACAAGTTTGATTATGTCTCAAACCTTCACCCGGCGACCTATCCTGACGGAAATGATGTTGAGGTAATGCCGATGACGGTCTTTGAAGTCGCTTGGCGCGAAGCCAAAAAACCATATGAGCGCGAACACACCACGCCGTTTTTTTGGGAACAGCCTGAACGCTTTCGCATTGGCAATGTGGTTTGGGAAACAGGATTGAATTATTCCATGTCGCACCGATTCACCATTGATTACAAAGAAGATTACGATTTCATCAAGCGCGTTTATGACGAACTCTATACCGAAGCCAATCCGAATTTTTCGCTCAATGAGATTTTGAACTTGCTCGAACAAAAGCCAGAAATTTATACCATCAATGCAAAGTATGCGGGTGTCAATTGGTATCGCAATCACATCGGCGAACTCAAAACGATTTCGGAAAAGGAAACAAAAGCAGAACCATCAACCTAAAACAAGCATGAGTTTAGAAGACAAAATCGAGCAAGTATCTGGAAAGGAAAAAATCAAAGGCTCAAAACTCATAATGCTTCCGCAAACGGGACACATGCTCATCGTTGAGCGACCCAAAGAACTGGCAAACGAAATCGCAACATTTGCTAAGTGATAAGCGACAAATGTCGATTAACTTATGCAAATGCGAACTCACAGCCTCATGCAGATACGCCTCACAACGAGCCTATTGGTGATAATGGCTTTGTCCGTTTTCACAGTTAAGGCGCAACCGCGTTACGAACTGCGCGGCGCGTGGATAACAACCGCCTTCGGAATTGACTTCCCAAAAACCACCAACCCCGAACAACAAAAAGCCGACCTTGAAGCCATCTTCAAAGACTTGAAAGCCAAAAAATTCAACGCCGTTTTTTTTCAAGTGCGTGTGCGCGCCGATTTGCTTTATCCGTCTCCGCTCGAACCGTATCACGAATACATTGCAGGAAAAGGGAAGTCGCCGAATTACGATGTAACGCAATACGCCATCGACCTTGCGCGCAAATATGGCTTGGAGTTTCACGCATGGTTCAACACCATGATTTTGCGCGGCAAAGAATCGTCTGAACAAGCCGAACAAAATCCATCGCTCTGGAAAACGCACCCCGATTGGATTGACCCGCGTGCGCGAAAAAATCCGAAACTCAAAGATGCGTATCTCAATCCCGCCAAGCCCGAAGTGCGCGCCTATCTGGCAACGCTCATCGCCGACTTCGCCCGCCGATACGACATCGACGGCATTCAACTCGACGACTACTTGCGCTATCCCGATAAATCCACATTCACCGAAGAGTTTCCCGACGACGACTTGTTCCAACAATTCAATCCAAACCACCTTGCAAAGGACGAGTGGCGACGCGAAAACATCAACTTGATTGTGAAAGCAATTCACGATAGTCTGCGCGTAATTAAACCCTTTGTCAAGTTCGGCGTTACGCCTGTCGGCGTCTATCGCAAAGTCGACAAAGAACCAGCGATGGAAAGCGTTGTGGAAGTCTATCAAGATTCGCGTGAGTGGACGAAGCGCAAATCCTGCGACTACCTTGCACCACAACTTTATTTCCACATTGGCGCAACAACCGACGAGGAGCGAAAGGCACAAAAGTTCAATCCCGATTTTGAAAAACTTGTCGGCGATTGGGCGATGAACAAAAACTTTCGCCATCTCTATGTCGGCATTGGCACTTACAAGCCGGCTATCAAACAAGAATGGAAAAAGCAAGTCGAACTGTGTCGAAAGTTCGGGGCAGAAGGATTCATCTTTTATCCTTACAATTCTATTGCAGACCTTTCCGAGATGTTCAGCGATTACGCATTGATTCCGCCGATGAAATGGAAGAGCAGTATAAGCCCGTCTCCGCCCGAAGTGCAAGGCGTAGCGTGGCGATATGGGAAGGTCGAGCTCAAATGGAAGAAAAATAAGGAAGCGCGTTGGGTGAATGTGTATCAGCCGAGTTACTCGATGCTCGTTCCGATTCGTCAAAATGTCTTTGAAGAATCGGCGTTAATTGAAGCCAAATCGGGCGACCAATTTTACCTCACGACAATTGACCGCTACGGCAACGAAAGCAGGTTCAGCGAGCCAATCGTCGTGCCTTGAAGACCTTATGCAAAAGAGTTGCGCGGAGCAAAGTCAATCCTTCGGAATTGGCAAGCCCATTTGCGTGTAAATGTCTTCAATCGTCTTCTTGTTTTTCGATGCTTCCGGATTATCGGGTTGAAGTGCTAATACGGCGTTGTAGGCTTTGAGGGCAGGGCGATATTTTTGACGCGGCGGCACCGACGACTCAAACATCATGTAATTTCCGAAGTTCAAATACGCCGCAATCAGGCTGACTTTATCGCCTGACGAAGATGCTTGCTCAATCTTCTCATAGAGTGCTTTGGCTTTCGAGTCTTGTGCTAACGCGCTTTTAGTGTTTTCATCTAACGGCATCGGCGCGGATTTTTTTTCTTGCGCGGTGCACGCCGAAAGTGAGAAAAGGATAAAGAGTGAAAAGAGTATGCTGTTCATAAAAAATGGTGTTTATACAAAGTTGAAAAAACAGCCCAAAAATAAATACTTTCCGTTGGAGTTGAGAAAATATCGCGCAAGCCGTAATTTGAATCAGCATTTTACCACATAATTCTTCTTTATGCAAAGTCAAGCGATAAACATTTCCAATAACCATTAGACAATCCAAAAATGATTTACAGCAACGTGCTCACCGAATTAGACCTTCCAAACATTCTGACGGCTGAAGAATTCAAAAATCTGCCGCCCGATGCCAATACCTGCATCGTCGTTGAAGGCATGACTTACGCCGGTCGCCACACCCAAGCCAAAGCCATGAGCGAAGAATTAGACCTGCCACGATTTTCTTTTTCAGAATGGGTTGCTAAATATAAGCCCGAAAACGAAATCGAGGCGGCGACGATTCAATACTGCTTAAAAAACGGCGTGTATCTGCCCGACGACTTGCGCGTCAAAATTGCAGATTGGGCGTTAGAAGAATTTTATCACAAGTTTGTCATGCACGATGAGTATTACACCCGCCCATTCATTGTTGTAGGTTATCCGCGCACGGTCGAGCATGCAAAGCATTTTCAAAAATTTTTGAAGCGCAATAACATTTACGCCATTATTGTCGTCATTGAAATTAACGCCACCGAGGCGCGAAAGCGAATGAGCGAAGCCGCCGTCAGCCGTCTCGGACACGAAAGGGACACATCGCCCGAAGTGCAAAAAGTGCGCATCAGCGAGTATTACCTCAAAACACACGGCTACCTCAAATGGCTCATCTTTACAGGCAAAGCCACCGTCTTCAAAACCTGCATCAGCAAAGCCGAATACGAACAAAGAAAGCACGAAGGCTTTTCCGTCGTCGATAGAGGAGAATATGTCGTGATGTATCGTGAAGACGTAACGAGAATGATTTTCAGATTTCTCAACATGGTGCATTTCGTGCAATCTTCTGGCGCGTAAAGCAAAGCCGTTTTCTTCAAAAAAAGTTGCTCTAAATGAGAGAACCGAAGCGATAATGTGTTATATTAGGGGTTACTTAATCTTTTCAAGAATATTTTATGTCTGCAATGCAGTTTGCCTCTCAAATTGAAGTTCTCTCCGAGTTAGAATCCATCGTTGAATCGCTCATTATCGGGCATGAAGAAAAGCGCACGCTTTGGTTCTCGTCTGACCTTCTGCCATATAGCAACGGCGGAGACCCTGCCGAACTACAAGCCTTGCGCGAAAGAGCAAAGTCCATTCCCGACAATGCCCGCGTCTCACTTGCCTTGAACTTGATGACCGAAGAAGGACTTCCACATTTCCATCGTCTTCTGGCACAATCGCTCGGAACGGAAAGTTTTTGGGCAAAATGGAATTTTCTTTGGACGGCGGAAGAAGACCGACACGGAAACGTCATTCGAGATTACTGCCGCGACGCCAACATCTTAGATTTCAGAGCGTTGGAGCAGGCGCAGTTCGACTACATTCAAAGAGGCTTCACGCCGAGTTGGACGGGCAATCCTTACAAAACCTTCGTCTATACTTCTGCACAAGAACGCGCCACCCAAATTTCTCACGAAGCTACTGCAAAACTTATCGGTGAGAACGAGCCGACGATTTCCACGATTCTCAAACGCATCGCAACCGAAGAAGCACGCCACTTCGTCTTCTACATGACCGTTTTCAAAGAAATCTTAAAGCGCGATGCCAACGCCGCCCTCGAAGCGGCAAGCGAAGTGCTTCCATCGATTGATATGCCCGGCGTTTCCATCAGGAACTTTGCTGAATATGCAGAAGTGATTACTCGCTCTGGCGGATACTCAATGAACGATTACAAAATTATCGTCGAGCAACTGATTGCACACTGGAAAGTGGAAACCTTGACTGGGCTGAACGAACTGGGAAGAAAAGCACAAGAAAAAATTATGGCGATTCCATCTCGCTTGGAAAAAATCATTCAACACTTTGAGCGTCGCTTGAAAGCAAAGTCGTTCAGATTCGACGTCATCTTCAATCGAGAACTGGCTCTATGAGTCTCAATCCTCCGCTCAATTTTTTAGCGACATGGCGAAGATTGAAATTCTTATACACAAGGCTGACGGTAAAACTGAAACAATTACTTTTTTAACTGAAACACTGCTTGATGGAGAAAGTGTGCAGAGCCTTGCCCTCAACGAAGGCGTGCGAATTGGCGGTGCGTGCGGCGGAATGGGACTCTGCACAACTTGCCGCGTAACGATATTGGAAGGCGCAGCGCATCTCTCCCGCTTGACGCGCGAAGAAAAAGACTTTCGCGCTCGAAATCTGCTCAATGAAAATGAACGCTTGGCGTGTCAGTGTTTTCCAATTCGTCAGGACGCGGTCATTCGCATTGAAGCATAATCGCACTAACCAATTTTACATCAGCATTTTCGGGGTGAGCCGCTGTGTGAAGTAGTGCATCGCCACATTCACCATCCAAATCCAATTAAACGGCTTGCCGTGCAATCGCTTCCAAATGTTTTTCCACGAATAAATCTCGCGCTGAATTTTGATGAAGTTTTCTAAAAACTCATCGCGTTCCATTTTCATGGGCTTATACATGTAGTGGAAAGTGTCGTATTTATCCCAATCAAAATGCTCAATGCGCGGTTTCATTTCCTCAAACCAAGGCGTGCCCGGAAAGGGGGTTGCGATGGTGAAGACGGGAAACTCGATGCGATTGCGCATGATGAAATCGTAAGTGCCTTGAAAACTGTTTTTCGTGTCGGTGTCGAATCCAAAGATGAAATAGCCTTGTATGCCGATGCCGGCGTTATGCACGTTGGCGACGACCTCATCATAGCGTCCGATTCGATTTGAACCTTTGTGCACGTATTTAATCGTTTCTGGCGTAACAGATTCGAAGCCGACGTTCAGAAGCTCGCACCCTGCTTCTTTGGCGAGTAGCGGCACTTCGGGTTTTTCAAGAAAGTTCATCGAGATGTTCGCGTTCCACTTCGCGCCTAAGCCGACCATTGCATGCATCAACTCTTCCATAAACGACGGCTTGAAGCTGATGTTGTCGTCCATAAACGAAATGTGAATATCCTTTTTGCCCAAGCGGTTTTGATGAAATTTGATTTCTTCAACCACGAAATCGCTGGTGCGCGTGCGGAACGATTTGCCGTAAATCGTTGGCGTGGTGCAAAAGTTACAGCCGACGGGACAGCCTTTTGTGGCAAGGAGCGGAATGCGGAAACTATACTTGCTTGAATTCGGCGAACCAAGAACGATGTTGAAATCGGGCATGCCCATTTGCGTCATGGATTTGAACGCGCCCGCTTTGTATTGAGGCTGCATGGCATCGTTTTCTACATCATCGGCAAGTGAATCCCAAACGGATTCAATCTCTCCGAAAACGACGCTCGTGGCGTGTTCTTTGGCTTCTTCAAAGAGCATGGTCGGGTGTGTGCCGCCCATAATGACGCGCGCGCCTTGTGCTCTGGCTTGGTCGGCGATTTGATACGCCTTTGACACGTTGAGCGTTCTCGCGGTAATAGCAACTACATCATACTTCGATAAATCTTCGGGAACTTTGTCGCCGATGCGCTCATCAACGAACTCGACATCAAATCGAGTTTTCGCTAATGTGCCGACCATCATCAAATTGAGCGGAATGCTGACCTTACCCGAATCCACCATCAAATTGGTTTTGCTTTTCGGCTGAACGAGAAGCCATCGTTTTTTTCGTGAAGAAGCGGGCTTTGGTGCGGTAAGTGTATCGGAAGCGATGAACTCGCCGTGTTGAAGTGCGCTCATAGTTATTATTCCCTGAAAAATGTTAAAGTGTTCATTTGATTGAAAGTTACGACGCAATTCGCCCAAAACAAAAAGCCGCCTCTTTTGGAGACGGCTTAGCATGACGATAAAAGAATCTTGCGAGAAAGAACAAAAGAACAAAAATTAAAGCTTGTAATCCAGCCCGACTTGCAAGTAGCCCAGACCGTATCCGGCGCTTGCCGCAACGGCAAGATTAGGTGTGAAATAATAGCGTAAGTTTGCCGTGACGCCCCATACAACACCGCCTGCGCTCACAGAGGGAACGATGAAACTTCCTGTTTTTGCTTTGGCTTCGGCACTCGCAACATTGTAGCCGAGACTTACCGCCGCCCAAGTATCAAGATTTTGAATCTTCAAAAAGTCTTGGTGGTAATTCACCGAACCTAAAATCAAAATGTTGGTATAAGACGCTTCGTAAAATGCGAAGTCCTCTTTGTAGCCCGAGTAGCCGAAGAAACCGCCAATACCGATGTTTTCTTTGAATCCGTATTCAGCGTTTGCGGCAAATCCAAATGACGCCCCAGCAACACCGCCTAATGCGACGCGACCGCCAACGACAAAGTCACCCGGCTTTAATAAAACCATGCCGCTACTCGATGTCGTTGATGTCTCTTGTGCAAAGCTTGAAACCGAGACAAGAATCAAAAGAGCGAGTGAAATAACGATGTTTTTCATCTTTTGTAGATAAGTTTATGGATTGATAACAGCGTATTAAACCGAGCGAGCCTTTTGCTACAACTCTGCTGAAATAAAAATCCAAAAGCGTGCCAAAAGCATATTCGCCGAATTATTCAAAAAGAAAAGGCAATGCGGAAAAGGTGTCGGAGAAATCAAACACTCGGGCGGAGTGCTGTCGCACAAAAGCGACAAGCGTGAGGATTGGGCGGATTGTAGTGAAGTAGGTTGAGAACAGAGAGGGTGTTTGGGCGTCGTCATATAATGATTCGCTTCGCTCTCAACGACGTCGCCGTAAAAAACATCCTCTCTTCTTAATGATGTTGGTTTTATATCGCAAGATTTGGAAATCTACAATCCTTTTGTTTTCTTTGCTACTATAATTGTAGTAGAAAAACTAAAACAGTAGGATAATGTCGGATTCGGAAAAGAAACTCTCGCCGCTTGAATGGGAAGTGATGAGCGGAATTTGGGATTTAGGCGGAAAGCCGTCGGTGCGCGACGTCGCCAATCATCTTTATCCCAACGGCGAAAAAGCCTACACGACCGTGCAAACCGTAATGAACAACCTCGTTCAGAAAGGCTACTTGAAGCGCGAGAAAATCGGATTGGTGAATTTTTACAAGCCGACGAAAAAGCGCGAAACAATCGTCGACAAAGCCACCGAGACATTCGTCGAGCGCGTCTTTGGCGGCTCGTTTCAAGCCCTTGCCAATTACCTCGTGCATTCCGACGCGCTCACAAAGGCGGAAATCAAAGAACTGAGAAAAATTCTGGAACAAAAAGCAAAGGAGAAAAACGATGATTGAAACGCTCAACCAAATTGGCGAAGCATGGTGCGAAACCATGCTTTTAGCGACGCTTCAAAACGCGCTGTTTCTGTGCCTTCTGTTGATAGTGCTTTTCATCTTGCGCAAAAAAGATGCAAGAACCCTGCGACTGCTTGCCTTGCTTGGCTTGCTCAAACTCTTTCTGCCGCCGATGAATCTCTTGCCTGAATCGGCAATGCCTGCGACGCTGAATTTAGCGAGCGTGGTTGGGGTGCGCGAAATCGTGGTGTGGGGCGTTGAGCCGTTGGCGACGAAGTCGGAAAGCCTATCAATGCAAGCCGTATTATTTGTGAGTTGGCTTTTGGGGAGCGTTGCGCTCTTTTCCATTGCCGTTTGGAAGACGGTGCGCCTCAAAAAGCAATTTGAACATGCAAAGCCGATTGAAACAAGCCTGCTTGCCGAAGTGCCAAAAGGCGTGAGCGTTGTTCAATCCGAAAGCGTGCATAGCCCGTTTGTGTATGGCATATGGCGTCCGACGATTGTCTTGCCGAAGTCGTTTAGCGCGTGGGGCGTTCCGATGCAATCCGCCGTGCTCGCGCACGAAGTCGCACATCTCTGCCAATACGACCACTATCTCGCCCTTCTGCAAACCCTTGCAAAAGCGATGCACTTCTTCAATCCAATCGTCTTTTTCTTCTTCAAACGACTAGACGACTTGCGCGAAATGTGTTGCGACGACGAAGCCACGAAAGCAACGAGCCTTTCCAAAGCCGACTACGCCAACGCTCTCATCGCCGTCGCCACACACGAAGAGCGTGGCGACCTGACCGGCGCCATCGCCTTTTCCGAACAATTCAATTCACTTAAACAACGTATCACTTATCAACTTTCCAAAAAGGAGGACTTCAAGATGAAACACCTTGCGCTGACACTCTCGGCAATCGTGATGGTTGCGCTCTCGCTGAACTGTGCCGAAGAAAAACAATCCGACGCAACGCTGAACACACAAGCCGCAAAATCCGCCTCCGAACCGCCCGACTTCATGAACGTGGAAAAAGACCCCGAGTTCATCAACAGAGCAACGGCGAAATATCCTGAAATTGCAAAGCAACATGGCGTTGAGGCGCGGGTGATTGTCAAAGCCTTAATCGGAGAAGACGGATTGCCGAAAAAAGCGTTGGTCGTTAAATACAACGCGAAGGATACCTCTAACTCGCCTGAACGGCAAGCCTTCGAACAAGCCGCTATTGAAGCAACATTGGCATCAACCTTTTCGCCAGCCGAAATCGGCGGAAAGAAACTCTCCACTTGGCTGATGATTCCTTACAACTTCAAACTGAACACCGAAGGAGTGCTCACGGTATATGCCGCAAAAAGAGTAGGAGAGGGAACTGTGTATGTGGTAAAATTCGGCATGTCTAAACCGATGCGCCTCAAAGCCGCACTCTACAACGACAAGGGCGAACTGGTTACAGTGCTCAGCGATAAAATTTGGACGCCGAGCGCAAGTCGCGACGGAAAATCAACAGAACTGTTTGAAATGAAACTCGATATGAAGCCATATCCAAAGGGGAGATATGAAGTGAAATTGGAGAGAGAAGGAAGCGGTTCAATGGTAACAACCACTTTTGAGTATAAATAACGCTTGTGAGTAACCCTTAAAACGGGTCGGCGCAGAGTTCAGCGGCGGAAATTTTCAAGCGATAGCGGCGCGATGTTCCAAACTGTTGGTCGCGCCGTTTTTTTATGGTGGAAATCAGCGCGTCGGCGTGAGCGCGCAAGTCTTCAAAGGAAATCTCGCCACGTGCAAACTGCATGCGTGCAACCAAGAAGCGATACTTGCTCTCGAAAATCTCTTCGCGGAAAATGCGCGGCATAATTAGACAAGGATAAGTTGAATTGAAAATACAAAACGCCAGTGCAAGTGCATCGGCGTTTCGCATGTATGTGCAGTTGGGTTCAGTTCATCGGCACTTCAATCGCCAAGAGTTTGGCGGGTTCAAGGAGTTTGATATGAACGGTTTCGGTTTCCCAAAGTCCAAGCGCGTCTCGCTTCTGCAAGGTTTCGCCGCCGATTTCCGCCGCGCCCTCAATGACGAAGAAATAAACGCCGTGCGCGTTGCGTTTGAGCGTATAAGTGACGGTTTCGTGCGCGTCGAAGTCCCCAAGTGAGAAGTAGGCATCTTGATTAATCCAAACCCCGCCGTCGGCTTTATCGGGCGAAACAACAGTTTGAAAGCGATTTTTGCGCTCGGATTCCGAAAAGAGTTTTTGCTCATAGCGCGGCTCAATGCTTTTTTCTTTCGGATAAACCCAAACTTGAAGAAAATTCACGTCGTCGGTTTGCGAGTGATTAAACTCGGAGTGCGCAATGCCGCGTCCCGCCGACATAATCTGCACTTCTCCTGAACGAATCACCTCGCTTCGCCCCGTGCTGTCTTTGTGCGCGAGCGCGCCGAAGAGCGGAATCGAAACGATTTCCATATCTTGATGCGAATGCGTTCCGAAGCCTTTGCCGCCCGCCACTACGTCGTCGTTGAGGACGCGAAGCAATCCGAAATTCATTTTGTTGGGATTATAGTAACTTGAAAAGCTAAAACTGTGGTAACTTTTCAGCCACCCGTGATTGGCAAAGCCGCGTTCCGACGCTCGATGTAAAACTTTTTTCATGGCAAATCCCTCCAATTTGATGCGTTAAGTTAAATTGATGTTACAACACGGATTTACTCTAAATGACATCAAAAAGTTTCTCTGAACGGGGGAACGTGGTCAATAGGGGCGTTCAAGAAAGTTCAACTCAAACAATAGACAAATGAAGGTGTTAGTTACAGGCGGGGCGGGCTATATCGGCGCGCACGCGGTCCGCGAACTCAAACGGGCGGGATACGAGGTCGTCATTTTTGACAATCTCATTTATGGGCATCGCGAATTGGCGCAAGGCGAGCGGCTCATTGTTGGCGAGTTGGAAAACACGGCGTTGTTGAGAGAAGTATTTGCCGAGCATCGAGTTGAGGCGGTGATGCACTTTGCGGCATTTGCATATGTCGGCGAGTCGGTTGAAAATCCGGCGAAGTATTATCGAAACAATGTTGTCGCCACGCTCAATTTGCTCGAGGTGATGCGTGAAGCAAAGGTCAATCGGTTTATTTTCTCATCGACCTGTGCCACATATGGAGAGCCGAAAGAAGTTCCGATTCCGGAATCGCACCCGCAACAGCCGATTAATCCTTACGGCGCGTCCAAGTTGATGGTCGAGCGCATTTTGCAAGATTACAGCAACGCGTTTGGATTGAAATACGTCGCGCTTCGCTATTTCAACGCCGCCGGCGCCGATGAATCGGGGGAAATCGGCGAAGACCACAACCCTGAAACGCACCTCATTCCGCTTGTGCTGGACGCCGCACTCGGCAGACGCAACCACATCACCATTTACGGCACGGATTACGACACGCCCGACGGCACTTGCATTCGCGACTACATTCACGTCACCGACCTTGCCGACGCCCACGTCTTGGGCTTAAAGCATTTGGAAAACGGCGGCGCGAGCGACGTCTTCAATCTCGGAAACGGCAACGGCTTTTCGGTGCGAGAAGTCATTGAAACTGCAAAAAGAGTAACAGGAAGAGAAATTCCCGTCGTTGAAGGCGCACGACGAGCGGGCGACCCCGCCAAACTCATCGGCAGTGCTGAAAAAGCCAAGCAGATTCTCGGTTGGAAGCCCAAGTTCAATCAATTAGAAACCATTATTGCAACGGCGTGGAAGTGGCATCAAACGCGATTTGCGTCCAAAGTCGAAACGGTCATGTAACTTTTTTGTGTTTGCCATTCTGACCCTGAACGAAGTGAAGGAGAAAAATCCATCAGCGCGTCTGACCGAGCGCGTCAGTGGATTCCTCGCACCGCTCGCAATGACGAACACATTTTTATAGCACTACCGTCGAAACAGCGTAAGTTTCATCAAACGACTCGCCTCAACCTTGACAAGTTATTCTCGATGCTGATTTCACTTTCAAATCTGAACCGCATTAAAGACCATGCAAAAGCGACCTTTCCCGAAGAGTGTTGCGGCTTGCTGATTGGGCACTTCGAAGAGGAAAACGCGATTCGGCGAAACATCGTCCGATACATTGCGCCGTGCGTGAACCGATTGCGCGGCGACCGCACACAAGGCTTTGAAATCGCCGCTTACCAACGCTACGACATCGAAATGGCGGCGAAAGAATACGGCATGAGCATTGTCGGAACTTATCACTCGCACACGCGATTCGGCGCGTTCCCTTCCGCCACCGATTGCGACGCCACGCCCGTACTCCAAACAATGCTCATCGTTGCGGTCAATAAAGGTTTGGTCGAAGAAGCCCGTGCCTTCTGCAAAAACATCAACCGCGACATTTCCGAAGAGCAAATCCGATTCCTCTTTTGAAACCGTGTGCAGTGAATTTTTTTACGAGCCAAAAGGTTAAGCGAGAGATGAGGAACAGAAAGAGAATCGCAACGCATAAGCAGTTCAACAAAAACGATAAACATTGACGAACATTTATGGCGGATTTAATCAATGACACGACAATAGATAAACAAACCCTCTCGCTGATTGGAAACACCCCCTTAGTGCGTCTGAAAAAAATTGCAGAGCAGTGGGGAATTAGCGACCAAGTGGAAATTTATGGCAAGTGTGAGTTTATGAATCCGGGCGGAAGCGTCAAAGACCGTCCCGCACTCAACATCGTGGAAACTGCCGAAGCACAAGGCTTGCTGACGAAGGATAAAATTCTGCTCGATGCCACAAGTGGAAATACGGGCATTGCTTACGCGATGATTTGTGCCATTAAAGGCTACAAGTGCCGCTTGTGTGTGCCAGAATCGGCAAGCGAAGAACGCAAGAAAATCCTTAAAGCCTACGGTGCGGAACTGATTTTTACGCCCGCATCGGAATCCAGCGACGGCGCGATTCGCAAAGCGCGAGAACTTTACGCCCAAAATCCCGACCTTTACTTTTACGCCGACCAATACAGCAACGACGCCAACTGGCAATCGCACTTCAACACCACCGGCGTTGAACTCTGGGAACAAACCGACGGACGCATCACGCATTTTATTGCCGCCATTGGCACAAGCGGCAGTTTTATTGGAACATCGCGCCGATTGAAATCTTACAACGACAAAATTCAGTGCATTGCCGTTCAGCCCGACGTCGCCATTCACGGCATCGAAGGCATTAAGCATCTGGAATCGGCGATGGTGCCGAGCATTTACGACGCAAAAGTTCCAGATCGATTTATTGAAGTCTCAACCGAAACGGCGTTTGAATACACCGTGAAACTGCCGAGAACGGAAGGCTTGCTCTTGGGGATTTCAGCATCGGCGAATGTCTATGCCGCGCTCAAAGTCGCCAAAGAACTTACCGAACAAAACACACAAGGCGTGATTGTCTGCATTCTTTGTGATGGCGGCATGAAGTATCTTTCCGAGCACTTTTGGAATGTTTGAACCAAAAAAGCCGATAAAAACGTGATTATCAATATCAAAATCTCAAATCCACGTTCATTCCGCTTTCCAAGCGGCTATTCAGATATTGATGCTTCAATCATCAAGCCGATTGAAGTTCAAAAACGATTGATTGGCTCGATTGAAAACGCACTTGTCGCACGAATTGCCTCTCCGATTCTCATCAACGAAGCATATGGAAACCGTTTGCTCCTGCTCATGGACGAGCGCACGAAAATCAGCCGCGTGATGATGGGCTATTCCGTTTGGGCAGATGTCTATCTGATTCCCCAACACGTCTCGCTGACGAGCGGCATGTTGATGGATACCGACTTGGCTCGCTTGGGAACGGCGATGATTGTGATGATGGATAAAGAGCGCGAATTGCCCGGCGACCTGAAAATCAGCAAAAGCCAACTGCTTGTGATGACGACACAAGCGCAAGGCGCCTATCCCGAAGAGTGCGGCGGCTTACTCGTCGGAATGATGATTGACGGCGATTTCGAAGTCCGAAAAGTCGTCCCTGTTGAAAACATGAAACTTGAATCCCGACACAACCGCATTGAGATTGACCCATTAGACTACGCCAAAGTCGAGCGTCAAGCCCTTAAAGAAGGGTTCGGAGTTTGGGGATTTTATCACTCGCACCCCAACGCCGACGCCATTCCTTCGGAATTTGACCGAGCAAATTTTCCCTTCACAAACTGGTGGTATCCGATTATCTCCGTCGGCGAAGATCGGAGCATCAGGCAAATTCGATGCTGGAAACTGAACGAAGACCGTGCCTCTTTCACCGAATTGCACATTGAAATCAGCGACAATGCACCCATCTCTCAATCCGCCTAATCGATTATTTTACGATTCTCAATCTTTAATCATAAACACATGAAACTGACGCCTTACGGCTACGGCACGATTGGCAAAATGCTTGTGCTTTGTTTTGGGCTATACGCACTAAGCTACGTGCCAAATTTACCCGTTGCAGTGTCAATCGCACTGATTGCACTCGCGCTTTTATTGCTCTTATTTACGTTGCAATTTTTCCGCGACCCTGAACGCACGCCGCCCACAGTGCCAAATGCGATTATCTCGCCCGCCGATGGAAAGGTCGTCGTGGTCAAGGAAGTCGAGCATGCATTTTTTAATGGCAAGGCAAAAATGGTGAGCGTGTTTATGTCGCCAATTAACGTTCATGTCAATCGCAACCCGATTTCAGGAACGGTAACGCATTTCAAATACATTGAAGGGCAATACATCGCCGCCTTCGACCACGATGCGGGCGAGCGCAATGAGCGCACGGAAATCGGCATCGAAAACGAGCGCGTCAAAGTCTTCTTTAAGCAAATTTCAGGCTTTGTGGCGCGGCGCATCATTTGCGACCTCAAAGAAGGCGATAAAATTCGCATCGGTGAGCGTTTCGGCATGATTCAGTTCGGAAGCCGCGTCGATATCTTCCTGCCACCGACAGTAGAAGTGAAAGTCAAAGTTGGAGACACGGCAACCGCTGGCGAAACCATTATTGCAACTTACCCTTGAACCCGCATGAGCATCGACGAGCATTACGACGACTTCCTACGCGGCATCGACGAATTTAACCGACGCGACTTTTTTGAGTGCCACGACACTTGGGAACACATCTGGCAAGAAACCACCGGTGCCGATAAACTCTTCCTGCAAGGCATCATTCACGCTGCCGTGGGGCTGTATCATTTCAGCAACGGTCGCTGGAAAGGCGCAAAAAGCCAATTAGAAAAATGCACGACAAAACTCGCCGGCTATCAGCCGACCTATCGCGGCATTGATGTCGCACGGCTTACCGCTACATTCCAAAACGACTTTCTGCCTGCCATTGAAAAAGCCGCAAACGGCGAAAAAATTAAACCGCCGATTTTTCCAACACTTGAACTCACAAGCAACCCCAAAACAACCCAAGCGCAACTTTTGGCGCAATTAGACCAGCAACGCGTCTTGTTTCAAAACGAACTTGACGCCATCAAGCGGGAGCGCGACGAGCTCAAAGAAAAATTGAAAGCCGAACAAGAAAAATTCGCTCTCACCTTAAAGCGACATCTCAAAAGCACGGAGAAAAAAACGCGCCTCTTTTTCCTCGCCATTGCGTTCCTCTCGCTTGCGCTTCTCTGGCTCTTTTTCGCACGCTGAATAAGAAACGCCGACATTCAGAATGGCGAACACAAAAAAGTTACTGACCGATATTGGTGTAAGTCATTTGCCTTTCCAAATCGGCTTTCGTTTCTCAATAAAGGCGTTCATGCCTTCGCGCATATCGTCGGTGGCGAAGAGAAGCGCAAAGAGTCGGCGTTCAAATTCAACATCGTCGGATAAGTTCGTGGAAGCGGCTCTAAGGACGGCTTCTTTGGCAAGGCGGACGGCAATCGGCGGCTTTGAGGCAATCTCAACGGCTAATTTTTTCGCCTCGTCGAGATAAGAGTCAATCGGAAAAATTTTATTGATAAGACCCATAGACAAGGCTTCTTCGGCGTTGAACTGTCGTCCCGTCAAAATCAATTCCATGGCTTTGACTTTGCCGACGGCGCGCGTGAGGCGTTGCGTGCCGCCTGCGCCCGGAATGACGCCAATGTTGATTTCAGGCTGACCGAATTTGGCAGTTTCGGACGCAATGATGATGTCGCAAACCATGACAAGTTCCGCGCCGCCGCCGAGACAGTAGCCTGAAACCGCCGCGACAATCGGCTTTTTGAACGCTTGCAATTCGTCCCACATTTCCAGATAACCCTTCGTGAGCATCTCTGCACTCGTTGCCGTCGCCATTTCTTTGATGTCGGCACCGGCGGCAAAGGCTTTATCGTTGCCTGTTAGCACAACGGCATTGACGGAATCCTCTTTGGCGAAGCCTCTAAACGCGCGGGTGAGTTCCGTCATCAGTTCGAAGTTCAACGCATTGAGGGCTTGGGGACGATTGAGCGCGACGACGGCGATTTTCGCCTCTGGCTCTTGGGTTACAAGAAGATGTTGGTAAGACATGATGGTGAAGTTTCGTTTTTGAAAAGTTACCAGAAACGCTTGCTCAAATCCACGTTTCCGCCTGAAAAGATAATGCCTATCCGTTTGCCTGAAAAAGCGTCGGGGTGTTCGAGCACGGCGGCAAGCGGCACAGCGGCGGAAGGCTCGATGATGAGTTTCATGCGTTCCCAGACGAGGCGCATGGCACGAATGATGTTGTCTTCTTTGACGGTAAAAATTTGAGAGACGTAACGCTGAATGATGGAAAAGGTGATGTTGCCCAGCGAGGTGAGCAAGCCATCGGCGATGGTGTTTGGAGCGGTTTGCGCAATGAGCGTGTGCGATTGAAAAGAGCGGAAGGCGTCGTCGGCGTTAGCGGGTTCTGTGCCAATAACTTTTGTTGTTGGACTTTTTCCAAGCGTCGCAATCGCCGTGCCTGAAATCAAGCCGCCGCCGCCAATGGGAGCGATAAGCAAGTCGAGCGGCGGAGCGTCGTCAAGGAGTTCAAGTGCCGCTGTGCCTTGTCCAGCAATGACGGGGCAGAAGTTGTAAGGCGGAATGAAGGTTGCTCCCGTTTTTGAAATCACATTGTTTAACGTCGCTTCGCGGGCTTGCAAGGTCGGTTCGCAAAAAACGATGGTGCCGCCGTAACCTCTGACGGCGTCGATTTTAACGCTTGGCGCGTTCTTCGGCATGACGATAGTGGCGGAAGTGCCGCGCAGTCGTGCCGCAAGCGCCAATGCCGCCGCATGATTGCCCGATGAGTGCGTCGCTACGCCGTTTCGAACCGCCTCGTCGGAAAGCGAAAAAACCGCATTGCACGCGCCGCGAAATTTGAACGCGCCAACCTTTTGCAAGTTCTCACACTTGAAGTAAAGTTCCGCATTCGTGATGCGGTTCAGGCTCTCACAAGTCATCATCGGCGTATGTTTGATGAAAGGCTTAATGCGCTCGTGAGCCAGAAGCACGTCGCGATAGGAAGGACCGATTTGAATCGGCAAAGTGAACTTCATGTGGCAAAGCAGTAATTGAAAAATTAAATCAAGTTACACAACGGCATTGAAAGTTTAACGACTTGCCGTATATTTGCAATGCTTTTCGCACCATTATCTATGGACACGGCGCAGAGCGGTTTCCGAAAGGAAATCAACACGGAAAAGCCATAAGTGTCCATAGAGCCGCATCAAATCAAGCGATTTCAGACAAGTTTGATTCAGCGGCATACAAAGTTCGACACGAGCCTTTCCGATTGGGAAGGCTTTTTGTTTTCGAAGATTTTAAATCCATTTAATTGAAGTCAATTCAATCACTTGAAGCAAATGAGCAAGAGCATTCACGCGTTACTTGAAGAGCGCATTCTCGTCATTGACGGCGCAATGGGAACGATGATTCAACGCTACAAACTCACCGAAGAGGATTACAGAGGCGAGCGGTTCAAAGAGTTCAACGCGAAACTGCCGCACGACCCAATTGCCGAAGCAAATGAACAGAAGCTCGATGAGATTTTGCACGAAGCCCACGCGCAAAGCGGAACAGGCGTTGACCACGACGCGCATCATCATAGCGGCTCATGCTCGCACGGACATTTGGACAAGGAATCGTTCAACAAGCCCAAAGACGGATTAAAAGGCAACAATGAACTGCTTTCGCTCACGCAACCTGAAATCATCAAAGCCATTCATCGCCAATACTTGGAAGCGGGCGCGGATATTCTTGAAACCAATACGTTCAGCGCAAACTCCATTTCGCAAGCCGATTACCGAATGGAGCATCTTGTTTATGAAATGAACGTGCAATCGGCGAAACTCGCCAAAGAAGTTGCGGAAGAATTCACGAAGAAAACGCCCGACAAACCGCGATTTGTCGCAGGCGCAATCGGTCCGACGACGAAACTTGCCTCGATGTCGCCTGATGTCAACGACCCCGGCTTTCGCGCCGTTACGTATCAACAACTCTACGACGCGTATTTCGAGCAAGTGCGCGGCTTGGTCGATGGCGGCGTCGATTTGCTCCTTATCGAAACCATTACCGATACGCTCAACACTAAAGCGGCGATTGCGGCAATTCAAGATTATTTCGACCAAACCGGAAAAACCTTGCCATTGATGATTTCAGGCACCATCGTCGACCAAAGCGGAAGAACTTTATCGGGACAAACGACGGAAGCCTTTTGGGTTTCTATTGCACACGCGCCGAATCTGCTATCGGTCGGATTAAACTGCGCACTCGGCTCGGCGCAAATGCGTCCGTTCATCAAAGAGTTGGCACGCGTCTCGGATTGCTACACAAGCCTTTATCCCAACGCGGGCTTGCCGAACGAAATGGGCGAATACGATGAATCGCCCGAATTTATGGCGAAGCAGTTGGACGATTACATCAAAGAAAATTTCGTCAACATCATTGGCGGCTGTTGCGGCACAACGCCCGAACATATCGCCGCCTTCGCCGAAGTCGCCGCTCGAAACAAGCCGCGCAAGAAAAACAACATCATTAAAACCATGATGCTGTCGGGATTGGAGCCGCTGGTGGTTCGCCCTGAAACAAACTTCATCAATATCGGCGAGCGCACGAATGTTACCGGATCGCCAAAATTCGCTAAACTCATTCTCAACGGTCAATTCGATGAAGCCCTTGCGATTGCGCGTCAGCAAGTTGAAAACGGCGCGCAAATTATTGACGTCAATATGGACGAAGGCATGCTCGATTCCGAAGCCGCAATGGTGAAGTTCTTGAACCTGATTGCCGCCGAACCCGACATCGCTCGCGTTCCAATTATGATTGACTCGTCTAAATGGTCTGTGATAGAAGCCGGCTTGAAGTGCTTGCAAGGAAAGTGTATTGTGAATTCTATTTCGCTCAAAGAAGGCGAAGAAAAGTTCAAAGAATATGCGCGAAAAATTAAGCACTACGGCGCGGCGACGGTCGTGATGGCGTTTGATGAAAAGGGACAAGCCGATAATTTTGAACGACGCAAAGAAATTTGCGCGCGCGCCTATCGCATTTTGACCGAAGAAGTCGGGTTCAATCCGCACGATATTATTTTTGACCCCAATATCCTCACCGTTGCGACGGGAATGGAAGAGCATAATAATTACGCTGTTGATTTTATTAACGCAACAAAGTGGATTAAAGAAAATCTACCTCACGCCAAAGTGAGCGGCGGCGTTTCAAATATCTCCTTCTCATTCAGAGGAAATAATCCCGTCCGCGAAGCGATGCACTCGGCGTTTCTCTATCACGCAATTCGAGCAGGGTTAGATATGGGCATTGTGAATGCGGGGCAACTTGCCATTTACGACGATATTGAACCCGAACTGCGCGAGCGCGTTGAAGACGTGCTTCTAAACCGCCGTCCCGATGCAACTGAACGCCTGATAGAACTTGCCGAGCAAATTAAAAATCAAGGCGGCGAGAAAGTAGAAAAGAAAAAAGACGAGTGGCGAAACTTATCCGTAGAAGAACGGCTCAAATACGCGCTCATCAACGGTATTACGGATTATATTGACCAAGATACCGAAGAAGCGCGCCAAAAATATCCGCGTCCGCTCGATGTGATTGAAAAGCCGTTGATGGACGGAATGAACGTCGTCGGCGATTTATTTGGCGCGGGCAAAATGTTTCTGCCGCAAGTCGTCAAATCGGCACGCGTGATGAAAAAATCCGTCGCGTATTTGATTCCTTATATCGAAGAAGAAAAGAAACGACTGCAATCGCAAACGGGCGAAGCCAAAAAGAACGCGAGGGTTCTCATGGCGACGGTGAAGGGCGACGTGCACGATATTGGAAAAAATATCGTCGGCGTTGTGCTTGCGTGCAATAATTTTGAAGTGATTGATTTAGGCGTGATGGTCGCGACGGATAAAATTTTAGAAACCGCGAAAAAAGAACAAGTAGATATTATTGGATTATCGGGATTAATCACCCCCTCGCTTGATGAAATGGTCGGCGTGGCAAAAGAAATGGAGCGTCAAGGATTCAAAATTCCGTTGCTCATCGGCGGCGCAACGACCTCACGCGTGCATACAGCCGTGAAAATTGCGCCAAATTATTCTGGCACAGTCGTTCACGTGCTTGATGCCTCGCGCTCCGTGCCTGTTGTGCAAAATCTTATTGCGCCTGAAACAAAACATGCGTTTGCAGATAAAATTCGAACCGAATATGAACTCGTCCGCGAAGACCATGCTCGGCGCAAACAAGAGAAAAAATCTCTGCCAATAGAAGTGGCGCGTCAGAACAAAACTAAAATAGAATGGAATCCGAACGATGTCTATAAGCCAAATCGACTCGGTATATTTGACGTCTCAGTGACGCTTGCCGAACTGCGCGACTACATTGATTGGACGCCCTTCTTCCAAGCATGGGAACTTGCTGGAAAATATCCTGCCATTTTGAGCGATGAAATCATCGGAACAGAAGCAACTAAACTCTTTCGTGATGCTAATCAAATGCTCGATAAGTTAATCGCCGAAAATGCACTTCTTGCCAAAGGTGTAGTCGGAATTTTCCCTGCAAATAGTATTGGCGACGATGTCGAACTCTACACCGACGAAACCCGCACGAAAGTTCTAACAACCGTTCACTTTTTGAGACAGCAAAGCGAAAAAGCCAAAAACCTACCAAACCAATGCTTGGCAGATTTTATTGCACCGAAAGAAACGGGCTTAAAAGACTATTTCGGAATGTTTGCCGTAACCGCAGGCATTGGTGCAGAAGAACTTGCCAAAAAGTATGAGCAAGCCAATGACGACTATAACTCAATTATGGTCAAAGCCCTTGCCGACCGCTTCGCCGAAGCCTTTGCAGAATACTTGCACCAGCAAGTTCGCAAAGTTTATTGGGGCTACGCGCCGAATGAATCGCTGTTGAATGAAGAATTGATTAAAGAAATCTATCAAGGCATTCGTCCTGCGCCCGGCTATCCCGCTTGCCCCGACCACACAGAAAAGCGCGTCCTGTTTGAATTGCTTGACGTGGAATCTCGAACGGGAATTTTCCTGACCGAAAGTTGTGCGATGTATCCGACAGCGGCGGTAAGTGGCTACTATATTGCGCATAAAGACGCGCAGTATTTCACAACAGGAAAAATAGAGCGCGACCAAGTCGAGGACTATGCCCGACGAAAAGGCATGTCAATCGAAGAAGTAGAAAAATGGCTTGCGCCCATTTTGAACTACGATAAAGATGCTGTTCAGAAGCCTGTATTAGAAGCAAGCGCGGCGTAACCCATATAAGAATAATTAAGCAGAAAACGTCTTGCAGAAGACGCTGGTTTGTCGCCTTGCACGACTACTTTGAACGCCGCTCAAAAAGAAGAAAAATCGCAGGCAAAATCAGCAAGACGAGAATCGTCGAAGAAATCATTCCGCCGATTGCGCCAACCGTAAGTCCATACCAAATACTGCTTTTTTCTGCACGTAAAAGAAGTGGCAAAAGCGAGGCAATGGTGAGCATACTGGTCATTAAAATTGGACGAACCCGCTCTAACGAAGATTCAATAATAACAGATTTCAGGAAACTCCGACCTCTATCGCGAACAGAGTGAATGATTCTATCTATCAATACAATAGAGTTATTCACGACGATTCCACCTAAAAGCAAAATAGACGCATATCCGCCTCTACCAAAGTTCGCATCAAAAAAGTAGAAACTTAAAAAGACGCCCGCCATTGACATTGGGACGGCTAAAATAATCAAAAATGGCTTCGAGAACGATTCGTAGAGTGCGGCACAAACGATAAACACGATTAAAATTGATAACAATGCCGCGTAAATAAAATCCTCTGTATTTTTCTCGGAAAACATGAAAAAATTCTGTTGCTTTGTGTCGATTTCGTATCCGGGAGGAAGGGGCAGGCGTGAGAGAACATTTTCAATATACCGCTGTCCGAAATCGTACCGACCTTTGTAGTCCAAAGTAATCCAGCGCTGATATTGCTGATTTTCGCGCAAAATTTCAGATAAAACCTTTCGCTTTTCAATGCTGAGGTAATCTGAAAAACGAGAAACACCGCCACTGTCAAAATAAAGACCTGAAAATAAATCACTGGTTGAAAAAAGCGAGGCATGAGAAAATTTTAACTCTGATGGGTACTCATAGCCGCCAATCGAAATTGAGAAAGAAGAAACATGTCCGCTTGTTTTTCTTTGAATTGTAGAAAGCAGGTGGTTGAGCGAAACAGGATAATGCTTTAAGTTGTCTCGTTGAAGATTAAGCACAATTTCACTGCCGCTTTCAAAAAAACCAAAGGCTTTATCTATTTTGCAATTATCGACGCGCGGACTTTTTTCTAACTCTTGCTTAAACTGCTCACAAATGGATTTTAACTTTTCGTAATTGTAGCCCAGTGCTTTCAGCCGAAACGAACTTGTTTCATAGCCGCCTGAATAAAATCCAGGTCCAAAGCCATAAACGCCAACCGATGCCCCACCAACGCGCGCGCCAATCGCGGTTAAATGCGCTTTGACGATATAAGGTAAGCTGGTAGATGTTTGCGTTTTATCAAAATAAACGGTGATTGAGGCATTTGTGCCATTGATTTCTGTAATAAACTTCTCAATATCCTTCCCATACTCCAAAAGAGGCTTTTCAAAACGCGCCGCGATTTCATTAAGTCGTTCAGGGCTTGTGCCTTGCGGGGCGTTGACATCTATTTGAATGTAAGTTTCGCCGCCGTAGCCGAAAAATTCCGAACGAGAAACATATCGATAAAATAAATAAGAGCTGCCGCCGAAAATATAATTCAAATAAGGCTTCGCCGCTAAAACATACTCATTGCCGAGTATTAAGTTATATGACTTCCTAAATACAGAAAATTCCGAATCTCCTTTTTCTTCCAACTTATCGGGAAGTAAGTAAATCGGAATGCCGATGAGAAGAATCGTCAAAAAAATAAATCGCTTTGGTCGGTCTAAAATATAGCCTAATACGGGTGCATAGAGTTGAGAGAAAAACTTCTCTAACTTTGATGAATTTGATACGCCTTGCTCGCCATAACGATACACAAGCGAAGGAATAAGCGTGAAGGAAATCAGGAGCGAGCCGACAAGTGAAACGGAAATAGAGACAACGAACTCAATAAAATACAACCGAATTTCGTCGGGCAAAAATAAAATCGGAATCAGCGCGCCGACGGTTGTAAGCGTTGAGGCAAAGACAGGTAAAAAAACTTCGGCAGCGGCGTTTGAAATAAGCTCCTTTCGCTCTCCATTGAGCAACATTTTACGCTCGATATTATCCATAACCACAACGGCGTTATCCGTCAAAATGCCAAAAACTAAAATCATTCCTGCAATCGTAATGAGATTCAAACTATATCCCAGCATTGAAAGCGCAAGCACACTGAAAGAAAGCGCAAAGACGATATTCAGCAATACAATAAAGGTATATCTGATGCTTCGTAAAAAGAAAAATAGAACGATAAGAATCGCGACCAGCGCGATGATTAAATCTTTACCTAAATTTTCTAATTCTTTGCGTAAGGGAAGCGTTCTATCAATGGCTTTGATGTATGTAAGCGACGTCAAATCCCGAGAGAGGATATTTTTTATAGATTCTTCTATATTATCAGCAAGTTTGAGGCTGTTGGAATTTGCTTCGCGGCTAATGGACATTGTAACCGCGTCTTTTGCGTTGATGCGAAAGTAGTTTCTTTGCTCTGGCATTTCCAAACGAACTTTCGCCACATCTCGGAGACGAATGAAACGTGCGATATTGTTTGTGTCTAAGCGTGCTGTAGGTTTGATGACAATCTCTTCAAGGTCTGAAATAGAGTTAAAAGAATGCGCCTGCCGTAAGGGAACTTGTAGTTGAGAAGCTAAAACGACACCGTAATTTTTTCGAGCGGTAATTTCGCTTAATGCCATTTCTACATCTTCTACCTCAAGACCATAACTTCGTAGTGCGGTTTCATCTAATTCAATAATAAGTCGTTCGGTCTCTGCACCATATAGGCGAATTTCGCCAATACCCTCGAGCCCGTTCAAAGTTGGAACAAGATATTTTTCTAACTGCGATTTAATTAAAGATGGCGAAACAGCGACGTCGGTAACTGGAAAAAATTGATAGACTAAAAATCCCTCTAACTCTTGAAATTCTTTGGGGACGTATTTTTCTAATGTTGGGCGTGAAACCCCCGCCGGAAGCGACTGCCAAAGCGTTTCAAGCCGCTCCATTAACTCAACTTTGATGAAATCTGCGTCGGCATCTTTTTCAAATTCAACATAGACGATAGAAACGCCTTCCCGAGTCCGAGACGTAATTTTTTTAACCCCGCGCAATTCGGAGGCGACTTCCTCTACTTTGGCAGTTACTTGAAGCGTCATTTGTTCAGGAGATGTATTGCTCCAAACCGTGCGAATAGAAATGCGTGGAAACTCGGCTTCAGGGGAAGTCGATATCGGCAATTTAACGCCGAAAAACACGGCTAATCCTAAAACTAAAACGCCCACCATGCTTAATCCAACCGGGCGACCTAAAAGGCTTTGAATCATGCGCGACATCTGGGTTGAGTGATGTTGAGTATTCATCGCCGAAAGCCGTTGAGCGACCTTCGCGAATCAAAAAGTCAGCATTAAAACGGTGCTTGCAACATACGATTCCATTTCATAACTTCCAACGAACCACAAATCACCAAAACACATGAAGCGCCCACACGCCTTATTGAAGTCGTGCGTTCGGCAACTTGCCCGCCTGGTGCAAAACGCCGCAAGCCACCAATACCGAATTCACTCGCTCTGCAAGACCTTGAAGGAAAGCCCTGAAAGGCTATGGAAATTGTGCCAAGACGCGTTGGGAAAAACCCCCAGTGATGTGATGGATTGGGCGCGAGCGAAGGCGTTTATAGAGGCACTCAGAGCAAACCCCAATGTGAAGTTGCGGCAACTAAGAAGGGAACTCAGCTACGAGAGTGAAAGCGCGTTTAATGCATTTGCGTATCGGGTGTTTGGGTGTGCGCCGCAAGCGGCAAAGAAGAACTTGCAAGAAGCAGAACGGCTGATGCACGAGCGCTACGCGGTAATAGAAGCGTGTTTAGCGCAAACCCGACGGAAAACCGAAACAGAAAACCGAAACCGATTTCTTTTGGAAAAAAGAAAAGAAGAAAGTAAGATAGGCGCAATTCCTGCGATGATGTGGGGAGATGTTTCTTTAACTTAAACTTTTATACAAATATGAAAAAGAATTTGATTTCAGGAGCAACAGTAGCAATGATTCTTATGACATTGGCGATAAGTTTTTTGCCGGCAAATAAATCAGAAGCATTGCTATGAGAAATTTAATTCTATTTATCTTAATATTGCTTCTTTTTTCTTGTGGCGAAAAAAAGAGGCTTGCAATTACTGCAAAATTTGATGATATTTTTATTTTACAAGACTCAATCAAACTTGAGAGTAATGACTCAACACTGATTGGCTCACTTTTTTGGAAGTCTGAACAGGTTACATTTGACAAGATGCAAAATTTGTTTATTTGTGACAGAGATGGGCGGCGCATCTTTGCATTCGATTCAATCGGGCGCATTATTAACAAATATGAATTGAAAATCGGAGAAGGACCCGGTGAGATTTCAAACAGACCCATGTGCATAGATTTCAACAAGCACCTAAACCAATTTATGATTTCCGATATGATTAAAATTAATTTTTACGATGAAAAATTAAATTTTTTATACGCTGTTAATGCTATGGGAACAGTTTTAAACTTAAACCCGGTGAGCTTCGGTGCTGTTGCAATGGTGATTCGTCCTTCCACTAACAGTAGTGCTCAATTTTGGATTACATTAAATCAAGATATGAAAGTGATTGGGAGAGTGCCGCTGGTTAAGCCTAAATTATCCACATTTATGGAATCCTATTGTAGACCATTAAATGGAGATACTTTACTTGCGCTTATTATCGGTGAGCCTTATTTAGCTAAAATATTGATAAATGAAGATGGAATAAAGATAATCCGTCAACTTGAAGCATTTCCAAGTGGATTCAAAATCAGAAAAGATGATGCCAAAGATGTGAATACTATTGAGAATGAGATTGACAATGTGGGATATGTTCTCAATCTCTTAACTTGTGATGGTTACATTATTTTAGAATGGTATAATCCCGGCGAAAAGTTGTATCTAGATGTTTACAATTCAAATCTTGATCATCTATTAACAAAAATTGAAGCGAAAAAAAGTTTTGCTTTTGATTCTGAAAAATACTTATATGAAATTATTCCAATTAGGGATGAGAGTAAAATTGAAAATCCTGCTTTGAAGAAATACAAACTGAATAAAGAGTTTTTATTGAACGTGGAGATGGGGCAATGAAGATGAATTTTATATCGACACTCTTAATTATAAATAAAATTTATAATCATGTATAGAGATTTTAATTTCCTTTCATGTATTGCGATTTTAATCGTTTTTTTGTGTAATTGTAGTAGTCAAGAAAATAAAGTGAATCGGAATCGTTTGCCTGAGGAAATAGACTCTCTGTTTAAATTAACAAACTTTAATGACATTTTCTTTTTAGAAAAAATAGAACTTCAATATTCCGATTCATCAATTATTAGTAGAATATCAACTGCAACCTGTGTGGATGAAAATGGAATGATTTATGTAGGTCAATCAAACTCATGTCATGTTTTGGTGTTTGATGGAAACGGAAAATTTGTCAGGCGGATAGGTAAAAAGGGTAAAGGACCTGGCGAACTTCTTGAAGTTAATTCAATTGATGTTAGACATGGTAAAGTTTATGTTTTAGGGGACTTAAATGTGTCAATATTTACAGAAAAAGGGGATTTTTTAAAGCGATTTCAATATGGAAATGAATTCGCACCTCATATACATACTACATCAGATGGTAAAATAATCATTTTCTATACATACGCAATGACAAATAAAATGTGTGAAGTATTTGATGGTGAAGGAAATTTATTAAAAAGATGGGGGGAGTTTCCGAAAGAATCACGAACTTCATATGGCGGTAGAGTTTCTTCGGCAGTTGATGATCATAATAATGTTTACTCAATAAACTTTTATGATAAGTCAGTATTTAAATTTGATATTAACGGTAAGTTATTAACAAGGTTTCCAAATGTAAAACCTTTCATTGAGCACGACATTTCAAGAATAGCGAATGCTAATAATCCAAAAGATGTATTCCTGAGAACTCTTGAAGGAACCATCATGGAGGGCGTTTATCGATTAAAATTCAAAAATTATGGATTGATTATTGTTGAAACAGTTAAAATAGACCCTGCTGAAATGAAATTCGAAAGTAGAAATATACACATTTTTAACGAAGAAGGAAGGTTTATTAAGAACATTTCAATCCCTAAAAATTTAAATATTATACATGCGAACAAGAAAGATTTATATGCTACTTATCAAGATGGCAAGACAAATAAAGAATCATTTGATGACAGCAAAAATCCACTGATTGTTAGAATTTCGCTACGTGATAGCCTTACCCAAAATGATTTAAATTAAGTAATGCGAGAGAACTTGCTGATACTTGGGATAGTATTTTTCGGGTCTCTTTCGGTGATG
>JBDNCJ010000031.1:0-34761 GCA_046719715.1 Chloroherpetonaceae bacterium | reverse complement strand
TTTGGTCGGAAAGAAACAGCGCGACGGTTTCACCCTGTTGCTTCAATGTTTTGAGCGAAGCAAGGGCTTCAACGGCGGAGGTCGTGCTCAAAATGCGATACTCTTTTTTGTATTGCGCCCGAAGGTCGCGAGCAATAGCGCGAAGTACTTGGGGGTCGTCGTCGACGGCGAAAATGATGGGCTGTTTATCCGGCATGATGATGGTTACTGGTCAAATAACAATTAAAGACGACGCACAACTTGCGACAGATAATTAACGTTGAGCGATGCAGAGCGGGTTTTAGCCAACGCGCTTCACATCGGCAACATCTAATTCAAGCCGCTTTGCGATTTCCTCATCGCTAAGCCCAAATTCTCGCAAAGTTTTTACGCTCTTTAATAAACCTTCTTTCCTGCCGACTTCCATACCTTCTTTCCTGCCGACTTCCATTCCTTCTTTCATACCGACTTCCATTCCTTCCTTGATTCCTTCCTTGATTCCTTCCTTGATTCCCATTTCGCGCCCCTCTTCAAGACCTTCCTTAATGCCCCGCTTGAATCCAATGAGTTCGCCTTCGCGCAAAATTTCTTGATAAGCGCGCGTCTTTTTTAATTCTTCTTCAAACTCTTCGCGAATTCCCAACATGGTTAGTATCTCCTTTGTGGTTAGGTTGCCAAATTTGTAAAAAATGACTTTTTCAATGAAGTCCAAATACGGGGATTGCTTTTCAACAAACCCGCGAGCGACTTCAAGGGTACGTTTTTTGGGTTCAACAATCAGTTTGAATATCCCAACAACGTCTTCAAGCGTTTCAATGTTCGGCAGTTCGTCCAAATATACGCGCTGAACCAAAACGGTGTCAAGCAGTTCTTGGTATCCACGAAGATTTTTTTGCTCTACGCTTCTGCTTGGATAGATAACCACAACGCGCCATTTGGTTACAGAAAATTGTTTCAGATACAAAAATACCTGCGCGAACAGTCGGGCGTAAAAGCCCTCATCGCGTTGAAATTGCACTTCTACGAAGTAGGTGTAATCGTCGCCTTGCGGAATGAAGACGCCATCGAGCCGAAACGCCGCCTCTTTAAGTTCAACCGACTTAAAGTCGTATAAATCCGCATCAGTTTTCTTTCTGCCAATCAGCGTGAAGAAACCTTGCGGAACTTCTTGGAGCCAAAGGTATGCGAGTTTATCCGTTCTCATCACTCAAGCGAAAAGATATTTATTGCAACTTCAATGCATCGCTTTTTGAAGACATGGTGCTCAAGGCGATTGGAAAGCACAGTTCAAATTCCGTTTTGCCGCGCTCCGACTTCACTTTGATAGAGCCGCTGTGCTTGGTTACGATTTTCTTGACGATGTCGAGCCCCAATCCGGTACCTTTGCCGACGGGCTTAGTCGTAAAGAACGGGTCAAAAATTTTGCCGAGCAGTTCTTTGGAGATTCCTTCCCCGTCGTCAATGATGGAAATTTTCACGGCGTCTTTTTCGTGGACGGCGCGAATGTGAATCGTGCCTTTTTCGCCGACAGCATCGATGGCATTATCGATGAGGTTCGTCCATACTTGATTGAGTTCGCCGGCATAACCCATAATTTTGGGCAGTGCGGCGGGGTAGTCTTGTCGCACTTGAATATGCTTTTCTCTCAATTTATAGCCGAGCATGGCAAGCGTGCTTTCAACGCCCTCGCGCACATCGACGGGTTCTTTCTCGACGGCTTTATCCATGTGCGAATAGCCTTTGACGGCGTCGACGAGTTTTTTAATGCGGCTCGCCGCCTCGTGAATATCGCGGACATACTGCTCGGTGTTCAACACGCCTTCCCACCATTCGAGGGCGGTGAAGAGTTCCTCACCTGAAAATTCTCGTGCGACGGCATTGAGGTCGTCGGTTGTGATTTGAAAATCGGCGAAAATCTCGACGCGCTCGTCGTTGGCGTCGTCGTCGGAGCAAACAAACCGGTGCGCATCGAACCAATCGCGCAGGTCGTCTTCGAGCGCGGTTCGCTCCAAGAGCGAGAGCGGCTTTTGTTTGGACGTGTCGAGTTTGGCAAAGAGTATCTCGTTGAGCGTATCGACTTGCTGGGGCGACATTTTAACCTGAATAATGCGCTTAAAGCTTTCGGGCGTTTCGCTTAGGTGGCGTTTCAATCGAGCCGCACTGCGTACGATGGCGGCGGCGGGATTATTGAGTTCGTGCGCCAAGCCTGCTGAAAGTTTGCCGAGCGAAACGAGTTTTTCCTGCTGTTGCATATTTTCCGTGAACTCGCGCGTGCGATCGAGCATCACGCTCACAAAGGCTTGCGTAAGCGCGTAATACTTTTCGGTCATTTCTTTGAAGTGGTCTTTGGAGAAAAGCAAAACGGCGGTCGGCTGAACGATAAAGCCGGTGGCGCGTGCATCTGAAAGGCGGGAATAAGGAAGCGCGCCTGTAACTTGCCCCGTTTCAACGGCGATGGCTTGTCGCCATTGCCCGTCTTGCTCGACGCGAAATTCGATCCGTCCGCTCAAAACGACGCCCGTGTAAATAATCGGCTCGCCGCGCTTGATATACACGTCGCCTTCTTCGAACAACGAAAGCATACTTTTGGAAATCAACCAATGTAGCTCGCCGTCCGGCACAAGTTTGAAAACGTCGAATCGGCGAAGGGTCTCAAAAACAGCGTCGTTGGTCATAGATTGTTTGTATCATTTTATTTTCAACAATTTACGCAACATTGCGCGCGTTTGACTTCGCTCGCAGAAAAACATTCAACCGACTGTTTCAAATGAAGGCACTTATCTTACTCGCAACCCTCGTTTCAGCGCCAAACGCGGAGAGAAACGGGGACGACGACGCAATGAACCAAACGAAAGTGAAGGCAACGGTTCAAGCACTCTTTGACGCCATGCGCTCGGCAGATAGCACCCGACTCCGCACGCTCTTTACCGACAATGCACAACTGAAAACAGTCCAAGCGTTGCCAAACTCCGCATCTGCTCAGGCAAAACCCAAAGCGGCGGTTTTGAAAGAAGAATCGGTGGAGGCGTTTATTCGAGCTGTCGGCACGCCGCGAAAAGAAGTATGGGACGAGCGGATTTTTGACGTCGAGGTCAAAATTGACGGGGAACTCGCGATGGTTTGGACGAAGTATGAATTTTACGTCGATACCACATTCAGCCATTGCGGCGTCAATTTGTTTCAACTGCTTAAACAAAGCGACGGCTGGAAAATTTTTTCAGTAACGGATACGCGCCGAAAGTCGCCGTGCGAAAGACGGCTCGACGCGCACAAGTGAAATCGCTATTGTGAAACGGCTTCGGCTTCAGACACCGGCGCGGGCAAGCGCGACATGACGTCTTTGATGCGATGCACCGCGTTTTGCCCCGATAAACACACGCCCGCAATGCCTTGACCGGGATAGACCGTATCGCCCACCAAATAAAGCCCTTTGAACGGCGTCTCTGAACCAACCAATTCCCATACTTTTTTAGACATCGTGTTGGGAATGCCGCCCACTCTGCCGAAACGTCGGTAGGTCCAATCTTGCCATGACTTCGGCGTGGAAATGTTTTTGAAGACGATGTGCGACTTCTTGAATCCGCCCAACCGTTGTTCCAACGCATCGAGAATAAACTCGGCGACGCGCGCTTTTTCCGCGTCATAGTTTGGGTTCGGCTCTACCCAACGCTCGACGAGGGTGTGCGTTGAAACGGCAAGAAGCCGCGTGCCTTCGGGTTGCCGCTCGTAATCATCGGGCATAGAGAGCGAGACGAAAAACGAATCGGACTCGCACAGTGGAATTTTCTCATCGAGAATGAATTGATGATGCAGCGTGAGGTCGTCGGGAAGCGTGTTTTTGACCGCAAGGCTCATCGTAAATGCGCCCCAACCGAACTTGAACTTGCGCGAAAGATGTTGAAAATACTGGCTGATTCGCCCTTTGGTGAGATAGACCATGTTCCAAATGGTCGCATTGCTGACAATGTTTTGCGCCTCAAAAACTTTTCCCGTTTCGGTGGTTACTTTGAATCCGCCGTTGCCCGTGCGCTCGATGAGTTTGACGGGTTCGCGATAGAAAATTTCGCCGCCAAGTTCGGTGTATTTGTTCAGAATCGTTTCAGCAAGTTTAATCATGCCGCCGTAGGCGTAGTAGTTCGAACTATTCGTGTAAGAAAGGCACGGCGCGGCATAAAGAAACGCCACATCTTTGACGGTGGCTTGCGCGGTAATCATGAGTTGCTCGTTGCAAAAGCGAATGAAGTCCGCGCTGGCGTCCAAGCCGTAATGCTTGATGACATCAAGGGTAGAGCGAAAGAGGAAAAGCAGTTTTGGAAAATCGGCAAGCCGATTCTGTTCCCAGAGTGCGAAAAGGTCGGCAAACGATTTCGGTGGGAACAAGCGATTTCGTTCAGAGACTTTCCAAACAAAATCGGAAAGATGGAACACAAGTCGCCAGAATTGTCGCACGTTCTTGAACGGAACGGCGGTGCCTTCAAAAAATTTTTGGTAACACTCTGCAATCCATTGGTCTTTATCCTTGAAGCGCGTAACCTGCTTTCCGCTGATGTGAATGGTCATGGAGGGGTTAAGTTCAACGACGGGGAAGTTAATGTTCAACTCATGAGCGAGGTTGTAGAGCGGTTGATGTTCATCGAGCCCGACAATGGTGGTTGCGCCTGCTTCAAAGACAAACTTTTGTCCGTCGCGCTTAACGGGATACGACGACGCGCACCCGCCCGGCACATAACTTGCTTCAAGCGTCAAAACGCGAAAGCCTTCTTTGGCAAGCAACGATGCGGCGGAAAGTCCGCCGATGCCTGAACCAATTACGATGAAATCAAATGCCGTCATGCTTAAACTCGTGGTTGAAGTCGATGTGAAAAGTTTGACCTATCTTGCTCTTCAAACCAACGGCGACGCTTTGTCGTTCAACCCAATTTTTTGATGCAAAACATGGCTAGCACGATTTACACGGCGATGTCGTTTCGCGAGATTGCGGAAAAGTATAATCGTATCAATTTTATTCCGAGAGAGGCGCAACAATCGATTGGTGAGGCAATTTGCGCGCTTGTGGGTAAAGGAAAAGCAGTGCTCGATGTCGGGGCTGGTGCTGGGCGCATTAGCATTCCGATGGCGATGAGCGGCGTTCAAGTAACGGCACTTGACCTTGAACCTCAAATGCTTCAAGAACTGAATCGTCAAGCATGTGCGCTCAATCTCTCGATTCAAACGGTTCAAGGCGACGCTACACGATTACCTTTTGCTGACGGCAGTTTTGACGCCGTTTTTACCAGCAACCTCTTGCACCTTGTCGCCGATTGGAAAATCGCGCTCGCCGAAATGAAACGCGTGCTGAAAGCCGACGGGGTCTTGATTCAAGGACGCGACTGGATTTCGCCCAACACCACTTACGCCAAAATTCGAAGCCAACTGCGTTCAATCATTGGGGAACTGAATCCCAACATGATGCCAACAGCGGCGGCTGGCGGCGCACTCTTTCAAGCCCTCGCCGAAATGGGCGGCACCACCGACAAAGAACATATCGCCGCCGAATGGATCGAAACGCTTTCAGCCAATCACCTCTTCGCTAAAATGAAAGCCCGCGAACAAAACGAAACTTGGCAGTTAGACGAAGAACTCTTCCGCGAATCGCTTGCACGACTTGAAACGTGGATTGAAGCCAACATTCAATCGCCTGACGAAGAGGAAACCGTCGCATGGCGATTCATTCTCTATGTAACGCACTGGGGGCGCGCCGTTCATTGAGATTCCATCAGATTGTTCTTAAATTACTCTGTGATTTCGTCGTCCTTCAAAAACCTTAAACCTTCAAATAAATGAAAATCATCTTCTTTCTTCTCGTTGGATCTATGCTTGCAGGGTGCACTGCAAGTGTGGTTACAACGACCACCACCTATCCGATGAACCATTTTCAATCCGGCAAAACCATCGGAAGCGATAGTTTGAAGCAATCCGAAGTCGGCTTCTCAATCGGCATGGCGCGCACGATGCGCACGACGATTTTTCGGGATAGTGCCGGGAACAAATCCTCGTTTTACAACGACACGCGCACCATTGCCGCCGGCGGCATGATGCAGTTTGCCATTACGGAGAACTTCGATGTGGGCGGCGACGCAACCATCGCGATTGTGAATCTTGACGATAGAAATTTCGCCGAAGAAGGCATCGGAAGAATCGGGGGCGGTATGGCGTTTCGCTTATTTGGAAAGTATGAACTGTTGCCGAAGTCGTCAAAAGTGGGCGTCGCACTCTTACCGCTCGTCGGCTACGCGGTTGGCGGAACGGGCGAGTCGAGCGATATTCGCATCAACGCAAAATCAGCCGGCAAAAGCCACCGCGTCGTCGGGCGGACTCACGCTCGAATTTGCAACGCCTATCAGTTTTCACCCGCGTCCCGATTTAACGCTCACGCTTACACCGATTTATTACGCGCTCAATCAAAATATCAACTACACCTTCACGCCTGAAAACAGCGGCGCAGAAGAAAAGCAATCTTTCAACCGCCGATTCGGCAACTTCGGCGTCGGCGTTGGGATTCACGCCAAAATGTTGCGCGCCGAAGTAACCTTCGTTGAAAATCTCAACGGCTCAATTATGCCCTTCTTCGGCTTGATGCTTGCACTGTGAGTCAATGTTCGGTCAGCGTCCGAAATACGTCCAAACCAAGACGATGAAAAAAAGGCTGAACGACGTGGCAAAAAGTCCATACCACCGCTTGTACTCGCGTGGTGAACAGGGGTAAGCAAGCGGCTTAATGAATGTGGCAATGTAGAACATCGTTGCGCCGAATTGCACGAAGTAGAGCGCGAGTTTGACAATCGTCCAGAGCGTCCAACCGAGGGAAAAATGCGCAAGGGCAACGCCCGTCAGAAGCACGCCGAAAAAGGCGACATCGACAAGTTTGACTTCGTTGCGAATGTAGCTTTTGAGCAAGTTGGAATCTTGTGCGGCGCGTTCAGGGTTGGTGAGGCGTGGCTCGAGGGTGCGAATCACCAGCATCGACGCGGCAACAGCACCCATCCACAAGGCAAAGCAACTGACATGCAAAAAAAGCAGGACGCGATACATCTTAATGTGCTTGAAAGGTTTGCATGAAGAAAACGGCGTTCATTTTGTAATTTACTCCCAAAACTAACGCTTTTCGATTTTACCATTCACTTTCGGTCATAACACCGATGAAAATTTCACTGCGCACGCTTTTCTTCGTTCCAATTTTCGTCTTGATAGCTTCGGCGTGGGTGTTGGGATTCACGCCAAAATGTTGCGCGCCGAAGTAACCTTCGTTGAAAATCTCAACGGCTCAATTATGCCCTTCTTCGGCTTGATGCTTGCCTTCTAACGAAAGTTGGTTGCGAAGCGTATCGTTGCAAAAAGTTGGGCTACTCCTGCTGAAAGCCAATCGGAAAGCGAGATTCCAGAATCGCTTAATTCCAAGATTAAAAGGGCGACCGTCGTCGCCCTCTTATACCAAATTCATTTGAAAAGGATAAGATTTGTCATTCTAAACGGAGCGTAGCGGCGTGAAGAACCCAATACAAATGAAACCAAGCGAAATATCATAGGAAAAAGGCATTTGCCCCTGCGCCGCTCGCTCTCCAAAAACGACCGTTCATCTGAAAGTTCGCCCGCTCGCGTCAACTTCCCGTGAAAGCCCAACTTCCGTCTTCATTTTTGCCGTGTCATTGAATTTGTTCAACACTAAAAACAGCAACTATGAAACGGCTCTCTTTACTGGCGGGATTGCTCTTCTTCACGGCGATTCTTTTCGCACAAGAAACGGGCGTGATTGAAGGCGAAGTCATCGACCGCGATACGAAACAAGAAATCATCGGCGCGAAACTTGAAGTTCTAAACACCACCTTCGGCGCCGTGAGCGATGTGAATGGCAACTTTCGCTTATCTGGGTTGCCTGTCGGCACGTATCGCTTGAAAGTAACGGCTCCCGAATACAAAGTCATCATTCGCTCCGATGTGCGGGTCGGGTCGTCGCAAAGCACAAAGCTAACGATTGAATTAAAAATTGACGCTTATCAGCAGTCGGAGCAAGTCATTACGGGCGTGAAGGCGTTTGATAAAACTGAAGACATGCGCGTCAGTTCCAACACGCTCACACAAGAAGAAATCCGTCGTGCACCGGGAGCGGTCGAAGACGTGAGTAGAATGGTTCAAATTTTGCCCGGTGTCGCCTTCGGTTCAGATGCGCGTAACGACATCATCGCGCGTGGCGGCTCGCCCGTTGAAAACTTCATCATGATTGACGGCATCGAAGTTCCGAACATCAATCACTACGCCCAGCAAGGCGCGTCGGGCGGACCGATTGGCATGATTAACACCGATTTTCTTTCCGACGTCAATTTCAGTTCGGGTGGATTCGGCGTCAAATACGGCGATAGGCTTTCCTCAATTATGGACATCAAATTTCGCGACGGCGACAAGCACAACCTTCACGGGAAGTTCGACATGGGTCTCGGCGGATTCGGAGCGATTATTGAAACGCCGATTCAAACCGATAAAAGTTCGCTTCTCTTTTCCGCCCGACGCAGTTACCTCGATTTAATTTTGAGCGGCACAGGGCTGACGGGCGTTCCGAACTATTGGAACTTCAACCTCAAAGCCACTTACCAACTGAGCGACCGACATTCGCTCGCACTGCTTGGCGTCGGCGGCATTGATGAAATTCGATTCAAAGATTTTGAAAGCACGAGCACCAACGCTCTGCTCAATCGGGACGCCGTTTCCGACGGTTGGCGATACGTCGGCGGAATTTCGCACAAGTGGCTCATCGACAACAGCACCTTTTTGCGCTCTTCAATTTCAATCAATGCTTACCGAAATGATTGGCGCAACGACAGCGTCGGCATTGACGCCAGCGGCAACGAAACCTCGCGCCAGCTCGATGAACGCAACACCTCCACTGACCGAGAAATCGTCTTTCGCTCCGACTTTTCAAAGCGATTCAGCCCGCGCGACTTGTTCGAGATTGGCGTAACGGCGCGCACGATTTCAAACGACAATCAAATTTTTCAACGCGCTGGAACCGATGTTACCGGGCGCAATCCCGACATCACCATTAGCCTCGTTGCCGAAGCCGTTAAGCTGGGCGCATATACGCAATACACGCGCAACTTCACCGCCGATTTCAGCATCACCGCCGGGCTTCGTTGGGATTATTTTGATTACATCAATACGAAACACGCCGTCTCGCCGCGCCTTTCCGCCAGTTACAACTTAACGGATAAACTGCGCTTCAATCTCGGCGGCGGATTATATCAACAAGCCCCGCCGCTCATCTGGCTCGTCGCTGACGAACGCAATCGCAAGGTCGATTGGATGAAAACTTATCAAGCTGTTGCAGGCGTGGAGTTTTTTCCGTCGGAAGATTTGAAGTTTTCTGTGGAAGTCTATGCGAAAGAATACCGCGACTATCCCGTGAGCGTCAATAATCCGCAGTTTGTCTATTCCAGCGCGGGTGCAGATTGGGGCTTGCCCTACGAGCAAATTCGCACCGGCTCAAACGGCTACGCGCGCGGCGTTGAATTTTTCGCGCACAAAAAACTCTCGGATAGGCTCTACGGAATGGTCAGTTACGGCTTCTCGCACATTCGCTTCATCGACGGCAACGGCGACGAGCGACCGAGTGCGTTTGATTATCAAAACATTTTCACCGTCATCGGCGGCTATAAAATCACCCCGTCGCTTGAACTTTCGGCGAAGTTTCGCTACGCGGGCGGACGTCCCTATACGCCCTTCGATTTAGCGTCGTCGCAGGCGGCGAATCGCGGCATCTTGGATTACACGCGCGTCAATTCGGAACGCTTTGCCGATTATCGACGGCTCGATATTCGCGCCGACTATCGCTTCTCGCTTTTCGGCTGGAACACGCTCTTCTTCGTGGATTTGCAAAACGTGTTGAACACTGAAAACGTCGAGCAAATTGCGTGGAACGCCAAGAAAAATCAGCCCGACCGTATTCTGCAATGGCAATTTCTGCCCGTCGCTGGCATTAAAGTTGAATTTTAACCTTGGACTTTAATCGCACTTCATTCCACTTTTAACTTCATCGAACAATGACGAAAACCGAAGCAAAATATGAAGCCTATAAAATCGCCGCTGTCGTCTTAGGGGCGATGGCATCGCACACGCCGCCGATTGTTCCCAATACGCTTGACGTCCAAGCCGTTGCCGACGCGCTACAAGAGCTTTCGGAGTTGCTCGCGCTTCGTGCCGACAACATCAAGTATTCGCTTGAATTGGAGATGATGGGCTTTACGGAATCCACCTTTAACACTTAAACGCATTCAGCCATGAGCACATTGATTTTTAGACGCTTTTCTCGCCTCCCGTTTTTACTGTTCATCGTTATCGGCGCGGCGTGCCGTATTGTTGCCCAAGAGTCGCCGCAAAAGGGAACCTCGCTTCCACTTTGTTAATGGAATCGGCGACGACGCTTGGACATTTGGCGCGCTCAACGTGATTTTAAAGATTGGATTATAGATTCTTTTTTGAACTTCTGTCGATACTTGCAAACAAGGCGCGATTCGCTTTACCTTTCACTTACAATCTCGCTAACTTTTTTTATGGTTATGCAAACGCTTCTGAAAAAAATCACATATGCCGAGTTCCGCGACATGGAATTTCCAGAGGACGACACCAATCGTTATGAACTTTTAGATGGAGAACTTGTGCAGCGAAATACACCTTCTGTTCAGCATCAGCGCGTTGTGCGCAACGTGTTCAGAAAACTTGACCAATTTGTTTTGGAAAAAAACTTGGGCGAAGTGTTCTTCGCACCGATTGCGCTTTTGGTGGACGATTACAACGCGCCGCAGCCTGATGTTTTCTTCATTTCAAACAAGACTGACCAAGCGATGGACGACTACGTCGTGATGCGTCCGCCCGAACTCGTCGTCGAAGTGCTTTCGCCCAGCACCATGCTCGATGACCGTCATCGCAAACGCAAACTCTACGAACGCTTCGGCGTGAAAGAGTATTGGCTGATTGACCCGCAGAACAAAGCGATTGAAGTCTTGGCGATTTCAGGCGGACAGTCGGAGATTTTTTCTTTTGCGGCGGAAAAAGGCACTGTGCGCTCGAAGGTGTTGGAAGGCTTTGAAGTTAATTTAAACGAGGTGTTCTAACGATCATGCACAACAGTGCGACGCGATTTCACATTTTCCCGCACACGAAAAAACAGTGGCTCGGCACCGTTGCCGCGATTTTCATCATTGCCGCCGTTGCGAAACTCGCCATTTTCTCCGTCCAACTTTTCTTCGGCGTTGATACAAGCCAATTTCCGCTTTGGCAAGGATATTTGATTTCGTTGGAATACACGTCCATCATCTGCTTAACCCAACTGACTTCGGGCGAACTCGCGCACCGCATTTTTCCATTGAAAAACAAGACGACGGCGATTCTTCACATACTCATTCAATCGGTTTCAGCGTCGCTTTCATTTGTGATTGCGCGAGAAATTGAAATCATCATTTTAGGCGATTGCGTGCTTCCACCGCAAGTGTTCACGGCGATTGTTTCGGTCTCGTTTGTGCTCTCGATTCTCGGCAACTCGATTTACTATTTGATGTTGTTTTATCGCAGGGCGAAAGCCGCCGAGCAAGCGGCACTGCAAGCGGAACTCAAAGCGTTGCGGGCGCAAATCAATCCGCACTTTCTCTTCAACACGCTCAATTCCATCGCCGCGCTGATTCGCACGCGCCCCGATGAAGCCGAAGCCGTTACCGAACAACTCGCCGACCTTTTCCGATACAGCCTTCGCGCCTCAAAACAGCCGCTCGTTACGCTTGAAGATGAACTCGACTCCGTCAAACTTTATCTCGCGATTGAAAAAGCCCGCTTCCGAGAGCGACTACACTACACGATTGATGTGATGCCTCATCTCTTAAACGCTTCCGTTCCCAGCCTCTTGCTTCAACCGCTTGTTGAAAATGCGATTAAGCACGGCGCAAATACAGTCGAGAGCGATTTTTTCATTCATCTTTCGGCAACAGAGGATTCAGGCGTGATTGAGTTCATCGTGCACGATTCAGGCGAAGGGTTTGATTTAAGTTTAGGCGAAGCCATGTTCAAAAAGGGAACGGGGTTGCAGAATGTTCGGGAACGGCTCTCGCTTCTCTTTCCAAGCCGTTCTGAATTCGTCGTTGAAAAACACGCCGTCGTGCTTCGTTTTCCGTTTGAAGTTCTCGAAGTCGTTTCAATCGCGTCTTCTCTAAAAAAACACTGATTCAAACCATGACACATACCATTTTAGGCGCAGGCGGGGCGATTGGGGTAGAGCTCGCCAAATCGCTTGCCGCATATTCCAATCCGATTCGTCTTGTTGGACGAAACCCGAAGAAAGTCAATGCCAGCGACGAACTCTTCAAAGCAGACTTGCTCAGTGCGTCGGCAACAGCGGACGCGGTCAAAGGCTCTTCCGTCGCGTATCTCACCGTCGGGTTGCCGTATCGCATCGACGTGTGGCAACGCGATTGGCCCATCGTTATGAAAAACGCCATTGATGCCTGCAAGCGACACCATGTAAAACTCGTCTTTTTTGACAATGTGTATATGTATGGACTGGTAAAAGGAAAAATGACGGAGGACACGCCGTTCAATCCCAATAGCAAAAAAGGGGAAGTGCGTGCCAAAATCGCGGAGATGCTTCTCCGTGAAATCAAACAAGGAAACTTAACCGCGCTCATCGCCCGCGCCCCCGACTTTTACGGCATCAACGTGCAAACGAGCATTCTTGACGCCACCGTGATTCAAAATTTAAGAAACGGAAAAAGCGCACAGTGGCTTTGCAACGCCGACACGCTTCACAACTTCATCTTCACACCCGACGCCGGAAAAGCCACCGCCTTGCTCGGCAACACCGAACATGCATTCAATCAAACTTGGCACTTGCCGACGGCAGAAGCCATTACAGGCAGAGTCCTCATCGCACTTTTTGCAAAGGCATTCAACACATCGCCGAAAACGTCGGTCTTGAGTCCGTTGATGATTACGCTACTCGGCTTGTTTATTCCCGTGCTCAAAGAGTTCAAAGAAATGCTGTATCAATATGAATTCGACTATCAATTCGATAGTTCAAAATTTCAGAATGCTTTCGGCATGTCGCCGACGCGCTACGAAGATGGGGTGAAAATGATTGCCGCCAGTTGCCTCAGTCAATCGAGAACGACGCACCCACTTTGAACGTCAGAATTTGCAAACCCGCCTCGCTTTGAAATGGGAAGTTTCCCCATCTTGATTTTTGGTCATAGAGCCAAAAGTTGAATGCGCCTTTGAGCGCGAAGCCTGCAATTGGAATCCATGAATTTGGGAACACCACATCGATGGCTTTGCGAATCAAGACGTGGGCGAGTTGCTGAAGAATCAAGTTTGAGAACGATTGCAGGAAAATGTATCGCGGCTGAACGAGCATGGTTTCAAACCCCATATCCATTGCGAATTGCGTTCCGACGTCAATCATCACGCCCATTTCGGTGAATGTGGCGTAGCGCAGTCCGCCGGAAAATCGGTTCAATCGCACCGCGTCGCCGATGAAGAGCGAATCGCTAATCCAACGATTGCTTGTCCAAGATTGTCCGCTACTGATGTAAGGCGTAACGACGGCGGATTTTTGGAATCGGTAGCCAATGCCGTCGCGTGCGCCGAATCCGAATTGAAAGTTTGAAAAACCAATCTGCGTCAGGCGTGGGGCAAGCGTATCGGTGAGCCGTCCTTGTGCGGCTCTTGCGAAACTTGCTATTAGGAAGATATGCGCGAAGTCGAGTTGCGATGCGCTGTAGTCAGAGTCGAGAAACCGTTTAACGCCAATCATCGCCTTGAAGGCACTTCCGCGCGAAAAATCCGCCACCACGTTTTCGCGAATCGGCGCGGCGAAGCCGTATCCTAAATTCATCGTCAAGACGCGGCTCGGCGGCTGAATCGTGAACTCGTCGACTAAACTTGCAACTTCCCACTGCGCACTCGCAGAAGGCGCAATCAAAAGCAGGAAAACAAGCCATCGATAATGCTTGAACATAACTTATGTGTAACGCCGCGCCTTGTCGGAAAAAATGTTTGAAAATAATACCAATATCGCCTAAGAAGGACAAGAATTTGTTATTCTGAACGGAGCGTAGCGGCGTGAAGAATCCATAAGCGAGCCTCGTCGAGCTCGCCAAGTGGATTTCTCGCGTTGCTTCGGAATGACCACGATATAATGACAAACTTTGAAAACCCTATCGTCTTCAAATCATTTTGGAATATTTGTTGGAAATAAAAAAGCAACCATTTTGAAACAATGCTTCATTTGGTTGCTTTGATTTGAAGTTCATGAATTTGAAAGGATTGCGTCGGGTGTGCGTTATCCGTCTTTTTTCATTGCAACAACCATTTCGGCGACTTTTGCATCGACCACGTCGTAAGGCAGTTGACAAGTGCCTGCGCCGCGATGTCCGCCCCCGCCGTATTTCGCCATTAGTGCGCCGACGTCGGTTTTGGAAGTGCGATTGAAGATGCTGTGTCCAACTGCAATCGCGCAGAACTCGCCTTTGCGTCCGTCCATAATTCTCACGGAGATATTTGCCGTTGGAAATTGCGTATAAATCAAAAAACGATTTCCGACGGGCGCGTCAATGCCGCGAAAATCAGTAATGACGACGTTGCCGTCTTGCCGTGAGTGTTTGGCTTGAACTTCTTTGAAGGCTTCTTCATCTTTACGATAACGGTCGACGCGCTCTTTGATGTCGGGCTGATTCAAGACTTCGTCGGGCGTTTTTTGATTAATCCAATCCACCAACTTCATCATGAGTTCTTTGTTGCTGATTTGGTAGTCGCGTGATTTCCCCAATCCTGTTCTTGGATCCATCAAATAAGACAGCAAAATCCACCCTTTGGGGTTGGTTACGTCGTCGGGCTCGAGATTGGCGGAGTCGGACTTGTCGACCTCGATGAGCAGTTCTTGATACTTTGCCAGTTTCTCGCCCTTGCCTTGAAGCACGTAGTAATCATAGACGACGCGCGCGGCGGACGGGGCGACGGCGAATCGACCCTTGAACATCATGTCTTCGTTGCGCGAGGCTTCGCTGGCATGATGGTCAAACCACATTCCCGCGTCAGGGTGATACGGCAAATTCGTGATGATGTCGTTGGAGGTAACTTTCACTTTGCCGTCTTGCATATCTTTCGGGTGATGAAACTCAATCTCGTCGATTTGTTCGACTTCTTTGAGCAGAGCGGCACAAACGAGACCGTCAAAGTCGGAGCGCGTTAGGAGTCGCATACGTCTTTCTCCTTTGATTAAGTTGGATTTTTGAAATTGAATCTTGCCATATTCGTTGCAGTTTCGCGTTGCGATTCGGCAAGGCGAAAAGAAGTTACGCACGGAAGTTGAGAGTTCAAACGCCGAAAGCGTATTTTCGTTTTTCTTTTGATGTAACACGATGAACCAAACCGAACACTCGTCCCCGCAAAAGACCGCCGCTCCGCCGTTCAACTTTTCCCGCACGTTTTCCGCGCTTGGGGTTGCGCGCTATCGTTGGATTTGGATAGGGTCATTTATTTCCAACATTGGCACGTGGGTTCAGAAGGTTGCGCAGCCTTGGCTCATCTTGCAACTTTCGGCGTCGCCGTTTCTTTTAGGGCTTGATGGCTTTTTGCAAGATATTCCGCTTTTGTTGTTTTTGCTCGTCGGCGGCGTAGTGGTTGATCAGTTTGACAAGCGCAAAATTTTAATGCTCTCGCAAGTGGTTCAACTCTCCGCCGCCGCTCTCATTAGTGTTTTGATTGTGCACGGCGAAATTCGCGTTCCGGTGATTCTCGTGCTGTCGTTTGTGGTGGGCTGTATGCAAGCCTTTTCAACGCCCGCGTATCTTTCGTTCATTCCTGAAATTGTTGGTCGGGCGCATTTAGCCAACGCGGTCGCGCTGAACTCCATGCAGTTCAATCTCTCGCGCTTAATCGGTCCGGTGATTGGCGGCGTGCTACTTGCGTCGTTGGGCGTGGCATGGTGTTTTGGATTGAATGCGCTCTCGTTTGTTGCGATGTTCGTTGTGCTTCTTTTCGTGCCTTCGTCGCCCATTTCCGATGCAACGGTCTCGACGAACTCCTTAATGGCGCAAATTCGCGAAGGCTTTGAGGCGGTGTTTTCTCGTAAGGAGCTTGTCGCGATTATCACCATCGTGTTCGGGATTAGTTTTTTCGGCGCGCCGCTTCTCGCCTTTATCGCCGTGCTTGCTAAAGACGCGCTGAACGTCGGGGCGCAGGGGTTCAGTTTCGCGCTGGCTTCGTTTGGACTTGGTGCGGTTTTGGGTGCAATACTCGTTTCATCGCTTCAACCGCATTGGATTCGCCCGAAAACCGTTGTCGCGACGGCGTCTTCGCTGGCAGTGCTTATCTCGCTCGTTGCGCTCTCGATGTCCTACGCGCTCTCGCTATTTCTCTTGTTCCTTTCAGGATTTGCATTCGTCAGTAGCAACGTGATTGGCAATACGATTTTACAAACGTCCGTCAGCGACACCTTGCGCGGCAGAGCCGTCAGCATTTACGCGCTGGCATTTCGCGGCGGCGCGCCGATTGGCAGTCTCATCACCGGTGCTATGGTTGAGCACTTCGGCGTGCAGATTGCGTTAGCAATAAATGGAATCGGATTGCTCGCCGTTGTGTGGCTTGCGCGCTATCGGCTATATCGGCGTTGAGCCTATTTTCTCCTGCTTGTAATCCCTCACGTTTTTCGTTAGATTTTGTCAATCATTTTTGAAGTTCAGAAGTAAAAAGGGAGATAACTATGCCGCGCTATACGCCCGAACAACTGCGTATCCGCAATCGCTCGATTTGGACAAAAGTTCAAATCATTCTCGCCCCGATTCAATTTGTCGTTTTTTTAGTCGGATTGATTCTCACCTACCTGCACTACGTCGGTACGATTGAAAACTTCCAAATTGTTACCTACGCCATCGCCGTTAAAACGCTTTTCTTCATCGTGCTTTTCGTTACGGGAGCATTCTTTGAAAAAGAAGTTTTCGGAATGTGGGTGTTCTCGCCCGAATTTTTTTGGGAAGATGTTGGCAGTTCGATTGCGATGGCGATTCACTTTCTCTACTTCATTCTTGCCGTGATGAAGTTTTCATATGAAATCTTGATTTGGTGCGCCTTTGCGGCGTATTTGAGTTATGTTTTGAACGCCATTCAATACTTGGTTCGAATTTGGCTTGAAAAGCGCAACGAAAAACGCTTGAAGGCACAAGGCATTGCGGTATAGCCCAAATTGATTGAGCGGAATGGGATTTTCAAAACTCGTCATTCCGAGCGGAGCGAGGAATCCATCGTTAGTATAACAGAGTTGGAAGTTTTTAGTTAAGAATTAAGGATTTGAAAAGTTTTTATGAAGTCAAAAGCAGTTGTTTTTTACGCGCCCGAACAGTTGGAACTGCGCGAAGTGTCGTTGCGCGAGTTGGGTTCGGACGATGTTTTAATAGAGACGTATTGGACAAGCATCAGTGCAGGCACAGAGAAAATGCTCTTTCAGGGCAAATTGCCACCGATGCAAATGACCTCGTATCCCGTGATTCCGGGATATGAAACGGTTGGAAAGATTATTCAGAAAGGGGAGAATGTGCCCGAATCGGCGTTGAACACGTTCGTTTATGTGTCGGGCTCGCTTGGCTATGTGGGCGTAAATGCGGCGTGGGGCGGCGCGTCGGAGTTAATCGTTTCGCCGTTTCACAAAACCATTCGGGTTGATTCTGTTCGCGACGTTTGGCTTGGCTTGGCGTTGCCGCTCGGTGCGACTGCGCTTCATGCGGTTGACCTTGCCGAAGTCTCGCGCAAAAAAGTTCTTGTTTTAGGTCAAGGTGCCGTCGGATTGCTCGTCGCTGAACTTGCCACACACTTCGGCGCAGAACTCGTCATTGCCACCGATTTAAATGCGGAGCGACTCGCACAATCCTGTGCAACCCTTCGCATCAAAATCGATGAGCATAATTTGACCGATGCGCTTTCAGGCATGCTCTGCGATGTCGTGATTGACTGCACTGGCTCTATGAAAGCCATTGAGCAAAGTTTCGCGCATCTTGCGATGAATGCCAAAGTCGTTTTGGCAGGATTTTATCAGCGCATCGACCTTCCGTATCACATCGCGTTTATGAAAGAACTTTCGTTTGTCGCCGCAAAACAGTGGCGGCTCGGCGATTTAGAGCGCACGCGCGACCTTATCGCACGCGAAAAAATCAACGCTAAAAAAATTTTTACGCACCACAGTTTTGCCTTCAACGGAATCAAAGAGGCATACCAGACTGCGTTTAACGACCCAAGTTGTTTGAAAATGGTCTTGAATTGGAAGGAAGATTAGGGGAGAGATTAAAGGTTAAAGGGTGAGAAGGATATGCAAGATTTTAAGCAACTGGTCGTTTGGCAAAAGGCGCATGAACTTGCAATTCAAGTGTATCAATGCACAGCGACTTTTCCGAAAGAAGAACGCTACGGTCTCACAAGCCAAATGCGGCGTGCGTCGGTTTCCATCGGAGCAAATATCTCGGAGAGATGCGGAAGAGATACTGCAAAAGAGTACCTGCATTTTTTACAGGTAGCCAAAGGCTCTGCCTCTGAACTTGAAACCTATTTTTTGCTTTGTCACGCCGTTGGTTTTTTATCCAATGAAGACACAGAGCGTTTGCAATCACTCTTAAACGAGATTCAAAAATGCTATTTGTAATGTTGAAGAAGTTGCGAAGTCGCTCATAACCTACAACCTACAACCTACTATGCCACGCACCATCGCAATTTATGGCAAAGGCGGAATCGGAAAGAGTTTCACCACGACGAACATGACCGCCACATTTGCAACTATGGGCAAGCGCGTCTTGCAACTTGGCTGCGACCCCAAGCACGACAGCACCACGACGCTTTTCGGCGGACTCTCGCTTCCGACCGTTACCGAAGTCTTCGGCGAAAAAACTGCGAAGAACGAAAAGGTTCAAATTGAGGACATCGTTTTCAAAAAAAACTTTCCCGACATTTCCGGCGAGATTTTCGGCATCGAGCTCGGCGGACCCGAAGTCGGGCGCGGGTGCGGCGGCAGAGGCATTATTTCTGGCTTCGATGTACTTGAAAAATTAGGACTTTTCAAGTGGGATTTGGACGTCGTGCTGATGGATTTTCTTGGCGACGTCGTCTGCGGCGGATTCGCCACACCGCTGGCGCGCTCGCTCTGCGAAGAAGTGATTCTCGTCGTTTCCAACGACCGTCAATCCATTTTTGCCGCGAACAACATTTGCATCGCCAATAACCACTTCAAAACCGTTGGCGGACATACGCGGCTCTTGGGCTTAATCGTCAATCGCGACGACGGTAGCGGCATTGCCGAGCGTTACGCCGAAGCGGCAGGCATCAACATCATCATGAAACTGCCTTACAATTCACAAGCCCGCGACAAAGCCGATGGCTTTGATTTAGCCATTCGCCTGCCCGACGTCAAAGCTAAATACGACGACCTGTGCACGAAAATTTGGAATCGCGAAATCCCTTACTGCGAAGCACGCGGGCTGAACTATGATGAGTTTATGGGACTTTTCGGCGAAGTCGATTCCCGCAAGCCTGAACCCGCGCACCTTGCCGACCTTCGCCTTGAAAAAAATCTCAACCTCGACGGCGCGTCGATAATCAAAGAAAAGTTGGAGAAGGAAGCGTTTGTTTCCAACGGCTTTCAAAAGCCGATTCAAATTACCTTGCCAAATGAGCAAAACAAACTCGGCGATAAAATTGCCATCGGCTCGAATGCCGACTCGCTTCCCGAACAAGATGAGTTTGTGAAAAAAGAACCCCAAAATCCTACAAAACTATCCTTGATGACAGCCAAGCAGTATGGCGATGTCCGCAAAGCAGAAAAACATGCACCGAAACGCTTGATGACCGACCACGAGCGACTGCTTGATTGTATTTCAAAACTGCCGCGAGTCGAGCGCGAGTTGATTACGCTATCTGAAATCAAAAAGAAATCCGTCAGTGAAATTGCGATTGAAAAGCAGTTGGAGGCGGCGGAAATTGAATCGCATCTTTCTCTGGCGCGGGCGCATCTGAAAGAACTGTTCTTTCAAGCCGAGTAATGTTGTGCTTATCGCCCGAAAAAAATTCCGTCCATGAAGCGGTGGCTTAAATTGCCTGTAACAGCGGCGAGGTAATAAGGCAGTCCCGTCGTCCAATGCGCCTGTGCATACCACATCGGCAACACAATAAACGGTAAGGGAATTAAGAATGCCGCCCATAATGAATGCGTCCAGCCGCGATGCTTTGAGATGAGCGGCGTCATGGCAAAAAGACCGAGAAACGCCGCCTCGCGCCACAAGCCGCGCACAATTAGCACCAAGTCGAGAAGGAGAAATATCCAGTAAAAAATCTTTTGCCCTTTGCTTTTAATATCCACGTCGGGAAAGAGCGCGAAGAGAAGGGTGATTCCGAACAAGATGACGAGTTGCACGATGTATTGCCAAGTTGGAAGTGCGTCGTAATCAAACAGGATTCCAAGCAAGAAAGCAAATGGAATGTAGAACAAAACGCCGCCGAAAAGATGCCCTTTGTAAGAACTCATCTAAAAGTTTTTTGCAAAAAAATGGTTACTTTGCTCTGTCTGTTTTCAACGAAAATTCCATCGCCGATGCACCGAAAATACTTATCCCTATTCACACTTTTGCTTGCTGTTTTTTTAGGAAGTTGCATAGAAGAGCCCGCTTCACCCACTTGGTCAACGAACAATCGCCTTCCGCTCGTCAATACAATCTACACGGTTGAGCGGCTGATTGAAGAATCGCGAGACCCGAACCTTGTCGTTTCGCAGAACGGCACCGTCGATTACCTCTTCACCAAACGCTACGACCAACTCATTGACATTCAGGATTCGCTTCGGCTGACCCTTTCGCGCGTGCTCAACATTCAACAAAACCCTGCGACTATTGGCACGCCTGTCGTGCGTCCCGATTCGCTGAAAATCGTCGGCGGCAAAGTTGAACGCATTGATTCTGTTGTTCTCAAACGCGGCATTCAACGTCTGACCGTTGAAAACTTGAACGCTTCAAGCGGCACCGTTACGGTGACGTTTCCGACGGTTCGCAATCCCTCGAACAATCAGCCTTTAACGCTCTCGACGCCGTTTCCGGGCAACTCAACGGTTTCGGTTGAATCACAATCGCTTGAAAATTTTCGCATCACGTCGCCCGACCGCATCAATGTGCCCTTCTCCGTCAGCACCACGCTTACGGCGGGCAACGCCATTAACTTGCGCATTACGGTTGTTTCTGACAGTTTCGTTGCACGCTATGTCAAAGGCGTGATTTGGAATGTCGAAACCAATCAACCTGCCGAATATAACATTGTGGTTGAGCCTATTGACATCAGTGCGTTCAACTCCATCGACACCGTTTCAGGCGACGCCGACCCGCTTTTAACATTGAAGCTTTTTAACTTTTTCAGCATCGAAGATACCGCCAAACCGCTTTTCCGTTCGGTCAATACGCGCCGCAACGATACCTTGGTGATTTTGGAACAAGGGCGCAACGTTGTTCGCTTTATTCCCGCCACACCGCAAGGCGCAACCGTTACTGAACCTTCCGCTCAAGTCTTGCTTGATAAAACCAACAGCAACGCGCTTCCCTTCGTCTTGCGCCTGCCGAACAAAATTTTCGTTGACGGTACCATTCTTGTCAACCCTCGCCGACTAACAGGTTCTGCCTTCGACACCAGCACGGTGGCGTTGGATTTTGAGATTAAAATTCCCCTACGCTTCTCGCTTGATACCCTTGCCGCCAGCGACTCCTCCGAGATTAACGAAGAAATCAACACTGATAATTTTGAAAATTTCGCCTTGAACCTTCGCGCTGAAAACGGTATTCCGTTCAACACCGAAGGCAAAGTTTTCTTTCTCGATGCCGATCGCCAGCCGCTTCGTTTGGCAAACGGAAATCTGTTCACTTTTCCGCGCACGGGCGATACGGCAAAGTTGCGCTTTGCCTCTGCACCGATTAACTTGAACACCGGCTTCAGCAACGGCACAGCAACCAGCACGGTGCGACTTGATTTCAACCTTGAAGAATTACGCTTGTTGAAGCGCGCTAAATTTCTATTCAACCAAGTTTTCATCAACACTAAAACGCCGACACCCCGCCGCGTCATTTTGAGAAGTAACGATACCTTCCGACTTCGCGGAACAGGCGAAATTATCTATCGCGTCGGCAATTAGACACACAGCAATCTTTTCAACTTTTTCAGAACTTTATCCGCAGTAAAAATGAACAAGAAAACCATTCGTGATATTTCCGTTTCAGGTAAGCGCGTGCTGATGCGCGTCGACTTCAACGTCCCGCTCAGCAAAGAAAAACATATCGAAGATGATACGCGCATTCGTGAATCACTTCCGACGATTCAACACCTAATCGCGCAAGGCGGCAAGGTGATTCTGATGTCGCATCTCGGCAGACCTAAAGGCAAGACGCCCGAATTTTCGCTCGCACCCGTCGCAACAGGTCTTTCAGAACTACTTGGTAAGCCTGTTCACTTCGTTTCGGATTGCATCGGCGCAGAAGTCGAAGCGGCGGTCAATGCGCTTCAAAACGGTGAGGTCTTGCTCTTGGAAAATGTCCGATTCTACAAGGAAGAAGAAGCCAACGACCCCGAGTTTGCCAAGAAACTTGCGGCATTGGGTGATGTATATGTCAATGATGCGTTTGGCACCGCGCACCGCGCACACGCCTCAACCGAAGGGGTTACAAAATTTATTCAAACCGCAGTTGCAGGTTTTTTGATTGAAAAAGAACTCAAATATCTTGGTGAAGCAACGGCAAATCCGAAGCGTCCTTTCGTCGCGATTTTAGGCGGCTCAAAAATTTCAGGCAAAATCGATGTGCTTGAAACATTGCTCGAGAAAGTCGATACGGTCCTCGTCGGCGGCGCAATGATTTTTACCTTCTTCAAATCGCAAGGATTGAAGGTCGGAAAGTCGCTCGTTGAAGACGATAAACTCGATGTCGCTAAAACAATTTTAGATAAAGCCAAGTCGCGCAGTGTAAAATTGCTTCTGCCAACCGATGTAGTGATTGCTGATAAGTTTGAAAAAGATGCCAACGCTAAAACGGTTTCTGTCAATGCGATTGAAGACGATTGGCTCGGTTTGGATATTGGCGCGGAAACCATCAAAGCCTATCGCCATGAAATTTTGAACGCTAAAACCGTCGTTTGGAATGGACCGATGGGCGTGTTTGAAATGGAGAAGTTCGCCGTTGGCACTTTTGAGATTGCCAAAGCCCTTGCAGAAGCAACAAAGCAAGGCGCAATTACCGTCATCGGCGGCGGCGATAGTGCTTCTGCTATTGTTAAAGCCGGGCTTGAGAAAGCCGTTACTCATGTTTCAACCGGCGGCGGCGCCAGTCTGGAGTTTCTTGAAGGAAAACTTTTGCCCGGCATTGCCGCACTCAACGAGAATTAACTATGGGGAATAAGTAGTTGTATCTCGCAAAAATTTTTAGTTTTATCGGCGTGTTACGCCTTTAACAACGTTTCAAAACTTTTTACTCGAATGCGTTACGATGATTATCAACCGGGCGGCTTTTCGCTTATGCCTCCTGCCATCAAAGCCTTGATTATCTCGAATGTGCTGATTGCACTCTTCGGCTGGCTTCTTCCGGGCTTGAACTACGCCCTTCGCGAGTATGGCGCGCTCTGGCCTGTCGGTTCGGGCAATTTCGATATTTGGCAGCCGGTTACCTATCTATTTCTGCACGGCGGATTTGGACATCTTTTCTTCAATATGCTCGCGCTCTGGATGTTCGGCGTAGAAATCGAAAACTATTGGGGCACGAAGCACTTTACGAGTTACTACTTCACGTGCGGCGTTGGCGCAGGCATTTTGAACATGATTTTCACGCACGATGCCCCGACTATTGGCGCGTCGGGTGCAGTTTATGGTGTTCTGCTTGCTTTTGGCATGATGTTTCCTGACCGATATATCTACATCTATTTCCTCATTCCGATTAAAGCAAAGTTCCTAATTGCTATTTACATTGTGCTTGAATTTTTCGCGTCGCTGGGCAGTTCGGGAAGCAATGTTGCGCACTTCGCTCATTTAGGCGGCATGCTCATCGGCTTCATCTACATCAAAGTGATGCAAGGCGAATTGCCCATGCAAGGCTGGCTTGAAAAAACATTTGCCGCAAAGCAAAATTACACGCCGCCCGCCCGCACCAACCCGACGCGCACCAAGCAAGACCGCATCGACGAAATTCTCGACAAAATTTCCCGCACAGGCTACGAGTCGCTCACAAGTGAAGAAAAGCGCGAATTGCTTGAAGCCAGCAAGAAGCAAGATTAAATTTTCTCGCAACGCTTTGAAGCCCTTCTTATGCGAAGGGCTTTTTTGTTTTGCAAACGATAGCATTAAATCCGTTGTTCAACTCGTAACATCTATTACTCAACTTCATTCAAGATATGCCAACCATTCCAATCGATATCCGCACCGGCACGATTAAAAAAGAGCGCATCATCGGCATTGATTTAGGCACAACCAACAGCCTCGTTGCCTATATGCACGACGACCACCCTGCCGTCATTGCCAATAAATACACCCAAGAGCGCATCGTTCCTTCCATCGTTTATTTTGACGACGACTTCACGCCGATTGTCGGTTCAAGCGCAAAGGAGTTTTTGATGCGCTTCCCCGACCGCACGATTTATTCCGTCAAACGCTTGATGGGCAAAGCCTTTGCCGACATCAAAAATGAACTTGCAACCTTGCCCTATCGCGTCAATGAAGCCGAATCCACAACCGTTTGCAAAATTGAAATCAGCAACGGCAAAGAAACGCGCTTCTTCACGCCGATTGAAATTTCATCACTCATTTTGAAAGAACTCAAACGCTGGGCAGACGATTACTTCGAGGAGCCTGTTTTGAAAGCCGTCATCACCGTTCCCGCCTACTTCAACGACGCCCAGCGACAAGCCACCAAAGACGCAGGCAAACTCGCCGGTCTTGAAGTCTTGCGCATCATCAACGAACCTACCGCCGCGTCGCTTGCTTACGGATTGGATAAATCCAAAAGCGGACTGATTGCCGTCTATGACTTGGGCGGCGGCACATTCGATATTTCTATTCTTAAACTTGACGACGGCATTTTTGACGTGCTTTCCACAAACGGCGACACGCACTTGGGCGGCGACGACCTCGACCACGCCTTGATGACTCATCTCGCCGTTGAAATTCAAGCGCAATGCGGATTAGACATCTTTGCAAATCCGCTCATCGCTCAACGCCTTCGTCTTGAATGTGAACGCGCCAAACGCGACCTCACCGACGCCGAACAAACTGAGATTCACTTTGACGTGTGCGGACAGCCGTTTCATCGCACGCTCTCGCGATTTGAATTTGAAAAAGTTATTGCTCCCGTCATTGAACGCACGCGCATTCCTTGCCTGAAAGCCTTGAAAGATGCCGGCGTAACCGCAAGCGATATTGACGAAGTTGTTTTAGTTGGAGGCTCAACGCGCACGCCGTTTGTCAAACGATTCGTCTCGGAACTCTTCGGAGGCAAAACGCCTCACGATGAACTCAACCCTGACGAAGTTGTCGCACTCGGCGCGGCAGTGCAAGCGGGCGTGCTTTCTGGCGATACCGACGACATTTTGCTTTTAGACATCACGCCGCTCTCGCTCGGCATTGAAACCGTTGGCGGCGTCTTTGCGCCCATCATTCCGCGCAATACGAAAGTGCCAATTAAAATCGCGCAAGAATTCACCACATCAGTTGACAATCAAACTGGTATTGACATTCACGTCTTGCAAGGCGAGCGCGAACTCGTCTCCGACAATCGCTCACTTGCAAAATTCACCTTGAAGCCCATTCCGCCTTTGCCAGCGGGCATGCCTCGCATTTTGGTGATGTTTGGTCTCGACGCCAACGGCATTCTCACTGTAACCGCCAAAGACCAGCGCACAGGCAAAGAGCAATCGATTGAAGTTAAACCCACTTATGGCTTGACAGATGAGGAAGTCGAGCAGATGCTTCTTGCCGGATTTGAACACGCGCAAGAGGACGTGGAGAAACGATTGTTGATTGAAGCACAAGTTGAAGCCAATGCACTCATTGCCGCAACGGAAAAATCTATTGAGCGTCAAAAAGATATTTTCAATGCGCTTCCAGAAGAGGAGAAGGAGCGTATTCAGTCGGTCTTGGCGGAATTGAAGTCGGCGGTTGCAGGAACGGATAGAAAGCGCATTGCCGATGTTACAGAGAAACTTAACGAGGCGACAATGCACTTCGCCGAAGAAGCGATGAACGCCGCAGTCAGCCGTGCGTTGGCGCGTCGCAAAGTTGATGAAGTCGCCTAAGCAAAAAGCCCGAAGAGTTCTCGCTCGATACGCTCAATGATGACATTCAAATCGTCGGCGCGTTCAACAAAATCAAGATTGTCGACGTTGATGAGAATTTTCTTCCCGTGCGCATAACGAGCATACCACGATTCATACTGCGCATGCAAGCGTTTAAGGTAGTCGAGTTTGACTTTGCTTTCGTAGTGGCGCGCGCGTTTTTCAATGTTTGAAACGAGTTTCGGAATGGAGGCTTGCAAATACACAACCAAATCGGGCGGTTTCAAAAGCGGAATGAACTCGTTGTAAATCAGTTGGTAGGTGTTGAAATCGCGCTCGCTCATCAAGTTCATTTCGTAAAGGTTGCGTGCAAAAATTTCAGCGTCTTCGTAAATCGTGCGGTCTTGAATGGCGGAGCGCGTTCCTGCTTGAATTGCCCGATGCTGTTTGAACCGCACTGTAAGAAAAAAGACTTGCAGATTAAACGACCAGCGCGACATATCGTCGAAGAAATCCACAAGATACGGATTTGTGAAATTGGGCGAGTTATCGACGGCTTCAAGCACAGCGTCCCACTTGTAATGCTTGGCGAGCAATTCTACAAGTGTTGATTTTCCCGCGCCCATGTTACCGGCAACGGCGATGAACTTTTTTTCTGTCGTCATGTTGGCGCGTTCATTTCATCGTGGTAGGCTTGTCGGAACAAGGCTTCGTAGGCGGCTGTGAGTGCGATATTTCGTCGTTTCATCACGGCGCGTGCGACTTCGATGGCTTTTTCCAGGTCGTATCGCATAAAGTTTGTATCGCCGCCGCCCCACTGAAACGAGCCGATGGTTTTTGGCGGAAATCCCGCGCCGAAAATATTGGACGACATTCCGACGACCGTTCCCGTGTTGAACATCGTGTTAATACCGCTCTTAGAGTGCTCGCCCATCATCAATCCTAAAAATTGCATTTTGGAATCGATTTCTTTTCCGCCGACGTTCATGCGCACGGTGCTGTAATTGTTCTTCAAGTCTGAGTTATTCGTATCCGCGCCCAAGTTGCACCAACTTGAAATGTAACTGTGTCCCAAAAATCCGTCGTGCTGTTTGTTGGCAAACGGCTCGATGATGCAGTCCTCCACTTCGCCGCCGACTTTGGAGGCTTTTCCGATATAGACATTGCTATAAATTTTCGCGCCGATTTTCACCGTTGCGCTTTCGCCGACGAACACATTGTTCATCAGCACCGCATTCGGCAAAATCGTAGCGTTGCGCGAAATGTAGATGTAGCCTTCGTCGGCGTCGAGCACTGCACCGGCTTTGACCTCCGCACCCTCGTCGATGAAAATGCGCGATTCATTGACGAGCACCGCACGAGGGTGAACATTTCCGAAGTTCATGCCGAATCGCTTTTCTTGCTTGGCTTCGCGTTTGAATTCAATCGGGTGTAGACGAATTAAATCCCACATAAAACTCACCAGCGTGCCGTCGACTTGTTCGACGGGCATTCGTTCTGAAATGAACTTTGCCTCAATCAAGTTTGGTAATCCGTCTGCGAAAAATTCTTTTGGATTGGTTCGAAAGGCGACGACTTGACCGCCGTTGAAATAGGCTTTGCCAAATTCAAATTGTTCGGATTGAATTTTCGTTGCGAGCGATTTATCGCAAATTGCTCGACCGTTGATGAAGAGCATGTCGTCGCTCTGCATTTCATTGACAAGACTTGTTGGATTTTCTTCGCGAAGCACATTTTGAAGCGAACGACGTACGTGAAGTGTAATGGCAAGATTGAGTGCGGATTCAAATTTTTCGCGGAGCGAGCGTGTGCCGCAACGGAGGTGATAGACGGGCTTCAAGTGAAGGAGCGGGCGGAATCGCTCTACGCCTTCATCTTCAAAGAGAATCAGTTGCATAGTCGGAGTTTATGCGAAATCGGCTTGACGGAGTTCTTCGGTGTAGGGTTCGCGCAATTCCATTGAAATTTTTCCATTGATGACGGCGCCTTCTTCGACAGCGAAAATCTTTGCTTTTGAATCGCCGTCCAAAATTGACGTTGAATCGAGCATGCATCGCCCTGACACTTCAACATTGCCTTTCACCCTTCCCGATACTTTGAGATTCGCCGCTGTGATGTTGCCTTCCACGTTTCCGCCTTTGCCGACCGCCACATTGCCGGTTGAAGCAATGTTGCCTTGCACTTTTCCGTCGACGCGCAAATGCCCGGTCGTTTCAATGTCGCCGCGAAAGAGCGTGCCATCGGCGACGATGCTTAATTTGTCGGTAGGGATAGAAGTTTGCGTTCCATTTTTCTTGGCAAACATATCGGTTTGGTTTGATAATCGATGCGTTAGTTCAAAATGATGTAATCGAGTGGATTAAGTGGAATCCCATTTTTCCAAAGTTCAAAATGCAGATGGGCGCCTGAGCTTTCTAAACCTGTATTGCCTGTGAGTGCAATCGTTTGACCGCGCCGAATCGGCTCGCCTTCGCGCACCAAAATTTTGCTGCAATGTTTGTAAAAGGTTGTGTAGCCGCCATGTTGCAAAATGACCGACCAGCCGTAATCGTTTGTCCAGTCTGCAAATACTGCCGTCCCGTCGGCAAATGCACCGATTGGTTCGTTGAGCGCCGTTGCGATATCGATTCCGTAGTGGCTTCGTTCAGGCGCAAAGCCTTGTGAAAGTCTGCCTTGCACGATACTTCCAGCGAAGAGCATCACGTCGGGTTCGGCGAGAAGCGTCGCTTGAATCGGCGGCGTCTGCTTCATCACGTAGCCTTTGACGGTTCTCCCCACCTCCTGTGGCGTGAGCGGTGTTTTTTGTGACGGCTTTGATTGGACGGCAGAGCTTTCAGGCAACGCCCCAAGCAGAAGTTTTAATTTGTGGTTGTAATAATCCAACTGCAAGACGCGAACACTTAGGCTGTCTAATTGTCGCTGATTTTGCTCGAGTTGTCGCCAGTATTCGGGCTGTGCGTAGCCGGGAATGAGCAGTCGTAACGGGGTGAAGACAATCAAGAGCGAGGCTAAAAGACTTCCAAGTACCAACAGACCGACAGCGATAAGTATGATTTTACTGCGCGTAATTCCGCCGAACGCACGGCTTTCCGTTCCATCTTCGGGAATAAGGGCGACAGTATAAGAAACGATTTTCTTTTTTTCTTTCGCCATTGCTTGCTGTTATTCACCAAAGCGTTTCTTAAAATCTTCAAAGTTGACGATAATGATTTTATTCATTTCGCGCTCAATTAATCCTTCGCGCTCAAACATCGAGAGCACGCGGGAAATGGTTTCGCGCGACGTGGCGGCGTAGTTGGCGATTTCTTGTTGGCTGGCGAAGTTGTCAATTTCCACTCGGTCTCGCTTTTGGCGACCGACGTCGTTGGCAAGACGAATAATCGTGGAGGCGACTTTTCCGACCGCATCTGCAAGTGAAATGCTTTTGATTTGATGGTCGGTTTTTCGCAGTCGGCTCACCAGTTCCCGCAAGAGCGAGACGGCGAGTTTCGGATGCTTTTCAAGAAATTCCAAGAACACTTTTCCATCAATTTTAAGCAACTGAACTTTGGAAAGCGCGATGGCGTCGGCGGAGCGGAGTGCTCCGTCCAACACCGACATTTCGCCGAAGAAATCCCGCTCTCCTAAAATGGCTAAAATCACTTCCTTGTAGTCTTCATTCGTACGAGAGATTTTGACCATGCCTTCTAAAATCACGAACACGGCGTTTCCCGTTTCGCTTTCAAAAATAATGACGTCGTCTTTTTTGAATGTAACAAATTGGCTTCGGCTGGCGATTTCCGCGAGTTCTTTATCGCTGAGCGATTCAAAGATGCTGACTTCGCCGAGAACCCGTGTGGTGTCTTTGACATCCATTTTAATCTCTCAATTTTTGTTTTGCGCCGCTTTTCAACGCTCAAATGTGCGGAGGGAATATAGTTTTAATTTGTCATTTTTTATGTTCGTTCGCCGAGTGAGTCGGGGTGCGCGGGAGCACGGTGGCGCGTGCTCTTTGTTCAATTCATCAGGATTCAATCGCCGCAGCGACGTGCAACGCTCTATGACGTTCAACGCTTTATCAACTTGAAATTCTCAAACTGCCGCCGGGCGTGAGCTCGAGCTTTAAAATGTCGATCACGATTTCCGACTCGCCGGGAGGAAACTTCCAATTACGCACTTTTTCAGAAATTTGGTCTTCCGTGTAACTTGATATCGGCAGAGATTCATCTAAGCTTGAGACGAGCAATCGCACCCGCTCGACGCGTCCATTTTTTCCAATCGTAATTTCGTAGTAAAGCCTGCCGTAAAGTTTTTCATCATACTTTCTCAATTCTTTGAAGAACAGTGCGATTTCTTCGCTTTGCTCATCAATGACGTCCAAAATAATTTTTCCGCGCTGTTTATCGGCGGAACTGACGACGCGCTTTCGCGGCTTGTTGCCTTTTCCTTGTGCAAACACCTGACGCAATTCCAAGCGCGCTCGTCCGTCTTTTCGTCTCAGTTCGGCGAGTTCCTTTTTGCTTTCTTCTAACGCTTTTTCGTTTTTCTCAATTTTTTCTTTCAACGCCTTCAACTTTTCTGCTTCTTGCGACGCTGACTGAGAATTTGAAATCATGTTATACTCTCGCTTGGCGTTGTTGAGTGCAACTTCTTCCATTTTATAGAGCTTGGTGAGACTATCGACTTGCGATTTTTCGGCGACCAGCTCTTTGATTTCCGCTTCTCTGACTTGAATCGGCGAAAGTCCCAAAGCCTGTGCTTTTGCCGCACTCGCCGTTACAAACGGGCTTTCTTGAACCGCTGAGGCTTGACCATACATCACATCAGCCGTATTCGGGATATACTTCCGTCGACTGAACTCATAGCGAAGTCCAAAGAGTGCGCGATAACTTGGATAATTGACGTTATTGGCTGAGAATGGCGTTATTCCGCGTTGCGGATTAAAAATGGTCGAAGCTTTATTATCCGTAATTAAAAACTCTCCTGCCGCTTCCAGCCATAAGTCGGTGATGAGTTGAAGTTTCGTTCCCAAGAGCGCATAACTGTATGCGTCTCTGCCATAGAGTATCGTCGGCAGACCGCCGGTCAAAAAGAACTCTCCATATACTTCTGTAAATAGCGTCCATGAATTTGACACGGGATAATCCAACCCAAAGGCATAGCGCATCGACATGGCGTTGTTGTCGTTATTGAGGATGCCGATGGGCGTCATGTTCGTCTTTTCCGCCAAAATCAAGTTCAGCCCTATGTTCAAATGAATGCCTGGCGAAAGGCGAGGAAAGACTTTATCGAAATAATACGATGCAATGAATTCGGCTGAGAAATTCGGTGCGGTCAGAGCCACAGGCTGAAACGGCGAATTGAACTCTCCCGAAAGCGGCACCATCGCACGGAACAATCCGCCTAATTGAACTTGCTCGGAGAGAACGCCAAACGACCCCATTCGCAACGCCAGCGTTAATCGGCGCAAGTAATCCGTCGTCATGGGTTGGAAATCCGGAGGCGCAAGGCGGAGATTGGGCGTGGTGAAGAAGACGTTCGTGCCGATTGAGAGCATGTAATTTTTGTTGATGGAGTAATCAAACAAAATATCGCCCGTAGTTTGCGCCAATGCTCCGGCGGTTGCACCTCCGTCCGTCGAGTAGCCCGTCATATTTCTGAATACGCCGCCGGTATAGGCAATGCTGACCGTTCCTTGTCTCGGTAGAAATCCTTTTTGCGTGTAGAAGAGCCTGCTACTTGCCGTTGTAGGCGTTTGCGCAACCGTTGAGAAGGAACAGAATCCGAGAAATGTAATGGTAAGAACGAGCCATGCTCCGACGTTTGACTTCATTCGCATCTTTTAATGGGCTTTAAGGCTTTTTACAATAATTTTTAGGGCTGATTTGGCACAATTCTGAGTCGCCTGAATATACACATTTCAGGTCATCTCTTACAACGTGCGCAATTAAGTCTCGACCAATCCGCTCATCTGGCGCTCAACGGCGTTGAAATAAACATCGGAAAGATATTGAAGTGATTGATTCAAAACGGTCTTACCATTGACGGTTATCTCGACTTTTCTCTCTATAACTTCACCGATGATTTGGCAAGGCACGCCGATGGTTCTTGCAAGCGACACGACCGCCTCTATTTGCTCCTTCTTTACCGAGACGACCGCCCGACCTTGAGATTCTGAAAACAACATTTCTTGAATCCCGAAATGCCCCTCTCTATCGAGCGTTACGACGGCGCCTCTTTGGTGGGTATCGTCCATGATTGCCGATTCAATCAAAGCAATAGCAAGTCCGCCGTCCGAGATGTCGTGTGCCGATTGCAGAAGTTGTTTTTCAGCCAGTTCAATGAGCAGGTCTTGCAATTTTTTCTCTGCAATCAGCGAAATGAACGGCGCGTCGTCGCCAAGTTCGTTGTAGTATTGCTCCAAGAATTGCGAGCCGTTCAAATCAAAGTTTGATTCGCCAAGCAACATAACAACGTCGCCTTCGTTTTTGAAATTTGATGTAACGGCTTTTGAAACTTCTTCTATCAATCCAACAATTCCAATCGTCGGTGTTGGAAAAACGGCGGTCGTTTTTCCGTCAATCATCGTTTCGTTGTAAAAACTGACATTGCCGCCGGTTACAGGCGTCTCGAAGACGACACATGCTTCACCCATTCCTGCGACGGCTTCTTTGAACTGAAAATACACGTCGGGCTTGTAAGGATTGCCGAAGTTAAGGCAGTTTGTTACGCCGAGCGGTTTTGCACCTGCGCAAGCCACATTTCGCGCGCATTCCGCGACAGCAATCATTCCGCCTTTTCTTGGATTAAGATAGACGTATTTGGCGTTGCAATCCGTCTTCATGGCTAACGCCTTTTTCGTGCCTTTGATTCTGACGATGGCGGCGTCGCTTGCGCCGACGGCGACAACTGTATTTGTGCGCACCATTGAGTCATACTGCGTATAGACCCATCGTTTGCTTGCAATGTTGGGCGAAGCAAGGAGTTTGAGAGTTTCTTGTTCAAAGTCAATTTCATCATCTTTTTTCAGCGTCGGGAATCTCGTATCTGGCTTTTTCTCTTTTGCTTCACGATGATAAACGGGCGCGCCCCCGCCGAGTACTAAGGGCGTTGCCGGTACTTCTGCCACAACTTGACCGTGATGTTTCACGCGAAGCAATCCATCAGATGTGACGACACCAATCTCAACGGCTTGAACGTCCCACTTCTTGAAGATGTCGATGATGGCTTGCTCTTTTCCTTTTTGGGCAACAATAAGCATTCGCTCCTGCGATTCAGAAAGCATGATTTCGTAAGCAGTCATGCCTTTTTCGCGTATCGGCACGCGGTCAAGATTAAGTTCCATACCGCCTTTGCCTGTTTTTTCAATGGCTTTCGCGGACATTTCCGACGAGGAGCAGGTCAGCCCCGCCGCACCCATATCTTGAATGCCGACCACAAAGCCCGTTGCAATCGCTTCAAGCGTGGCTTCAAGCAGAAGTTTTTCAGCGAAGGGGTCGCCAACTTGCACGCTTGGGCGTTTGGACTCCGATGCTTCCGAAATTTCTTCTGACGCAAACGTCGCTCCGTGTATGCCGTCTCGCCCTGTTGATGAGCCGACAATGAGCACGGGATTTCCTTCGCCGCTCGCAATCGCCCTTGCGACTTGATGATGTTCGACGATTCCGACGCTCATCGCATTCACAAGCGGATTGCCCTGATAGCACGGGTTGAAGTAGACTTCGCCGGCAACGGTCGGCACGCCGAAAGAGTTGCCGTAGTCGCCGATGCCGCGCACCACGCCGTCCAACAAGTATTTGACGCGTGAATCGGAGAGGTTTCCGAATCGGAGCGAATTGAGCGCCGCAATCGGTCGCGCACCCATCGTAAAAATGTCGCGATGAATGCCGCCGACGCCCGTCGCCGCCCCTTGATACGGCTCAACCGCCGAAGGGTGATTGTGTGATTCAATCTTGAAAGCGACGGCAAGCCCATCTCCGATATCGACTAATCCCGCGTTTTCTTCACCGGCTTTGGCAAGCAATCGCCCACCGCTTCTTGGAAGCGTTTTGAGCACCGCGATGGAATTTTTGTAGCTACAATGTTCCGACCACATGACCGAAAAAATGCCTAGTTCGGTATAGGTCGGCACACGTCCAAGAACGTCCAGAATTTTTTGATACTCTTCCTCGAGCAAGCCGTGCTGTTTAGCAAGGTTGAGATTAACGATTGGTTCGGTCATGGTTTAAAGACTGGGTTGAAACAAAAACAGCCTTTCAGGTTTCCCTAAAAGGCTGTTGAAATTTGACGGTTGTCTAGATTACTTACGTTTTCTGACGGGTTTTTTCTTTGGCGTTTCTTCTTCCTTTTTCGGTTCTTCCTTTGCAGGTTCTGGCGCAGGTGCGGCAGGCGCGACTTGCGTAGGTGCAGGCGACGGAGCCGGAAGCGGAACGGCTGAAGAAGTCGGCGCAGGCTCGCTAATCTTCAAAATCT
>JBDNCJ010000030.1:0-35872 GCA_046719715.1 Chloroherpetonaceae bacterium | reverse complement strand
ACGAAGCGAAGTGAAAGAATCCAAGTGGATTCCTCGCTTCGCTCGGAATGACGGCTTTTGAAAAGCTCATCATGTTCAAATCATTTTAGATAATCAGCCCAAACTGACGAGTCGACAACTATCATTTCTCTTTACGCATCATATTCAAATCGCCTTCCCAAATCAATTTTCCGCGAAAAGACTTGATTTCATGTTACGAGGGGACACGATAAGACAACTTAACTTGTTGCTCGCGTTGCAACTTGCACGATGAACAACACATAAATCACGAGAAACAACATTCCTTCCCAACGAGAGATGTTTTTATCGCGCGCCAGCAAATAAAAAAGCACCGATGCGCCCATATAGGTCGGAAGGGGGAGTTGCACAATTTCATCAGGCACATTGATGTTTCCGAAAAGCACGGCGACGCTTGGCACAGCAAGCACATTGAAAATACATGAGCCTAAAATGTTACCGACGGCAATTTCCCCTTTGCCTTTCATCGCCGCCGTCCCACTCACGACCGCTTCGGGAAGCGTTGTGCCAATCGAGAGCACCGTAATCGAAATCACCGCTTTGCTTACGCCGAAGCCTTCGGCAAGATGTTCCAAAGCATCAATCGTATAGTTCGCGCCCAAATAAATAAACACGCCGCTCACCATTAGAACCGCAACTTCTTTTACGCGCACTTTCCCAAATCGTCCTTTGGATTTAACCGCCTCACTCATCACCAAGTCTTCGCCTTGATTGCCTTCGCGAAAGAGATAGAAAAGAAACGCCACATATCCGACGAAACTGAGCACGCCTTCGCCCAAGCCGACCTTGCCGTCATGCATCATCAAGAAAAGCAGAGCCGCTGACCCCACAAGGTAGTTGAGGTCGATGGTGATATTTTGGCTATTCAGACTAATGTTTTCTTTGGAAAGAAGCGACGCAACGCCCAGAACGAAGAGCAAGTTCGAAACGCCCGCGCCCAAGATGTTTCCTGCGACAATTTCTGATGCGCCTTTTTGAACGGCGAATACGGCGGAGATGAGTTCAGGGAGCGACGTGCCTGTGGCGATAATAAGCACGCCGACGGCAAACGGCGACATGCCCAGCGAAAGCCCCACCACTTCCGCCGCTTCGGTGAAGAAGCGCGAAGCAAGCACCAGCACAAAAAGGCTTCCAATGAAAATTCCGCTCCATAAAAAAAGGTCTTGCACGTGTTCTCGGTTTATTAGGATTAAAACTTGGGATTAAAACTTGGGATTAAAACTCGCGTTGCATCACCAGTTCGGCGAAGGCGAGAAGTTGCTCGCGCCCGCGTTGGTGCGGCAAGGTTAGAACGAGCGATTTGGCTTTCTTGAAGTCGCGGGCGACGGCGGCTTGTGTTTCTTCAATGACGCCGCACCGTTCGTAAATGGACTTGACTTCCATCACGCGCGAGGCGTCGATGCCTTTGTTGGTGATGATTGATTTCAGTAAGGCGTGGTCTTTTCCTTTCGTGAGTTCAAGGGCTTTGAGTAGGAGGAATGTTTTTTTGCCTTCGATGAGGTCGCCGCCGAGCGTTTTGCCGGATTTTTCGCCCGCCATGATGTCGAGCAGGTCGTCTTGAATTTGGAAGGCGCGTCCGACGAGTTCGCCGATTTGGCGAAGGCGTTTAGCTTGTGCAGGCGTGGCGTCGGCAACAAGTCCACCCAGTTCCAGCGAGGCAGAAATGAGCCGTCCGGTTTTGTAGGAAATCATCATCAAGTAATCGTCGAGCGAAACCTCTGTGCGTCGCTCGAAGGCTTTGTCGTAGGCTTGTCCGTCGCAGATGCGAATGACGCTTTCGGCGAAGCGTTTCAAAATTTGAGGAAGATTTTTGGATTTTGTTTGAAGCACGAGTTGGAAGGCGACGGCGTGCATGACGTCGCCGGTGAGAATGGCGGTATTGACGTCCCACTTCTTGTGTACGGTGGCTCTGCCGTGTCGAAGGTCGGCATTGTCCATGATGTCGTCGTGAATCAGTGTGAAGTTGTGAAGCACTTCGACGGCGAGCGCGAGCGGCATCGCATTTTTAGAACTACCTGAAATAGATTCCGCGCCGAAAAGCACCAGCATCGGGCGAAATCGTTTGCCTTTGCCTTCGAGAATGTATCGCGCCGGCTCGTAGAGTTCATCGGGTTGGGCGCGGAACAAGTTGGAAAGAGCGGTATTGACGGCTTGTCGCTTGGCGTCGTAATTCTTCGCCACATTGATTGGAGAAATCTCGTGTTTCATTGAAAAAGGTTCTGAAAATCAATTCAACTGAAAATCGAAGAGATAGAATCCGGCACGCAGGTTCACCCAGTTGCGATTGCGCACCAGTGCGTATTCGACGGCGAAATCCCAAACACCTCTGTGATACCCAATCGCCGGCACGACGCCGAATTGGTATCGCTCTTCAAAACGCTGACCGCGCGAGAGTTCAGTTGTGCCGTAAAATCCGCCCACTTCAAATGAAAGATACACGTCGCCCCAGACGTAAATTTTCGGCGCGGCGGTAAAGGCAATCATCGTAAAGTTTTCAACGAGGTCGTTGGGCTTTGCGCCCCAGCGTAGGTAGGTGATGTCAAATGAAATGCTCCAATTTTTGGACAGCACATATTCGTTCATCGCCGAAATGCCCCAGCCGATATTGAACTCTTTTCCAAAAGCCCCGACGGGCGGCGCGACTTTGAACGCAATGCCCCCGAAATCCTCGCCCGGACGGCGTTCTTGGGCAAGCATCGCGGAAGTTGTGAAAACTAAACCAACAATTAAAGCGAGCCTCACCGAGCTCGTCAAACACAAATGCCGAAATGTGCGCATAACGTAAAGTTTGAATTGTCAAGAAATATACTCGTTGTCGCGCATTTGTTCGCACGGTTTCTCGGCGCGCTACCCCGATTGCAAAGCGGACGCAACGGCGTCAAGAAACTGCTGTGGCTTAAACGGTTTTGTGAAGACTTTACACGCGCCCTTTTCTTCAAGTGCAATAACGTCTTCGGCTTCCAAATATCCCGTGATGACCATCAAGCGCAAGTTCGCGCGAAGCGATGTGAGTTGTGAGAGAAGTCGCTCGCCGTCCATTTCGGGCATGTTTTTATCAATCACGACTAAATCAATCTCGTCGATGTGCGCTTCAAAAAATGCCAGCCCGTCTTTGCCGTTGCTTTGCGAATAAACGAGATAGCCGTGCTCTTCAAGCAATTCGGTGAGAAATTCGCGAATAAGCGGCTCGTCATCGACCACCAAAATCGTACCCTTGATTGCCGCCCCAACAACGTCGGAATGGCTTGTATCAGGGAATTCAGCAGTGTTGCGTGCGCTCAAAGGAAAGTAGAGGTGAAATACCGTGCCTTCACCAACGACGCTCTCAACTGAAATAAACCCTTGATGATTTTTGACAATGCCATAGACCATTGAAAGCCCAAGTCCTGTGCCTTTGCCCACTTCTTTCGTGGTAAAAAACGGTTCAAAAACTTTGGCTTGAATCTCTTTCGGCATGCCGATGCCGTTGTCTTTCACGGCAAGATGAAGCATCGGCGCGTCGCTCGTTGCCCCCGATTCAGTAACCAGCGATTTCGGAAGCGGCTCAGCGGTGAGCGTAAAGGAAATTTCGGCATGCGTCTTCTTTGAGAGCGTGTCCATCAAGGCGTCGCGGGCGTTGACGGCGAGGTTCAAAATGACTTGTTCAAGTTGTCCTTTATCGCCTTCAACACATGCGGTTGCTTCGTCGACCTGAAAATGAGTCGCCACGTGAATGCGTTTGTCGAGCGTTGGGGTGAAGACGTCTAAAATGTCGTTGATGCACCGTCGGAAGTCAATCGTTTGAACGTTCATCTTGCCCTGACGCGCAAAGCCGAGCATCTGTTTGACGATGGTCGCCGCTCGCTCCGACGCCGCTTCAATTTGCGCCACGCGCTTTTCGGCTTTGGGATTGTCCGCCACCTCTTTTTTGAGAAGCGTCGCCGCTCCCAAAATGCCCGCTAAAATATTGTTGAACTCATGCGCCACTCCGCTTGCCAAAACGCCAATCGATTCCATCTTTTGCGATTGAAGCAGTTGTGCGTAAAGTAAGTCTCTATCCGCCTGCATCTCTCTTTCATGCGTAATATCTCGAACATAGCCGCTGTATCCGCAAAGCGACCCCTGTTCGTTCTGAATCGGCGTTCCAATCACTTCAACCCACTTGACTCGATCGCCCGCAAACACAATGCGTTTGGAAATGGAAAACCCGCTTCCTTTTTCCGTCGCCTCTTTGATGATGGGCATAATGGTCGGTGCATCGGGCGAGGATTGGAACATCTCCTCATAACTCGGCGCACCAAGCGATTTCTCAATCTCGTAAATGCGAAACACTTCGTCAGACCACGAAAGAGTATCCGTCTCAAAATTTACCGTCCAACTTCCGATATGTGCGAGCTGTTCCGTATCGGACAGCATGGCTTCATTGCGGCGCAGTTCCTCCTCGTAGACTTTGCGCTGTGTGATATTGAGCGAACTGCCGACAATTCGATACACCCGACCGAACGCGTCGCGAAGCGGATTCAGCCGCGTGAGATAGTGCGACGTTTGCCCGTTCACGATGAAGGTTTCTTCATAAACCATCTCGGTGCCCGACTGAACGCACGCTTCATAATTTGCTTGAATGGCGTCGGCTAAATCGTGTCCAAGCACGTCGCCGATTTCTTGAATCGTTTTGCCCAAGACCTTTTCGGCGGGCATGTCAATACGTTGCACATAAGCGGGATTCAGCCCCACTACACGAAAGCGCGTTTCAGTTTCAACATCAATGACGAAAATGGGCGTGCTTGTGCCGTAATAAATGCTTTGCAGAAAATCTTGACTTTCTCTGAGCGCGAGCTCGCGGTTCTTCATCTCCGTCACGTCCATCGTCGTTCCAATCATTCGGACGACTTCGCCGTTTTCGGTAATCGGCTTTCCGACGGTGCGCACCCATTTTACTTTGTTTGTATCGGTCAAAATGCGAATCGTGATGTCGTAAGGCGTGCCGTTGAGAATGGCGAGATGTGAGGATTTCATCAAGTCTAAATCATCAGGGTGAATTTGAGCGTAGTAGGCGTCGTCGCGCAGAGGCGGCAGCGAGAAGTCGCGCTCATAAATTCGATAGACTTCCTTCGTCCAAAACGTCTCGCCTGTTTTTATATCAAATTCCCAACTGCCGATGCGGGCAAGTTGCTCTGTTTCAGAAAGAAGGTTTTGAACTTTGAGCAGTTCAAGTTCGCGAAGTTTGCGTTCGGTAACATCTACCGTCAAAATCGCTACTTCGGTAATCTCATCCTTGCTGTTTCTAATCGGAGAAAACGTGGTTTCATAAAAAGCGGTCGCATTGAGATGCACATCGGAGTAAGAAGAGGACTCGATAAAGGCGATTTCGCCGCGGAACGCTCGCTCAATACATTCTTTCCACAACGGTTTTCGCTTATAGACGAGGTCTAAGAAATTATCGCCAAGTTCAAGGTCGGGCTTGACTTGTCGGAGCGAGGCTTCGGCTTTTTGGTTGAAGAGCGTAAGGCGATAGTTGGCATCGACCGCAATGAGAAACTCTGCCGATTGAGCGATGATATTTTGCACGCGCAGTTTTGCCTCTTGAACGGCGAGTTCGGCTTGTTTGCGGGATTCAATCGGCACGTCGGCTTCGACCACGACTTTTTCGCCGTCAATGTAATCGCCTTTGAAAAGGCTACACTCATACCAACGGTATTCGGTTTCGCCGTATCGGCGAATGCGTCGCTCGGTTTTGAGGAGTTCACCGCTATCGACGCGCCGACGGTAGTCGTCAAGATTGGCAACGAATGATGTGTAGTCATCGGGGTGAATGAGCGCATAGTCGTCGTTGATTGGCTCTTGTTTTTTAGCTTCAAGCCAATGCGCCATATCGCGCAAGCCACGAGAGTTGAAGAAGGCATTGTTGGCGAAAATCTGGGCTTTGTTTTTGTAAATCGCAATGGCGAAAGGAAGCGCGTTCAAAAGCCACGCCAGTTGGGCTTCGCTTTTTAGGATTTGTTCTTTTGCAACGATTTCTTGGGTAACATCTCGTACGGCAACGAGGATTAGTCGCTCACCCATTTTATTTCCCATTGCTGAAACGCTTGTTTCCGCCCAAAGCGTCGTGCCGTCTTTGCGAATGTATCGTTTGACCAGATTGTATTGATTGATTTCTCCGCGCTCGAGTTGCGCATTCAACGCCTGTTGTTGCATAAGGTCGTCGGGGTGGGTAAAGTCGGCAAGCGTGTGTTGAAGAAGTTCGTCGATGGTGTAGCCGAGCATGTTGAGATAGGCTTGGTTGGCACGTTCGACTCTGTTGCCCTTTTTGAACGCAAGCCCGATGTTGATGTTTTCAAACATGGTGCGGTAAAAGTGTTCCTGTGCGGCAAGGCTTTCTTCAAGTTTAAGCCGCTCTCGCGCCTCGCCTTGCAAGGTGTCAATCGTGTGCTGAAGCACCGCTTCAATCTCATGAGATTTAGCAACTTGGATTTCAAATAGAGTTCGGGCGCGCTCGAATGCAACATCATCTTTGCAACATGATTTCAGTGCATTGAGCAATGCTTGGTCAAGCGGCATGAGTGTAAGAATTGGTTTGAAAAACGTTGAGCGTTTCGGCGTGATGGTGATAGCAGTGAGCGCAAAGATAAAAGATGCGTCGTTATTTTTCGTGTCGATTCAAGCAATTATCGCAAATCCCGCACCGCTCGGTGTAGCGCGTCTCGCCGAAATAATCCAAAATATAGTTGCGCCGACACTTCGTATAGCGAATGTAATTTTTAATGCTTCGAAATTTTTTTTCGGCAACGCTCTTTCGACGTTCAATCGCTTTCCAATCAATCGGCAGTTTTTTCGGATTGAGGTGTGGCGCGAGTATCTGCACCGAAACAAGTTCGCCTGAATAAAACTGCACCAATCCCGCTTGATGCCAGTCTTGAAAAATTTTCAACGTGACCTTCGGGTCTAATCCTGCTTTGAAGGCAAACTGCTCCAGTTCAAATTGCACGCTCTCTGAAAAGCATTCGTTTCCAAACGAGCGCAAGAGTTGTTCAAACGTTTTTTGCTGAACTGTGCTACGGCTTCGCTCGATCCATTCCACAATCACCTCGCGATGCACCACCACGCGAAGCAGTTCGCGTTCAAGGTCGCCGTGCAGTCGCTCAATCAGGTTGGCTTGTTCGAGAACGCTCAAGACGGCATCGAGTTTCATTGCCCCAAACGATTTCCCTTGCTTGGCTTGCAAGGCATTGATAAGCAGTTGGCGTTCAACCGTGAGCGTTTGCGATTGGCTTCTGCCCAATCGAGTTCGGAGTTCGTTGTAAGTCAGCTCAACCTCTTCTTTGCTCGGATAAGATTGAGAGAGCAGATAATCGCCTTTCTCGATATCGCGCGGCGAGTAAAGTAGAACGGCATAACTTTTTTTGCCGTCGCGTCCTGCTCTTCCGGCTTCTTGGTAATAAGATTCAATCGTTTCTGGCAGTTCAAGATGCACCACGACGCGGACGTCGGATTTATTGACACCCATGCCAAAAGCATTAGTTGCACACACCACGCGATACTCGTTCTTGAAAAAAGCATCTTGAATGCGCGACCGTTCTTCATCGGAAAGTCCTGCGTGATAGTAAGTGGCTTTGATGCCATGTTGTTGGAGAAACGACGCCGTCTCTTCGGCAAGCTTTCGGCTCATCGTATAAACCATTGCCGCGCCGCTCACCGCGTTCAAAATTTGCAACAGCTTTTGACGCTTATTTTCCAACGCAAACACCGAGAGCGAAAGATTCGTCCGCTCAAAGCCACCCACGATAACCGTCGGCGATTGAAGTTGGAGAAAGGTTTGAATGTCTTCAATCACTTCTTCGGTCGCTGTCGCCGTTAAGGCAAGCATAATCGGACGCTTGGTTGGGGAAATTGCCGCAATCCCTTCAGCAATGCGTTGATAACTTGGACGGAAATCGTAGCCCCATTCGGAAATACAATGCGCCTCATCGACGGCAACCATTGAGATGGGAACGCCCTGCATTGCCGAAATAAAATTCTTCGTCTCCAATCGCTCTGGCGCAACAAAGAGCACTTTCAATTTGCCCTGATAAATTTCAAGAAATATGCGTTGAGCCGCACCAAGCGTGGTTTGACTGTTAATCGCGGCAGCCGGATAGCCGATGGCTTTGAGCGAATCGACTTGGTCTTTCATGAGCGCAATGAGCGGCGAAATGACGAGCGTCAAGCCTGAAAACAGTTGAGCGGGAATTTGATAGCAGAGCGATTTGCCTTGTCCGGTCGGCATAATCGCGAGCGTATCTTTGCCTTTGAGCAACGAGAGAATCACTTTTTCTTGCTCGCCTCTGAACGCGTCGTAGCCAAACAGATAGCGAAGCAGTTGACGGGCGCGCTCCAGCAACGCGTCGTCTTCGGCAGCGTGCAGGTGTGGCGAAAGTTGTGTTGTCGTGGTCTGCAAGGCGTCTTCAAGGTTAGATGCAATTCAGAATGCCTCATGAATTTAGGTATCGTTTGGCGTTTTACGGCTTGAAAATTTTCACCACGCCTGAAAGCGGCACATCGATTTGGTGCACGCTTTTTGTAAAGTTTTTCCGCTCGGTTCGCACGATGTGTCCCATGCAGTCGCGCACTTCAATCTTTCGCACGCCTAAGGACTCGGCAAGTTTTAAGACGATGGACGTTTTGTGAGAGCCATTTACAATGTAAAGTTCATTCGGCACATTGGGTTCAGGGTCAATCGTCATATCGGCGTAAAGCGCAATGAGGCGTTTCTCTTTTGTTGTGGCGATGACCAGCGGATAATTGAGTTCTGGGTGCTTCGGGCGAAAGTCGCCGTCGAGCAGCACGTCGCGATGCTCGCGCCAAAAGCGAATCCAATAACGAATCATCTCGGCATGCGCGGACGGCAATTTTTCGAAACGGTTTGAAAGTTGCGGCACAGAAAAGAGTATGTTGGTGATTTGGTCGGCGGCGATTTCAACGGGTTCATTGACGTTCCACGTGAGCATATCGCTATGGACGGCGGTTGCACCAGAAAGCAAGCGAATGTCTATCGTGCGCACGCGGTTTTCAAGGGCATCGTTGGCGCAATCGCCTGCGCGAAACAAGTTGCCATAACGGCGCATCGCGGGCGAAATGTAGGATTGGCGAAACTCAATCATCACGTCGGGCTTAATGGCTTCAAGGCGCGAGCGAATGTCGCTCATCAATTTCACGACGGCTTCTTCAACGGATTCGTAATCGCGTCCGCCGCCGACTTGTTTGGTATCACGATTCGGCGAGCGAAGCATATCGATAAAGTCGAGCTTTAATCCATCGAGGTTGTATCGCCGCACGCCGTCTTCCAATCGCGAGATGATGTGTTCGCGCACGTCGGGAAATCGCACGTCAAAAACATGCGTTCTCAATCCCCAATCGGTGTAAAGCATTTTATCCTTGAATGTTTGCGCCGCCTTACTTCGCACGCCTGCAAACGGGACGGCATACCAGAGCAAAACTTTCATGCCGATTGCGTGAATGTCATCAACCGTTTTTTTGAGGTCGGGAAAAATTTCGGGTTGAACTTCCCAATCGCCGCAATCTTCATAAATGCTTCGCGCGTCGGTCGTCTGCCAACCGTCGTCAATAATGACGGCGTCGCACCCAAATGATTTAGCAATGCGGCATTGAAGCAAGAGCGTATCGGCATTGAGGGCTTTATGAAACGAATACCACGAGGAGTAAAACGGCAATCGCCCCACATTCGGGACAGGCATCGGCGGATAAAACGATTCATACCATTTGCGGCACTCATCGAGCGTTTCGTAAAGTGGTTTTGGGCGCGTGTCAATGCGAAGTTCCAGCGTGTAGGTTTTAGCGATTGCGCCGTGCAGTCCAAAAAGTTCGGCTTTACATTCCAAGCTCGATGTTTCTTCATTGACGCCCATTCGCACAGTGATGGGAGCGACCGCGTCGGAGCATGCGAAAGTGAGTTTGTTTTCACCGTTGGCGTTGTGGGCAATCATGAGCGGCGCGTCGTGCGTCGAGTTTGAGAAAAATCCTTCTTGCCAAGTGATGCGCAAATGTCGCGAAAACAGCATTGACGGATGCCAATTCGATTGCACATCGATAATCGGGTGCGAAAAGGCAAGCGTCAATCCCGCCGGCAATGTGTCGCGCGTGTTGGATTCAAGTTTGAGCGACACTATGTCAAGCCCTTTTTCAATCGATTGCGAACTTAAATTCGCCTTAAACCCGCGAAGGTTGCCGTATAGGAAAACTGTATGCGACGCGGTTTTGACCGACGCCACTTGGGCAACGATGCTGTGCCACCCACCGATAAGAACAATTAAGAAGAAAAAGCGAGCCATGTCGTGATTAGGTTTTAATCGTTTAATTAAAGGGAACAAGATAGGCGTTTTCGGCAAATAGGCTCTTGAAACTATGCCTTGTTGACGCCTGTATGTCCAAATCCGCCTGTGCCGCGCTCGGTGTCGGAAAGCGAATCGGCTTCAACAAAATCCACGCGCTCATACTTCGCAATCACCATTTGTGCAATTCTATCGCCTTTTTTGACGGTGAAGGGCTCTTTGCCGTGATTGATAAGAATGATTTTGACTTCGCCGCGATAATCGGCGTCAATCGTGCCGGGCGTATTAGGGAGTGAAATGGCGTGTTTGAGTGCGAGTCCGCTACGCGGTCGCAGTTGGGCTTCGTAGCCGATAGGAAGTTCAATCGCAAAGCCAGTCGGAATCAAGGCGACGGTTTGCGGCGCGATAACGACCGCTTCGTCGTTACAAGCGCAGACATCGAGTCCTGCGGCGTGTGCAGTGGCGTATTTTGGAAGTTGTGCGTCGGGGTGAAGACGAAGAAATTTCACGATGGGCATGTTTCGTAGCGCGTCAGCGTTGATGATGAACTCGAATCTACGAAAGGGCTACGACTTGTCAATCGGAATTTCAATTTACCCAATATGGATTGGAAATGTCAGTCAGCAAATTGATGTCGGGGTTGTTGGTGGTTGCCATGTAAATGATTTCTCCCCATTTCCAGACGACGACTTGACTTCCGCTGGGGCAGGTTTTGCGGTAAAAGTTACGTCCGTTTTCAGAAATGTATCGCATTACGTCGTTTTCAACGGTGGCATTTTTCAGAACGTCGTTCTCGCGTGCGATGTAGACGGCGACAATGGTTTTCGGGTCTTTGTTGTGAACGAATCGCACTTCGCCGACGTCCGCCGAGCCGAAAGCGGCGACGCGCACCGAACTTGGTTGAAAGGAACGAACTACGGGAATTACCGGCGATGTGCCAAGCACTTTTTCGATGTGATTGGCAATCACGCTGGCGTCTTTGGTTTTAACATCAGGGCTTTGCGATTCAACGAAGAGGCGGCTGGTTGCATCAAAGATGTTGGAGGGCGTGCCCGCCTCGAGATAGGACGGCGCATCAAAGACGTTTCGCTCTTCGCGCACGAAACTTGCGAAAATGAGCATTGCCAAAATGCAGGTTCCCAACGCTACTGCGAAAATGGGGTGCGCCTTGCTGTTAAAATTTGGATTGATGTAAATCGCCTCGAGGAAGGCGCGTTTCCAACTTTCCAAACCTGGCTTCGACAGTTCTGCGGTGCTGGGTTGTGCCGCGAGCGCGTTGAATTGTGTTGTGGAAGGTTTTCCTCTTTCAATCGTTTGGCGCGTAATGGCGTCGACAAGGCTTTGTGGGGCTTTCACTCTTTTGAGTTTTTCGCGAAGCAACTTTTTCGTTTGTAACTCCGCTTCATATTCAGCGCGGCAGTGTTCGCACTTTTCAATCGTTATGAGGAACTCGCGCATTGTTGCATCATCGAGCTCGCCGTCGACGGCGGCAGAAATCAGTGCTTGGGCTTCTTTGCAGGTCACGCTTGAAACTCCTGTATGTTTAGCGTTAGGAAAAAGACTACTGCTCCAAAAAATTGGAACACTTTTACCTCAGTCGTCCCATTCGTCAGGGTTTGGCTTGTAGCCGTGATATCGAGCATAATCAAGTAATTTCTCTCTTAAAATTTTTCTCCCTCTATGCAAGCGAGAACGAACCGTTCCAATTGGACAATCAACCATATTGGCAATCTCTTCGTAAGTGAATCCTTCAATATCGCAGAGCTGAACCACTTCGCGAAAATCTTCGGGCAGGCTGTCGAGCGCGCGTGAGATTTCATCATCGAGCAAGTCGCCATACCATTTTTCTTGCATATCGTTTGAGTCGAGCGAACTGTGCTTGACAGTATGGTAGAACTCTTTGATTTCGTCGTAGTCGACTTTATCAGGCTCTTTGGATTCTTTACGATAGCGATTGATGTAACTGTTCTTAAGAATCCTGAACAGCCACGCTTTGCAGTTCGTTCCTTTTTCGAAGGAGTCGAAGAAGCGATAAGCTTTCATATAGGTTTCTTGAACGAGGTCGTTGGCGTCTTCGGGGTCGCCGGTCATACGAACCGCATAGTTGTAGAGTGCGTCGATGTGAATCATCGCTTCGTTTTTGAAATCCATCTGCCGCTCGATTTCGGAACGTGTGAGTTTGGTTGTCGGCTTTTCTTTCGAGTTCTGTTCCGCCGCCGAAAGTTCTTCATCGGAAAACGCCTCTATCTTTTCGTAATCAACTTCCTCTTCTGACTGCGCTTTGAGTGATGCTTTCACGGGTTTAGATGCTTGTTCGCGCACGCGCTCCACATCCTTAGCGGCATTTGCGGTTACTTGACTCGACTTCTTCGCCGTTTTTGTCTTCGATGAAGGTTTTACATCCATTTCGGTAGAGTCTTTCTCGGAGTCCTTCTTGCCGATTGCAACGGACTTAGACTTGGCGGCGGCTTTTGATTCCGCTTGCTTTTTGTTCCCTTTGTGTTTGATAACGAGTATCATTGGCATTTGAAAAGTATCCTTTCGTTTAGCGTCGCTTCACTGCATTGATGATTCATACTGCACATGAAGCAAACTATGAAGATTTGTTCAGAGTTACTAATTAAATCATTTTTTATTGTACGCATTTCGGTTGCAACCAGTTCGGCTATGGGAGTCACGAATTAGATTTCGTGCTCTCAATCTTACGCTGTAACTTTGAAATCAGAACCATCACAACTTCAATGACACAACACGACCTTATTGTCATCGGTGCAGGCATCGGCGGCTTGACCGTCGCCGCTTTGATGCAGCAACGCGGGCTTTCAACCATCACGTTTGAACAGCACACTGTTCCGGGCGGAAGCGCCTCGCTCTTTCGCAAAAAAGGATACACCTTCGACGCTGGCGCCTCAATGTTCTACGGTTTCGGCACAAACGAACAGAGCGGAACGCTGAACTTGCACACGCGCATTTTTCAGAAACTCGGCATGCACGTGCCGACGATTCCCGACCCCGTTCAAATTCACTATCATCTTCCAAACGGCTTTGAAGTTGCAACGCATTACGAGCGGGAAAAATTTTTAGCCGAACTCATCGCACGATTCCCAAGCGAAGCCGAAGGCATCAGAAAGTTTTATGACGAGTTGGAAAAGGTCTATGACATCATCAGCGCGTTCCCCGCCGGCTCGCTTGAAGATGCACGACACCTTGCCTCGCTTGCGTTCAAGTATCCGAAGAAAGTTGCGATGCTTTCCTATTACACCTTCAAATCGATGGGCGAAGTCGCACGAAGTTTTATCAAGAACGAAGAGTTGTTACGGTTCATTGATATTGAGTGTGAATCATGGGCATTGCAAGATGCAAATGCGACGCCGTTCGTCAATGCTGGAATTTGTCTGGCAGACCGTCATCACGGCGGAATTAATTACCCGATTGGCAGTTCGGGCGCGATTGCCAAAGCGTTGGTCGATGGCATTCGCAAACTTGGCGGCACGGTCAAATTCGGGCAAACCGTCGATGAAATCATCGTTAAAAATGGGCGTGCCGTCGGCATTCGGCTTGCCAACGGCGACGAACATTATGCCAAAGCGATTGTCAGCAATGCGACGATTTGGGATACGTTCGGCAATCTCGTCAAAGATGAGCGTTATCGAATTGACGACTCAAAGTTTGAAATTTCGCCGAGTTGGTTTCAGTTGCACTTGGGTGTCGATTCGTCCATCTTCCCTGAAGGATTCCACGTTCATCATATTATTGTTGAAGATTGGAAGACGTATCGCGAACTCGGAGGCACGATTCGATTTTCCGCGCCAAGCCTGCTCGATAGAACTTGCGCTCCCGAAGGCAAGCAAACCTTGCACGTGTTTACCACCAGCACGGTCGATGAGTGGAAGAAGCGTTATCCAAAAGATGAAGAATATGAAGCCGCCAAAGCCCGCGCCGCCGAAGCCTTAATTCGCCGCACCGAAAAAATTCTTCCGAACCTCAGTTCAGCCATTGAGCGCAGTTACATCGCCACGCCGCTCACCCACAAGCGATACTTGAAGCGGTATCGCGGTTCATATGGACCGCTGTTGAAGCAAGGGCAAATCGTCTTGCAAAAGCCGCAAAACTCGACGCCGATAAAAAATTTGTATGCGGTCGGCGACAGCTGTTTTCCCGGTCAAGGCGTCATTGCGGTAACTTATTCGGGCGTTTCGTGCGTGCATTTGCTCTGCCGAAAGTTCGGTTTGCCTGTCGAGTATTTGTAGTCAGCCTTGTTTGCTTTGCTTGATGGATTGCGCGGACTTCATTACTTCTTCTTTGTGCGCAATCAACGCAAGTACATTTGCTCGCTCTTCTTCGGAAAGCGTTTGAAGATAGGCTTGGAAATCTTCCTCGAGTTTCGTTGGGCATTCATCGATGAAATCGCAAATGGCGCAATGATGCGTGCCATAGACCTGCTCCATCCAACATCCATTCTCACTTTTTTTGACTTCGTCTATGAAGTTTGGATTCTCCTCAATGATTTTATCGCTAACTTCAACGAGGTTTTTCATGTAGCCGTGTTTCTTTTCTTCTTCAATGAGCTGAGTGAGGTAATTTTCGTCATAAGCGTAGTGCCCTTTGAATCCCTTGAAAATTTTCTTGAGTAGCGACATGTTGCGTTCTCCTCGTTCATTTTTAACGGTTATTTTTAACTGAATTAAGTTACGCAAAGAGATAGGCAACACAAACAAAACGCGGTCGGCTTTATCGACTTTATGGTGCGAAGTTTTTTCAATGAACATTTTTAGATTTTCAATCATTCTTGCACAGAGGACACTTGTCCAATGAAACGACATCATTCCATTTTCTTTTTTCTCTTCTTTCTGCTTGTGTCATGTTCGGACGGCAACGCGCCATCTTCAAAAGGGATAGACCTTCGCGTTGAGCATTTTGCGGAAGCACGTAACGGCAGTTACGAACTGTGGTTGAGTTTTCCTGACCTTGCCTCGCGTCCAATCGGCTCAACGCCGACGACGCTTCACGGCGACGAAGAATTTATCAGCGTTGGAAAGTTTAATGTGCGCGGTGGCGCGGTGGTTGGAATAAACGGCGCGCCCGTGAACTTCGCACTGCCCGAAGGTAGAAACTTACAGTTTGCCATAGACGCGGTGATTACGTTTCAGCCAACAGGCGTAGACACCATGTTTGCACGCCTTTGCGGCGGCGCATTTCGCGGCGATGCTGCCGTTGGAACGGCGGAACTGCAAACGAGTGATTTCGATGCGTTTGGAAATTCGCTTTTGAATCCAAGCGGCGCGTTTAGACTTTATGCGCAAAGCGGCGATTACCGTCGGGGCGTTTGGTTTGCGAACGCGGCACTTCAAAACACTTTAAACCTTCGCTTCCTGACAACCTCACGCTGGCTGTATGAAGCACGATTGGTGCGCATCGGTTCAAGTGATGTTGATACCGTGATGAGCTTCTCGCATCCGTCCCTTGTCGTCAATCCGCCGAATAATTTGATTGGAAGAGTGTTTGAAGACGGAAGAAATTTAGCCGATGGACAGACGCGCGTGGAACTTGTCGTGCGCCCGATTCAGACCGCCTCGACAGATTGCGCGATTCGACTGCTTTATCGCGACATACCCGTCGGTGCATCAGAGAGCGACCTGTTTGAACTGCTACGCGACTCGAATTTGCCCAGAGCGCGCGTAACGCTTCGCAAGCAGTAGTGCGCCCCCCTATCCCTTGATGAGAATTTTTTCAATATCTACCGATTTCATCGCTTCAAGCGCGTCTATGCCCGTCATGCCGTTGAAGGAGACGCTTTTGAGTTTGCCGTCTTTGTAGACGAGTTCTCCGACGCCGCTCATTTTGGTATGCACGTAGAGCGTCGCCGTGCGGCGGTGAAAAACCATGTTGCCCATCGCGCGCGAAATGCTGGTAAATTCCGATGCGGTTTGAATGGGCGGCGGCGGTGGTTTTACGGCGATTGCCGACGGCGGGGGCGGTTCCGGCGTTTTAGAAAGTGATTCGGGAAGCGGCTTTGGGGTTACAACGGAATCGTCGGGCGTTATCGCGCTCATTCCCAAATAGTCGCTGACCGCCGCGCGAAACTTGGCGACGTCAATCGGCTTGAAGAGGTAACTGCTCGCCCCAAATGAAAGTGCCTGCATTACAAATGCTTTGTCGGTGGCGGAACTAACGACGATAATCGGCGGGAGAAACAATCCTTCTCGAGAAGCACGCTCTAAAAATTCAATGCCGTCAACTTCGGGCATAATGATGTCAAGCAAAACCAAACTATAGCTTTCAGCACGGAGTTTCTCCAAGGCTTCTTCCGCGCCAAAGGCACTCTCAAATTCAATCGGATACTTGGCTAATATCGCTTTGAACGTTTGGTGAATCCGAGCGTCGTCGTCTATAACAAGCAATCGGTGAACCGGCATTTAGAATAAACTATTTTTTTTGGCGAAAATGTAAAAGGCTATAAAGATACATAAAAAGCATGGACAAGGCGCATTGGGAACGACAGACAAAACAAATTTAACCCGCGAAAAAAAAGTATTAAATTGGTTGCAAGTTTCATTCTCGTCTGGCATAATCACATCTAACACGATTACTTCTTGGTATGGCGCGGACAAAATCGGTCAAGCATATTTTTGTAACAGGCGGAGTGGTATCGTCGCTCGGAAAAGGTATTCTCTCCGCCTCGCTGGGCGCGCTACTCAAGGCGCAAGGTCTGCGAATTACAATTCAGAAATTTGACCCGTATATCAACGTCGACCCAGGCACGATGTCGCCGTATCAGCACGGCGAAGTCTATGTAACCGACGACGGCGCGGAAACCGACTTGGATTTAGGCTACTATGAACGATTCCTCGATGTCTCCACCTCGCAAGCCAACAACGTAACGATGGGACGCATTTACAAAGACGTCATCGATAAAGAGAGGCGCGGCGACTACTTAGGCGCGACGGTGCAAGTCGTTCCTCACGTCATCGATGAAATCAAGATGAGAATGATGGAATTGGCGGAATCCGGAAAGTATGACGTGGTGATTACGGAAATCGGCGGCACGGTCGGCGATATTGAATCACAGCCGTTTTTGGAAGCGATGCGCCAACTCAAACTGCATCTCGGACCGAAAAACGCGATGAACATTCATCTGACGCTCGTGCCTTACATTAAATCCGCCTCAGAACTGAAAACAAAACCGACGCAACACAGCGTCAGGCTCTTGCTTGAAATCGGCGTCCAGCCCGACGTGCTCGTCTGTCGCAGTGAAAAAGCCCTCTCCAAAGAAATCAAACATAAAATCGGTCTCTTCTGCAACCTCTCTGACGCCGACGTCGTCGGCTTGCGAGACGCCGAGACGATTTACGAAGTGCCGCTGCTCTTGCACGAAGAAAAATTGGACGCGATGGTGCTACGGAAATTGGGATTGAAGAGCAACAGTCAAGTAGATTTGGGCAGTTGGGAAGAATTTTCCCACAAGGTCAAATTCCCGAAAGACGGCACGTTGCGCATTGCACTCGTCGGCAAATACACCGAATATCCCGATGCGTATAAATCCATCTTTGAAGCCTTTGTTCATGCGGGTGCGGCAAATGATGTGAAGGTTTTGGTTAAACTCATGCGCTCGGAGGACGTGGAAGACGGAAAAATGACGATGGAAGAAGCCATGCGCGACGTCTCAGGCGTTTTAGTCGCGCCCGGCTTTGGCAATCGCGGCATCGAAGGCAAAATTCAGATGATAAAATACGTGCGTGAACACAATATTCCTTTCTTCGGCATTTGCTTGGGCATGCAGTGCGCCGTGATTGAATTTGCACGCCACATGTGCGGACTCGACGGCGCAAACTCGACCGAATTTCAAAAACGCACGAAACACCCCGTCATTGACATGATGGAATCTCAAAAATCCGTCAAAGAAAAAGGCGGCACAATGCGCTTAGGCTCATATCCGTGTGTGATTACTGAAAGCACAAAAGCGTCGCAAGCATACAGCAAATTGCTTATTACCGAGCGACATCGCCATCGCTTTGAAGTCAATAACGCTTATCGCGACGTGCTTCAACAACATGGAATGGTGTTTTCAGGTCTTTCTCCCGACGGGGAACTCGTGGAGATGATTGAAATTCCCGCGCATCGTTGGTTCGTCGGTGCGCAGTTTCACCCTGAACTCAAATCGCGCGTTCACAGCGTTCACCCGCTCTTCAACGCATTCGTCGCAGAAGCCAAAAAATTGCGCGATGAAAAGATTTCACGCGAGTCGCTCAAAGAAACCATAGAAGCGTAAGCCCAATACGAATATCACTTGAGAAGGATAAGAGTTGTCACTCTGACGCTGAACGAAGCGAAAGGGAAGAATCCAAACCAGTGAATAGTGAATAGTGAAAAGTTAAGCGTGTAAGTGCTCATCGGTTATTTCTTCACTTTTAACTCTTAACTCTTCAGTCTCAACTCGTTTGGATTCCTCGCTTCGCTCGGAATGACATCGCTGCAAAAATCTGCTTCTCTTGAAATCATTTTGGTATAACTTATTCGGAAAATTGAAAAACTGAAAAACTTAAAAATAAAAAGGCGATTCAAAATGAATCGCCTTTTGCATTGTAACCGAGGGATACTCTGTATTACTTCACCAAAATCATTTTTTTGGTTTGCGTAAATCCTCCCGATTGCATGCGATAGAAATAGGTGCCGCTTGAAAGATTAGCGGCATTGAAATTGACACGATGCACACCAGCGTTTCTGCGTTCGTTGAGAAGCGTTGCGACTTCTCTGCCGAGCACATCGTAGATTTTGAGCGAGACATTATCCGCCGTCGGCAGTATGAATTCAATCACCGTCGTCGGGTTGAACGGGTTGGGATAGTTTTGATTTAAGGCATATTCTTTCGGCGTCGATACCGTGCGCATTTCCGCGTTGAGTTGCCCGAGCGAGTCGGTGCGAATGCCAATGCCGCGAAGTGCGCCGATGTTTGTGCTTCCGATGGTGATTGCCGATGTATTTTGTGCGGTGAAGCGAACAAGCGTTCCAACTTGCGTGCCGGTTCCCGTCAAGCCGAAGATGTAGCCGTTGGGTGCATAGCCCAAGTGCGTAACTGCTACACTCAATCCCATTGCGCCAAGCGGAGCGAAGTTGCCGTTGTTAGGATTAACAGTGTAAATCGTATCGCGTCGAGTGCCTGCCGCCGCAGAGAGTATCAAGCGACGATTGAGATTATCCCAAGTCATTCCAGATGGATTGAACTGCGGCACGTTGGCAACGAGTGTGGTATCCGTCGTTTGTTCATTGAACAAGACGCGGTAAATCAGTGAACGCGTGTTTGTGCCTAACCCTTGCGCCAGCACGGCGTAGAGCGTATCGTTTTCGCCGAAGGCGATGGCGCGCACATTGGCTAATGGAATTGTTCGCCAAGGCAGGGCGTCGCCAAAGCGTGCGGAAATACGGTGCAAAACGGACGGCGTGCCTGAGGTCAATCCGAAGAGTTCGTTCGTGCGCGGGTTGACGCACATGCTGTTCATGATGCCTTGTTCGGTTTGACCAATTGAGACCGCTTGCGCGGTGACATCATTGATTCGCACCAATTGCGCGTCGCCGACGGGCGAGGAAAGCGAGTAAAGCACCCCGGCTTCGGCTTGTCCGATTTCCACACCTTTGCCGCTTAACGCGATTTTATAGACGGGTTGCTCTGCATCGTTAGAGGCAATGTAAAGCGTATCGTTGAGGACGCCATGTTGTGTCGGAACAAACGCCACGCGTATGACGAGTGAATCGTAGAGGGGAAGACTTATCGGCAATGAAGGCGCATTGACCACTTGATACGCTGGGGTTTGCGTCGTCATTGAGCTAATGGAGAGTGCATTTTCGCCGTAACTGTAAATGGTAACCGCCAGCGTATCGCTTCTACCGACTTCAACTTTTCCAAAAGTGAGCGCGTCTCGGAATGAGTAGACCGCGGCACCGCTAAAGGGTTTCAAACGAATACCGTGCAACCAGTTTCCCCAAGTGTTGGTTGCCGCCGCATATTCGGTGAACATCCAAATTCCGGAGCCGTTCGGGTCGAGCGCAATACCGTTGTAATCGCCCCATCGGTTGCGCGTGCCGCCGAAGGTTACGACGTAGTTGCCCCGTCCCGCTTGTATGGTTTCACTGGGACGAAGCGTGGCGTCGGAGCTCAGTTTCCAAGTGTAATACGCGCCAATGAACTCAGTTTGTCCACTACGGCTGAATGTGATAGCGAGATTATCATCTTGGTCAACCATGATGGCAGGGTAGGTATGCCAGAATCCATTTGCGCCGAACGCGACGTCGCTTGCGACGCTGTTATCTGAGACTCTGATTTTTACGTAGCGTGCGCTTGAAAATTGATTGCCCGTTCCGCTGGCGACAGCATGCACGGCGTAAAGATGTCCGTCGCGGTAGACGGGTTCATTGCGCACATTGCTTCCGCCGCTTTCAAGCAGGGTAGTGCTGCCGCCAAGTTGATTGGCATTTGGCGCAAGGCTCCAAGCCGTTACAGGCACGCGCACTGTGGAGAGTTGCGGGGTTGTGGTTGGATTGGTGAGTTTAAAAATCGTAAAGTAGGTGTTCCCTGAAAAAAATCGTGGTACAGACACAAGGTAGTATTCCCCCGGATTGCCCCAAACGATGGACGGACGGATGCCGAAAACATCAGAGCCGCTGTCTCTCAAATTCCAAAAGTCAATCCAGTCGACTTGTCCAGCGGTGTTGGCATAGAGTTGTGACTTTTCAATGATGCGAAGCGTTGTATATTGGTAAGAGCCGCCAAAGGTGAAGTTATTTGCCGTGATGTAAATGGCTTCGCTATCAAAGCCAACACCTTGATAATCGCCCCAACCGCCGTTGAGCGTGTTGCCGTTTCGATTAGAGGGCAACGCCCAATTATACCAAGTGCCGAGCGGATTTTCGTCGTCGGAAACTGAAAGCAAAAACAGACCGCGCTGAGCGGCGTTGTCTTGGTCGAGCCATACCATAATCCAGCGATTGTCGTGGTGGTCGTAGAGGATTTTACAATCAAACGCGCCGACACCGGGTTGAACGTTGGAATACCATGTGTTTGCATTGATGGTACGAAGTGCATTTCCTTTTTTATCGAGAATTCGAATGCGACCGTTGTCGACGAAAATTACATGGTTTGGTCCGACGGCGCAGTGCGGGTCAGGCGGAATCCAACTGCCTTGGGGCACGCCATTGGTTGTGGCTAAAAGAAGCGGTCGCGTGCTACTGCTTTCGAGTGCGTTACCAGCTAGGCGTGGGTCTTCAATGTAGTTTGAGCCTTCGGGCGCGAGCGGCGCGGGCACATCGGGCGGCGCAACCGTTGGCGGCGGCTGATTCTTCGCATTGAACACGCGTCCATTAATGCCCGGAATCGTGCTTACCGCATCTGTATTACCAAACCCTTCGGTGGAAAAGACAGCCCCACTCGGCACAGAGCCGAAGGCGGGACCCTGCGCAACTTGCGCAACGCTGACTTGAACAATAACCATTGAGGCAAGCGTGCACAGCAACAAGTGTTGTTTCATGGATCGATGTGTTTATTTGTTAAAGAGAGCCTTTGTGTTTTGTTTGACTTTTACGATAAGGAAATTCCGTTAATTTTGGAAACAATTTCGCACATTAAAAAATCTATATGCCTTCGCCTTCTGACGTCGCCGTTCATTCCGATTGGTTCAAAGCATGGTTCAATCACCCAGCGTATCTCAAACTGTATGCGCATCGCTCGCTTGAGGAAGCTGAACAAACCATCGCCACGCTTTTGAAATTCATCACCATTCCTAACCCACACCCGAAAGCCCTTGATATTGCGTGCGGTTCAGGGCGACATGCCGTTGCACTCGCCGAGAACGGATTTCATGTAACGGCAAACGACCTCTCTAAAACCCTGTTGGCACAAGCACAAAAACTCGCTGAAGAAAAAAAACTGACGATTACTTTCACACACACCGACATGCGCGAGATTGACTTTGAAAACGAATTCGATTTAATTGTTCAACTTTTCACCAGTTTCGGATACTTTGAAAACGACGATGAGGACGAAGTTGTTTTGAACAATGTCGCGCGTGCATTAAAGCCCGGTGGCTGGTATGTGCTGGACTTTTTGAATGCGTCGCTTGTTCGCAAAACTTTACAACCCGAGACACGCCGCTCTGTTGATGGCTTTGAAGTTCTTGAACAGCGCGTCATTTTGGGAGAACGCGTGGTTAAAAGCATCACCCTTCATGAAGGCGGAAAAACACACCGCTTTATGGAAGCGGTCAGGCTTTATTCAATGGAGGATTTAACCGCTATGCTTGCGGCGGTTGGACTTCATGTTCGTTGCCTGCTCGGCAATTATCAGGGCGAAGCATTTCTGCCCGACACCTCGCCGCGCCTAATTTTTATCGCACAAAAGTAATGGGATTGCGTTCTAACACTTCCGACCTCTGCCCGATTCATCAAGTCCCGCTTGAAATTTCATATCGCGGCAAAAAATCATTTCCCGAATTTCCACATATCACGGTTGAAGGATTGCCGATGCGCTACTGCCCGAAATGCCTTGCACTTGGCAAAGAAAGCGCGCAGGAACTTGACGCCCACAAAACCAATGCGTTCATTTCAAAATTGAATGCGCTTCTCATCAAGCATGCGTTTTCCGAGCATCTTGGAAAACCGCATCTCACCGTGCGATTCAATCCCGTTAAAGCCAATTTAGATGCACCGCCGTCACGCACCGAGATGCCTGATACTGATGAGAGCATTTCAGCACGACTTGCGACCTTTGTTCCACAAAAACCGCTCTACTCGCTCGACCGACTCATTTTAAGCGATGAAACCATGCGACGCATTCAGCATGTCCTGACACTTTTAGAAGAACAAAAATTGATTTACGAAACTTGGAACATGCAGTCCATTGATAGGCAGGGGAAGAAAGTCGCGCTAAACTTTTACGGTGAGCCGGGCACGGGTAAAACACTTGCCGCCGAAGCCATCGCCAATTCGCTTGGCAAAGACATCTTGATGATGAGTTATGCAGAGTTGGAATCAAAGTATGTGGGTGAAACGCCGAAAAACATTAAAGCCGCATTTCAAAAAGCTCGCCAAAGCGGCGCCGTGCTGTTCTTCGATGAAGCCGATTCAATTTTGGGCAAACGCCTCACCAGCGTTACGCAAGCAACCGACCACAGCGTCAATCTCACACGAAGCACGACGCTGATGGAGTTAGACCGCTTCGACGGCATCGTCATTTTTGCCTCAAACTTGGTTCAAAATTACGACAGCGCATTTCTGCGTCGCATGATTGCGCATATTGAATTTCCGCTACCCGATTGGGAACAGCGGATAAAAATTTGGAAAGTCCATCTGCCGCCGCAACTTCCCATTCAATCCGATTTAAATTTTGAACAACTTGCTGCCGCCAGCGAAGGCGCATCGGGTGGCGATATTAAAAATGCGGTTCTGCTCGCCGCTTCTTACGCGGCAACCAAACCCAAAGGTCGTCAAATCGTTTGCGAAGAAGATTTCGTCAAAGCCATCACGCTCATTCTGGAAGGAAAGCGCAAAGTTTCGGCAAGGTTATGAGCGCCAATCTCAGCCACACATTTCTTTGAGGCGCGAAATGCACCGCCAATACTTTTTCGCGTAAGCCGACTGATAAAATGATTCAGGAAAAAGATGCTCCATCTCTACTCGTGCCGAAGCGAAAACTTGGACGTTGTCGTCGTAGAGTTTGTCGATGAAATACACAAAACGGAGCGCGTCGAATTGGTCGTGAATTTGTCCGATGCCTTCAATGAAGATGGCAGAGAGACGTTCGGCAAGTTCAAAGTAATGCATCGGGTGAAATTTGCGTAGTAAGGCAAAGAGGTCGGATTCTTCAAAGAATGCCTTCTTTCGCGCCGTCGTGGCTTGAAAGCGTGCGTAAGCCGATTTCACGTCGGGCATTTGCCAAGAAGAAGCGCGCGCGGATTTTTCTTGTGCAAGTTTTTGGCGATAGTCTTTGCCGTCAATCTGAACCGTTTTGAAGCGTTTCGCCATTTCTCCGATTTCGCGCTGAAAATTTCGAACATCGAAGCGTCCTTCACCTAAGCGAAGCGGCGGCGTGTTGGACGTGGCGACGATTGCAACGTTTTTCTCCATCACGCGCGAAAGAAACCCCAGCGACATCGTCGTATTTCCCGGGTCGTCTAATTCAAATTCATCAATGCAAATCAAGCGGTAGGCAGACATTTCCGTCGCACATTTTTCCAGCCCCAACAATCCGATGAAATAGACCAACTCCGTAAACGAGAGGTAGAGTTTCTTTGGCGATTGAACCGCATGGAAAACCGACGCAAGCAAGTGCGTTTTGCCGATTCCAAACACGCCGTCGAGATACAATCCGATTTGAGTTTGCTTTTTGGAAAATGCACCGAAGAGTTTTTGAACGCCGTTTTGCGATTGGTTCAAGGAATCAATGAAGGCTTGAAGGTCAATTTTGGCGCGCGCTTGCGACGGGAAATTTTCATCAGCAATGTAATTGTGCAAGGTGGCATGCTGAAAACGCGGAGGCGGCACCAAATGCGAGCGAAGATGCTCGAAGCGAATATCGGTTTGAAGGTCGCTCGGTGAAAAAACGGTTTCGTCAGAAATCGGTTGACTCACAAGATTGATTTGAATGTTTGGCAAAGTTACAAAAGCAATCTGTGAGAAATTCATTCAACGCGCAGTATCACCATCGTTCTTCAAGGCTGAAAGCCATATTTCTCCAACACTTTATAGACGTGCTTCGGCACAAGCGTTTTGAGTTTTTCGGGATAGCGCAGTTTGACGAAATAGTAATTGCGAATCAGGTGAAAATCGACAGAATAGCGTGCAAATTCAGTGCCTTTGAATCCCGTAAGGTTCATGACTTTGGCAATGAAGTGTCCAAGCCAGAGCGGAATTTTGCGTCCCGTTTTCGGCGGCAAGTGCTCCTGCTTCAAGCGTTCAATCATCACTTTTGCCGATTGCTTGACAGCGTTGGTGCAGTCGCCTTTGCGCGTTTCAGGATAGATTTCAAGTTCATTGCGCACAAGGTTCAAAAGCGTTTTGCCTTTCTCGGTTCTCAAAAGTATCCATTGGCGTTTTTCTTCACCGACAAGCGGCGCACCAACATAACCGACCGTTAAGTCGGCAAGGCTGTTCAAATAATCAAAACAGCTCATGCAACTTGGCGCAAAGACATCGCTTCGCGAAAGTTCTTGCGGCAAACTGAAATAGGGCACTTTTTCCAGCTCGCCGTTTTCGTGCTTCAAATGCACGGTGAAATCTTGCATGAACTCGTAATGCCTGACGGTTTCGTGCGATTTGGAAATGCGCGAAAGAATCCATCGCAATTTTTTCGGTTTAATGTTATCGACGCACGGAATTCCAAGCGCGAAAATGTCCACATCGGCGAGATACGGAAAGCGTTTTTGAAAATCGCGCAAGACGTGAATGTGGCAACTTGCACCAATCACCAACAGCCGTTTGATGCCTTTTTGATAAGCCACTTCAAGACTTTTGAGCGTCGGCGAAATAACGGGCTTGTTGCCTTTTGCGGCGAGAATCTCTTCGGTTGATTGCGCTAAAACGGGTTCAGGAAAAAAGTAATCGACTTTGCTTCGATGAAGCGTGGCAACGGCTTCGACGAGATGGCTCTCGAGGGCTTTTTGGGCAATGCGCGTGATGATGCCCGACCATTGTGCGCCGTTTAGTGCAGGTTTGAGCGCCGCGACCAATCGCTCTTGTGTAATGCCGAACGCAAGTTCATCAGCATTGTCGGGGTTGCGTTCTCGTCCATAAAGGTCTTGCTCGGCTTTGCCCAACCACCCCAGTTCAAACACACAACTTTGATAACTCTCTTTTGCTGACCACGCGCGAATGTGGCACAAGCCGCACGCACTACATAAGGTTTCTTTTCGCACGACTTTTTCGGTCGTGGAAAGAACTGGAAGGGAGAGGTTCATCATAAACTCCTTTCAAGGTGTTACTTCGTCATCAGAACGTACTTTTGCAGAAGCGGCGATAAGTCGCAAGGCATATTCTGTTCCGATGAATAGAAATCCAATCACAAAAAAGACGACGGCGTAAGGGCGCAAGGTGTCGTCAAAGAAAAACTCGCCGGTCATCCAAATAGAGTTGGCACAAATCCACGTGCAGACGGCGGCATTGTTGAGCACTTCGGTGCGGTCGGCACGAAATCGCCACGTAAGATACAGCGCAAGCCCAAGCGTCGGCGCAATCATGACCATGCCACCGACTTTGAAATCTGTTACCCAGCAGACGTCTTTCAACAGCCACAGCACAATGTGCATGTTTTCGAATTTGCGGACAGAATTTAAGAGCGACATTCGAGGCGCGAGTTGGACTTGATAACATCATTGTTTGTCATTCTGAACGGAGCGTAGCGAAGTGAAGAATCCATCAGCGAGTTTCGCCGAGCGCGTCAGTGGATTCCTCGAACCGCTCGGAATGACGAACATATTTTTATAGCGCCACCAACAAGTTGGGCGCGACTCTGTGCGTCAACTCTTAACGCTCCCTTCTCAACTATCTACGCTTGTGCCTGTCGTTTCGTGCCGCCATAGACGTTTTCTTCAAAATAAGACGGGCGAATGCGTTTGCGCATTTCAGCGGGCGTAATTTTGAAACTATCGGCAACATCAATCAAATGTCGGATATGGTCGCGCGGCACGATGGCGAAAAGTTCGGACGTGCTAATGTGGTTGTGCATTCTTCCGCCACCGTCTCCGATGACAAAGGTGCTGTTGTTTTCAACAAGCGGAATGCTGAAAATGGAAGCGCACGCGCTCATGCCCAGTTCGCCAATCGGAAACTTGCCGATACGTGTAGATGCCGCGCCGGCAAGAATCATCGCATATTGCGGCTCGCAAATAACGACGATGCTGTGAATCAAACTTTCATCATCGACGAGATGAAGCGGTGCAGCGGCAATGGCTTTGAACGCACCCTGCGGAAGGTTGGTGGTGTTGTGCTTGTTGGATTTCGCCGCGTCGAGTGTGTAGAACTGCTGAACATCGGTCATGTAGATGCCGTCGCGAATATACTCGCTGGCATTTTCTAACATGCCCAAGTGATATAATCCAACTAAGCAATCGTGATGCTCTTTGTTGATATAGACTTTCTTGCCTAAGTCGGCATGATGAATGAGCGCGCAAGGCACATCGTTGACGGGTTCGTAGCCTTCGGGGATTTCGTTTTTGCAGTAAGTAACGGCGACGGCATTGTGCTTGAGCTTAAACTGCTTCATGACCGATTGCAGTTTGGCGATGTCTATCGGCTCGCCGTTGTCGCTCGTGGCGTTGTAAGAGTTTTGAATGTGCATACTTATTCTCCTTTCAAAAATGTGATGAACCTGCGTTGAACTTACGGTTTTTCTTGGAACGAAAAAAAACGCCAACCTCGATAAATTCACTTCTGCGAACTTTCCGTATTTTCCGCCGAATCAAATCCGATACGTGCACTCAACTCTATGCACCCAAATGCCGACGACATTCGCCGCTACTTTGTTGATGTTCAACAAGCCAACAGCGAAGAAGCCAAAAAACTGCTCTTTCAATCGCTCCTCACCACACTGTTTCGGCACGACAAAGACGCGCTGGCTATTGTGCAAACCATGAGCAAAGGGGCAGAGAAAACCATCTTCAACATTCCCGCTTCCCCTAAGAAAAAAAAGACGGGACGCGCCGATACGCAATACAACAGCGTTATTATCGAGTGGGAAAAAGATTTGAAACGCACGGGCGCACACGCCGAAGAACAACTCAAAGAATACCTTGCGGGAAATTTGCACTCCGGCAACCATACTGATTTTACGCTGATTGCCACCGACGGTGTGGAATGGCGCGTTTATACACGCATCATCACCGAACTCTTATTCCAAGACCTTAATGATATTCAACTGCGAAAAGTCGATTCGTTCAAACTAACGGAACAGAATCTCGACGACTTCCCGATTTTTCTCGACCGCTATCTCTTCAAGCTGCAATCGCTCAAACCGACGCTGGCGGACATCGTGATTCATTTCGGCGCGGATTCAGGCGTGTTTATGCAAGTGATGTCGCGCATAAAATCTTATGTTGGAGACATCAATCACAAGCCCGACATTGCCGTCGCCTACGACGAATGGAAGCGATTTCTCTCAATTGCTTACGGCTCGTTCAACGAAAGCCCCGACGTGTTTTTCGTACATACATATTTGAGTGTGTTCTCCAAACTCATTGCATTTATCGCGCTTTCGCCGAAAAAAAACATTCCCGTCTCGGAACTTCAAGGGATTTTGAACGGCATGGCTTTCGAGCAGTTCAATATCGAACGCTTTGTCGAGGAAGATTTTTATCATTGGGTTTCAACCGACGCGCATTTCAACGCGCTTAGCGTTGCCTTTCAACTGCTTGCCGATAAACTCGCCGATTATGATTTCTCCGATGTTCAGGAAGATATTTTGAAAGGCATTTATCAAGGACTGATTGACCTTGATACGCGCCACGCGCTCGGCGAATACTACACGCCCGACTGGCTGTGCGAACTTATCGTCCAAGAAATGCCGCTTGAAAAAGAAAGTTCGGTTCTCGACCCGTCATGCGGAAGCGGCTCATTTTTGCGTGCCGCGATTGCGCGACTCAAAACCGAACACCCAACATTGCCTGCCGACGCGCTCGCTAAACAAGTTGTTGGAATTGATATTCACCCGCTTTCGGTGCAAATCGCTAAAACCACAATCATACTTGCACTCGGCAAGTCGATTTCTAAAGCGAAAAAGCCCGTTACGCCAAATGTCTTTCTGGCTAATTCACTTCTATTGCCGAAAGACTCAACGGAGATTTCTGGCGAACTCTACGATGAAACTTACAGCGTGAGCATTGCAGGACGACCATGCACCTTCAACGAAAAAGTGTTTGACAAAAGCGGACTTTTCGATGACGCTACAAAATTTGCCGAGTTGCAAGCCAAACGCACGCAGGGCAAATCGCTCTTGCCCGTGAGTGACTTCAACGCCCTGTTTGCCAGCAAGTTCAAGGACCTTGCGCCGTTTGCCGATGAGTTTTATCAGATTTACAAATCGCTCAAACTTGCCAAAGACGAAAATCGAGACAGCATTTGGGCGTTCATTTTGCAGAATACCTACAAGCCGTTTTTCTTGCGCCGAAGTTTTGACGTCGTTGTCGGCAATCCGCCATGGTTCACCTATTCAAGCATCAGTAATGCGGAGTATCAACAAAATCTGCTCGAGTTGGCGCACCGATATAACCTTGTTCCCGCCTCAAAAGCGAATATGCCGCATCTTGAAATCGCCGCAATTTTTCTGGCGCACAGCGCAAGCTACTTCTTGAAGCCGAAAGGTTCCTTGGCGTTTGTCTTGCCGCGCAGTTTCTTCACCGCCGACCAGCACGACAACACGCGAAGCGGTCTCGCCGAAGGATTCACGCTCTCCAAAGCATGGGATTTGAAAGACGTTGCGCCGCTGTTCAATGTGCCGTCGTGTGTGCTGTTTGCAACGGCTTCCACCGCCAAAGACCACATCAATCGGGCTATTTCGGAAAGTGGAATTGAAGGACTTACAATTTCTGCGAAACTTGATGTTGCCGATATGCCGCTCGAGCGCGCCTTGCCTGCGCTCACACAAACCAAAACGCAGTGGCACTACTCGATACTCGCCAAAAAGAAATCAGGCAATCGCTCCGCACTCACGCCAGAGCGGTATGTGAACGGCATCGGCTCAAGCCCTTACGCCCCGCACTTCAAGCAAGGTGCAACGATTGTGCCGCGTAATTTTTATTTCATCGAAATTGACCAAGTGTATGAGGGAAATCCGCTGGAATATCAACAACTGCGAGTCAAGTCGCTCGTCTTGCCCGAAGCCAAAGCCCCGTGGAAATCGCTGACCATCGCGCGGCGCATCGAGCCAAAATTTTTATACCGAACTGCACTTGCTAAAAATCTTGTACCGTTTGCGCTGGTCAACCCGCCGCTCGTCTTGCTCCCGATTCAAATCAATGAAGCCAAAGACGGTGTGAAAACCATTGAACTGCTCTCCGCGCAGAAATTGCTCGAGAGAGGCTACGACCAAACTTGCTATTGGTTTGATAAAGCCGAAGAATTTTGGGAAAAATACAAGACTCAACGTTCAAAAGAGATTTCTTTGTATGATTGGCTCAACTGGCAGAACAAGTTAACGGCGCAAAACCTCAACACGCGCTACCTCGTGCTTTATACAGCGTCGGCGACGGACGCAAGCGCAGTTGTTTTGGATAGAAAAAAAATCGATACGGAGTTTATTGCGGAAAGCAAAGCGTATTGGTATGCGACCTCAAACAAACGCGAAGCCAACTACCTTGTCGGTTTTCTGAATAGCGCTGTGGCGAACCATAAAATCAAAGCGTTCCAAACACAAGGACTATTTGGCGAGCGTGATATTCACAAGAAAATTTTGGATTTGCCCTTTCCGCGCTACGATTCCAAAAACGAAGTGCATCTTGAACTCGCCGAGTTGAGCGCAGCATGTGCAAAAGAGGCACAAGCCTTTATCGATAAAAATTATGCGACCGCCGATTTAGATGCTCGAACCTTAGGGCGCGTACGCCAAGAGATTCGCAAAAATTTGTCCGATAAACTCTCGCAGATTGACGCGCTGGTGAACTTGCTTTTAGAAACGCACCCATGATAACCTGCCTCGCAGTTTATCTTTCTGTAAAAACGTTCTTGCCTCTGTGCTCGTTAGCCTCACAAAGCTTCTCTGACCAATGCACCTACTCAAAATTTTCTTACAAGTCAGCGTTCGCCATGCTGTTCAAGATTACGGCAAGTTTTTGCTTTCGGTCTTCGGCATTGCCGTCGGCGTGGCGGTTTTCTTAGCGATTCGTCTTTCGAATTATTCCGCCTTCAAAGCCTTTGAATCCACGATTGACAACGTGAACGGCAAAGCCAATGTGCAAGTGCAATCCGCCGCAGGGACGGAATTTTCCGAGCGGGTTTTCAAACAGATGCTTGAAATTAAAGAGCGCACCAAAGCCCTTCAAGCCACAACGCCCGTTACCGAACAACTTGCAGAAATTCGCGGCGCAAAAGAAGCCCTCATCGTGCTTGGCATTGATATTTTCACCGATAGAAAGTTCCGCACCTACAACGACATTGAAGGCTTAGACAGCGAAACCTTCCTGCGCTTTCTGCTTCAACCCAATACGATTCTCATTTCTGAATCCTTCGCCAAGCGCAATCAAATTGAAAAAAATCAGATGATTAAACTCGTCGCCAACGGCTTAGAGCGCGAACTGAAAGTCATCGGCATTTTCAAAACCGATACGCCGACGAGCGAAGTGTCGAACTCGTTTGCCGTGATGGACATTGAACAAATGCAACGCTTCTTCGGCAAAGAAGGCAAGTTGGATAAAATTGATTGCTTGGTTGAAGAGTCGGAGCGCGACGCGTTTATGGCGTTTCTCTCTGCATCGCTTCCGAAAGACGTGGAAGTGGTTTCGGCAAAAAATCGCGGCGCACAAGTGGCGAAAATGATTGCCGCCTTTGACCTTAACCTTTCCGCCTTAGCCTTTATCAGTTTGCTCGTGGCGATGTTTCTCATCTACAACACGATTACCACCAACGCGATTCGTCGCCGACGCGAAATCGGCATTTTGCGCGCACTTGGACTTTCAGCAGGCGAAGTATTTTTTCTTTTCCTCTTTGAAGCCTTTTTAATCGGCATCATCGGCAGTGCGATTGGGCTCTTGTTGGGCATCGGGCTTGCGACTTATACCGTGTCTTCCGTAGCGCAAACGATTACCGCACTTTATGTCTATGTTGCTGCAACAGAGGTGCAAATTGCGCCGTCGCTCTTGGGGCTTGCGTTTGGAGTTGGCGTTGTTGCGTCGGTCGTTTCTGCTATCTATCCTGCGTTTGAAGTGTATCGCGTTCATCCGCGCGAAACGTTTCATCTTCAAGCCTTTGAGCAAAAGTTCAGCACGAATGTCAAGCGGATTTTAACCGTGAGCCTTGTGCTACTCGTGTTAGGATTTTTCTTCACGCAGTTGCCGCCGATTGAGGGCAAGCCGATTTTCGGCTATGGCGCGGCGATTTGTGTGATTGCTGGCTTCGCCTTTCTCTCGCCCGAAGTCATTATGCTCTTCCGAAAGCTCTTTGAAAAACTCGTGCGCGGCACATTTGGCATTGAAGGCACGCTTGCGAATAATTACCTCTCTGAATCGCTCAATCGCACCGCAACGGCTGTGAGTGCGTTAATGGTCGCGATTGCGATGCTGATTGGCATTAGCGTCATGGTTGGCAGTTTTCGGCAGACGGTCGTTTATTGGATTGACCAAACGCTCAAAGCCGATATTTTCATTGCGCCCGCAGAAAAATTTGCAGTTGGCTCAAAACTGCCTGTGGCGCGTGAAGTTTATGACTATCTCCGTTCGCTTCCCGAAGTCGAGAGCGTTGATGGCTTCAGTTCGCGCCCAATTCAATTTCGCGGCGCGTCGACGATTCTCTGCGCGTCCAATGTTGATGCGATTCGACAGTCGTCTTATTTGCTCTTCAAAGACGGCGAGTTTAAGACCGTCGCTCAAAAACTGATTGATGATGAAACCGCCGTCGCCGTTACGGAAGTTTTCGCCAACAAATTTGGATTGAAAACAGGCGACGCCGTTTCACTTCAAACACCAAGCGGCGAAAAGACCTTCACGATTGCGGGCGTCTATTACGACTACGCCTCCGATAGAGGTTTGATTTTGATGCACCGCGCACACTTCGAAAAATTCTGGAACGACAACAAACTCAACAACCTTGGCGTATTCCTCAAACGCAAAGCCGACGCCGAATCGCTGGTCTTGCATTTGCGCGAGAAGTTTCAAGGCGTGGCGAAAATTGTCGTGTATTCGAATTACGGGTTGCGGCAGAATGTGCTTAGCGTCTTTGACCAAACCTTTGCGATTACTTATGTGCTTCAACTTGTTGCCATGGCGGTTGCGGCGATGGGCGTGATTAGTTCGCTGATGGCAATCATTTTTGAACGGCGTCGTGAAATCGGCGTGCTTCGCTCAATCGGCGCAAGCATTGAGCAAGTGCGAAATATCACGCTCATCGAAGCCTTTCTGATGGGCGTGATTGCCTCCATACTCGGCGTCATTTGTGGCTGTTTGCTCTCGCTGATTTTAATTTACGTGATCAACGTGCAGTCGTTTGGCTGGACGATTCAAATCTACCTGCCCTATATCACGATTGGCGGTGCTGTGCTTCTTGTGCTTTGCACCGCGCTTGTGTCAGGCTGGATTCCTGCACGCTACGCAATGCGCCTTGCGATTGCTGAACAAGTCCGCTTTGAGTAAAATGCCGTTAAAACAAACGTCATCAAAACACAAACGTCATCAAAACAAAAAGGGGCGAGAGTGCTCCCGCCCCACTTTTTACCTCTCCCTACTCTCCTAAACGGAGAGGGAATGTCCGCGCCAGCGGACGAGGGTGAGGTCTATTACTTAATCAGCATCATCTTCTTGGTTGCGACAAAGTTTGAACTTGACGCTCCATTCGTCGCGCTCGCTTGCAAGCGATAGAAATACACACCGCTTGACAAATTGCCCGCGTTCAAGGTGAAATTGTATGCACCCGCGTTTTGACGACCATTCACCAGCGTCATCACCTTTCTGCCCAGCACATCATAAACCTCTAACTTCACCTCGCTCGCCACCGGCAGTTGATACGCAATCACTGTGGTCGGGTTGAACGGGTTCGGATAGTTTTGCTCCAACGCAAAGGTCTTTGGCAAGCCCGCATTGACTTCAATGATGTTGGAGTATTCAAACTGTCCATCGAAATCCACTTGCTTCAAGCGGTATTGCACCGTGCCTGACGCACTGTTATCCACAAAGGTGTAGGATTGTGCTTCGGTCGTCGTGCCTGCGCCTCTGACAAAGCCGAGCGTATTCCACGAGCCGCCTTGGGATTTGCGTTCCACTTCAAAGCCGGCGTTGTTGAGTTCAGAGGCAGTTCGCCACGCAAGATGCACGGCGCCGTCGCGCACTTCACCTGTGAAGGAGACGAGTTCAACGGGCAAGGCGACGCCAGTTTGAACGAAGAAGGTTGCCGATTCAAGCAAGCGTGTAAATGCAGCACCGACACTTTCAGAAGCTAAGGGCGGGCTGTCATAGGCGGCGCGATAGCGGCGAAGGTCGAAGCCGAAGACGGCACTGGCGTAGCCCGCTTCGTTGCGACCGATGGACGAGACGGTATCAGCGTTCACTGGGAATGTTGCAAACCGATAGAGCACGGTGGTGTTCGGACGCACGGCACGGAAGACTTCGGGCCAAGTTCCGTCTACACTATCGGCGATGCCAAGCCCGACATTGATGAGGCGTTGCGCCGCACCACTTGCTGGACGGTCTGCATGGTATTGCACGCCTAAGAGTTCGCGGGTGAGAATAGTGTCGCGTGCTGTTGCACCAGCTCGGTCGTGATTATAGCCGAAGTCTTCGGCGAAGATGATGAGCCGCGCTTTGTTGGAGATTGTGCCGTTTTGGAGGTAGTTGCGAAGCGCGGTGCGCGTATTCGGGCTTGCCGTGTTTGTGCCTTCGCCGAGCAAGAAGACGAATTGATACGGCGAAAGCGACGGAATCGTAATCGTTGCCGTGTTGCCGCCGCGCTGAATCACATCAAAACTTCTGCCTGTGGCGTTGAGGTAACTGATGAGCGTGTCGCGGCTGATGCGCAGGCTTGCACTTGTTGTATCTGCTAAAATGGCGACTTGTGCAGGGATAAATCCAGAGCCCGTCAAAGGAATGCTGACCGGACTGCCCGTTGCACCGGTGTAAGTTACTTGCAACGAAGCCGACTTAGCACCAACAGAAGTCGGATTAAAGGTAACTGAAACCGTGATGTTCTGCGTCGCCCCTAAGTTTGCAGGAAGCGTATTGGTGTTGGTAAGCGTGAATTGAGAGGCATCTGCGCCTGTCAAAGAAATGCCTGTAATCGTCAATGATCCTTGTCCCGCGTTTCCCAGCGAAAAGGATTGTGGTGCAGAAGAACCACCCACATTGACCGCCCCAAAGTTTGCCGAAGCGGGTGTGGCGGCAAAGGTCGGCGTAGCGGCAACGCGCTCGACGGTCAAAGCATCTATGCCGATGTAGTTGCTGTTCGCGCCCGAAGGACCGCCGTTGGCGACTGCATAGCGAATGGCAAAACGACCAGTTGAGCCCGCAGACGGAGCACGAAAACTGCGACGTTGCCAGCCACTTGTCGATACCCTAAATCTTCCGAGTTCCGTCCAAGTTGTCGCTTCGGGAACGCTATCGCCTGCGGCAGAATACATCACACGAATGGAGTCCGGGAATGGGCTATTGTCGGGAGAGCGAGACCAGAAAACGAGCGAATCACCCGTTTGAACGCTCAATGCGGGAAGCACCAACCAGTTGTCGATGGTGTTTACGCCGGTAACACTGTTAAAGTTAGACCCGACATAGCCATCCGAGGGTCCGTTGAAGGCGGCAAAAGTCGCAGGATTGCCTTGGAACCAAATTGGTGCAATACCTTGCGGTCCTGTGCCGCGGTAGTAGACTTTGTAGCCGCGG
>JBDNCJ010000003.1:0-101802 GCA_046719715.1 Chloroherpetonaceae bacterium | reverse complement strand
CGCAGAACAGCGACGATATGACGAAAGCACTTTACGACCTCATCATCAAAGAACAAATTAAATCGCCCGATTCAGGCGCGTTTAATTGGACCGAAGTGCGGCAGTTCAACCTCATGTTCTCGTCAAAGTTGGGCGCAGTGGCAGACGACGCCGGCATCGTTTACCTCCGACCTGAAACGGCGCAAGGCATTTTCGTCAACTTCCACACCGTCAGAGAGTCGGCGCGCATGAAAGTGCCCTTCGGCATTGCGCAAATCGGCAAAGCGTTCCGAAATGAAATCGTTAAAGGCAATTTCATTTTCCGAATGATTGAATTTGAGCAGATGGAAATGCAGTATTTCGTTAAGCCGGGCACGCAATTAGAAGCCTTCGAGATGTGGAAAGAAAAACGAATGAACTGGCACATCGAGCAGCTGGGCATCAAACCTGAAAATCTTGTGTGGTATCAGCACGAAAAACTCGCGCACTATGCCGACGCCGCTTACGACATCAAATACAAGTTTCCATTTGGCACAGAAGAAATCGAGGGCATTCACTCGCGCACCGATTTTGATTTACGCCGACATCAAGAGTATTCGGGCAAAAACATGATGTATAGCGACACAGAAACCAAAGAGAAATACATTCCCTACGTTGTGGAAACATCGGCAGGGTGCGACCGCAATTTCTTGATGGTGCTTTGCGACGCCTACACCGAACAACTGGAAGAAGGCGAAACGCACGTCATTCTGAAACTCAAACCTGAACTTGCACCCGTTAAAGCCGGCATATTTCCGCTGACGAAAAAAGATGGCTTGCCCGAAGTCGCCGAGAAACTATACCACGACTTAAAACGCCATTTCAAAGTGCAATACGACGACGCTGGCTCAATCGGAAAACGCTATTACCGACAAGATGAAACCGGCACACCGTTCTGCTTCACCATCGACCACGAGACACTCAACGACCAAACGGTTACAGTTCGCTATCGCGACACCGGTGCGCAAGAACGGCTCAATCTCTCCCAAGTCAAAACATTTTTAACGGAAAAACTCTCGTAAGCCTCGCCGCCCAAACATGCAAGCAACATCAGAGATTCAAGCCGTGCCTGCAAAAAACGACAAGCGCACGATTTTCGGGTGGGCAATGTATGATTGGGCGGTCAGCGCGTTTAGCACGACGGTGGTTACGGTCTTCTTAGGTCCGTATCTCACTGCACTGGCTAAAACGGCAAGCGATTCAAGCGGTTTGCTCTTTTTGGCGGGCATTCCAATCAAATATGATTCGCTGTTTGCCTATTGCACATCGGTTTCGGTTTTGCTTCAAGCGTTTTTCTTGCCGCTTTTAAGTGCGATTGCCGATTACTCCAAACGCCGCAAACAGTTCTTGCTCTTCTTCACGCTACTTGGCTCGATAGCGACCATGACGCTCATCGGGCTTGACGACGGGCGACATTGGTTCGGCGCATCGGCTTACATCGTTGCTAACATTGCCTTCGGCGCGGCAATGGTCTTCTACAACGCCTTCCTTCCCGACATCGCCACGAAAGAACAACACGACCGTGTTTCCTCATTTGGTTGGGGACTCGGCTACTTGGGCGGCGGCGTGCTGTTACTGCTCAATCTCATCTTCTTCACCATGCGCGACTCGCTCGGACTAACGACGGGCGACGCGGTGAGAATTTGTCTCGCCTCCGCCGGCGTGTGGTGGCTGGGCTTTTCAATGTTCACATTCGCGCTCGTGCGCTCGCGCTATGCCGTCCAATCGCTTAAACAAGGCGAAACGTTTTTGGGTATCGGATTAAAAGAACTTGCACAAACCTTTCGCGACATCAAGCGACTGCCTGAAACGCTCAAATACCTTGTCGCTTATTTGCTCTACAACGATGGCGTGCAGACGATTCTCGTAGTGGCGACAATTTTCGGTTCAGAAGAATTGAAGATGGAATCATCGAGTTTAATTCAAGTCATTTTGATGGTGCAGATTGTCGCCTTCATCGGTTCAACCTTGTTCGGTAAAATCGCCGAACGATTTGGCGCAAAGCGAGCGGTGGTAAGTTGTCTGGTGATATGGTGCGCGGTTACAATTTATGCGTGGTATTTTCTTTCAAGCGAATTGGAATTTTGGGGAATGGCGGCAGTCGTTGCACTCGTCATGGGCGGCACGCAAGCCTTATCCCGAAGCCTCTTTTCGGTGATGATTCCCGAAGGCAAAGAAGCGGCGTTCTTCTCGTTCTATGAACTTTCGGAGCGCGGTACGTCGTGGGTTGGTCCGTTCCTCTTTGGTCTTATCAATCAAGTCTTTGGCGGATTGCGTTATGGCATTCTCTCGCTGATGGCGCTGTTTGTGAGCGGACTGGTTGTGCTTCTGTTTGTGAATGTGGAAAAGGCAAAATCGCAAGCCGACGCTCCACAAAGCGCATCTTAAAAAAAGAATGAACTGTAAATCCACTTTCCAATCGCCATCAAGAGTTGCACCACAATCATGAAAATCACGATGCGGAAAAACCATGCGCGGATTTTGTAGAAAGTCTCTCGTTTCATTTCAAAAGATGTTTAGCGTCGAGAATGGCGCGACGAATATCCCGCGAAGAAATTTTCTCACGGCATAAAAACGCCTCGCCGATGTTGCGAAGCAAGACGAAGCGAATCACGCCGCGCTCTTTTTTCTTATCGCTTTGCATCGCGGATTCAATCTCTGATTCTCTCACGTCTAAAAAATGCCGCTTCAAAAGCGAAGGCGAAATCGGAAAGCGTTTCGTGAAGCGAGCAATACGCTCAAACGAAATTCTATCGAGCAGTCCCAAATTTTTGGAGAGCGTTGTTGCGCAAAGCATTCCGATTAAAACCGCCTCGCCGTGCCGAAACGCCTTGTATTGACTGATAGTTTCGAGCGCATGTCCAAAAGTATGACCGAAATTCAGAAGGGCGCGAAGTCCAAGCGTTTCTTTGAAATCTTTTTTGACGATGCGCATTTTGTTCTTCACGCTTCGCTTTACAACCCGTTCAATCTCGGCGCGTTCAAGCGCAACAATCCGTTCAAAGCGCGATTCAAGATGATGAAAAAACGGCGCGTCTTGAATGAGGGCGTATTTGAACGCTTCGGCAAGCCCTGAATAGACGTCGCGCTTCGGCAAAGTGTTAAGGAAGCAAACATCGATGAAAGTGAAGACGGGCGGATAAAAGAAGCCAATCATGTTTTTTCCGAGCGAATGATTGACGGCGACTTTGCCGCCAAATGCACTATCGACCATTGCAAGAAGTGTCGTCGGCACATGCACGAGCGGAATGCCGCGCAAATAACTTGCGGCGAGAAATCCGCCTAAATCTCCGACCACGCCGCCGCCGACCGCAACGAGTGTGGTGGTTCTGTCAACACCACTTTTGATAAACTCTCCGTAAAGCCGCTCCGCCGTGCGCAAACTTTTTGCCGATTCACTTGCAGGCACCACGAAGGCGTGATGCACAATCCGCGCCTTCTGAAGTGTTTGAAAAATGTTTTGTGAAAAAAGGGTATGCGTATGGCGATCGAAGAGCAGAATAACTTTCGGCGGAAGCCCGTGTAAAGCAAGCGCGTCGTGAAAGGATTGAAATGAAGAAAAAACCGCGTGGTGCAACGCTTGAAACATTGAAGAGTTAATGATGACGATGCGATTTGAAGTGTCGCTCCAACTCGCGTTGCAACTTGTCGACCGTTTTGCCGAGCGGGGTTTGGTCGGTTGAAATGTAAATCGCGGCTTGGGCATATCGCTCTTCGCGGCGGCTCATCAACATGCTGACGCGATTGGCGATTTCCTCCGTTGTGATTTTCTGTCCGTTCTCGCCTTTGAGAAGCGGGCGGTCGTCTTTGCTCGAAAGCCTGCGCGTGAGCGTGCTTAAGTCGGATTTCAAATAAACCATCGTGCCTGAATTGCGGACAAGCTCGAAGCTCGAGTCGTTTTCCAATGTGCCGCCGCCAAGCGAAACGACAAGATTTTCGCGATTGGAAATCGAGGAAAGGATTTCAAGTTCGAGTTGGCGGAAGTAGGCTTCGCCTTTTTCGGCGAAAATGTCGTTGATGGATTTTTGTTCTCGCTCAACGATAATTTTGTCGATGTCTATGAAGTCAAAGCCAAGCGAATTGGCGAGAATCGGTCCGATGGTTGATTTCCCCGCCGTGCTGAATCCCGTTAAAAAAATTAAAGTCGGTTTCTGCATCGCAGTCATAAAAACGGTTGTCGAGACGATTACCCTCAAATTATACACGTTTATGAAATGACCTCAAAGTGTGAGCCTTTGAGCGGGTCTTTCTTGACGACGATTCGGGTTGGGAAAGCGTCTTTCATGTCTTCCAAATGCGTGATGAGAATAAGTTTTTCAAAATCGTCGCTCACTTGATTCATCGCTTCAACCATTGCGTCAATTCCCATTTGGTCTTGTGTGCCGAAGCCTTCGTCAATGACGAGCATTTTAATTGGCGTGCCGCTGGTGGTGGCAAGGTATTTTGAGAGCGCGAGCCGCAGAGAGAAATCGATGCGGAAGCGTTCTCCGCCAGAAAAGGTCTCGTAAGGACGGGTGTTGGCGTTGGCATCGGAAATGATAACCTCGAGCACCTGCTTTGTGTCGCCCGCTTTCTTTTTCTTTTCGGTTTGAAATGAGAGCGAAAAGAGGTTGTTCGTTAGTTGAGCGAGAAGTTCATTGGCTAAGCGTTCGATTTCCGGGATTGCTTTCTCGAGCAAAAGGGCTTGAACGCCTTTGACGCTGTAGGCGTCGGCTAAAATTTTGTAGAGTTCAAGATGCTCCTGTTCTGGCGCAATCTCTTCTTGCAACTTCAGCATAGTTTTTTCCTTTTCCTCTTTTTCAGCGATAGACTTTTCAAGTGATTTACGTTCTCCGATAAGAGATGTCAGACGATTTTCGCAGTCTTGTTTTTCTTTCAAGGCATTTCGTTTTTGCTGTTCAACGGTGGCTTTGCCTTGTAAGGCTTGTCGAAGCGTGTTGCATTCGTCCTCTTTCAAAGCGCGTTGCCGCTCAAGCGATTCGACGCGTTTGCGATGTTCGGAAATCTCTTGAAGAAGCGCGTCTCGGCGTTTTGCGTCGGCATCGAGGGTTGCGAGGTCTTTTTCAATGGAGTCGAAGGATTTGAGTTCGGATTTTTTGCGCTGATGCAGGTTCGCGTCGTAGCCGATGGCTAAAAGGTCGGCGTGAAGCGTCTGAATCTCCGCTTTGGCGTGCGCAAGCGATTGCAGTTCAATCTCCGACTCTTTCTCTTTGGCTTCTTGAATGATTTTATCGGATTCAAGTTGGTTGAGTTCGCGCTCGACTTCTTCAAGCAACGCCATATCGGTGGTGATTTTGTTCAATTCATTAAGCAACTGTTGCTGTTCGCGCTCTTTTTGTTTGAGTGAGACGATTTCTTGTTCTTGTTGTAAGAGCTCTTGTTGGAGCGTTTGAAGCGCGTCTTCGTAGTGCTTTTTGTGCGTTTGGTGGGCGCGATACTCGTCGCGATAAGTTTCAACAATGAGGGTTTTGCGCGCGTCGTCGATGGAGGATTTACAAAGGGGGCATTCGTCGGAAATCTCTTTAACGGTTTTGCCTTTTTGCGAAACGGCGTCCATCTGCATTTGTGCGGAGGCGACGGCGGATTTCAAGTCCGAAATTTTCGTTTTGATTGCGTCGCGGTGCGATTCACATTCCGGAAGTCGGGCGCAGTCTTTTTTCAGCGCGTCAATTTTCGCTTGAACCTGTCGATGCTCTTGAAGCAAGGTTGGTTTTCTATCAATGCGTTTTTTGCGCTGGGCAATCATCTGATTGAGGCTGAGAAGTTGTCCTTGCGCCGATTTTTTTTCTGCTTCAAATTTGGCGCGCTTGGCGTTGTAATCGCTCTCGATCGTTGCAATGCGTTCTTTCAAGGCTTGGGCGCGGGACTGACGCGCTTCGAGGGCTTCGATTTCTTCTTTGAGCTGTTCGGATTGCCGCTGTTTTAAGAGCAAGGCGTCGCGGGTTTGAAGACGCAGGTCAATCGATGACGTTTCGGATTCTTTTTGGCGAAGCAGACGTGACGCTTGTTCAATCTCCCTCGTCAGCGAGGCAAGTTCGGCATTCATGACGGCGAGCGCGTTTTCTTTTTGCTGAAACGCTTGAAGGTCGGAATCAATCCCAAGAAGCGAGGCGTCGATGGCGGCGAGTTCGGCTTCGGCGGCTTGCTCTTCGGCGCGTTTTGCAATACACTCGGAGCGAAGCGTCGGAAGCGAGGCAACATCGAGTTTGAGAAGTTCAATGCGCGTGAAATACGAATCAAGCTTTCCTTGAAGGGCTTTGGCGGCGTCTTTGGCTTTTTCGGAAAGGGATTCGTAACGACTTAAACCCAAAATTTCGCTTAAAACTTTGCGCCTATCCGTTGGACCGTTTTTGATGAACAAATCGGCTTTGCCTTGTGCGAAGAACGCGGAGTTGATGAAGGTATCGTAGGTAATACTGATACGCTTTTGAATTTCGGCTTGTGTCTCGTGAATGTTCGCGCGAGTGAGCGGGTGAAAGCCGTTCTGGGCGGCGTCGTAAATGGCAAATTCCAACTCTTGGCTTACGGCGGGTTTTCCGAGTTTGAGGATTCGCGTGATGTGGTAAATGTTTTTTTGCAACTCGAATTCAAGCTCGATACGCGCTTCGCTTGCGCCCTTGCGTAGAAGTTCCGACCTTGATTCCCTGCCTTCGCCCCAAATGCAAAACGGAATTGCTTCAATGAGGCTGGATTTGCCCGCGCCGTTTTCCCCCGTCAGAACGGCAAGTTGAAACAAATCAAAATCCAACTCTTGCACGCGCTCGCCGTAGCTTAAAAAATTTTTGATGCGTAGTTTCTTCGGAATCATAAATCACAAACGGAAAAAATTGATGGAAGCGTCAGCGTGTTTGAAAGCGTTCAAAAACAATATCGACGAAAGCGACGGCTTCGCTTGAAAACTCATCAACCTTGAAGCGAGAAAAAATTTCACGGTCGATAAAGAGCGAGGCTTCGCGCCATGTTTTCATTTGATTGATACTCGTAATCGCCGAATCGTAATCCGTTTCACTGCCTTTGAAAAGACGCTTGATGAACTTTTTTCGCTCATCATCGCTGATGAGCAAGCGCACATCGCGCAACGACAGCGATTGTTGAGATTTCTGAGATTGAATTTTTTGCTTTTCAAGTTCGAAAAAATCAATGCTTGGAGCAGGCGTTTGAATGTCGGGTTTCGGAATTGCGATGTCGGGTTTCGGAGTTGTGGTTTCAGGTGTCGAAGTTATGACTTCGGATTTCGGAGTTGCGACGTCGGGCTTTGGAGTTGCGATTTCGGGTTTCGGAGCGGGTGCGTCTGCGGGCGTGAGGTCTGCGAGAGGAGCGAGCAAGAGGTCATTCAAGGCGTCGGGCGTGAGTGATTCAATGCCGTTCTGGATGGCGAGGTCTATGCGCCGAATGTGTTCGTCAAGATTTTTTTCGGATAAAAACAGTCGAAGCGTTGTGCAAGAAACGGCTTTTTCGCCGGCGCGCGCGTGAAAGTCAAAGAGCGGTTTGAAGAGCATCATAAATTCGTCGTGCGAATAAGCGGCGCAAAGTTTTGCATCAATTTCAAAAAGCACTTTCTCGAATTTTTCCGCAGAGAGCGCGCCCGGTTGCTTGCGCTCCAAATACTGTTTGAAGACATCAAGCAAATAAGCATACTCGGCGAAATTGCTTAAACGGTCTAAAACATCGGGCGGCGAAAGTTCAGCGCGATTGGCGAAGATGAGGTCTTTGAGAATTTTATGCGGTCGTGCCAAATACTGCGCTTCAATGAGAATGGCGGATTCGAGAATTTTGATGAAGTCTTCGCGTGTGAGGTGTGTGGCGAGGCTTACAATGGTATTGGCGAAGCGGTGTCGCGATTCGCGCAGTTCGTCTTGTTGCAAGTTAAATCGAGACGATTTAAGCGAGGTTAAAAGTGCGCGTGCGGAAAAGGTCAGTTCGGCGAAAATAAACGCACGGCTCTGTGCTGAAAGCGAAAGCGACTGAATCGCGGCGTAGGAAAAAGTATCGAGCGGCGGAAGCGTTTCGGAAACAGCCTTAAAAACTTGCTGTGCAATGTGCGTTGTTGGTTGTGCGGTCATTGAAAGTTTTGGGATAGTGTTGATGCGCCCTGCAATAAGGCGAAGATACAAATTTCTAAAATCGAACACCGATTGTGGAGTGAAAATCGCGATGGTCTTACGATGCAAAACGAAAAGTGTTGGTTCTGATGCGCCGATTTTCAAAAATCTTTCGCGATATTTCCGCAACCAAACTCTATCAACAACATCAGTGCAGAAATGTTCAAAGGAACGCTCTTCCGAAAGAAATCTCTCGACAAACTCATCTCCGACGCACAATCAGGAAATCTCGCCGATGCGGAACAAAAACACGGGTTAAACAGAACGCTCTCGGTCTTTGACCTTACCGCGCTTGGCATTGCGGCGATTGTCGGCGCGGGCATTTTTTCAACCATCGGCAACGCGGCGTATTCGGGCGGCGCAGGCGTGGTGTTGCTCTTCATCTTCACGGCGATTGCGTGCGGCTTTTCCGTGATGTGCTACGCCGAATTTGCCTCGATGATTCCCGTTTCAGGGTCGGCTTATACCTACGCATATGCGTCGTTTGGCGAACTCTTCGCGTGGATTATCGGCTGGGGTTTGATTATGGAATACGCGGTCGGAAATATCGTCGTGGCAATCTCATGGAGCGATTATTTTACAGGATTGCTCGCCGGCTACGGAATCCAATTCCCCGATTATCTCGCCATGGATTACTTCACCGCTTCAAGCAGTGCGGCGAAAATCAAAGCGATGCTCGCAAGCGGCACAACGCTCGAGGTGATTGAAGCAGATGCGAACTTTGCCGCGACCCTTCAAGCCTTCAAAGCGTTTGAACAAGCCCCGTCTATCTTTGGCATCAAACTCGTTTGCGACTTCCCTGCGTTTTTGATTACCGCCGTCATTACAACGATTGTGTATATCGGAATCCAAGAATCGCGCACAACGACGAATGCGATGGTGATTTTGAAAATCGGCGTCGTCTTGCTCGTCATTGCGATTGGTGCGTTTTATGTTCAGCCCGAAAATTGGTCGCCGTTTATGCCGAATGGATTCGGCGGCGTGATGGCGGGCGTTTCGTCGGTCTTTTTTGCATACATCGGCTTCGATGCCATTTCAACAACGGCGGAAGAGTGCAAGAATCCGCAACGCGATTTGCCTCGAGGCATGATTTATTCGCTTATCATTTGCACCGTGCTGTATGTCTTGATTGCGCTCGTGCTGACGGGAATGACGAGTTACACGAAGTTGCAAGTCGGCGATCCGCTCGCCTTCGTCTTTGGCGCGGAAGGCGTTAATGTGCCTTGGATTTCAGGCGTCATTGCGATAAGTGCGGTGATTGCAATCGCATCGGTCTTGATGGTCTTTCAACTTGGACAGCCGAGAATTTGGATGGCGATGAGCCGCGACGGCTTACTCCCAAAAGCGTTTTCAACCATTCACCCAAAATTCAAAACGCCGTCGTTCTCGACCGTCGTTACAGGCGTCGTCGTCGGCGTGCCCGCACTTATCGTGGATATGAATGTGGTAACAGATTTAACGAGCATCGGAACGCTCTTTGCGTTTTTGCTTGTATCGGGCGGTGTGTTGGTGTTGGAAAAGACAAATCCAACAGCCGAACGCAAATTCAAAATTCCATACATCAACGCCAAGTGGATTGCGCCAATTCTCGTCGCACTCATCTGGCTGGGCGCATTTTCGCTCAATCAAGAGGCGTTCTTCAAATTTTTCATGATTGGAGACGTGCCATTTCTTGAAGCAATCGCGTCGCGACTGCCGCTCACGATTTATTTCATTGGCACATGGGTGATGGCATATCTCGCCTTCAAGCATGACCTCTCACTCATTCCGGTGTGCGCGCTTCTCTCGTGCGGTTACTTGATTTCAGAGATTAGCAACTGGTCGTGGTTTCTTATCTGGCTCGCGATTGGCTTGGGGATTTATTTTTCTTACGGGCGCAAGCGGAGCAAACTCAACACGATAATGAGTAACGAATAGTGAGGAATGAAGAACGAGGAACAAGGAATGAGGAATACGGTAGTTTCTACAAAGCGGTCATTCTGAGCGAAGCGAGGAATCCACCTTAATGAAGCGAAAACCTTGAAGCATGAAATCAGACGAGCGATTCATTATTCAGGATTCGTTTCTTCTTTGTAAATGGCGACGAACGTTTTGCCACCTTGCACTTTGTAAGCGCGATACATGCCGTCGGTGTTGAAAGGCATGGCGATATTGGCGTTGCGGTCGATGGCAACAATTCCGCCTGTGCCGCCAAGTCGGGTGAGTTTGCGCATGATGACTTCTTCTGCCGCCGCTTGAAGCGAAAGATTTTTGTAACGCATGAGCGAAGCGATGTCGTGTGCGACGACGGCGCGAATGAAGTATTCGCCGTGTCCTGTGGCGGAAATGGCACAGGTTTCGTTATCGGCGTAAGTGCCTGCGCCGATGATAGGGCTATCGCCAATGCGTCCAAATTTTTTGTTGGTCATGCCGCCGGTTGAAGTTGCCGCCGCCAAGTTTCCGTGCTGGTCAAGCGCGACCGCGCCCACTGTGCCGTGCTTTTCTTTTTCCGTGAGCGATTCTTTCGCCTTTGCTTTTTGAAGCGATTGCCAACGCGCTTCGGTGAAGAAGTAAGATTCATCAACAAGTTCAAGGTCGTGTGCTTTTGCAAATTGCTCTGCACCGTCGCCGATAAAAAAAACATGTTCGGATTTTTCCATCACTGTGCGCGCTAAGCGAATCGGATTTTTGACGTGATGCAATCCTGCCACTGCGCCTGCCTTCAAGGTGCGACCGTCCATAATGGACGCATCGAGTTCGACTTTGCCCTCGCTATTGAACACTGCGCCTTTCCCCGCGTTGAAGAGTGAATCGTCTTCGAGAAGTTGAACAACGGCTTCGACGGCGTCTAAACTTGTTCCACCGCGTTCTAAAATGGCGTAGCCAGTTTCAACCGCAAGCCTGAGTTTGGCGCGATAAAGCGAATCTTGTTCGGGTGAGATATAAGATTTGAGAATCGTGCCTGCGCCGCCGTGAACGGCAATGGCAAAGTGTGGTTTCATGGCAATTGGTGTAAATGATGAAATGATGAAAGTCGTAGAAACAATGAAAATAATCGAGATGTGTCGCATTGGTGAAAGTGAAATTAAATGAGAAAAAACTTGCTTCGGCTTTCTTCGAGGAATCCGTGAAATGGGCGGAACGCTCATACAAGTAAACCGAGAAAGGAGTAACGATGAAACTTAAACTCAACATTTGGCGGCAAGAATCCGCATTAGCAAAAGGTGCGTTCAAAACTTACACGCTTGATAACTTGGAAAAAGATATGTCGTTTTTAGAGATGCTCGATGTGCTCAACGAGCGTCTCGTTTTGCAGGGCGAGCGTCCCGTCGTCTTTGACCACGACTGCCGCGAGGGCATTTGCGGCACATGCGGCTTGATGATTAACGGACGCGCGGCACTCTTCACATCGGCGAAAATTTCACACTTAGCAAAATTGCCACAAGGCAGAGCCGAAGCGCGCACGCGCGTCGTAAAGATGGTGGAGCAAATGGATAAAGAAGGATTCGGACACTGCACCAATACAGAAGCCTGCGAAGTTGAATGCCCAATGGGCGTTTCCGTTTTGAATATCGCGCAAATGAATTGGGAGTATAACAAGGCACTGCTGTTGGGGTGAACCGATAAGCAGTAAGCGTGAAATGTTCAAATTAATATAGATTACGGTGTTACGGCTTGAGTCATGCTTTTGCTTATAGCCTACCCACGCGACACACTCTGAACGACAGAGAGTGGCAGATTGAGTTTTTCAGCAATCACCTCGTCGCTCAACCCTAATTCTCGTAAAAGCGAAACGGTGTCAAGTCTGCCTTTCAAGATGCCTTGTGCTTCGCCTTCCAACTTGCCTTCCTCAAAGGCTTCCTTGTAAAACGCCGTCTCTTTCAACCCAAGTTCTTCTTGTATCTTCAACATCTTTCGTATCTCCTCTCTGGTTAAGGTTCTGAATTTGTAACTCAATATCTGCTCAATCAAATCAAGCTCCACCACGCTCGCGTTTTCTGCAATCCGCCGCGCTTCTTCTCCCGCTTCATCTTCTTTGGCAATGAGCAACTTAAACAACCTAATCGCCCTGAATTTTAACTTTGATTCAGGCAACTCGTCTAAATATATCCGTTTCACCCGTTTCAGCGCAAGCAAATCCGCATAAGGCTCAATCTCTTTTTGCTCCGCGCTTCGCGAAGGATACATTACAACGGCTTGCCACTTTGCTGTCGGATACTGTTTAAGGTAGAGGAAAATTTCAGCGAAAAATCGGGCGTAGAAGTGCTCGTCGAGTTGAAATTGCGCTTCCACGAAGTAAGTTACATCGTCGGAATTTGGAACGAAGACGCCGTCGATGCGGAAGGCGGTTTCTTTGAGTTCAACGGATTTGAATTGGTAGTGAAGCGAATCGCTGGGTTTTCTGCCCATCAACTTGAAGAAGGCTTGCGGCAGGAGTTGGAGCAGAAGGTAAATGAGTTTATCGGTGCGCATAAACGTGATTAATCTACTCCATCGTCATGGCGACGCCGCCTGCGAACTTATCGCGCAATTCGGCTTGAAACTCCTCGACAACGCGGAACGATTCTTTCAGAGCGTTTCGCTCAATCTGCGTGAGCCGTTCCGGTGCGATGAAATTGTCGGGCGCAAGACCTTTGCGACGCTGTTCGCTGTGGTGTGTGAGCCGAAGCGTCATCATAAAGTCAAAGGCTTCGATGATATTGTCCAACAAATTTTGGCGCATCAAATTTTTTTCTTTGGCAATGTCAAGGCGCGACCACGTGTTGGCGGTGTTGGTCTTGGCTTGGAAAGAAAGCAACCGTGCGCCATCAACAAGCGGACGAAGTGCGCGCTCTTTGATGTTGAATTGATTTTTATGTGCACCTGAATCTTCAAGTAAAAACGAGCCGAAGAAGCCGAGCGGCGGTTTGGTTTGAAGCGCGTTCTGCGTCATGAAAAAAAGAAACTGCTTCGCCAATGCCAACTCTGAAAACAAGTGCTGACGAAGCGAGGCAACGAGCGAGGCGTCTCCATAAATCGAGCGAAAGTCAAAAAAGATGGAAGCGTTCAAAAGCGATTTGGGGCTTGGGGAGTGAACCCACTTTGAAAAATTTTTCTTCCAACCCGAAAGACTTTGGCACAGGTCGGGATTCGTTGCCATGATGTTGCCTTTGCATTTTGGAAATCCGACCTTATCCAAACTCTCCACAACGAATGAAGCAAAGTTCAAGAAGTAGGTTTGCACTTCTGAAAAACTATCGGTTTCTGCGAAGACAATGCCGTTATCTTGGTCGGTGCTGATGGTTTGTTCTTCGCGACCTTCACTGCCGAAGGCAATCCATGCGTAAGGCACGGGCGGCTTGCCGAAGCCTTCGCGAACCATGCGCGCTTCTGCAAACTGCAAGATGCGCTCGGTGAGTTTGTCGTTAAACGAAGTGATGATGTGCGTGAGCCGTTTGGCGGTCATGCCTTGTGCGATGAGCGAATCAACGACGGCGTCCATTTGCATGCGCACGGAAAGCAAGCCTTCGACGGTTTCTTCTCGGTCTAAATTTCTGACGGCGGCGGCGGGACTAACGCCGTGCATCAGCATTAAATCATGGTCGGAAATCACGCCGAGAAATCGCTCGACGTCGCCTTTATGCGCCACGACGCAAAGGTGATGAATGCGTCGGCGCGTCATGAGCATGAGCGCGTTCATCACCGAATCTTCTGAATCAATCGTAATCACGGGTGAGGACATGACGGCGGAAACGGGGAGATGCAGGCTCTGGCTTTGCGCAACGACTTTTGAGCGAAAATCGGTATCGGTGATGATGCCGTCGGGTTTTCCATCGTCCCCCAAAATGACCATTGAGCCAACACGCTCGAGCGTCATGATTTCAGCCGCTTCGCGCACCGTCAGTTCCGGCGTTCCAACAACGGGGCGGCGTTTAATCAGCGACGCGACGCTTTGAAAGAGCAGAGAAACGTCGCCGCTTTGCTTTTGTATCGAGAGCCGCTCTCGCTCGATTTGATAGGCGTTGGCGAGCGAAACGGAAAGCGTGGGCGAGAAGTAATCGGCGAACTTTTGGTGAGTCTCGTAATAGTGTTTGAATTCGGATTTGGGAAGAAGGTAGCAAATGGTGTCGTCGTCGCTCGTCGCGTTGAAGATGAACGCTTCGTTCTCCAAGAGCGAGGTAATGCCGAAACTATCGCCTTCGCCGCACAGCGAAACGAGACGCTCGTTTTCTCCGCTCCGCCCGCGCGTGATGCGGATTCGACCTTTACGCACGATGTAAAGAAACTCAGCTTTGTCGAGGTCGCGCCTCAAAATCACACTTCCTTTCGGGAAATACTCGACGAGCATTTTCTTTGAAACCGCCTCCCGCTCTTCATCGGAAAGAAGCGAGAACGGTGCAACTTCCATCAAAAAACGCGCTACGCTTTCCATCGTCGTGATAATGTTGGCAAGTTTAGAGAGCCAATACTAATGAGTTATACTAAAACGACTTGAAAAGGATAGCATGTTGCGGTCGTTGTGAGGCGCGAAGCGACGAAGCCCCATCCAAGCAAGCCTCGTCAAGCGAGCGGCGTCGCTTTTGGCAACGACGAAAAAACATGACGCTCTTCAAGTTGTTTCGGGATTATTCGGCGCGAATCACTTGGGCTTTGCGAACGGTTTCGCCGTGAATCAACCCACGACGGAGCACTTTAGTAATCGTGCCTGATTCCAAATTCGTTTTGAGAATCGCGCCGGCTTTTTCGTGTCGCTCGTTGTCGAAGCGCGAAATTTTGGCACGCACTTCAATTTCCGTAATCGTCAGCATCTTTTGAAGCGCGCGAAGGTACTCATTGACGATTTCCGGCGTGTTGATTGGCGCGTCGGGTTCGGGCTGAAAGAGGGAATCAAGCGCGTCGATATGCGGCATCACGTATTTTATCACAAAATCCTTCATGAGCAAGCCGTTTTCCAACTCGGAAAGGCGAACGGTGAAATCGTCCAAACAAAGCGTTAACTGCCCGTAAACGCCTGCCAGACTTGGCTCTTCCGACCACTTCTCTCGATACTGTTGAATCAATTTTTGAAGTGCCGCTGCGGTTTCATTTTTGAAAGAGACCGCGCCGCTTATGCCGTCAGTAACTTTAACCCCAGCCGCTCGCTCTAAGGCAATCACGCGTGCGACGAGGCTTTGAAGTTGCTGTGCGCCGCGTCGGCTTTCTTCTTCGGCATTGACGTCGGTTTGGTAGAAGGGCTTGTTCAAGCGATTTTCAAGTGTCTTCACCTTTCCCTCGATGCGTCCGAGCTGGTCGACTTTATCTTTTCCTTGCATGGCGTTCGTCAAGAGTCCGAAAACGCCGATAATGATGCTGATGACGGAAAGAATGAGTGCCCAAGTGGCTTTTTGGTCGGCATCGGAAATGGTGCGCTTTTGCGCTGGGTTTAGTTCGGCTTGCTCTTGCGGCGCTTTTCTCGTTTGAAAAATCGCCTCAAGAATTTCCGGCTCTAAAAAATCTTTGAAATCATGCTTGGAAAGGCGGGATTTGTAATCGGGATAAAACTTCTTTCCCGTCCACCGTTCGTCGACGAATTGATAGAGTGCGAGGGCTTCGGGGCGACCATCGTTTTTGAAAATCGAGTAGTTCTGTGTTGCGGCGTCAAAATCAAACACATAGACCGTGTCCCTGATGTCAAAGTTTTTCGTTAAGTCAATTTGTTGGAAGACCCGTTGTTCACTGTCGAGAATGAGTTTGAGAAGGTCTTTGTATTGGGCGACGCTTTTGACGGATTTTTCACTTTTGGCGGAAAACATATCGCCGATGCGCGTTGCTAAGTTGCGTTCAATCACGTCGCGCTCGTTGGGTTTGACGTCTCTGCCGATGTCGACATAAACGGCTTTATTGGCGTCGGGGCTGGTGCGCAAGATGAACCTCCCCGACGTCGTGCTTTTGTTGACGAGTTGCATCAAGACGCCTTCCGTCGGATTGCTTGGATTCAGCCGCTTGAAATAAATGCACACCACGCCTTTTTCCGGCGAGGATTGTGGCGCTGATTGCGCGAGGGCTTCGGCGCGAGAAAGAAGCGTGGCGAGATTGAGGAGGCAAAAAAGAACGACGGATTTGACGCCGGACTTAACGAGGAAACTTAGCATACTCTTTTGTGATGTCGATTAAAGTTTTGAACATTTTTTTCAAAGACGAGACGTAGTTTTTTTCGATGCCGAACCGCTTGGCGAAATCTTGAATCGCGTAGCTCAGCCCGACGTCGCGCTTTTGTTGCTCGCTCAGATAGTATTTGTTCTCCATAATCTCCAAATATACTTCTAATTCGGTTTTGTCGGGGAAGTAGTCGGCGAAGTGGCTTTGTTTGAGCAAGTCTTGAATCGGCAAAAAGTAATTGGCATACCAATCGAGTGTGGCGTTGCGCATTGAGACGGGACTTTTCATTCGCTCGCTCAAATACCACTTATGCTCTTCCAAATGTTTGAGCAAGGTATCGGCGTAAGCAACTTTGCGAAATCTGCCGAAGTGACGTTCGGAATTGAATTGAGTGAGTGAATCAAATCGCTTGTGCGCGTTCCAGATATCGGTGAGCGCGTTATATCGCCCGCGCAGGTAGGCGATGTCGTTCAGGGTGATGCTTTTATCGCGGGGGTTGCCGCGCTTATGAAATTCTTCATCGAGCCAGAGCATGGATTCGAAGAAAAATTCCAAGTCGGCTTCTTTCATCCGTTGAGAAAGTGATGGGTGAATTTCGGTCGTTTCGGTATCGGCGAGCAGGGCGACGAGCCTGCGGCGTTTGCCGAGCGTATGTTCTTCGCGCACGAATTTAATGAGCAGATTGTCGAGCGAGGCATCGCCCCAATAGACGTTCAAGGCATGGCATTGGGCGAAAAGTTCGGCTATCGCGTCAAAAATTTCTTTTCGCGCTTGTTGTTGGAATCGCAAGCCGAACAAGACCGATTCAGGCAGAACGGCGTCTTCAAGCAGCGTGATGAGATAGGCGGTAACGCCGGCTTGATACATTACGCCCGCTGGCGTCTGAATTGGAACGGTGCTTTCGCGTCGTGTAACGATGCCGACGGGCGTCAAGGTTTGAACGCCGAGTTCGCGAAGTTTGTGATAGTTTTCGATTTCGCGACGAGCAAGGTCGAGCGAGATTTCTTTAATGGCGAACCTGAAAGGAAGTGCGGGCAATTTAGATTTAACGAAAATTACTTGATGGCGCGAGTCTCCGCGCCGCATCATAATCGGCGCAACGCCGAAGGCTTGCCACTCTTCCAAATTTTTTTCAAACGGAAAGAGCGTCAGCGCAGGCAGGTAGCGGGCATCGACGTCGTAGTCGAGTCGCGGGGTTGTTGCTGGATTATTGCTCAAAGTAAGAGAGAATCGCTTGACGATAAAAGGTTTCGCGGGGCGCGCCGCCGAGTGCGGGAAACGGCTTTTCTTCTTTCCAAGTGCCGTCGCCGTTGCGCGAAAAGTAGCCTTGCTTTTCAAACGTGATGTAAAATCCTTCGGCGATTAAGTGCTCCTTTTCGCCTTTCTCCAAAGCGCGTCCGTTGAAGTGATGTTGAAGCCCGATGATGAAAAAGGCGGTTTCAACGTTGGGTTTTTTTTGAAATTTTTTTTCAAACATCGCCTCAAAACGCACCCAGCGTTCGTCAATATCGTCGGAAAGTTCAGGCGGTTTCATTTACTCCACGTCTTCGGTGAACGAAAGCGGTTTTCGTGCTTTATCATTTGGAATGAAAATCAAGCCTTCTTGCGCGTCGCCAATCGGTTGGGTGAGATATTGGTCGTGCAGAAGCGCGGTGTAAGCGGCGAGAATGGCGTCGAGTTCATGGTCGGAAAGCAGAATTTTCGACTTGCGCGGCAGGTTTTTAATGAACCTTGACAGCCGACTTTGAACAATCTCGCGCGAAATGACTTTTATTTTTTTATCCTTGTGCGTCAAGCCCAGTCGGACTTTCGTGGCGTGCGGATAAACTTCAATCGTAGGGTAGCGCGGTTCAAGCGTTTTGGCAATCGTGATGGCGCGGAAGGTTAGCTGCGCTAGCATTGAGGTTGCAAAAGTGGGAATGCCGAGCATCGCCAAATCTCTGTCGCACTTTCGGCTTGCGTAAGTGCCGTAGCGACCTGACGGAATTGTGAGCGGCGCATCCATTCCGATAAGACACGGACGATGATAGTCAATATAGTTTCGGATAGCCAAGTCGGGTTTGACTTGATTGACAAAGATGAGTTCGGCTTTATCGGAAAGAGCGGCAACGCCGGTTACTTCGTCAATGCGTCCTGCTAAATCTACCCCGAAAAAAACTTTACCTTTTGAAGGCATACTACTGTTTGTCAAAGGAAAGAAATGTTCGTAAATGAATGTCGGTCGTCGTTGCTTGACCGTTTCGTGAATATACCTATCTTTGAGAATTAAACATATTTTTCACAGTTCAATTCCGTTGCTCTAACTCATGAGAGCGGCGATGAACCCGTCCAAAATGAAACCGATTGTTGCTATTGTCGGCAGACCGAACGTCGGTAAGTCAACGCTTTTCAACCGCATCGTCAGCAAACGACATGCCATCGTCCATGATATGCCCGGCGTTACGCGCGACCGCAATTACCTCGACGCCGAGTGGAACGGCAGGGCGTTCAGCCTCATCGATACGGGCGGATACACCACCGCCGAAGACCGCATCAGCAAAGCCGTTCTCGAGCAGGTCTTTCTTTCCATTGAAGAAGCACACGCCATCGTCTTCGTCGTTGACGTCAAATCGGGAATCACCGACATAGACGCCGTCGTGGCTGAACACTTGCGCAAAGTCCTCGACCGCAAAAAAATCTTCTTCACCATCAACAAAGTTGAAAACGATAAAGACCGTCTCGACGCCGAAGCGTTCAGACGGCTCGGACTGGGCGAATTACATCTTGTTTCCGCATTAAGCGGTGACGGCGTGGCGGAACTGCTTGATGGCGTTGTCGCTTCATTGCCCGAAGCCAAACCGACCGATGAAATTGATGCCAACACCGTCAAACTCGCTATCGTCGGGCGTCCAAACGTCGGAAAGTCCAGTTTCGTCAATGCTGTTCTGGGACAGAATCGGCAAATCGTAACCGAAATTGCTGGCACAACACGCGACGCCATTGACACCGAATTTTATCGCAATCAGCAACGCTTTCTGCTTATCGATACCGCCGGCTTGCGCCGCAAAGCCCGCGTCGAAGACAATATCGAGTTCTTCAGCACGGTGCGCACCGATAAAGCCATCGAGCGCGCCGACGTCGCCGTCGCCATGATTGACGCCTCGCAAGGATTGGAGAAACAAGATTTGCGCGTCATTAACGACGCCGTTGAAAAAAAACGCGGCGTCGTCATCGCCGTCAATAAGTGGGATTTGGTCGAGAAAGCGTCGAGAACGGCGGACGACTTTACAAAAGCCATTCACGCACGGCTTGGCAGTTTGAACTACATTCCCATCGTCTTCATTTCCGCCCTCACCAAACAGCGCGTTTTCAAAGTTATCGATGTCGCAAAGGAAGTCTGGCAAGTTCGACGCAACCGACTTTCAACCAGCGACCTTAACAAAGCCTTGCTTCCCGAAATCGAGCGCAACACGCCTTGGACGAAAAGCGGCAGAGAAGTCAAAATTAAATACATCTCGCAACTTTCAACCGAGCCGCCGCTCATCGCCTTCTTCGGTAGCAACACCAAGCAACTTGAAGAGGCATACAAAAAATTTTTAGAGCGAAAAATCCGCGAACACTTCGGCTTTCAAGGCACGCCGATTGAACTTCAATTCCGTTTGAAATAAACACGCCCCAAATGACCAAACCTTTTCCGACCGAACTCATTATGACGCACGCACTTCGCCTTTTTCTCGGCGCATTCGTCCTCGTGTTCATTGCAAGTTGCGCCACCACCGAAAAAGCAACCAAACGCTTTTCCGGCGCGCACGCCGCCTACGTCGTTGATGCAGCGAAGCCCGAAACGGGAACGCTCGCGCTTTCGCTTGAACTCATCGACGTGAAACTCGGCGATGAAGCCTTGTTTTGCATTCCCGCTTGGGCGCCGGGCGCGTATCAATTCGTTGAGTATGGCAAATTCATTAAAGCCGTTTATCCGATTGCCGAAAATGGCGACACGCTTCCTTACGCGCAGTTAAGCTCGTGCGTGTGGCAAATTCAAAAGGCAAAATCGCTCAAAAAAGTGAGTTATATTGTTGGAGAAACCACAGACCTCAAAGGCGGCGTTCTGTGGGTGGAAACGACGGAAATCAACTCGAAGCGCATTTACTTCAACGGCACAAATGCGTTTGGCTACATCGACGGCTTCAAGCACTTGCCGTGCGAAGTGCGATACAAACTGCCATCGGGTTGGAAAGTCGCCTCTGCGATTGAAGTGGCGCCCAATTCTACCGAAGCCGTTGCAAAAGACTATGACGAACTTGTCGACGCGCCCGTGTTGATGGGCAAGTTTGAGCGTGCCGAATCAATGATTCTCGGCAAGCCACATAGTTTCGTGATTGATTCCGATGAACCATTTCGCGCCGATAGCCTCATCAAAGTAACGGACGAAATCGTCAAAGCGCATTATCGCCTATTCGGTGAATTGCCTTACGCCAAGCACCTTTTTCTCTTTCGCCTTGTGCGTCCGAAGTTCCTCTCGTCTTACGGCGCATTGGAGCATCGTAATTCTTCGGCTTACTTTATGCCCGCAGGCGATTGGCGCAACGTGCGCAACGACCAACTCACGAATACCATCAGCCACGAATTTTTCCACCTTTGGAATCCGAAACGCATTCATGGAACGCTCTTGGGCAGTAAGGAAAACGGCGGATTCGATTATCAAAATCGGCTCTACACGCCGAATATTTGGTTCGTTGAAGGCATGACGGATTACTATGCTGATATGCTTCTGGTGCGCAACCGAGTGATTCCCGCACAAGCCTTTCTGGACGGGCTTCTGCAACGCCTTTCCTACATGAAAATGTTTCCAACAGAAAACATTGAAAGTTTGGAAGCACTCAGTCTTCGCCTTGCCAACACGGAAAGTTCCGAAGAGATGATTCCCTTTTATATCAAGGGCACATTGGTAGCGATGATGCTGGACATCGAACTGCGCACGCTATCCAACGACAAGTTCAGCGCAGATTCGCTCTTGATTAAAATGAACGAGCAGTTCGGTAAACCTCAAAAAGCCTATCCCGAAGATTCCTTGATTTATGTGATTCAAAGTCTTTCTGGCGTTGATGTCATGCCGTTCTACACGAAGTATGTCATTGGGGTAGATTCGCTCGACCTATCCGCTTACTTTGAGAAAGTCGGGCTTGAACTGACGATGCGCGAGGAGGAAACCGCCTTTGCCGGCTATCTTGCTCTTCCCGATACCGCCGATAATCTCATCGTTGGATTTGTAGCCCCCAATTCGGAGGCGGCGAAAATGGGCGTGCAGACGGGCGACGAAATCATTGAAATTGATGGAATCAAAAAAGAAGCAAAAGAGACGTTCGTTCAGCGCGTCTTGTTTTATGAAGGACAGAAAATCGGCGACTCGACAACCGTCGTGGTTGCGCGTGGCGGCGAGCCGATGACGCTTCGCGGAAAAGTCGGCAAGCGCAATATCAAAAAGCAAAGCATTGAGCCTTCAAGAACGGCAAGCGAATTGATGCGGCGAAGGCGATTGGAAATGTTCGGCTTCTGATAGGTGAAAGTTTGAGACAAATAAAAAAGTCCGCCTCGTTTAGGAAGCGGACTTTAAGTTCAAATGCGGCGAGCGGGAATATGAAATCGGTAGTGCTATAAAAAAGTGTTCGTCATTATATCGTGGTCATTCCGAGCGTAGCGAGGAATCCACTGACGCACTCGGTTAGACTTGATGGATTCTTCACTTCGCGACGCTTCGTTCAGAACAACAACCACAAAAAAGTTACATGACCTATGAAATCAGCGTGTGCGGAGATTTGAAACCGTTGCGCCAAGCGAGATAATCAGCGCGCCGACGATGACACCCACAACAATGAAGACATTCGTGCGACCTTTCTCTTCTGCTTCACGCTTCGCAATCAGATTCTCGGTCGAGTCGCGCAAAGTGAGGGCTTCGCTCAATTTTTCTTCAAGGATAGTCGAGCGCACCACATGGTGAAGGGTTCCTGCTTCGTTGGCTTTCGTTCCGAATTCTTCCAAGAATGCTTTTTCAGGTTTGACATAATCGCCTTTCTTTTCGCGCACTTCAACAAACTCAACGCCTTCTTTGTAAGTCTTTTCGAGGCTTGTGAGCCAGATATTGGCTTTACTCGCGCTTCCCAGTGCTCTCAAATTTGCATAGTAACGGCGCACGCCTTGTGCATAGTCAGTAATTTCTGCCATCGTGTTGAGCGTGTCTTCAAGCGTTTTGAGTTCTGCAAGTTTTGATGGCGAAGCGTAGCCAAGCACCGCAGGGGCAAGTTTAATCGCGTTAAGTGTATCCTGTTTCGTGTCGAGTTTCAAATTATACTTGGCTTTGCGAAAGAAGAACGATGCGAGTTTGAGAGAGTCTTCTTTGGTTTCAATGGGCGCGGCTTTGTAGAGAATGCCTGCGTAGAATCCTTGTTGCGTCGCAAAGCGAAGCGAATCATCATCGGTTTTCAGGTCGCCGACGCTGAGAGAAATCAAATTAAACTCGTTCAAAAGCTGAGAGGCGTTGACGATGAAGGCGGGCTGTTCTGGCACATTGGCGTTGTGGCAGTTGGTGCATTGCGCGCCCTCGTGTGCGCCGACCTTATCGTGTCCCCAATCGGCAATCGCGTGTCCATTCGGCGAACCATGACAACTGATGCAGCCGGGCATATTGTTGGCGGCGTAAGCGGCTTCGTGCGGACCGGCATGGAAGGCGGCGGCAACTGCACCATGACATGTGTTACAGGCTTCTTTGATAGAACTGACTTCTGGTAAGTGGTCGCCATGATTGCTATGGCATCCGTTGCACGATGGTGCGCCAACTGCATTCTTGATGTAAATCGAGTTCGCGTGAACGCTTTGCATGTAGGCGGCAGTATGGTCTTCGTAAGACTTACCTTTCTTTTCCAATGAAGGGGTGATATAGGATTCATTGCTGTGGCAAGAGCCGCACATATTGGCAACGTTTTTGACGTGCGTCAGTGAAGCAATCTGTGAGCCTTTCATCGCGCCGTGCGCACCATGACAATCAACACAACTGGCAGATTTGTCATTGCCTTCCTTGAACAAGGCGCGTCCGTGTCCGCTTCCCAAAAACTCCGCCGAAATTCCGACAACAGGCTCTTTGGAAAGCGTGTAGGTCTCCATCTTTGCAGGATTTTCGTGGCACGAGGCGCACCACTGAACTTGGTCTTTACGAGACGCTTTCCCGATAAACTTTTGAACCGTACCTTTTGCATCTTTCATATCGACGTGTGCGGATTTCCAGTTTGCCATCGTGATTGAGGCGTCGGGATTGCCGCCGTGGCAACCCACACAGGAAACACCTGCGTTGTGGTGCGTATCCATCGCCCATGTGCCCTCCATCACTTGTGCTTTTCCTGAGAGTTGCGAATGGCATTTGAAGCAACCGCTTTCATCTTTAAGGGTGACGGTCTTGGTAGTTTCTGTATTTGATGTAGGCGAGGGTTCTTCGCCGAAAGCCAGTTTCTCTCCGATGAGCGTGTAGCAAAACACGCCGAAGAAAAAAAGGAGTGCGAAAATGGAAAGTCTTGCGTGAAGCGGTTTCATTGGTAATTAGCCGAATTATGTCAGTTTAGATGAAAATACGCTGATAGAATTTGGGATTACTCCATTTCCACAAACCCTCACAGGTCGCTTTTCCGTTTCAAAACGGATTCAAATTTACTTGCTTGATGACTGCTATAGAACAAGTGAGAAGTTATGCCGTTGTCGTCAAGACACCAAAGAAAAAAGGCGAGTCTGAAACTCGCCTTTGCCTCAAAACCTTGGATTACTTAACCAGCATCATCTTGCGGGTTTGCACAAAATTGCCCGCTTGCAAGCGATAGAAATACACGCCGCTTGAAAGTTGATTGGCGTTGAAATTGATAGTGTATGCGCCCGCTTCTTGACGACCATTGACAAGCGTGGCGACTTCTTTGCCGAGCATGTCAAAAACTTTGAGCGAGACGTTGCCTGCCGTCGGCAGTTGATAGGCAACGCTCGTTGTCGGGTTAAATGGGTTCGGATAGTTTTGCTCTAAGACAAATTGCTTCGGCAAGCCAGCGTTGACTTCAATCACATTGCTGTATTCAAATTGTCCGTCAAAATCAATTTGTTTTAAGCGATAGAAAACTCTGCCGGCGGCTTGCGCATCTGTGAAAGTGTAAGATTGCGCTTCGGTCGTGGTGCCGGCGCCGCGAACAAAGCCCAAGACTGTCCAGTTGGCTTGGTCGTTTGAACGATGCACTTCAAAGCCCGCATTGTTCTGTTCGGAAGCCGTCGTCCAAGAAAGACGCACGCCGTTGCTCAAGACTTGCGCATTAAACGAGGTCAGTTCAACGGGCAATGCAATAGCAGCGGTGTTAAACGGTCCTGATGTTCCAGTCGGCAAAGATGTCGGTGCATTGAAGTTTGGGTTGAAGCCGAGATTTCCTGAACCGCCCGGAGCTGAAGTGCCCGGAACAAAGACATTTGAGAAGAATGGATTGTTAGAACCCGAAATCACGGCAAAAAGGCGCACATTACCGGCGGAGGTTGCCCCTAAAGCTGAAAGCGTAAAGCGAATCTCGAAGCCTGTGTTGGTGGTGCGAATGTCGCTTCCCGTGTTATTGTTGAGTGCAAAGGTTGCCGCGCCTGCGGGAAGCACGCTACCTGCACTGTTGTTTGTAGGAGAGGTAGTTGCCGTGCCAAGATTTTGTGCTGCTGGAATGCCACCCGTCTTAGCAATCCAAACGGCACCGTCGCTGGTTCGGATTGAAAGCATGTAGTCGACTTCAAAGTCAGCACGGTAGTTGTTATCTACCCAAGTGCTGTCTAAGTATGTACCTGTGCCTGAGGCGCAACTCAACCGTGTACCCGCCGCTCTGCCTGCTACTTCACTGAACCCCATCCAAACGGCTAATTGGTTGCCATTGGTTTCAACCTTAGCTGGAATGCCGATGTAAAGGTCGGTGCCATTTGTCCAAGTTCGAATTGCCCCAACGTCGGAGTCTGGACCGAAGCCGTTGTTAGAAATGGGATTGGTGTTCGCCACAGAGGTTTGATATTCAGCAGGGTTTGCTGTTCCATTGATAGTTGGTTGGGCGAAAAGTTTGGTTACACTGAACAGCAAAAGTAAGGTGAGTGATAGTTGTCTCATGGTAATTGGAATTAAGGTTTACAAGTGATGTTGTTTTGTGAAGGCTTTGTAAAGCCATTCTCAATTTACAAAGAGCCACTAACTGTTTCAAGACGAGATAAAAAAATTTATCTTACAAAAAAGTCAAAAGGTTAGTTATGAACGTCGTTGAATCTGATTTTACATCTGCTGACGCATCTCCACTATCAGCCTACGAAAAAGCGGCATTGGGCGGAAACGACCCGCGTTGCATTCCACAGCGTTTGGACGCGCCGCCGCCGATGTGCAGTGAAATCGTTTATCCGAACTACACCGATGAGGAGCATCGGATTTGGCAGACGCTCTATCACCGACAAGCCGAATTGCTTCCGAACCGTGCTTGCGATGAGTTTCTGCACGGCGTGGACATGCTCAAACTGAATCCGAACGAGATTCCGTCGCTTGCCCAACTTTCCAACGTCTTGGAATCGCAAACCGATTGGTGCATTGCGCGCATTCCGGGACTCTTGCACGAGCAAGATTTTTTCAGACTACTCGCCGATCGCGTGTTCCCTTCTACCGACTACATTCGCGGCAAAGATGAACTCGGCTATACGCCCGCGCCCGACCTCTTTCACGATGTCTTTGGGCACATGCCGATGCTCACCAATAAAGATTTCTCCGACTTCTACCAACTTTTTGGTAAAGCCGCCTTGAACGCCAAAGGCACAGACCGCACGGCATTAGAGCGTTTTCATTGGTTCACCGTTGAATTTGGATTGATTGAGACGCCAAACGGACGACGCATTTACGGTGCAGGCACGCTTTCAAGTGCGACCGAAGTTCTTCACAGCCTTTCTGACGAAGTTATCGTCTATCCATTTTCGCCCGAAAAAATTATCAGCCAAGACTACGACGTGTGGCACTTGCAACCGATTCTTTTTGCGGTTCAATCGTTCGAAGAATTAAAACAAGGATTTTACGATTGGACGCGGTCGCGCGGATTGCTTTAACGGCAAGCACGCTTTGAACGCATGAATTCGAACGAACATGGAAATCCGCCAAATTTGATTATTGAGCGTTGAGGTATCAGAGGCGAGCCATGAACGCGGTGAGATTTTCTTTTTCGGAGAGGTTGAGTTTTCGTCTGATGTTGCTACGATGTTCAAGCGCCGTGCTCGTTGAGATGAAAAGCAATCGGGCAATTTCCTTCGTTGAGTGTCCTAACTTCAACATCGCACATACCTTCAACTCCGTCGGCGAGAGGGAGGGAAATCGCCTTGACAAATAGGTCAGAAACTCTGGGTGCGCGTCCCTGAACTCTCGCTCAAATACTTCCCAAGTTTTCTCTGGATTGAGTTCTCGCGCCATTGCCGAAAGGCGTTTTTCCATAGACTCAAACGCACCTGACGACAGACGCTCTCTTAAATCCAAGAGGCGATTTTTCATCTCTGTTTGGGTCTGAGCCTCTTCTATCAAAAATCGGGTTATCGTCCGCAGAGCTTTTTCTTTGACTTGAAGTTCCTGACGCAGCGCGTCGTTTTCTTTCTCTTTGCGCTCTACTTCAAACTGTATCTGCAAGACCTTCAAGCGTTTGTCTGATTCCTCATTGAACATCTCTTTGTCCAATTCATAAAATCGCTGAAAATGATTCAATGCCCTTGCGTGTTCTCCTTGATGTGAATAGAAGTGCGCCGATTTGCGGTGAAGGTCGGCTAATAGTGCTCGGGACTGTATTTGCTGGGCGATGCGCACGCCTTCTTGCAAGGCTTCAATTGCTTGCTCTGTCTTGTTTTGCGAGAAATAGAGTTCCGCAATCAGCCCCAACGTTTCTGCGATTTTGTATTTATCGCCGACGTTGAGAAAGACTTGCAAACCTTTGTTCAGATATTTTGTTGCCCGTTCTAAACGATTGGTTTTCAAGTGCAATTTGCCGATTTCGGTGAGTGCAACGGCTTCGCCGCGTCGATCTTGGATGTCCCGGCGGAGCGAAAGGCTGGTTTCAAGGGCGACAAGTGCGTCGTCGAATTGCGAGGCGTCAATTAAAGTAGTGCCGATGTAAGAGAGCGTCATGGCTTCGTCGTGGCGGTCGCCGAGTCGGCGAAAAATCGCGAGACATTTTTCAAAGGCTTCGATGGCGGCGTCGCGATTGATTTGGCGATAATAGACAACCCCGATGCTGTTCAAACAGCGGGCGATGCCTCGTTCATCGCCGATTTCTTCGCGCAGAGATAAACTTTGACGATAATAAGAGAGCGCGGTCGAGTAATCGGAAAGTTTTTCATACATCACGCCGATGTTGCGCAACGTGGCGGCTTCGGCAGGTTTATCGCCAATCTCGCGCAAGAGTTTAAGTGACTCTTTGCTGAAATGAAGGGCGTCGGTGAAGTTTCCTTCTTTTTCGGAAAGCGAGCCGAGATTCGTCAGCGCACGCGCCTCGCCTCGCTTGTCTTTAACTTTTTCTGCAATCGTGAGGGCTTTGCGGTAATGCTCTTTGGCAAGCGCGTAGTTGGAGGTCATGGTGTAAATGCTTCCCAAGCAGTGGAGGGCTTCGCGCTCCGCTTCTGAATCGCCAAGTTGCAACCAAATTTGGTGCGCTTGCTGAACGTGAGCTTGAGCATCGTCGTATTTGAAAAGGCGAAAATTTGCATAGCCGACGTTCATGCGGCTCTTGGCTTCGGCTTGTGCATCTTGAATCGAGAGGGAAAGCGTCAGCGCGTCGGTCGCTAGCAAGAGAGACTTTTCCGTATCAATCGTGTAAAACTTTTCCGCTTCACGATTGAGCGTTTGAATTCGCTTTTTCAGTAAAGCGCGACGACGCGGCTCGCCACGTTTGGTTGGCGCGTTGGTCATGGTTTCAGACAACGGTTAGCGATAGGTTTCAGGGAAGATAAGCGATGCGGCTTAAAATTTTAGTCGCAGTTTTGCTTGCGAGCACGCTAAAATTTTATCAAAAATTCGGCAAGATTTTCTTTTTCGGAGAGGTTGAGTTTTCGTCTGATGTTGCTACGATGTTCAAGCGCCGTGCTCGTTGAGATGAAAAGCAATCGGGCAATTTCCTTCGTTGAGTGTCCTAACTTCAACATCGCACATACCTTCAACTCCGTCGGCGAGAGGGAGGGAAATCGCCTTGACAAATAGGTCAGAAACTCTGGGTGCGCGTCCCTGAACTCTCGCTCAAATACTTCCCAAGTTTTCTCTGGATTGAGTTCTCGCGCCATTGCCGAAAGGCGTTTTTCCATAGACTCAAACGCACCTGACGACAGACGCTCTCTTAAATCCAAGAGGCGATTTTTCATCTCTGTTTGGGTCTGAGCCTCTTCTATCAAAAATCGGGTTATCGTCCGCAGAGCTTTTTCTTTGACTTGAAGTTCCTGACGCAGCGCGTCGTTTTCTTTCTCTTTGCGCTCTACTTCAAACTGTATCTGCAAGACCTTCAAGCGTTTGTCTGATTCCTCATTGAACATCTCTTTGTCCAATTCATAAAATCGCTCAAAGTGCCTGAGTGCTTTTGCGTCTTCTCCCCGACTTGAATAAATGTCGGTTAGCTTTTGATGAAAACCCACAACCAACGCTTTGGCTTGAATACGCTCGCCTTTTGAGACGGCTTCCACTAAGGCATCTATCGCCGATTCCATCTTGTTTTGACGCACATATAAGTCAGCAAAATATCCCAACGCCTGCGCAATGTGAAAGTCGTCTCCGACCGTTTGCAAACAGTCCAGCCCTTCTTTTAAGCATCTTGATGCGCGTGCGTTTTGTTTGAGTTCGAGATAGGCTTTGCCTCTTTCAATGAGCACCATGCCTTTGACGTCTTGAATTTGAAAGGCGTTGCAAATTTCAAGGCTTGCGTTAAAAACGGCGAGGGCTTCGGCGAACCGCCGTGTATCGCTGAACGTGGTTCCGATGTGGTAAAGGGTGAGGGCTTCATTGGGTTTATCGGCAATGCGGCGAAATATGGCGAGGCATTTTTGATAGGCTTCAAGGGCTTGTTGATGATTGACGAGGCGGTCATACATCATACCGATGCTTCTGAGGCAAAGCGCGACGCCTTGCTCGTCGCCAAGTTCTTCTCTTAGAGCAAGGCTTTTGTAGTAATAAGAGAGCGCGACGGAAAAGTCGGAAAGTTTCGTGTAAATGACGCCGATGTTGCGGAGCGTCATGGCTTCCGCCGATTTATCGCCGACTTCATGCATCAGATTCAGTGCAACAATCATGTGATGTATGGCTTGGGTCAAGTGTCCTTCTTTTTCGGAAAGTGCGCCGAGATTCACCAGTGCCCGCGCTTCGCCGCGCTTATCTTTGAGCGTTTTTGAAAGCGCGAGGGCTTGAGTGTAAAACTGTTTTGCGGCGGGAAAATCGTAGCGCATCGTGCAAATGTTTCCCAAACAGTGGAGGGCTTCTCGCTCACCGTTCAGGTCGCCGAGTTGCGCAAAAAGGCGATGGGCTTCGTCGATATGGCGTTGAGCGTCGGGGTAGTTGTTTGCTCGCATCATCGCATAGCCGAGATTAAATAAACTTCTTGCTTCTGCTTGTGCGTCGTGGAGCAAGCGAGAAAGGGCGAGTGCTTCGCTTGAAAGGGCTATCCCTTTTTGCGCATCAGCAAGCGTAAAGCGCTCCGCCTCTCGATTGAGTGTTGCAAGCCGCTCTTTCAATGCCGCATTGTTGCGTCTGTGTTCGCCGCGTTTGGTTGGTGCGTTCGGCATCATCGTTTTCTTAAAACTTGACGGTGATTTCTAAAAAGATAGGGAATCGGCATGAGACGTCGCAGGAGAAACGCCGCTTCATTGAAATCGGTGTATATTTAGGTTCAACATCAATTTTTCTCTTGTATGTCAAAACCAACAACCGTCATTACGGGCGGCGCGGGCTTCTTAGGCTCACACTTGTGCGACCGCTTTCTTGCCGAAGGGCATCGGGTCATCGCAATTGACAACCTCATCACGGGTTCTGCGGAAAACATCGCGCATCTTTTCGGCAATCCCAATTTCAAATTCATTCAACACGATGTAACGGAGTTTATTTATGTCGAGGGTGAAGTGCACAATGTGCTTCATTTTGCGTCGCCGGCTTCGCCGATTGATTACTTGAAAGTTCCGATTCAAACGCTCAAAGTCGGCTCGCTTGGCACGCACAAGGCGTTGGGATTTGCAAGAGCGAAAAAAGCGCGATTTATGATTGCATCAACTTCGGAAATCTACGGCGACCCCCACGAACACCCGCAAAAAGAAACATACTGGGGAAATGTTAATCCGATTGGATTACGCGGCTGTTACGATGAAGCCAAGCGGTTCGCCGAAGCCATCACGATGGCTTATCATCGCCATCACGGATTGGACACGCGGATTCTGCGCATCTTCAACACCTACGGAGAGCGCATGCGCCTCGACGACGGACGCGCCTTGCCATCGTTTGTCGGCTCTGCGCTTCGCGGCGAAGATATGACAGTTTTCGGCGACGGCTCCCAAACGCGCTCGTTTTGTTATGTTTCTGATTTGGTGGAAGGCATTTGGCGATTGCTCCATTCAACCACGCACGAGCCTGTCAACATCGGCAATCCGAGTGAAATCACGATTTTGGATTTCGCTAAGGAAGTGCAAAAAATTATGAAGGAACTCACCGGCAAAGAAGTTGGAATCACCTATAAACCGTTGCCTGCCGACGACCCTAAACAACGTCGTCCCGATATTACGCGCGCCCAAGAGCTGCTTGGTTGGTCGCCGAAAGTCGACCGCTCCGAAGGGTTGCGTCGCACGATTGAATTTTTCGTCAACAAAAGCCTTGCTGTCGCGCCATGACTTCATCACAGCAATCGCTCGAGTTTCGCGTCTCGAAGGAACTTAAATCTAAGCTGCTCGAATACAGCATCGTCAAAACGTATCGGGCGGGCGACGTGATTTTGAGCGAGAACGCACACATTCGCTCGCTTCCCATCGTCAATCAAGGCGCGATTCGCGTGATGCGCACGGAAAAAGATGGACGCGAAATTTTGCTCTACTATATTAAGGCGGGCGAGTCGTGCATTATGTCGTTCTTGGGCGGCTTGCACAACGAAACCAGCAAACTCAAAGCCGAAGTCGAAGAAGACGCGGAAATTTTATTCCTCCCGATTGAAAAAGTCCCTGAACTGATGCGCGAGTATCCTGAGTGGCTGGATTACATTTTCAAACTCTATCACAAACGCTTCGAAGAACTCTTGGAAGTCATCAACGCCGTTGCGTTCAAGAAAGTCGATGAGCGATTGCTCTTGCTCCTCAACAAGAAGGCGGAACTCTCGCAAAACAAAACGATTGCCGCAACCCACGAACAACTTGCCAACGACTTAGGGACGGCGCGCGTCGTCGTCTCTCGGCTTCTCAAACAGTTGGAGATGAACGGCGCGGTGAAATTAGGTCGGAATAAGATTACGCTTTTGCAGTAACTATTTGCGTTTCCACTTCCACATTTCTTTGTAAGGATTGATGGGCTTTGGCAGACCGTCTGTTCCGATTTGCAGAACCATAAAGTGAAGATGCGTAGGCGAGCGGCGTTTGAAGGCGTGAAATCCCGTGCGTCCGACTTCGCCAATCGGCGTGCCGCTGACGAGGCAGTCGCCGAGTTTGACGAACACACTTCGCAAATGCGCATAGTAGAAGAGCCGTTTTGAAACCGTGTCGTAAATCCAGACGTATTTTCCGCCGCGCAGTCGGCTGGTGTCGCTCCACTCCGTTTTTACTTCGACGACGATGCCGCTTGAAACGCTCAAAGCACGCACGGGTTCTTTGGTGCGGTCATCGAGTTCATCTTGATTGTCATCTAAAATGAAAATGTCGTGTGCGGGGTGTGGATTGTGTCGAGTTTTGGCGAAGAAGTCGAAGCCGTAGGCACGATAGCCGCGTCCGTTTTCCCCAATCGCTTGCGGCGAGTAGCCTTCAACAGGAAACCGCCACTCCTTTTGCGACGAAACCCCACGATGACTGCGCGCAAAGTAATCCTCCAAATCGGCAATCACTTTCTTGAACTTGACCATCGCTGAATCTTTGCTAATTGATTCGGCGCGAATCTGTTGTTGAAGTCCAACAAATTCTTCACACGGCTTGCACTCAAACGCCGCCGTTGAATCCAACAAGAGCATTGACAAAACAAGCAACATCAGGAGTTCAAGAGGCAATCAACTTTTGAACGATGGTTTCTGGTTTAACGCCGTCGGCTTCGGCACTGAAATTGGTAAGAATGCGATGTCGCAAAACGGGAAGAGCAACGCTTTGAACGTCGGCGATTTCCGGCGTGAAACGTCCTTGAAGCAGACAGCGCACCTTCGCCGCCAAGATGAGATACTGCGAGGCTCTCGGTCCTGCGCCCCAACTGACGAACTGCTTGACATCGGGATTTTGCGTGCGGTTTGGTCGCGTTTTATCGATGAGCCGCACAGCGTAGTCGACCACGTTATCCGCAACGGGCACTTGGCGTACGAGTTTTTGGTAGGCTAAAATTTTTTCCGCGTTCATCACCCGTTTGAGTTCGGGCTTGTAGGCGGAGGTCGTCGATTTAACAATCGCGATTTCTTCTTCAATCGTCGGGTAATCAATCCACAAATTGAACATAAAGCGGTCGAGTTGGGCTTCGGGCAGTGGATAAGTGCCTTCTTGCTCGACGGGGTTTTGCGTGGCTAAAACGAAAAAGGGTTCGGGTAGTTGGTAGCGTTTGCCGCCCGAAGTAACCTGATGCTCTTGCATGGCTTCAAGCAAGGCGGCTTGGGTTTTCGGCGGCGTGCGGTTGATTTCATCGGCGAGCACAATGTTTGCGAAAATCGCGCCTTGAATAAACTTGAAAAATTTGCGCTTTGTCTCGTGGTCTTCTTCGAGAATTTCCGTGCCTGTAATGTCGGAGGGCATGAGGTCGGGCGTAAATTGAATTCGATTGAATTGCAAATCCAACACTTTTGCCAACGTTGAAACGAGCAAGGTTTTTGCAAGACCGGGCACGCCGACCATCAAGCAGTGCCCTCGCGCCAGCACGGTCATCACGAGTTGCTCGATGATGTCGTCTTGCCCGATGATGACTTTATGCATCTCGGTTTTAAGCGACTTGAAATCGTCAGAAAGTTGTTCGGCAAGTTGTAGTTCAGTTGAAGTGGCGACTGACATAAAATTTAAGTAATGATGTTTCCTTCTGCATCTTCAACGGAAAGCGCGCCAAAGCGTTCCGCTTGCGGGCGCACGGCGTTTATATCGCCCGCAATCACAAACACAAACGATTTTGGATGAAGATGTTTTATGAGCATATCGAGAATATGCTGACGCTCAACGGCGTTCAGAACTTCAATGTAAGTGTTGTAGTATGACTTTGGCAACCCGTAGAGTTCAACATTTGCAAGCCGAATCCCGATTGAAGACGGCGCTTCGTTTTGAATGACGAAATTTCCCGTGATATATCGCTTTGCCGCACTGAGTTCCTTTTCGCTCACGCCGTCTTGCAACAAGCGGTTGACTTCAAAGAGGATTTGCTCGATGGCTTCTCCGGTTACGTCGTTTCGAACTTGGGTGGAGATGTTGAAGTCGCCTGCCAACCGAAGCGCGTCGAAGCCACTTCGAATGCCGTAGGTGAATCCTTGCTTTTCGCGCAAGTTCATGTTGAGCCGCGAACCGAAGTATCCGCCCAAAATCGTGTTTGCAACGTAAAGCGGAATAAAATCTTCATGATTGCGTGCGATGGAAAGATGCCCAATGTTCAAAACGGACTGTACAGCCCCGTCTTTTTTGACGAGTCGAACTTCTTTTTGTGTACGTTTTTGTGGCAACTCAAATGAAGGTTCTTCATATTCGCCCCCAGACCATGCACCGAAATACTTTTCTAAAAGCGCAATCATTGAATCCGTTTCAAAGTCGCCCGTAACCGACATAAAGGCGCGATTAGCGAGAAAATACTTGTGATAAAATTCAAGCAACTGCTCGCGCGTCAATGCCATTAAGGAGTCTCGCGTGCCCAGCGATGGATTGCCGTAGGGGTGAGGCGCGTAAATTAAGCGATTGAAGGCTTCGGAAGAAAGTCGCGCAGCATCGGCTTTTGAAAATTGCAGCCGACTTAAACTTTGCTGACGCACAAACTCAATCTCACTTTCCAAAAACGATGGATTCAAAACCACATCGGAAAGAATCTCCAAGCCTCTTTCCAAATGCTTGCTCATCAGCGTGAGCGAGAGACTACCAACGTCAATCGAGCTCGATGCAGTGAGGTCGGCGCCGAGAAATTCAATTTCATCGGCAATTTCTTTGGCAGTGCGTTTATGCGTTCCCTGTTGGAGCAGTGCAAAGACAAATGATGAGGCTTTCAACATTTTCCCTTCCAATACCGACCCCGCACGAATGTAAAGACGCACATTCACCATGGGCACATTGTGCTCTTCATACAACATCACTTTCAATCCGTTTGAAAGCGCATGTTCAACGGTATCAGGAAAAGAGGCGTGAATTGGTTCAGGATTGATGGGCGCGATTCGACGGTCCAGTATAGTCATTCATAAATGATTAAATGAAAAAGGGACTTTGTCAGTCCCTCTGAAGATAATCAAAACACAGGGGTTTCTTCATAGATGCCGAACTCTTGACGAAGCACATCGCAAATTTCGCCGAGCGTCACATAGCCATGAGCGGCTTTGATGAGTGGCGGCATGAGGTTTGCGCCATCGCGTGCGGCTTGCACAATTCCTTGCAGTGCTTCTTTGACTTGCTCATCATTGCGCGAGGCTTTGACTTCTCTCAACCGTTTGATTTGACGTTCTTCTGCTTCCTTTGTGATTTGCAAAATCGGAATGTCAATCTTCTCATCTTTTTCAACGAACTCATTGACGCCGACGATGATGCGCTCTTTGCGGTCAAGTTCTTGCTGATACTTGTATGCGGCGTTGGCGATTTCTTTTTGCATGTAGCCTTGCTCAATGGCTTCAATGACGCCGCCAAGTTTATCAATCGTCTCAAAATACTTTTCGGCTTCTTGCTCCATTTTTTCGGTGAGAGCCTCTACATAATAACTGCCGCCGAGCGGGTCGACGGTGTTCACAACGCCCGTTTCGTATGCGATGATTTGTTGTGTGCGAAGCGCAATGCGCACGGCTTTATCGGAAGGAAGTGCGAGCGCTTCGTCCATCGAATTCGTGTGGAGCGACTGCGTGCCGCCGAGCACTGCGGCAAGGGCTTGAAGGGCAACGCGCACGATGTTGTTTTCGGGTTGTTGGACGGTCAGCGTGCAGCCTGCGGTTTGCGTATGGAATCGCAGTTGCCATGAGCGTTCATCTTTTGCGCCGTATTTGTAACGAAGCCGTTTCGCCCAGATTTTTCGCGCCGCTCTGAACTTGGCGATTTCTTCGAAAAAGTCGTTGTGCGAATTGAAGAAAAAGGAAATACGCGGTGCGATGTCGTCGACATCAAGTCCTGCCGCGATTGCGTGTTCGAGGTAGCAGAAGCCATCAGCAAGCGTGAAGGCGAGTTCTTGAACCGCCGTCGAGCCAGCTTCTCTGATATGATAACCCGAAACAGAAATTGGATTGAATTTCGGCATTTCTTTGGCGCAGTAGGCGAACATATCGGTTACGATGCGCATTGAAGGCTTGGGCGGAAAGATGTATTCTTTTTGCGCGATGTATTCTTTGAGAATATCGTTTTGAATCGTGCCGCGCACATTTTTCAAATTGCACCCTTGCTTTTGAGCGACGGCGGCAAAGTAAGCCAGCGCAATCATCGCCGTCGAGTTGATGGTCATTGAGGTTGACACTTGCTCTAAATTGATGCCGCTAAAAATCACTTCCATATCGGCAAGCGAAGAAACTGAAACACCGCAAACGCCAACTTCTCCTGCCGAAAGCGGCGCGTCGCAATCCCAGCCCATTAAGGCAGGCAAATCAAACGCGACTGAGAGTCCTGTTTGCCCGCGTTCCAGAAGAAATTTGTAGCGTTGGTTGGTTTCTTCGGGCGTGGCAAAGCCTGAAAAAAGACGCATTGTCCAGAGTTTGCCACGATAGAGATTGTTGTGAATTGAACGTGTGTAAGGAAATTCGCCGCTGTTGCCGATTTCAGTTGTGTAGTCAATATGTGCAGTGTCGAGCGGTGTGTAAAGTGGTTTAATTTTTTCCCAACTCAGATTTTCATACTTGGTGGGCAGTTCTTTTGTGGTGCGATTTTTCTCGAGCCAGCGTTGATAGTCGGCTTCAAGTTTTTCGAAGTCGGTTGCAAATTGTGTATCCGTTGCCATAGTCAGAATTGGAATACGATTGTTTAGCTTGCTTGAAGCAAGTTAGTTATTGGTCTCGTTATTTTACAAGTTGCCTCGCAAAAAGTATCATTTGCCTCATCTTCAAAACACCCTTGTATGCGAACCGATAAATTAGCCTATCTCATTTTCAAACGCCTGCCACAAGGTTTTTTCTCGATGGTTGACAGAAATCCATCTGATGCAGACAAGTATCTCTTTAAATCGGTTGAACTCAAAGAAACTTCCTTTCGCATTGATGCGATTTTTCAGCCGAAATCTGCTGACGACATCACCTACTTCGTCGAGGTTCAATTTCAAACCGATGAAGATTTTTACAGTCGCTTTTTCGCGGAGATTTTTTGTATTTGAGGCAGTTCGAAGTTTCAGATTGGCAAGGCGTGGTGATTTATCCAAGTCGCACGGTTGAAACGAAAAAAACTCATGTGCATCGAAAGTTGCTCGATATCGGTCTCGTAAAGCGGATTTATTTAGACGAGTTACCCATTCGTAGAGGCGATCCGTCTCTTCTCTTCAAATTGCTCATTGAACCCGAACAAAGCACACCACAACTTGCCCGCGACATCGTTCAAGATTCCACGCTATATTTGGACGTCGTTCAGCAAATTCTTTTTTACAAATTCAAAGACAAAAGTCGGAGGGAGATTATGAAAATACTCGGCATTGAAGAAGAAATTCTGCGTGAAACCCGTGCCTTCCAAGAAATCTTGGCAGAAGGCAAAGAAGAAGGCAAGATCGAGGGTAAACTTGAAACCGTACTGTTGCTTAGACGCTTGGGCTTATCTGACGAGCAAATCGCCAAAGAACTGGGTTTGCCACTCGACATGGTTCAGCGCGTTCCAAAATCAGAAAGTTAGATTTCGGCGCAAAAGCAATTACGCCGCCCTTTCTTTGCTTAAATCATAGCTCACGCCCTTCCAGTGCACGGTGCGGCTGAATACAATCACAATCGGCACAAGGAAAACGAAGACGAAATAATAAATCTCGAACAAGAAGAAGTATGCCAGAAGCCAACACTCGCGCAGTTTGATTAAAACGGGCAGTATAATCAGTAAATCTGAAATGAACTTTATGCCAAGTATTGCGAGGGCTTCGCCTATTGGTAGAAAAAAGAAGGCAAGAACTGTGAAAAGATGAACGAGGAACATCAGCAATGCAAAAAAACTGTGAATGGCACTTGCATCTAAACCGCCGAGTGTCCATCGTTTTTTTTGTGCGTAAAGGTCGGCGACAGTTTGCATTGGCTCCGTGAAGTTATGCGTCTCGTAAAGCGTCGGGAAGACGATTTTCCAGCGCGATTTCAGAATGGCTTGAAAGAGCGCAAAGTCTTCGGTGATGCTGAATTTGATGTTTTCATATCCGCCGATTTCCTGATAGGTTTGTTTGCGAAAGGTAAAATTATTTCCGATGCCGCCAATCGGAAAGCCAATAGAGGCACGCCCTGAACTAACCCCTAAAATGTAGCACCAATCAAGCGACTGCATTGCGGAAAACCAATTATCTCGTTTAGTTTTATCAAGTTCTTTTGGAATCGTAATGCCGCAGACGAGCCCGACGTCGTCTGTAAAAAAATTCAAGGTTTCTTTTATCCAAGTTTTTTGAACAATGCAATCGGCATCGGTGAGAAAAATGAACTCGCCTTTTGAGCGTTCAACGGCTTGATGAACGGCGTTGGCTTTACCGCGAATTTTTCGGTTTTGGTCGGCACGATGCAAATGCACAAACGGAAAGCGTTGGGCATAGCCATAGACGATGTCAGGCGTTCCGTCTGTTGAGGCACCGTCGCTGATGATGATTTCAAATCGGTCGTGAGGATAATCAAGCTTAACGAGCGAGTCGAGTGTTCGAGCGATATTCTTTTCCTCGTTACGAGCGGCAACAATGACAGACACAAACGGCAATGTATCGGGCAAGTTTTGTCGTTTTGCTAATCGCGTCAGTCCCCAACAAAATAAGCAGGCTTGAATGAAGTAAAATGCAAGAAGTGCGGTCGTGATTGCCAAAAAGATGGTCATTGCGACGTGGTTTAGTTTTTTTGCGGGCGCGCCGTATATTTGCGGCTTTCTAAACTCAATTCAATTAAACCGAATTTTAAAACGCACCGCGTCGTCGTGTGTGAAACTAACATATTCTATCTGAACTCTTCAATATGGTTATGAACAAAATGCGCGAAAGCGCGAAATGGCTTTTCATCGTGTTGATTGTTGCCTTCGTCATCACGATTGTCTTTGAGTGGGGCATGGACTTCACAGGGCTTCAAAACCGCCCTAACGAGGCGGGGCGTGTCGATGGCAAACCCATCACCTTCAAAGAATACGAGCGGCTCTACAAAGCCTACGTCGACAACTATCGCCAGCAATCGCAAGGTGCAGAAATTGACGACGCGTTGGACGCACGCATTCGCGACCAAGTCTGGAACGACCTCATCGAGCGCGAATTGCTTACGAAAGAATATGAAAAACAAGGCATTAAAGTCAGCGACCAAGAAATCGTCGACGCGATTTTTTCCGATAATCCGCCCGAATTTCTTGCGCAACAGTTCCGAGACCCGAAGACAGGCAAACTCAATAAAGAAGCCCTGCTCCAAGCCGCCGCCGCTCCCGAAAACAAAAAAGCGTGGATTCAGGTCGAAGAATACATTCGCCAAATCAAACTGCGCGAAAAACTTGAACGCCTTCACCTTGCCTCCGTCCGTGTCAGCGATGAAGAAGCGCGTGCAAAGTTTCATCATGACCGATTGAAAGTTACAGGCAAGTTTGTCCTGCTGGATTTTTCTCGAACGAAGCCCGATTCAATGTACAGCGTCAGCGACGGCGAAATTTCTTCTTACTACCGCGACCATCGCGATGAATACAAGCAAGAGCCGAACCGCTCAGCAAAATTCGTCTTCTTCCCAAATACACCGACCACAGAAGACACACTCTCGATTGAAGCCGATTTGAAAAAACTCGTCCGTGAGTTTGCTGAAAGCAAGAACGACACCGATTTCATCAACATTCACGCCGACCAGCCGCCAAATTTCGGCAAGTCATTTGCGCACGGCTCCATCAGCCCTGAAATCGACGATGCAATTTACAAGGGCGAAGTAAAAGCGGGTATGGTCATTGGTCCTGTGCGCGAATTCGGCGAGTTCAAACTCATTAAAATCACCGAAGTCAAAGACAATGGTGAGCCGCTCGTGCGCTCATCGCACATTCTCTTGCAACCCTCTGCCAACACGAAAGCCGACACGCTCAAAACCATCGAGGAAGCCAAAGCCCTTTTGGCACGCATTAAGAAAGGCGAAATTTCTTTTGAAGATGCCGCTCGCCAGAACTCAAAAGACGGTTCGGCGCAAGGTGGCGGAGACTTAGGCTGGTATGGAAAAGGCAGAATGGTTAAACCCTTCGAAGATGCTTCATTTTCAGGCAAAGTCGGCGACCTGATTGGACCAGTTCAAACGCAGTTCGGAATCCACTTGATTAAAATTACAGGACGTGACTCGCGCGACGTCAAAGGTGTTGAACTTGTCAAGAAAATCGTCCCAAGTCCTTCAACGATTGACCGCCAACGCCGCGCCGCCAGCGAATTTCAATACTTTGCTTCCGAAGAAGGCTTTGATAAAGAAGCCGAAAAGAAAGGCTATGAAGTGCGTCAAACCGGACAGTTCTTCAAAGGCGGATTCGTTCCGATGCTTGGCACAAGCGGCGCCGTGATGAAATTCGCTTTCAATGCCAAAGAAAATCAAATCAGCGATGTCATTGCCGTCAAAGATGGATTCGCCGTTATGCAACTTATTGATAAAAATGACGACGGCTACCGACGCCTCGACGACAATCTCAAACGCGACATCAAAAACAAACTCATTCGTGAGAAAAAACTCGCGGAACTCCGCGAGACCGCCAAGAAACTGCTTGCGCAAGCCGATAACGACATTCAAAAACTGGCTTCGCTCGACTCAGGCTCTGTAGTCCGCGAGTTCAACAGCGTCTCGCTTCAAAATCCAAATGTGGCAGGATTGGGTCGCGAGGCAAACTTCGTTTCAATCATTTCTACATTGGAAGTGAATACCCTTTCCAAGCCGATTGATACCAATCGCGGCGTTGCAATTGCTGTGCTGACCGCAAAAGAAACAGGCAAAGACGAAGAGTTTGAATCGCAAAAAGAAACGCTTCGCAACCAACTCTTGCAGGAAAAGAAAACCCAAGTTCAGCAAAGTTGGGTGCAAGCCTTGAAGAAGAAAGCCGACATTGAAGACAATCGAATGATGTTCTAATTGCTCTGGCGCGGAACTGAAACCAATCCAAGCCTTGTTCGAAAATCACGAGCAAGGCTTTTATATTCCAGCATCAGCCTTCTCAAATACATAATCAAAGAAGTTTCATTTTCACTAAAAAAACGACGCAAAACCCGAATGCGCCTGTTCTCAATTCTACTGCTTTGCTTTTTCATCACGCCGACGCTTTCCGCACGCGATGCCGTTGCACAAGCCGATTCCGCCTATCGCGCCTTCAATTACGCGTTAGCCATCGAACTCTATGAATCTCTCGACGATGTGGATAAAACGGCGGATGTGTGCATCAAACTTGCTGATGCTTACTTCTATGGCGGCTACGAACTCCCAAAATCCAAACAAGAGGCGATGTATCTTAAAGCGAAATCCGCTCTTGAACTTGCTTTGAAAAAATCACCCTCTAATCCTGACATTTACGCGCGATTGGGTCAAGTTACAGGTCAAATCGCGCTCTTTCGCGGCAATAAAGAGAAGGTGAAGTTAGGATTGGAAATCAAGGAATATGCCGACCAAGCCCTCGCGCTTGATGCAAGCAACGCTATGGCAAACGCCGTCTTGGGAATTTGGCATTTTGAATTGGCAGGATTAGGATTCGTTGAACGTACTTTTGCAAAACTTCTTTTCGGCGGCGTGCCCGAAGGCAGTTACGAACAGTCGGCGAAACACCTCGCGCAAGCGGTTTCACAAAGTCCGAATGTCATTTTCTATCGCAACGCCTACGCCAAAGCCTTGCTCAAACTTGGTCGAGAAGCCGAAGCCAAAGCGCAACTTGAAATCGCTTTGAAATTGCCGCTCATCGTTGCTGGCGATAAACAAAACAAACGCGAGTCGCGTCTCTTGCTCGCCGATATTTAACGTGCCGCACGCTCGTCTCGTGAGAGCAATGCTTGCACGCCTAAATGATAACTCGTTTCTCCGAAGCCAGAAATCACACCAATACAGACCTCCGAAATCAACGAGTGTCGCCGAAACGGCTCGCGTGCGAAAATGTTGGACAGATGCACTTCCACCACAGGCAGTCGGATTGAAGCAATCGCGTCGCGCAAGGCGATTGACGTATGCGTCAGCGCACCTGCATTCAGCACCACACCTTGAACGCGCCCTTCGTCTTCCGCTTCAAAGAGCTTTTCAATTAACGAGCCTTCATGTTCACTCTGGAAAAACTCGAACACCACCGATGCAAATGTTTGCGCAAGCCCTTGATTGATGTCGCTCAATGTTTTTGTGCCATAGACGTCGGGTTCGCGCTTGCCCAAGCGAGAAAGGTTCGGACCGTTGAGAACGAGAATCGTCATTGCGTGTGCAGTGTTGAAAGTTTTTGCCGCAGTTTATCGGGAATCGGCGTGGATTTGCCCGTCGTGGTATCAATGACTGCGTGAGTAACATCGGCATCAAACGAAGGCGTGTTGCCGCGCGTGAGATTGTAGGCTTCGTGCCGCATGGCAAACGATGAAGTTCCAATGCGCGAGACGTGCGTGAAAATCACAAGCTCGTCGTTGAGAAGCGACGCTTGGCGATAGTTAATGTTGATATTGACGACAACGGGCAGAATCTTCTGCGATAAGAAATCATCGAGCGTAAAGCCCGAACTTTGTAAGACTTCAACCCTCGCTTGCTCAATGTAGTTGAGATAAACGGCGTTATTGACGTGCTGAAAAAAATCTAATTCGTAACTGCGAACTTTAATCCGAGTTTCGTGTTTGCGCATTGATTTATTCAAACCGTTTAGAACACTGGTTCAGCAAAGGTTTTCAGCAAGCCGAGCGATTCTTCTTGAACTTCTTTATGCAGACTGTTGCCATGTGAATCCATCGTGCAAATGGCAGCGAAACCTTCCACTTCCAAATGCCACATCGCTTCTGGCACGCCCATTTCTTCAAGGTAATCGACGCCGGTTACTTCCTTAATGCACTGCGCATAGTACTGCGCTGCGCCGCCAATCGCATTGAGGTAAATCGCGCCATGCTCTTGCAAGCCTTTTAAGGTTTTTGCGCCCATGCCCCCTTTGCCGATAACGGCTCGGAAACCAAGTTTCTGAATCACATCGGCTTGGTAAGGCTCTTCGCGAATGGAGGTCGTCGGTCCAGCTGCCGTGATTTTATACTTGCCGTTTTCTTTGAGCACCACCGGACCGCAGTGGTAAAGCACGCCGCCACGCGTCTCGACAGGCATATCTTTGGCTTCAAGGTTGTGATGAATGACGTAGTGATGAAACGCATCACGCCCAGTGTGCACCGCGCCGTTGACAATGACCACATCGCCGACTTTGATGTTGCGAATTTGCTCTTCGCTAATCGGGGCTTGAAGCACAACTTCTTTGCCCGTTAGCGGAATGCCCGCGCCCTTCGCCAGCCGTTTGATTTCGTCAGATTCGCGATAGAGCCACTTGATAATGTTTCCGCTTGAATCAAGATGCACACCGAGTCGGCGATACGCCCAGCAGTTATAGGCGACGCTCACAAAGAAACTTGCAGGCAAGCGTTCAGCCAATCCGATTTTACAGCCTAAAAGCGTAACCTTTCCGCCGAAGCCCATCGTGCCGATATTGAGTTTATCGGCGTTTTGCATCACGTAATCTTCGAGCGCACGTAAGGTTTCATCAGGGTTCACATCATCGACGGGGCGCAGGAGTTGATGTTTGGCGAGTTCATAGCCCGACGTTCTATCGCCGCCGATGCCAACACCGATGAAGCCCGCCGAACAGCCTTGCCCTTGCGCTTGCCAAACGGCGTGCATGATGCACTTTCGGATTCCTTCCAAATCGCGTCCGGCTTTGCCGAGTCCTTCGAGTTCCATTGGGAGCGAGTATTGAATGTTTTTGTTTTCGCACCCGCCGCCTTTCAAGATGAGTTTGATTTCCGTGTAATCGTTTTCCCACTGCTCGAAGTGCATGACGGGCACGCCCGCGCCGACATTCGTGCCGCTATTTTTACCTGTAATCGGGTGCACAGAGTTTGGACGCAGTTTGCCCATCTTCGTCGCTTCTATCGTGGCTTCTTTGATAGCGGCTTTGATTTCGAGTTGATTGACGCCAATCGGCGTGTGAATGAAGAAGGTCGGCATGCCGGTGTCCTGACAAATCGGCGAGACGTTGTCGCATGCCATATCGACGTTGAGCGTAATGGTCGACATTGCCAAGCCAGAGCGCGATTGGGCTTCTTCGAGTTCGGCGGCGCGCGCAATCGCACGACGCACATCGCTTGGCAAGTTCGTAGAGGTTTCGGTGATGAGTTTTAGGATTGAATCTTTCAGTGCGGTCATACGACATAAAGGTTTGTGTTGCGAAAAGTTCTTTTAGGTTTCAATTTACGCGAAATGTTGCGCGCTTGAAAAATATGGTTTATTAACAAAGAAGGCGTAACTTTGCGCCCGTCCAGAATTTCTGCGCTCTAAAAACACATCTCAATTATCGCTTTGATAATGGAACTGCTCTCAAACGCTACACTTGCTATATTTTCCTTCCTCTTTATTTATCGCATTTCACGCTATCTGACGACGCCGCTTCTGAAAAAAGTCGGCGTTTATCATTACTACTCGAAAATGTTTTGCACTGCGCCCTACGGCTTCAAGACGCTTGAAGTTCATATTGGCACAAGTTGGGATTTTTTCCGACTTCAAAAAGTTAATCCATCGGTTTTGCTTTATCATTTGGCGGAAGGTTTGCACAATTTGTGCGCCGAAATTGAGTCTGGGAAAATCGCGCCTGAAACGAAGATTCGTGCCAATTTGTATTACTTCAGTGATGCAACCGTAGCGAAATTCGGCTTCACGGCGCGCCGCCCGAACCTTTTTGAGTGGCTCGTTTTCAGCCTCAATTACATTGAACTTTGCTTGATGCTTTCAATTTCATATGGAAAACTCACGCGCGTTCGCTTTGAAAATCTTAAGGTGATTGAAGGCGTCGCCGGCGAACTTGCGCATCATAAACAGGAATACCGTCGGATTGCCGAACGCCTCCGAAGGCGCAAGTCCGTTCAGCCAATTTTGCTCGACGATTCGAAGGCAACCCGCAATGTCGCCTAAGGTATGCTTCCACCATTTCAAGGGCTAACGCAAAGCGAAGTTCAAGCGCGAATTGCACAAGGATTAACCAACCGCACTACGCGCGAGCATATCAAAAGTGTTCCGCAAATTATCCTCGAGAATTCGTTCAGCATCTTCAACCTCATCAATTTTGCCGTCATCACCTTCCTTCTTGTTTTTTACTTCGCCACTGACGATGAACGGCTCGTACTCGACTCGCTCGGCATTGTAACCGTTACGCTTGCCAACACGCTCATTGCCATTGTTCAGGAAATACGCGCCGCGCGCGCCCTTGCGAAAATGGAACTGCTTCGAAACCCTTTTGTAACGGTCGTTAGAGACGGACAAAAAATTCAGATTGATAAACACGACATCGTACAAGACGATGTGCTCTTTCTTGAAAAAGGCGAGCAAATCGTTGTCGATGGAAAAGTGCTTTACGCCAATCGCTTGGAGGTCGATGAATCGCTGGTTACGGGCGAGTCGATTTCAATTGCAAAATCGGCGGGCGACGAACTCTTATCGGGCAGTTTTTGCGTCTTCGGCAATGGCTACTTCCGTGCAGAAAAAGTTGGCGCGGAAAGTTATGCCACGCGCATCACCGCACAAGCGAAGCGATATAAGTTCATGGTCTCGCCGCTTCAACGCAAAATCAATTTGCTCTTCGTTTGGTCGTTTGGCATTACGGCGATGTTGGTGCTGGTGGAACTTTTGCGAAGTTTGGTGTTGCACAATTTCACGCCCGATGAAGTGCGCAAAATTTCTACGATTGCCATCTCGCTCATTCCCGAAGGGTTGGTGTTTTTTTCTTCCATCACCTTTACGATTGGCATTTTTCGGATTGCGAAAATCGGCGCAATTATTCAGAAAATCAACGCGATTGATGCGTTCCCGACAATTCAAGTCGTTTGTATGGATAAAACCGGCACGCTGACGCAAAATAAAATTGCTTTTGCGACGCTCTCGCTTTTCAAAGGCTTTTCAGAAGAGGAGGTCAAATCGTGTTTAGGCGCGTTCAGCGCGCTCAGCACGGAGCAAAATGCAACCATCAAAGCCTTGTCGATTTTCGCCCAACCGCCCGACATCGCACGGCTCGATGAAATTCCGTTTCGTTCCGACATTAAAATCAGTGCGCTCAAAATGACGATTGGCGGAACGATTCGCACCTTCATTCTCGGCGGCTTCGATGTGCTTCAAGAACGGCTCTCCAAAAACGAAGAAGAAGAAGCCCTTGCGCTTTTCACCACGCATAAACTTTCAGGCTATCGCAACCTGCTTTTTGGCGAAGTGCGGTCGGAACTTTCGGAAAAACTTTCCGCCGAACAAGTCGACGCGTTTGAAATCACGCCGATGGCTATCGTCTCACTCAAAGACGAAGCACGAACCGATGCCTTTGAAGTATTGAAGCTTCTCGAGAAAAATCACATCGATGTCAAAATCATTTCAGGTGATTCGGGCGACTCCGTTTTGCAAACCCTTCGCGAAATCGGCTGGAACGCCTCGCCAGACTTGATGATTACAGGCAACGAACTCGACAAACTTTCTCCAGAAGACCTTCCCGAAGTCGTCTTGCAAAAATCCATCTTCGTTAGAACAAATCCCGAACACAAACTCACGATTGTTCAAACGCTTAAAGCCTTGAAGAAAGAAACGGCGATGATTGGCGACGGCGTCAATGATTTGCTCGCCATTAAAGAAGCCAGTTTGGGCATTGCGATGGAAGAAGGAAGCGCGATTACCAAAGAAGCCGCCGACGTGGTGCTTCTCAAAAATCGTTTTTCACTTTTGCCGAAGATGTTTGATGAAGGAAGCAAAATTATCAATACGGTGCGCTATGTGTCCAATCTTTTCATCACGAAAAATGCCGTGGTGATTGTGCTTAGCATTTTGCCTTGGTTTTTGGACATGCTCTATCCGCTCACGCCACGAAAGAGCGGCTTGATGAGCATTCTCGGCATTGCGCTTCCCGCTTACTTCATCGCGCTGATGAATCTGAACACTGCACCCGTGCGCGACTTTTTCGGACAACTCACCTCATTCGTCTCGCTATCAACGGTGATGATTTTGAGCCAAACGTTCGCCGCTTATTTCATCGGGCATTACCTTTTTGAATTTCCCGAATCGGTTGTCGTTGAAGTCATGACAGGCGCGTTAGTGATTGGTTCTATCATGAATTTTCTTTGCGCCGTCTATTTTGACGATGTATCCAATCAAAGAAATTACTTGATGTTCGGACTGGGGCTAATTGCGCTTTATGCGACGGTTGCAACCGTTTCATCGGAACTGTTCATCACGAAGGTGATTACCATGTTCTACGAAATCACGCCGTTCAGCCTGCTTCAATGGGCGACGATTGCGCTTGCCACAATTCCCCTTACGATTCTCTTTGCGTTTGCGCATCGCTTCGCTTCAAAGCCGAAAGCCCCCGTCCTTGTTTAAGGTTTAAGAGATTAAGATTTAAGAGACGACAGTTTCCAAGAGTTCGAGTCGGGCGCGTCCGTTTTTAACGGTCAATTTTGCTCTTGCGCCGATGGGCAAGGTTAGTTTGTGTTTGATGTGTCCGTAAGAGAGATTGGCGCATGCGGGTGCGCGGTCTGGGAAAGCGTAGAGGTAATCGTCAATGACCTCTTCAAGCGTCAGTGATGGCTTTTCGTCGTCTTCTTCAAAACAATCGGTCATTTGTCCGATAATCATTCCCGAAAGTTTTTCAAGGATTCCCGCATTTTCAAATTGCGAGAGCATGCGGTCGATGCGGTAAGGTTCTTCGCCGATGTCTTCGAAGTAGAGCAAGGCTTTGCGCATATCGGGCAGGAAGGGCGTGCCGATGAGCGCGCTGAGCAGTGAAAGATTGCCGCCGATAAGCCGCCCTTTGGCTTCGCCAGAGCGAATTCCGATAAGATGATGCGTTTCGTGATTGATGAACCGACCATAAATGCGAGGTTTGGTGAGCATTCGCCACAGGTGATACTGCGAGAACTCATCAGGATTAACCATGTCGGAAACGAGCATTGGTCCTGAAAATGTGATGAGTCCTGTTTTCGCGAAGATGGCGCAACAGAGCGCGGTGATGTCGGAAAAGCCGACAAAAATTTTGGGATTGCGTCGAATCGTGTTGTAATCAATGAGGCGAAGCAAGCGTGGAGAGCCGTAGCCGCCGCGTAAGCAGAAAATCGCTTTGATGGATTTATCGGCGAACATTCGGTTAATGTCGTCGGCGCGTTCTTGGTCTAATCCTGCCAAGTAGCCGTGCATTTTTTTGATGTGCTTGCCGAGCTTGACGGTGTAGCCAAGTGAGTGAAGATAGGCTTTGGCTTTTTCAAGTTTATCTTCGGGGAAGATAGGACTTGCAGGCGCCACGATGCCGATGGTATCGCCCGCCTGCAAGCGTTTCGGTTTAAGAATCATTCGGAAAAAAGTTACGAGGCACTCTCGACGAGGAGCATCGCTTTATTTGCGCTGACTTCAAAAAATCCGCCCGACACTTTGTAAGTCTTTTGTGATTTATCGGCAAGGTCAACGCGCACTTCACCAGTCGCCAGCGAAGAAAGAAACGGGGCATGCCCTGCTAAAACTTGGAACTGCCCTTCGCTTCCTGGTGCAGTTACGCTGACGACAGTACCGCTGAACAGGTTTTTTGCCGGCGTTACAATATCGAGATGAAATTCAACCGCCATATTTGCTCCTCTTTTACTTCGCTTCGGCTAACATTTTTTCGCCTTTTTCAACGGCTTCTTCAATCGTGCCAACGAGGCGAAATGCCGCTTCGGGCAAGTGGTCATATTTGCCCGCGAGAATCTCTTTGAACCCACGAATGGTGTCGGCAAGTTTGACGTAGCGACCTTTCAAGCCGGTGAATTGTTCAGCGACGAAGAAGGGCTGCGAAAGGAACTGTTGAACACGACGGGCACGCGCCACAACAAGTTTGTCTTCGTCGGAAAGTTCGTCCATGCCGAGAATGGCGATAATATCTTGCAAGTCTTTGTATCGTTGAAGCAAGAGTTTAACTCCTTGTGCGACGTCGTAATGCTCTTGTCCGACGATGAGCGGGTCTAAGATACGCGAGGTTGAATCGAGCGGGTCGACGGCGGGATAAATTCCCATTTCCGCAATTTGTCTTGAAAGCACGGTGGTTGCGTCAAGGTGTGCGAATGCGGTTGCGGGCGCAGGGTCGGTGAGGTCGTCGGCAGGCACATAAATGGCTTGCACTGATGTAATTGACCCTTTGGTTGTAGAAGTGATTCTATCTTGTAAGGCGCCCATTTCCGTTGCGAGTGTGGGTTGGTAGCCGACCGCGCTGGGCATACGACCGAGCAAGGCGGAAACTTCCGAGCCTGCTTGAGTAAAACGGAAGATGTTGTCAATAAACAAGAGCACATCGCGTCCTTCTTCGTCTCGGAAGTATTCGCAAATCGCTAAGCCTGTCAGCGCCACCCGTGCACGTGCGCCCGGCGGTTCGTTCATTTGTCCGAAAACCAATGCGGCGTTTTTAATCACACCCGATTCTTCCATTTCGAGCATCAAGTCGTTGCCTTCGCGGGTTCTTTCGCCGACGCCAGCAAACACCGAGTATCCGCTGTGAAATTTGGCGATGTTGTTAATGAGTTCTTGAATGATAACAGTTTTTCCGACGCCTGCACCGCCAAACAAGCCCGTTTTTCCGCCTTTGGAATAAGGCTCAATCAAATCGATGACTTTAATCCCCGTTTCGAGAATTTCGGCTTTGGTGGAAAGTCTATCAAACGGCGGTGGGGTTTTGTGAATCGGATACCGCTTTGTTGCTTTAATCTCGCCTTTACCATCAATCGGCTCTCCGACCACATTGAGCAAGCGTCCCAGCACTTCACTGCCGACCGGCGTAGAAATCGCCGCGCCCGTATTCACGACTTTCATTCCGCGAACCAATCCTTCCGTAGAATCCATTGAAATCGTGCGCACGCGCTCTTCGCCTAAGTGCTGTTGAACCTCGAGCACGAGGTCGGTGCCGTCTTCACGGCGAACTTTGAGTGCGGTTAAGATAGAGGGTAAATCGCCTTGTGAGAAATCGACATCAACGACGGGACCGATAACTTGCGTGATAATGCCTTCTTGCATAATGAAGTGAAAAGGTTTGGCTGGATAAAAAAAATAGCGATGATGCGCTTTGGCTTCATCGCGTTTCAAGTAGAGCCACCGATGGGACTCGAACCCACGACCTGCTCATTACGAATGAGCTGCTCTACCAACTGAGCTATGGTGGCATTTCCAAATTTTCAACAAACAGGGCGCAAATATACAAAAACGATTTTTTTCCGCAAGTCCATTTTCACACCACATTTCCGCTCTACTTCAATTTTCCAACCGCCTGACTTACGGCGCGCACAATCGTTTCGCTTTGCACCAGACGAAGCACGGCTTCAATATCGTTGTGAAACAGTCGGTCGCTGTCGGCGTGAGAGACGACTTTTCGGATTTCTTCATGCGCGATTTCAACAGCCTTGCCGCTTTTCAAAGGACGCAGAAAGTCTAAGGCTTGTGCGGCGCACATGAGTTCAATCGCCAAGACCGTCTCTACATTCTGCACCACCTTATGAAGTTTCGTTGCACTGATGCTTCCCATTGAGACGTGGTCTTCTTGACCGAGCGAGGTTGGAATGGAATCGACGGCGGCAGGGTGAGCGAGGATTTTGTTTTCGCTCACCAGTGCGGCGGCGGTGTATTGCGGAAGCATAAAGCCGGAGTTCAAGCCGGTGTCGCGCATGAGGAGTTTCGGCAAATCAATTCCGCCGACGCTGTCGCCGCCTAAAAGCAGGTAAATGCGCCGCTCTGAAATCGAGGCAAGTTCCGCCAGCGCGATGGCAAGCGTATCGAGCGCGAGCGCGAGCGGCTCTCCGTGAAAATTTCCGCCGGAAATCACGTCGCCATTTTCAAACACGAGCGGGTTGTCGGTGGCGGAATTGAGTTCAATTTCCACCACACGTCGCGCATACAGCATCGCATCGCGGCACGCGCCATGCACTTGGGGCGCGCATCTAAGGGAATACGGGTCTTGAACTTTCTGACAATCCTTATGCGATTGCATAATCTCCGAGCCAGCGATACATCGGCGAATGTTTTCCGCCACAATGATTTGCCCTTGTTGCGGACGCAAGGCGTGAATACGCGCATCAAACGGTGAACTGCTTCCGCGCATGGCTTCAAGCGTGATGGCGGCGCAAAGGTCGGCAGTTATGACAATCACTTCTGCACGCAAGAGCGCATCGACCGCGTAAGCGAGCATGAATTGCGTGCCGTTAATGAGCGCAAGCCCTTCTTTGGATTTAAGTTTGTATGGCGCAAATCTGCACTGCTTCAAGGCTTTCTTGGCGGGCATTTGTTTGCCACAAAGCAAAACATCGCCTTCTCCCATCATTGCCAGCACAAGATGCGCAAGCGGCGCAAGGTCGCCCGATGCCCCCACCGACCCTTGTGTGTAGACAAGTGGTGAAAGATGGTGATTGAAAAAATCGCATAGCCTTTGCGTCGCTTCAAGCGAAATACCTGAATACCCTTTGGCAAGCGCGTTGACTTTGAGAAGCATCATCAGCCGAACAATCCGCTCAGGCACAAAGTCGCCGACGCCGACCGCATGAGAGAGAATCAAGTTTTCCTGCAACTTTTCCAAATCGTGCGGCTCGACTTTTTCTCGTGCTAAAATTCCAAATCCGGTGTTGATGCCGTAGTGTGCTTTGTCGCTTTGGGTTAATCGGTCAACGACACGACGCGAGGCGAGAATTTTTTTTCGTGCAGAAGCCGAAATTGAAATCGATTGAGCGGATTTAATACGCTCAAGTGAAAGCGTTTCGCCGTCAAGTGCGAGATGCGCTGATGCCATAGCGTTGAAGTCTTGATGTTTATTTCGGAGACGCTCAAAGTTATTCAAATGTCGGCAAGAAATGTGCGCTGATGAAATCGCGCGATGTTTGGTTCAGTTGAAACTCATGTGTGCCGTTGCCGTTCTGAAATCTCGCTTTTGATTGCTTTATATTTATGCTATGCAAAAAAACGTCCGTCTCACATATTTTTTATTTCTCGCCTTAATTATCAGCGAAGTTCTTCATCTCTCGATTGATGTTGGGCTGTTTTATGCAGGGGAAGCGCGCGCATACTTGGTTTCATTTGGGATTTTGTTCTTGAAAGATTTTTTAGCGTGTGCTACGGTTGGCACGATTTACCTTTTGATTCGTCGTCAGATTGAGTCGCACGCGCTTCCCGACGCCGTTGCATGGGTTGAGCCCGAAGACGCCTTCAAGCGCGGCGCGATTCTCATTGCGTTGATTGTCGCGTTTCTGGCTGTATATGGCACGCTGTTCAATCCGAGCGATTTCAATCCCGAAGAAGAAATTCTCGCCGTTGCGCCGCAAACCATTTACACGGTTTTCAAATCCCACCTGACTGTTCTGACTTTCGGCTCGTATCTTCTCTCGCTTTTCATTGTTGCAGAGCGGCTGATTTTATTTCGTCGATTAAAGAACACGAAATCAAATTTCATTTTGATGGCGGCGTTTCTTGCGCTTGGCTCGCTTGCCATGATTGGCGCGAAAAAAGGCGATAAACTCAACGTGCTGGCGATTGCATTTTTAAGCGTCTCGGGCTTGATGATGCTCGTCAATCTCTTCCGCTTGTCGTGGATTTTGCCAATTAAACGCGACGAAAAAATCCGCGCGATTTTCCTCGTGCCGCTCATCATCGGTGGCATCGGCATTGCAATAGGGGGATTGCATTTGGACGAGCACTTGACAGCATATAGTTTCCCCGTCTCTATTTTTTTGAAAGGCGTTACCGTTTTCGGTGGGCTTTATCTCGTCGTTACGCTGTTCAGTTTGCTTTTTTACTTGCCGACTTCCGAAGCCTTCGAGCGCAAATCGAGCGAGGTGAAAAACCTTTACGCGATGAGCAAGTTCATCACCGACGTTTTTGAAGAGGACAAGATTTATGATTCGCTCGTCAGTTATGCGCGTGATGCATGCGGCGGTTCAAGTTCGGTTTGGTTTGATATGTATCACCCTTATAGCGAAGAGCGGCGTAAGTCGGAAAGTATCGTTGCCTCGAAGTTGCCGAACCTTCAATGGCGAGATTTGAAAGGTGAACACGGATTTTTCAAGACCGTCGCACAACAAAACATTTCGATCGAGACCATTCAACACTTTTCAAGCAAAGCAGATTTTATTTGGAAGCAAGTTGCAGAGAAAAAAAGCGTTGTGCGAATTGATGATGTAGAAAACGATGTGCGGCTTGGCGCGCCGCCTTCGGCGGTAAAGCAATTTTGGCGGAGAATGAAATCCGCGCCTGTATCGTCAAACGGCATCGGCTCAATCGTTGCCGTTCCACTACTGGCTCGGAACAAACTCATCGGCGTGTTGTGTGTCGCAAAAGACGTCGAGTATGGTTTCGTTAAAGAAGATTTAGAACTCATTACCACCTTTGCCGACCAAGCCGCCGTCGCCATCGACAACTCCCGCCTCATTCGCGAACTGATTGATAAAGAGCGGCTTCAACAAGAACTGCTGGTGGCGCAGAAAATTCAACTGCGACTTCTGCCGCAATCGCAGCCGACCCTGAGCGGCTTTCAACTCGACGGCGTCTCCTACCCCGCATATGAAGTCGGCGGTGACTACTTCGATTATGTTCAAATTGGAACTAACGGCGCAACCGTCGGCATTGTCATCGCTGACGTGTCGGGGAAGGGAACATCGGCGGCGTTTTATATGGCGGAACTCAAAGGCGTCGTGCAGTCGCTCGCTCGCATTTATCCAAACTCGCCGAAAGAATTTTTATGCAAAGCCAACGAGACCATCGCACGCGGATTGGAAAAAGCCTCCTTCATCAGCGCGCTTTACGGAATCGTGGATACAGAACGAAATGTTTTCCATCTTTCAAACGCCGGACACTGTCCCGCCGTCGTTGTTCAGGGCGACGATGCCAAACTCATCAAAATGAAAGGTCTCGCGTTAGGGCTTGATAAAGGCTCGCTCTTTTCACAACACGTCAGCGAGGCGCACATTGAACTGAACGTGGGCGACGTGGTCGTGCTCTACACCGACGGCGTGGTTGAAGCCGTTGACAAACACGAAGAGCAGTTCGGTTATGAACGGCTAATGGAAGTCGCACGCCTTTCCCGACAAAAAAATGCAAGTGAAATCAAAAATGATATATTTAACGCTGTCAATATCTTTACAAACGACGGCGGCGCCGTGCGAGACGACCTCACCATCGTCGTACTTAAACGCTGCGCCGCGTAACAATCATTCTGCGACTTTCGCATAACGAAACCAATCGTATAACGATAAAAACAATATCCGCTTTATGGCATCATTCAATACATCGCTTCGTGAATCGGGCAAAGCCAGCATCGTCGACATCAGCGGCGACCTCGACGCCCACACGTCCATCGAACTGGAACGAGCGATTCAAGACCTGATTGACAAACAGCGCACGAACATCATCATCAACTTTTCAAGACTCAACTACATCTCCAGCGCCGGTCTCGGCGTCTTCATGTCGTTCATCGATGAAGTTCGCTCAAAAGGCGGCGACATTAAGTTTTCAAATATGCCCGAAAAAATTTTTCAAGTCTTCGATTTGCTTGGATTTCCACTGCTCTATGAAATCTACGACGATGAGAACAAAGCCGTTGAGAAATTTCAAACAACCGCTTCATAACGATTGAAACTTGAAAACAAATTGACGAATGGCAGAGGAATTTAAAGCGGAACTGACGATTCAGAGTAGCATCGAGCAACTTGAACAAATTCGCGGCTTTGTTTCGAAAGCGGCGGAAGCGTTCGGCTTTGAAGAGCGAGAAGGCTATAAAATCGTACTCGCCGTCGATGAAGCCTGCTCCAACATCATCAGGCACGGCTACGGCAAAAATTCGGACGAAAAGTTGCACATCGTTATCCAAACGGCGGACAATCGTTTTACCGTTACCGTCAATGACAGCGGCAAAAGCTACGACATCCGCACGCATCCGTTGCCCGACATGGAGGCGTATCTTGCCGCTAAGAAAAGCGGCGGATTAGGCATCAAACTCATTCGCTCGCTCGTCGATGAAATTGAATACGAGCAATCCAACGGCGAAAACAAATTGGTGCTCACCAAACGGCTTCCCGCCCGCTAAACGCTTATCAAGTCTACTTCCCTCATTCCTCGCACCGCATTACAAATCCAAATTCGTTCAGCGTCTTTCAAATCATCTAACTGCAACACCTGCTCTGTCGCATTGGGATAAGTCTCCAAAACATACTGCCGATAAACGCCGGCTAAAATGCCCGATGAAATTGGCGGCGTGTAAAGCCGTCCTCTCTTTTCAACAAATACATTGCTGATTGCGCCTTCCGACACTTCGCCTCGCTCGTTGAGAAAAATAAAATCCGCTAATCCCAACTGACGCGCGCGCTTCGTTGCTTCGTCATAAATCTGACGCTTTGTCGTCTTGTGATAGAAAAACTTATCGGCGGAATTTGTTCGCGCCTCTGCAATCGCGACCGTGCCGAGTCCTTCCTGTGTTGTCTCAATTCGTTCATGCGTTACTTCTACCCGTCCCGACTTTGCCAACACGACGCGCACTTTGTAAGGCGCTTTCTCATCGATTGATTTTGCGTATTGCGCGAGCGCAGAGCAAAGCGATTGTTCATCGAACTTAAAGTCAAAATACGCCGCAGAATCTTTGAGCCGCGCAAGATGCTTTTCAAGCAAGCAGTAATGCCCGTGAAACTTGATTGATTCAATTAGAGCAAAATCTTCCATCGGCTTCGTCAAGAAATTTGCTTTCAGCAAGCACTCGTCGTATTCGCTTTGGCTTTCGGAGTCAATCGTAACGCCGCTTCCGATTCCCATTTCTCCAACGAGAGAATTTACGTTTCGATGTTCAACGACCACCGTGCGAATTGCGACGCTGAAGCACGCTTCTTTTTTCGGCGAGATGAACCCGATTGCGCCGGTGTAAACGCCGCGCGGCTCGACCTCGAGTTCGGAGATGATTTCCATCGCGCGAATTTTCGGCGCGCCCGTAATTGAGCCGCATGGAAAAATGGCTTCAAAAATCTCCTTGAAGGTAACGCCGTCTCGAAGTTCGCCGCGCACGGTCGAGGTCATTTGAAAGAGCGTTTGAAACCGCTCAATCTCAAAGAGGCTTGGAGCGGTGATTGAGCCCGTTTTGCAGATGCGTCCAAAATCGTTGCGAATGAGGTCTAAAATCATCAGGTTTTCGGCGCGATTTTTGTCGTCACTTTTCAGCCAAGTTGCGACGGCTTCGTCTTCGGCGGTTGTTCGCCCGCGTGGGGCGGTGCCTTTCATCGGCTTGGATTCAATGATGCCGTTGTTGATGCGAAAAAAAAGCTCAGGGGAAAACGACAGCACGGCTTGACCTCCCAAGTTGAGAAACGCGGCGTAAGCGACGGATTGCTTCTCGCGCAAGGTCTCGTAAAGCGCAACGGCGTCGCCTTGAAAATCAAAGGAGAGTTTTCCCGTAAAGTTGATTTGATAAACGTCGCCCGCTTCGATGTAAGCGAGAATGTTTGCAATCGCTTTGGCGTAATCTTCTTTTGAAACGTTGAACGCGACGCGTTGCGCGACGCCTCGCATGGGGTTGAATGGAATGGACGGATTCAAAATCGGCGCGTCATACTCGCCGAACCAAAGTAGCGGGAGCGACGTTGGCACAGGTAAGCCGTGTAATTTTTTCTCAAAGGCAAATCCCGCCTCATATCCGATGTAGCCGGCAAGCCACTTTCCGCGTCGGAGCGCATCTTCAATCCGAGCGAGCGCGAGGTTCACTTCTGAAAGCGACTTAGCCTCAATGATGTTTTGAGGCTCTTGAAACAAGAATGTTGTTTGGTTCTCGCCATCCGGTTTTGAAGTTTCTAAAAAAATGGTGTACGGTTTTTGAAAGAGGTCTCGCATTGGATAAAATTTTTAGCCGCGTGCGGAATTTTTGCAAGTTTATTTTATTTTGCTGAAATGCCTTTGTCGTTAGAGCAAACTTTGTTCAAACTTCGTCGTTCTCGACACGCAATGCGATATACACTACTTTTTTACTTATTTGTTCTCCTTACAATAAACGTCATTTCTGGTTGCGGAGGCTCAAAGGAAGTTGCTAAATCAACACCCAAACCGGTTGCGCCGCCCCCGATTGATACAACCTCCCAACTCGTAGATGAACTTGATTATGTTGAAATCACGACCGACACGCGCATCAACCCCGTGATGACGCTTCGATTTAATATGCTTTCCGATGGCGGCTATTCTATGGAAGTAACCCGCGACACTGTGTTGGGCTGTCAGTTTTCAGTTCCGAAAAATTGGGCGGGGTCGCGTCGTCAGTATGAAAATCTGATTAACTTTTTCGGCAACGAGAAAATCAGCATTACGATTTCCGTCGCCTACCGCACGTTTGATTCCACAGGCATTTGGGCGCAAGTTCAAGAAGCCCTTTCCTTCGGCAAGAACCAACTGTTGCGAAGCGATTGGCGATTAGATTCGCTCTTTGAAGCCGAGCGCGGCTGGCGTCAGTCCTATTACGCACGATGCAACTTCAACGGTCGGCAGTATAATATGGGGTTTTTCGAGCGAGACAGTTTGCAGTATAACGTCATTATCGACCACCCGTTGGGCACACTGACCGATGGCGAAGCGCAAGCCGTCAATTATATGTTGGCAACGTTTGCATACCTCAATCCTCCAACAGTTAAAATTCCGCCGCCCGTCGGCAATATCGGCGCACCACCGCCCCAAGCGGCAAAAGAGGATACTGAAAAATCCAAGAAAAAATCAAAGAAACCTAAATCTAAACGACGCTGAGGAGGTTAGTTTGCTCTTTTAAGTTGTTGTGTTCTTTCGCCTGTTTTGTCTTCATAAACGAGAACATTGTCGTAAGAGCCGCTTATAGGGGATTCACGACCTCGTTTATAACGCTTAAAACAGCACCTTACCATGACGCTTACCGATTTAGAACTCTTACGGCTTGTAGACACAGGGGAAAACCAACACATTGAATTCAAGCGACTCGTCCACTCTCCCGAAAAAATTGCAAAATCCATTTCCGCTTTCGCCAACACCTCAGGCGGCACGATTCTTATCGGCGTTGATGATGACAAGCGCATTGTTGGAATTGAGAGCGAAAAGGAAACGGCGGAAATCATTTGGGAGGCGGCGAACGATTTTGTTCACCCCGCTGTGCCTTTTGAGACCGACGTGATTGAGTTTCGCGGACGCGACGTCCTGGCTGTCCTCATCGAAGAAAGCAACACAAAGCCTCACTTTCATCTTTCCGAAACGAGAGACCCGAAAACCTTTAAGAAAGTTGTTGAGCGCAAAGTCTATCTGCGACACCACGACAAAAACCTCATCGCCGCGCCCGAAGCCGTTCAACTCTTGAAAGCCGAGCATCGCCCAATTCGCATTTCTTTCGGCGACAATGAGCGCACGCTGATGAAGTATTTGAACACGTATCACCGCATTACGCTCGTTGAATACAGCCGATTAGTCAATGTGTCCAATCGGCGGGCGGCACGCATTTTAGTTTCGTTGGTGCGGGCGGGCGTGATTCATTTACACATGGACGGAAAAAACTGCTTTTACACGCTCAAGCATCTTGCCGCCAGCACTTAGAGAGTGTTGAGCATATGCACTTCTTAAACACCTATTCACTTTAGGCATGGTGTGTTATCCGCACTGCGTTATCCCTTTTTAAATCCCCATTGCGCCGACCTAATCTTGACACAATCCGCTCACCACAAATACAAACCGAGCGTCAAGAAACCTTGCGAGAAGAATCCGATTCTCGTCTCTTCAGGCGCGTCAGTACGCGTGCCGTTGGAAAGGGTGTTGAAGGATGTCGCTCTTTGATACACCGCACGATATTCCGCCGCCAAACTCACTTGCTCGAAGAGAAAAAATTCCGCGCCTAAAATCCCTGCAATTCCAAATCCGCTTCGCGAAGCCGAGACTTCATTTCCTCCCTGCGTTCTTGAGAACGAACCCTTGCTATATCCGATGAGTCCGCCGAAGTAGGGCGAAAGTCTTTTGTTATGCAGATGCACTTCTACGCCGCCTTCAACGCCGATGCCGGTTGAGGTTTCAGTGAACTCTGAAATTGAGCCTGATTGCGCTTGCGAAGCCGTTTCACGTGCGAAAGTGAATGTTGCGCGCGCTGCGACGTTTTCCGCCGTGTAGTATTTTACTCCAATGCCGTTAATGATGGTGGTGCTTGCGCCGCTCGCGTCGGTAGGCGTTTCAACCGCCCCAAGTCCGCCCGTCGTCAAGTTGCCAAAGCCGTTGAATTGAAAAAGCAGTGCCGCGTCTTGATGTTTGGTTTTCGCGGTAATTTCTTGCGCATGAGCACGATAGGCGAAGAGCAAAAACAAGCACGTATTAAGGATTAGAATTTTCATTGGAAGGAGAGATTAAAAGTTGAAACAGCGTCTAATGTCGCTAATTTTATTCGCATCGCCAAAGCAACTCGCGTTCATTTTCTCTACTTTGCTTCTCTGTCGTTAAGTAAGTATGAAGACAATATCAACGATTGTTTTCGCGGTAATTTCTGACCCTGAACAGCGTGAAGGGGAAGAATCCACAAGCGAGCCTCGCCGAGCTCGTCAAGTGGATTCCTCGCGTCGCTCGGAATGACAGCGATGTTTGCTCTCTTCATACTTAATTCTGTCTCGCTACCTGATAAGCGCGTTGGAATAAATCGTGCAACATCGTACCTTTTGAAAATTTAACCGACGCACCATGATGAACCGACTCATTCAAGGCGATGCACTTACAGAACTGGGAAAGTTACCTGAATGTTCAGCGCAACTCATTCTTGCTGACTCACCTTACTTCCAAGTGTTACTTGATGAACAGTGGGATACGCAGTGGAAAAGCGAAGAGGCGTATTTGCATTGGAGTTTGGATTGGGTTCGCGCCGCCGCAAGGGTTTTGAAGGAAGATGGACTCTTTTACATCTTCGGACAACTCGGTAAACGCGAACACATCTGGCTTCACTTCTGCTCGATGGTCGTCAAAGAATTGCAGTTTCACGATATGATTATTTGGGATAGAGCCGTTGGATACAATGAACGCTACGACAGTTTCACGCCTTGCTACGAAATGATTTTAGCGCTTCGCAAGTCCGAACATGCAAAGCCTTACTTCAACAAAGATGCGGTCCGCTTGCCTTATGAAGAAGAGAAAATCAGAGCCTACCTACGCGATAAGCGATATAAGGATAAAGAAGCGCGACGGTTGCATCTCGAGAAAGGGAAATATGCTACAAACATTTTGCGCGTTCCGAGTTTGAAAGGCTCTTCCAAAGAAAAAGCCGGACACCCGTCGCAAAAACCCGAAAAACTCATTGAACAACTCATCTTGTCGTCAAGCCGTCCGAATGACCTTGTTTTAGACCCGTTTCTTGGTTCAGGCACAACGGCGGTTGTAGCGGAGCGTTTAGGGCGTCGGTGGATTGGCATTGAAACTAACCCGAACTATGTCGCGATTGCCGAACAGCGTTTGACCGCATTGCGCGAACAAAACGAAGCACCTCTTTTCAAAGCGTCGTTATTTGAAGCATAAGTTGGCGGAAATGGTAGAGCGACACTGCTACCATTGGACAGGTAGATGAAAACCTGATAACTTTTGGACGGCTAACCCGACATTTTGACTAAATTTGACCGAGATAAATTTTTAATATAAAACGACTTGAAAACTTATCATAAAATAATAAATGGAGACAGCAGACAAATGACTGAATTGCCCGACAATTCGGTGCATTTGGTTATTACTTCGCCACCCTACTGGCAGTTAAAGGACTATGGAACTGACAATCAAATCGGTTTCCACGATAGTTACGAGAATTACATCAACAACCTGAATTTAGTTTGGAAAGAGTGTTACCGCACGCTTCACAACGGTTGCAGGTTGTGTGTAAATATTGGCGACCAGTTCGCAAGAGCAGTTTATTACGGACGTTACAAAGTCATTCCCATTCGTGAAGAGATTATCAAGTTCTGTGAAAACATCGGATTTGATTATATGGGTGCCATTATTTGGCAAAAGGTGACAACTTCCAACACAACGGGCGGTGGCGTTCAAATGGGTTCATATCCCTATCCACGAAACGGTATTTTGAAATTAGACTATGAGTTTATTCTTGTATTAAAAAAATTAGGCGACAGCCCCAAACCGACCAAAGAGCAAAAAGAGCTTTCCAAAATGACTGCCGAAGAATGGAACACATTTTTTACAGGACATTGGAACTTCCCAGGAGAGAGACAAAGTGGACACATTGCGATGTTCCCCGAAGAATTACCGAGACGATTAATAAAAATGTTTTCGTTTGTTGGCGAAACGGTTCTTGACCCTTTTGCAGGAAGTGGAACAACTGCTTTAGCGGCAAAAAAAACAGACCGAAATTCAGTTGGTTATGAAATCAATCCTGAATTTATTCCAATCATCAAGGAAAAGTTGGAAGTTCATCAAAAGGATTTAAATGGTACGACTTATGAGTTTTTACAACAAAAAACAGTAATGACTGATTTTGAAAAAGAAGTTCAAAAACTCCCCTACATTTTCAAAGACCCACATAAACTTGACAAAAAGATTGATGTAAAGAAACTTCAATTTGGTTCAAAGATTGACAAGGACAGTTCAACGAAACGAGAAGAATTATTTACAGTTAAGGAAGTTATAAGCCCCGAAAAAATTCGTTTGAGCAACGACTTAATAATAAAACTTCTTGGAGTAAAAGAAGACCCTGCAATCAATCGCAAGGCGACTTTGTTCTTGATTGAAAAAACAAAAGGGAAGCGAGTATTTCTAAAATACGATAATATTAAACACGATAGCGAGAACAACATGCTTTGCTATCTCTACCTTGAAAACAAAACATTCATCAACGCTCATTTAATCAAAAACGGTTTGGTGCAAGTGGATAGCGATATTGATTTCAAATACAAAGACAAATTTCTAAATCTCTTGCAACAACAGAATGGCTAAACAAACTATAAAGCGTTATTCCAAAGAATTTGGTAAAAAGGAGAAGGTACTCAATTACGCAACACAGACATATCAGTTATCCCGCCCCAACAAAGTTGGCACTGTAATGGCACTCATTCGTGAGTGCCAACCAAAAACCATAGAAGAATGGGAAAAGTGGTACTTTGAAAATGCAAAAACTGACGGAAAAGCACCGAGCAAAATCACAAAGGAGAGTTTAGAAGAGCTTGGGGAACGGCTATATGTAAAAATCAAAGAGATTGTTATTCCCGAATGGACGGAAGCATTTAACCAACTTACGTTACAGGACTGCATTGAGTATATTCATAACCTAACCATCAACAGAACTTTTGACGGATTTATCAGAGAAAAATCTGTAATTGAAGACAATCTTGCAAAGACTTTTCCAAATGTGAGATTTGAAGAAAGCAACCCCGAACTTGATCACGCAGGCGATATTGATTATCTCGGTTGGGTTGGTGACAAAGCATTTGGCATACAAATTAAACCCATAACAGCAAAAGCGAACTTCGGCAACTACTCTGCGACAGAGAGAATGAAAGCGAGTTTTGACGACTTCACTAAAAAATTCGGTGGACAGGTATTCATAGTTTTCAGTATTGACGACAAGATAAAAAACGAAGAAGTGATTGAACAGATAGCAACCGAAATCAAACGATTGACAAAGTGAGAACAAGAGCCACATCCGCCAACACGGATTTTGCGTCAGGCGGAGTGACGTGCTTAAATTCAAGTGCTGTTTTTCAATTTAATCTAGGTGCTGGGTTGACAGTTTTGTACTCCGAAACCCGCCCGAACGCAAAGCGTTATTCGCCGCTGTTATTTGGCAATGTTAATCAGCCACTCGCGTTTTTCCCCTGAAATGACCTTACGCTTTTTGACGGCTTCGACGAAGAAGTCGTGGTCGACGAAGGGTGTGCCTTTAACGGTTACTTCTCGCTGTAATCCGAAGAGGGCGGAAAGTTGCGCCGCCGCGTAATTGTTTGTGGCTACGACATAGACTTTTTCTTCATCAAGCGGTTTTCCATTGACCGTAATTTCCTTGATGCGTTTTCCATATGGCAAATTGCCGTTGTATTTACACACCACGCCCGACATATCGCAGAACTCACCGCGTCCGTCAATCTGCCATTCAAGCATGGTGCGCAGTTCTTTGCCCTTGATGCCAAAGACGACAAAGGCGTTTCCGAACGGCGAAATTTCCCACATATCCCTAATGCGAATTGGTCCAGCGTTGAGCGACTTGCGTATGCCACCGCTGTTTTGAATGGCAATATCGACTTTTAATTCTTCGCGCATGACATCGGTCTGCCAAGTGCCGATGTTGGTGGATTCTCCAAATTTTGATTTCCAATCGGCTTTGAGCGTGCCGATTTGCTCGTCCATCATTTTTTTCATCGGTGCTTCGAGCGAATCGACGAGGGCTTGCACACGTGCATCGGGCGTGATGCTATCGGCGTAGGTTTCAATCAATTTGCCTGAAAAACTTACGAGCGAATCACCGACAGGGTCGATGACTAAATCCAATTCACCGATATACTGCCCGCGCGAGCCCGCTTGCACAATAACACCGCCGCCTTTGCGAATCGGTTCAAAGAGTGGCGTATGCGAATGTCCGCCAATGAATGCCACAATTTCGGGGTAAATGCGCGAGAGCGTTAAATCATCTACATAATCGAGCTTGTTGAGCAAGCCAATGTGGCTGAGCACGAGAATCGCGTCGGGCTTTTCTTTGGCTTTGATTTCAGGCAGATATTTGCTCAAGACAAGGCTATAATCCTTCGCTTCCAACCCAGCAATGTTTTCAGGTATGGATACGATGGGCAGGTCTGTTGTAATCAGCCCAATGACGACGAGTTTCACGCCGCCGCGCTGAATGACTTTGTAAGGTGGAAAAAGCGGTTCGCCGGTTTTTGAGACGACCAAATTAGCACAAATGATGTCGTATTGCGCTTCGCCCAAGAGCGAGATGAAGTTTTCTTTTCCGTAATCAAATTCGTGATTGCCGGGCACAACGGCATCGGGTTTCAGTTCATTCATCAGCATCACTTGGGAGCGTCCTTTGGTAAAATTTGAAACGGGCGTGCCTTGAAAATCATCACCGGCAAAGAGCACGAGTGAGCGGTCGGGCGCAAGGTTACGCAGTGAATCGATATAGCCTTTCAAAACGGCACTTCCGCCGACGCGATACGGCTTGCCTTCCTTGCGCAACGTGCGCGTCGTATTCTGCGCGTGAAAGTCATTCCAATGAATGATTTTGATGGTTTTATATCGTGAAGAAAAAGACGTCGCGCTCTTTGAGGAGCCGCACCCAAAAAGCGTAAAGAGTGAAAGAGCAATTGCAACGAAATAGCCGATTCGATTCAGCATCATCTTTGTATGAGTCCGAGTTATTGGAAGTTCAAATAAAGCCCTAAAAATAGGACGGGGGCGGAAGGTTTGTGTAAAGAAATGGTAAAGAAATGATGAAAAAAGGACTGCGCGGCGGCAGTCCTTTTTAACTTCCTTGTCAGAGTGCCAATTCGTCGAGCAGTTGTTGCGGACGGGGATTGACGAGCACCGTCGTCTCGCCGCTCTCGCGCTCGAGCAGAAGCGTCGGAACGCTTCGCTTACCGTTGGCGTGATGCATCACGATTTCCGCCGCGCCTTCAACTTTTTCAATGTCGATTTTCTCGAAAGCGACGCGTTGTTCGGTTAAGATGCGTTCTGTTCTATGACAATCCGGACACCATGAGGTCGAATACATGATGATTTTTTTCGGCATGGTCTGCTGATGTTTTTTGCGTGAAAAAGGCGAAGCCGTTTGAATCCACTTCGCCTTTTTGGTTGTTGCAATCTGCTTGAGGAGTTGTTTTAGACTTTGCCTTATGCGACGCCTGCGGGCAGTTGCGATTTTAACTTTCCTTCAATCACGCCTTTGGGCACGGCGCCGACGATTTGATCGACGACTTGTCCGTTCTTGAAAATGAGCAAGGTCGGAATTGAGCGAATTCCAAATTGCATTGAAATCTGCGGATTGTCGTCGACGTTGACTTTGGCGATTTTCGCTTTCCCGTCGTAATCGTTCGCCAATTCTTCAACAATCGGCGCAATCATACGACACGGACCGCACCAGGGTGCCCAAAAATCAACCAAAACGGGCTTGTCCGATTTCAGCACGTCGCTCTCGAAAGACGCGTCGCTCACGGTGAGATACTTTGACATAATGAGTTGCATTTAAGTTTGAAAGTTGAAACAATTTACTTCACAGTGAAAGTGATGACGATAAACCCTGCTGCGATAAGGCTTATCGCAATGAAACTTACGGCGATGAAATTAAAATTTTTGCCGCCAAGTCTTATCGTTTTTTTACGATAAAAGGTTTCAGTAACGATTGGCTGAAGAAATTCGCCGAGTATGTGCTGTCGCCAAACGTGGCGTCAAATGTGTTAGTCGCGCCCTGATTTGCGTTGGACTTTTTCGTAGGCTTCCTCGTCGCTTAGGAGTTTCTGCCAAGTGGTTTCGCTCTTGCGCATCGTGTATTCTCCGTTTGAACTTCCTTTGCGCTGTGAAGCATAGCGACGCTTGAAGTCGTTGCCTTTGGAGTCGTTGCTTGTGAAATCATGCTTAGAGCCGCGTCGCTTTTGGGCGGAGTCGCGTGGCGGCTTTTCGCTCTCTTTGTTGAAGCGTTCTGCGCGCTTTGAGGGTGTTTGTTCCGTGCCGTTTTTCTTGCGGTCATGATTTTTGAAGGCGTTGAACGGACGCGGTCTTTCTCGCTCGCTTCGTCGGTTGCGATGTTGCGACTCACTTTTTTCTCCATCGGGCTTGAAGCGAGAAATGCCTTCTTCTTTGAGCAGGTCGGCGGTTTCTGTGCCAGAAAAATTCGGATAGGTTTCGATTTGCAAACGTTTGCCGATAAATTCAGCGATACGACGGAAATGCTTGTATTCATCGCGGGCAACGAAGGTGATGGCATCGCCAGTGGCGGCGGCGCGTCCCGTCCTGCCGATGCGGTGAACATAGTCTTCGGCGAAGTTCGGCGTGTCGTAATTGATGACGTGCGAAATGCCCTCGATGTCGATGCCGCGTGCGGCGATGTCGGTAGCGACGAGCACCTTGTAATGCTTCTGCCGAAATCCTCTCAACGCCCTTTCGCGCTGCGACTGCGTGCGATTGGAATGAATGGCGACGGCTTGAATGCCGCGCTGTTCCAATCGATGTTGAATTTTATCCGCGCCGTGCTTCGTGCGTGAAAACACCAGCACGCTGTCCATCTCAACCGTGTCCAAGATGTGAAAGAGCAACGCGGTTTTTTGGTCTTGCTCGATTCTGTAAAATTTCTGCGTAACGGAATCGGCAGGTTTGCGCTCTTCGCCGACTTGCACGAGTTTCGGTGAGCGTTGCACCGACGCCGTCAGCGACTTAATGCCTTGGGACATTGTTGCCGAGAAGAGCAAGGTTTGACGCGCCTGCGGAAGCAAGGCGATAATTTTTTTGACATCATTGACAAAACCCATATCGAGCATTCGGTCGGCTTCGTCTAAGACGAGGGTTTCAACTTTGGAAAGGTCAATCGTTCGGCGACCCAAGTGGTCAATGAGCCGACCGGGCGTTGCAATGACGATATCGAAGCCACGACGCAAGTGAGAAATTTGACGAAACATATCCACGCCGCCGTAAATCGTCGCGGAAAAGAGTTTCATAAATCGCCCATAGTTTTTCACGGAGGCTTCGATTTGCGTGGCGAGTTCGCGCGTCGGCGTCAGAATCAGCGCGCGTACGTGTCGCGGTTGCGGCGGCTCAGCGAGTGAAAGTTTGTGCAACACGGGAAGCACAAAGGCGGCGGTTTTGCCCGTTCCAGTTTGTGCCAGCCCAATCACATCTTGCCCTTGAACGGCAAGCGGAATTGCACGCGATTGAATTTCAGTTGGCGCAGTGTAGCCAGTTGCAAGAATCCCTTGCACCAGCGCGTCGGAAAGTCCGAGTGTGGTAAATGACATTGAAGATGATTTTAAGTGCTGTGATAATTAGAAGCGAGACGCGCTGAATTCTGTTGGATTCAAAGGCGAGGCGAAAAGGCGGCGGTGAATGGAGCGTTGAACATAACGGTGCTTTTCTGCATCAATCTTTACCCGGCGAATGCGAGTCTTGCAAACCATGCTTCTTGATGAAGCGTCGCAAAGATAGCGCAATCACAAAGGGTTTCCTAATCGCTTACAAATTTTTTTGCTCTTGAACCGTTCCAACCAACAAGCGTCATTTCAAACTGACTTTGATTCAAGTTGCGCCGATTCAAGCGCGACGGGGCTTTCGGACGGAGAGACATACGAATAAATCGCCGGCACCACATAGAGCGTCAGAAAACTCGAAAAGAGCATGCCGAAAACAACCGCAATCCCCATTGAGACACGACTTTCCGAGCCGGCACCAAGCGCAAGCGCAATCGGAAGAAACCCAAGTATGGTCGAGAGGCTCGTCATCAAAATCGGTCGGAAGCGTTGCGCTGCGGCATCTTCAACCGCGTCCGTCTTCGAGAGCCCTTCCGCCTTGCGTTGATTGGCAAACTCGACAATCAAAATGCCATTTTTCGTTACCAATCCAACCAGCATAATGATTCCGATTTGCGAGAAGATGTTGAGGGTTTGGTTGAAGTACCAAAGGGCGAACAGCGTGCCTGCCAGCGCAAGCGGAACGGTGAAAAGAATGATGAACGGGTCGCGGAAACTTTCAAATTGCGCCGCTAACACAAGGTAAATAAGCACAAGCGCGAGCAAGAAGGCAAAGAGCAAGCTCGATGAACTTTCTTCAAAATCTTTTGAAGGACCGTCGAGCGCGGTTACAAAACTTTCGTCGAGCGTAGCCTCCGCAATCCGACGCATTTCAGCAATGCCATCGCCAATGGTTTTGCCCGGCGCAAGTCCGGCTTGAACGGTCGCGGAGATGTATCGATTGTAGCGGAAGAGTTGCGGCGGACTGCTTTGCTCCGTGAGTTTGACGAGGTTATCGAGTTGAATGAGTTCGCCGCGATTGTTGCGCACATAAAGCGATTGCAAGTCAATCGGCGCACTGCGATTTTTTCGTTCCATTTGTCCGATGACTTGATACTGCTTGCCGTCCATGATGAAAAATCCGAAGCGTTGCGCGCTGTAAGAAAACTGCAAGACTTGCGCCACATCGCCAACCGAAACGCCGAGCACACGTGCTCTATCGCGGTCAATCTCAACTTGCAGTTCGGGCTTGTTGAACTTCAAATTCACATCGACGAAATTAAACATCGGGCTTTTGCGCGCTTCGCTTAAAAACTTCGGCAGGGTTTCCTTCAACTTTTCAAAGTTTGGGGCTTGAAGCACGAATTGAACGGGCAATCCGCCGCGCGGATTTGAAACGGCTTGTTCTTGCGAGACGAAGGTTCGCGCTTGTGAAAGCGAACGCATTCTCGCGGAAAGTTCATCGACGATTTCTTGTTGCGAGCGTTCACGCTGTTCGCTTGATTTGAGAAACACACGCGCAAAACCTGTATTAGCGGCGGCAACGCCAAAACTCGGCGAGGTTACAGTAATGATGGCTTCTTTTTCAGGCACGAGTTCTTCCATCATTTTTCCAAGCGAGAGCATGAATGCGTCCATATACTCAAACGACACGCCTTCGGGTGCAGTCGCAAACAGCCGAATGCTTCCTCTATCTTCGCTCGGTGCCAGTTCGCTCGGCACAACTGCGCCCAAGAGCAGAATCAACACAAAGCAAAGCGCAACGATTGGAAACGCAAGCCATCGCTTTTTCAAAAATTGATTCAGCGACAAGCGATAGCGTGCCGTGAGCCACGCAAAAAACTTTTCGGTGACTTCATAAAACTTTCCCGTTTGCGATTGTTTCTTTAAGAGACGCGTGCATAGCATTGGCGTGAGCGTGAGCGCAACAAACGAAGAAATCACCACTGCACCCGCTACGACAATTCCAAACTCGCGAAAGAGCCGCCCCGTAATGCCTTGCAGAAACACAATCGGCAGAAAGACCGCCACGAGCACAACTGTTGTCGCCACCACCGCAAAGAAAATTTCCGATACGCCCTTGAAGCCCGCTTGAATCGGTGATTCGCCTTGCTCGATTTTCGCATAGATGTTTTCCAAGACGACAATAGCGTCATCAACCACAATGCCGATTGCTAGCACAAGCCCAAGAAGCGTGAGCACGTTGATTGAAAATCCGAAGAGATACATGATGAAGAACGACCCAATAAGCGAAATCGGAATGGCAAGCGAAGGAATCAGCGTTGTGCGCCAATCGCGAAGAAACAGGAAAATGATGAGCACCACAAGAGCAAATGCGATGAAAATTGTCTCAATGACTTCCTCGATAGAGGCGCGAATAAATTTCGTCGTATCAAAGGCAACAGCGACGCTTAAATCGCTTGGAAGTTCTTTGCGAATTTGCTCGAGGCGCTTGTAGACGTCGTCAACGATTTGAATATGATTTGCGCCGGGCTGAGGGATAATCGCGCAGGCAATCATCATCACGCCGTCGCGTCGAAGCACGGTGCGTTCATTTTCGGGATACAGTTCCGCTCTGCCGACATCACGAAATCGAATGACTTTGCCCGCTTCTTCACGTAAAATCATTTGTTCGAATTCTTCTGGCTTCGTGAGCCGTCCGAGTGCTCTGACGGTGAGTTCGGTTCTATCGCCTTCGAGGCGACCTGTCGGCAGTTCGATGTTTTCTCGATTCAGGGCGGCTTGAACGTCGAGGGGCGTTAAGCCGTAGGCGGCGAGTTTTTCAGGCGACATCCACAGGCGCATCGAGTATTTTTTTTCACCCCAGATTTGAATTTCGCTCACGCCGTTGATGGTTTGCAAGCGTTCTTTGAGAATGTTGGTCGCGGCGGCGGAAAGGTCGAGCGGATTGCGTGCGTTGCTTTTGAGGTTGAGAATGAGAATCGGCGAAGCGTTGGCGTCGGCTTTGGCGACAATAGGCGGGTCGGCGTCAGGGGGCAATCGGCGAATGGCTTGTGCGACTTTATCGCGCACATCGTTGGCGGCGGCTTCGAGGTCGATTTCGAGGTTGAACTCGACCGTGATGGTCGAGCGTCCATCGCTACTGGTCGATGAAATCGAGCGCACGCCTGCAATGCCGTTAATCGCATCTTCAAGTGGTTCGGTGATTTGTGAGATGATGACTTCAGCGTTTGCGCCCGTGTAGTTCGTCGTTACCGTTACGACGGGCGGGTCGACGGAGGGATATTCGCGCACGCCGAGAAATAAAAACCCAATCGCGCCGAACAGCATAATCGCAATCGACAATACAATCGCTAAAACAGGACGCTGAATACTGACGTGTGATAAACTCATTTGAATCTCCCTAAAAAGTTACACGGATAACACAGCAGACTCAAGCTTGCCGCCGTGCTATCCGTGTCAACACACTTTGCTGTGATATTCGGTTTCAGTCAAAGAATTTATCTACAACGCTCATCATTTGCGTGAGTTCCGAGATATTTTTTCCTCCAAGCACCACGCGCAGGTTGTTGATTAAATAGGTCTCGACGCTTTCTCCAATTTTCGGGCTGAGCGGGTCGGTTGCATCAAGGGCGAAGACGAATTTCCTTACTATGTGCTGACGCGCGCGGTCTAAAATCGCCGTGCGCATATACTCCTCAACCAGTTTGTTGGTATTGGCTTCGTTGATGAGAATTTGTTCCATATCTCGATCGAGGTCGGGGAACTTGCCTTCTTTGAGATTTTTCAAGAAGGGTTTGTTTTTCGTCTCCCATTGCAATCCAAAAATCATGCGTTCTGCGTTCGGGCTGAGATTGCCGTCGAAGTTGCCGGTGGGCTTCGTAATCGGCTTAACCTCCATGCGTTTGCCGAGCGAGAGATCGACGATGATGGCGTCGGCTTCTTTTGGATTGGCTTTGATGGCACTATCGATTAATTCGCTGACGCGCTTGCCGTCGTAGCCGAATTTGATGTATTCGCTTTCAATCGCGTTGAGTTGATTAAAGATGTGGCGCGTGTAAATCATGTGAAGCGTGGCTTCTTTGCCTTTTGTGGAGAGCATCGTGCGAAGCGAATCAGGGGCAATTTCAGGTTCAGGTTTTGGGCGGCGTTGCTGGGCGGCAGTGTCGAACAAGGTTAAAAAAGAGAGGGAAACACAGAGCGCGAAAAAGACGCGGTATTTCATAGTTGGTTTTCTCGTTGGCTGTTAGAGTTAAAACAAGTTTATAAATTTACAAAGAACAGTTTATTCGCGAAATTTATCTTTTCTCAAGTGCGCATAAAAATAGAGTAGAAGCCCAGCGCGGACGATAGTGGGCGGGGAAGATTTTTTTTTGCGTAACGCTGAAACGGCAAAGCGAAATACAACACTTTTTGAAGATTGAATCCGTATTTATTTGCATAATAGCGAATGTCTTGCTCATCGTATTGCCTGACTTGGTGTCGCACATATGAATCGGCGTATATCGGCGTATTGCGCAGAGAAAACTCCATCTTGCGATAAACAGAGGCTTTGTTTGGAAATGAAATCAAAAATATGCCTCCTTTTTGCAATAGCGACGCACACTGCTCAAACACGCCCTCATCATCTTTGACGTATTCAATCACGCTTGACATTAAAATCAACTGCACACGTTGTTCATACTGCGCTTGGATTTCTTTTGAAAGCGGCAGAAGCGATTCCACGAAATTAATTCGTGAAATAACACCTTCTTTTTCGGCTAATTTTTTTGTGAGCGAGAGCATTTCAGAACTACCGTCCACGCTCACCATGTTAAAGCCTTTTGAAGCGGCATGAACACTTAAAAAACCGTTGCCGCATCCTAAATCCATGCAGAGCCCGTTTGGAAACCGCTCGGCTTGGTCGTCAATAAGCGAACGCCAAATCGCGTAACGCTCGTTAAACTCCGACCGACCTGTAGAAAGGCTATCATATGTTTTCGCATATGCATTAAAATACTCTTTCGTTGTTCTCGACATGGTTATGGTTGGTTGAGTTGCTTTGTAAGCCAAGTGGAAATGTCAGATAAACACTCCGACGAAATTTGATGTGCCATGGGATACTCCTTGTAAGTTACATTCATGTGCAGTTCGCGCAATCGTGCCTCGCTTTCGCGTCCATTTTGAATCGGCAGAATTTGGTCGTGAAGCCCGTGCGAAACGAAGATGGGAAAATTTTTTAGATGCTCCGTCGGGGCAAGCTTGAGCAAGCGTTCATCGGGCAAACGTCCGCTCATTGCCACCATTCCCGATAAACGATGCGGCTCGGTAAGCGCAACACTATACGCCATCGATGAGCCTTGACTAAACCCCATCAATATGATTCGCTTTGGATGAATCGCATAATGGGCGACGACTTCGTCAAGAAATCTCAAAATCAACGCGCGACTTTGAATCGCCGACTTCGTGTCCAAAACTTTAATCCCCTCGTCTGTAAACGCCAACGGAAACCATGCATAGCCTCCATTGCCAAGTGAAAGCGGTGCACGTGCACTCATTACCGTAAAGCGCGGGTCAAGCGCGTCGGCAAGACCCATCAAGTCATGTTCATTCGCGCCATACCCATGAAGCATCAATAGCAATGGTGCAGGCTCTTTTTGTGTTGTGGGTTTAACTAAATGGACAAGTGAAAACGGCAAGGCAGTATAAAATAAGCGTTGAGAAGAATTACAAAGTTAAGGGTTTCATTCCAAGAATTTCTGCGACAGAAAATTTCACGTCGGGAAACTGCATTGCCGATACGCTCTCATTAGCTTCGTATTTTTTCATCTGACCATAGCCTTCATCTTTCGGCTCACGATACACTTCCAAACACGCTTCCGCCAAATTGACCAGCCAGACTTCTCCAACTTCAAACTTCGCATAAAGCGGCAACTTGACTTTGCGGTCAAGGTCGAGCGTTGAATCCGAAACTTCCACAACAAGCAACGCATCTTTCGCGCTGGGTCGCACGTGCATATCCATCATCGGCAGGAGCACCACATCGGGTTCAGGCTCGTTGTGTTCGTCTAACCAAAGCGGGTTTTGAACGGAAACAAAGACTTTATCGCCGAGTGTTCTTTCAAAGAGTTTCGTCAAACGATTCACACACCAGTAGTGAGGCAAGCCGACAGGACTCATTTTCTTGTAAATTTCTCCATCAATAAGTTCAAGTTTTTCATTGGGCGCAAGAATCCCAAGTTCCGCCATCTTCAAATACTCGTCCGCCGTCCAGCGTCGTTTTTCAAGAGGAAGCGGCGATATATCAACAGGTTGATGTTCTGCAATCACGCCCATGTTACTGAATGCTCTAATGGTTCATTCCAAGAATTTCTGCGACAGAAAATTTCACGTCGGGAAACTGCATTGCCGATACGCTCTCATTAGCTTCGTATTTTTTCATCTGACCATAGCCTTCATCTTTCGGCTCACGATACACTTCCAAACACGCTTCCGCCAAATTGACCAGCCAGACTTCTCCAACTTCAAACTTCGCATAAAGCGGCAACTTGACTTTGCGGTCAAGGTCGAGCGTTGAATCCGAAACTTCCACGACGAGCAGTGCGTCTTTTGCGCCGGGTCGCACGTGCATATCCATCATCGGCAGGAGCACCACATCGGGTTCAGGCTCGTTGTGTTCGTCTAACCAAAGCGGATTTTGAACCGAGACAATCACACTGTTAAGAAGTTTTGTGTGAAATAATCGATTCAAGCGATTGACGCACCAATAGTGAGGTAATCCGACAGGGCTCATTTTCTTGTAAATTTCTCCGTCAATGAGTTCAAGTCTTTCGCCAGACGCAAGAATCCCAAGTTCCGCCATCTTCAAATACTCGTCCGCCGTCCAGCGTCGCTTTTCGAGACCGTCGCGTTCAGAGCGGGCGTGTTGGGCGGCATCTTTTTTTTGAGCGGTTGCAATCATACGGATTCCAATTTGCGTTTCAGAATGTCGTTGATGATTTGCGGATTGGCTTTGCCTTTCATGCGTTTCATGGTTTCACCGACGAAATAGCCAAAGAGTTTGGTTTTTCCTGAGCGATAATCAGCAAGTTGGGTCGGACTGGCGGATAAGACTTCGGCGATTTCTTTTTCAATTGCAGAGGTGTCGCTCACTTGTGCTAATCCATCGCGCTTGACGATTTCTTCGGGCGAGGCGGGTTCATCTAACATTTTCACAAAGACGATTTCTTTGGCGGTGTTACCATTGATAACGCCTTGCTTGACGAGCGAAATAAGTAAGCCGAGCCGCGTTGCATCAATCGGGAATTCTGAAATGTCCATCACTTTTTCTTTGAGCGTGCGCAAGACTTCGCCCATCACCCAGTTTGAAGTTGCTTTTGCGTCGCCACAGACTTTAGCAGTTTCTTCGTAGTAGTCGGCAAGCAAACGGTCGGTGGTAATGACTTTCGCATCGTATTCAGGAAGTTGATATTGTGAAACAAACCGAGCGGCGCGCACTTCGGGCATTTCAGGCAGTTCAGATTTGATGAGCGAAAGCAGTTCGTCGCTCACTTCAATCGGCACGAGGTCGGGTTCGGGGAAGTATCGGTAATCGTGCGCCGCTTCTTTGGAGCGCATCGGGCGCGTTTCGAATTTGTCCGCGTCCCACAGTCGTGTTTCTTGCACAATCGTTCCGCCTGACTTCAAGACTTCGATTTGTCGTTCCATTTCATATTGAATCGCATTTTCAACGCTCTTAAACGAGTTCATGTTTTTGATTTCTGTGCGCGTGCCGAATTTTTCCGCGCCTTTCGGTCGAACCGAAACATTTGCATCGCATCGCAAAGAGCCTTCGTCCATATTTCCGTCGGAAATGCCGAGCCAACGCACAATCGCGCGCAGTTTTTGCAAATATGCTGACGCCTCCTTCGTTGTGCGAATGTCAGGATAGCTGACAATTTCCAAGAGCGGCACGCCACAGCGATTGGCATCAATGTAGGTTTCTTCGCCGATGTCGTGAATGGATTTCCCTGCGTCTTCTTCCATGTGAATTCGTACCAAGCGCACGCGCTTTTTTTCGCCATCGACTTCGAAGTCGATGTAGCCTTCACTGCAAATCGGCTCTTCGTATTGTGAAATTTGATAGCCTTTGGGAAGGTCGGGATAGAAATAATTTTTTCGCGCCATGATGGAATAAGGCGCAATGGTGCAGTGGGTTGTTAAACCCAGTTTAATCGCCGATTCCAAGACTTGCTTGTTCAAAACAGGCAATGCGCCGGGCATGGCAAGGCATACGGGACACACATTCGTATTGGCGGGCGCGCCAAATTCGGTTGAACAGCCGCAAAAGGCTTTGGTCTTCGTGTTAAGTTGGCAGTGGACTTCAAGTCCGACAACGAGTTCGTATTCCACAGGTCAAAAATTTTTGAGTCAATGATTTAGGCGAAAATTTCTTCAACTGAAAGATTCAAATCGGGTAAAATGGGCGTTGTGATGCGTTCGCTTTTCGTTGATTTTGAGAGGCGTGCTGGCTCGCCGTCGTTGAGCGCATAACGCTCGACCGCTCGTTCGCTCACGTCGATAATCCAGCATTCTTTCACACCGTATTTGAAGTAAATCGGCATCTTTTTGCGAAGGTCGTAGTATGCGGTGGAGGGCGAAAGCACTTCTACAACCAAATCTGGTGCGCCGCGCACGATGTCTGTCCCGATAATTGAAAGCCGTTCATTTGAAATGAACATTACATCAGGCTGAAACGTGTTGTATGGGTCAAGAAAGACGTCCATCGGCGCAATGAGTATGCGCCCAAGTTTCTTCTTCATTACAATTTCGCGCAAGATTGCGCCAAGATTCAATACAGCATTTTGATGCGCGACAATCGGCGTTGGCATTTCAATAATTTCTCCATCGATGAGTTGATATTTCGCGCCTTCGGGCAGGAGCGCGTAATCGTCGTAGGTTGCTTTTTGTTTTTCAGCCGTGAGCATCTTTATCAAAAGTTTTGTTTCGGGAATATAAACAAAATGCCGCGTGCGTCGTGCAATACGAAGCCCTGTTCTATGGTCAAAATTCCGTAATTTCGTTGTTCAAATTCAATTCAACATTCATCTATGAAACCTGCGATTATTCTTCTTCTTTTAGCAGTTTTTGTTGGTTGTTCAAAGTCTGAACTCAATCTCAAAGAGGGCGACCTTGCGCCCGACTTCACCTTGCTTGCTGATAACGGCGAATCGGTTTCGCTTTCGGCACTCAAAGGCACGCCTGTGGTGCTTTACTTTTACCCGAAAGATTTCACGCCCGGTTGCACCAAAGAAGCGTGCGCATTTCGTGATGCGTTTTCCGAGTTTCAAGCGGCAGGCGTTGAAGTCTTGGGCGTGAGCGTCGATGATGTGGCATCGCATCAAACATTCAAATCAGAACACAACCTCAATTTTCGGTTGCTTGCGGATACAGAAAAGAAAGTTTCAACGGCTTACGGCGTGCTCAGCGCAATGGGATTTTCAAACAGAATCACTTTTCTGATTGACCGCGAGGGCAAAATCAAACGCGTCTTCAAGGAAGTCAAGCCTGATGAACACGCCGCCGAAGTGCTTGCCGTTGCAAAAACGCTCTAACCCGATTGTGAAACCAACACAATGAAAAAAATTTTGCCGACGGGTGAGGGCAAATTGGTTCTTGCCGACATGCCGCGCCCGGAACTGCACGACGACGAACTCGAGATTAAAGTCATCGCAATTGGTGTTAATTATGCCGATGTTAAAATTCGTTCTGGATATTATTCCGATTGGTCTCGTCGAACCCCTGAAATGGGTTGTGAGGTATCGGGCATTGTAACGCGCACGGGGCGCGACGCACATCGCTTTGCCGTAGGCGAAAAAGTTTTTGCCGTTTCACATTGGGGCGGCGGCTATGCCGAGTATATGGTTGTGCCTGAATATGCCGCATTTCGCTTACCGATGTGGTTATCATTTGAACAAGGTGCGGCATTTCCCGTGATTGCGCAAACGGCGTATCACTTGGTGCATACCGTCGCACGACTCGAGCGCGGCGAAACGGTTTTGATTCATGCGGCGGCGGGCGGCGTTGGAACAATGCTCGTTCAACTGTGTGCGTTGCAGGGCGCAACGGTCATCGCGCTTTCAAGTAGCGACCAAAAACTTGAACGCCTTAAACCGCTTGGCTCAACCATTACCTTAAAGTATTCAGAAACCGTTGTCGAACGCATTCTCTCTTTGACCAAAGGCACAGGCGTCCATGCGATTTTTGACGGCAATGGTGGCGCGTTTTTTCCACACAACTTTCAGATGCTCGCTTTGCGCGGCAGGGTTGTGCTTTTCGGTAACACGGCGGGCGACATTCCGCCGCTCAACCCGTATCAACTCGTCTATTCCTCGCACCAACTTCTGGGCTTTTCCATGCGCGCCATTACCGCAACGCCTGAACGCTACCACGCCGCCTATCAATGGATTTTAGAACGATTGGAATCGGGCGAATTAAGGGTTGAAATCGGACATCGTCTAAACCTGAGCGACGCCGAAGAAGCCCACCGCTTGCTTAACTCGCGAGAAAATTATGGCAAAATTGTGTTGCTGACTTGATGTTGAGGGTATGAGCAAATGCAGACGGCTTTCCGATATAAAAGCCCCAACATTCAGAACGAACACTGAGGCTTGATGAAAAGACTTGCTTGAAAATGTAGCACTGCTTCAAGCGTTGGAAGCGTTCTTTGGCTTCCTGTTGTCATAGTTGCCGCGCCCTGCAAAACGCCCTGATGAGACTTTCACGAGCGGCACTGTATTTGAAGTTAAAAAAACTTTGAAAAAAACAAACGCTCTTGAAAGAAAAAGCGCAAAGAATTTTCGCGTTTGCTTTATGTTTGAGTAAGAAGGTTTGCCAAAAGACGCAACGATTTAACGGTTTTATCATCGTGCGGCAACGAAATTGACGCTCAAAATCAATATCTTCTTGTCGCGCTTCGCACATTTTTATCCGCTTCAATACAACTTTCAACATCACTATGGTGAGTTCAGATATGAACATCGACAAGCCATCATTTCAAACGCCATTCGGATTCACGACTAACGCCGTTCATCATGCGCAAGACGCCGATGCGCAAACAGGGGCTGTTGTGCCGATGCTCTCGCTTGCCACCACCTACAAGCAAGACGGAATCAACCAGCAGCGAGGCGGCTTTGAATATGCTCGCGCCCAAAATCCGACGCGCCAGCAATTAGAAGCAGTTTTGGCGGGATTGGAAAACGCTCAATATGCCAATGCGTTCTCCTCTGGACTTGCCGCGCTTGCAGGTTTGATGAGCCTCTTTGAACCGGGCGACCATATCATCGCCGGCGACGACCTCTACGGCGGCACCGTTCGATACTTCAATCAGATCTTGGCGAAATACGGCGTCACATTTTCATACATCGATACAGCAAATCTTAACGCGATTGAGCGCGCCATTACTCCGAAAACAAAACTCATTTACTTGGAATCGCCGACGAACCCGATGCTTCGACTTTCCGATATTCGTGCGATTTGCGAGTTTGCCAAAGCACATCAACTTCTCGTTGCGGTCGATAATACCTTCGCTACGCCTTACTTACAACGACCGCTTGAACTCGGCGCAGATGTTGTGTTGCATAGCTCGACCAAATACTTGGGCGGACATAGCGACATTCTCGGCGGCGCATTGATGACGAACAGGTCATCGCTCTATGAACAATTCGCCTTCAATCAAAAAGCCGTTGGGGCTGTGCCGTCGCCGTTTGATTGTTGGCTTTTGATGCGTTCCGTCAAAACGCTCGCGCTGCGAATGGAACGCCACTGCGAGAACGCGCTTGCGATTGCGCAATTTCTTCATCAGCACGACGCTGTGAAAAAAGTCTATTATCCCGGATTGCCAACGCACCCTTCTCACGACTTGGCGAAGCGACAAATGCCCAAAGGCTTCGGCGGCATTGTGAGTTTGGATTTGGGCGGACGCGCCGAAGTGGAAGCCTTCATCAAAGCGTTGAACATTTTTACCTTTGCCGAAAGTCTGGGCGCGGTTGAAAGTTTGGTTTGCTATCCTTGGGAAATGACGCATGTTGCTGTGCCTATTGAGCGTCGATTGCAACTGGGCATCACCGAAGGGTTGATACGACTTTCGGTCGGCATTGAAGACACACCTGATTTACTCAACGACTTAGAGCACGCACTTTCCATTGTGCAAGCCGCAGTGGTTTCTTGAACCTATTTCAACTCACACGTATGGAACACATCGAAAAACTCTTAGACTTGCTTTCAATTCACGCCGACATTCAAAATAAAAGCGTTACCGAGCAAGACGCCGCGAATACCGAACTGTTGCAAATTCAATCCGAAATTCAAGAATTGCGGACGGATTTACTGCAACTGCGCGCAGAGTTTCAACAACTCCACAACGATTTGTCTAAAATCTGCATGATTCTTACCACGCCGAAAGCCGACCGAACAGATTTTGCCGCGTCGATTTTCGGCGACGAATTTGAGAAACTTAAAGAATCCGAGAACTCTTAACCACACAACGCCATGCAACCCGAAGAAAAATTATTGGACGCATTTGGCATCTTAGCCGACTTAGAAAATCGCTCGTTTGAAAAAGCGCATCAAACCGCCGAAACGCTTGGCGACGTCAAACGCGACTTGCAGGAAATTCGCATCGATATGCTTCAAATTCGAACCGCACTGCAACAACTGCACACCGACCTTGTACGCGTCGCTTACCTTTTAGCAGAAAACGCGCAAGGCGATTCAAAAAAAACATAAGCCGACGAAACCGACGCTTTTTGACTTTCAGAGGTTAGGGTTTATATTAAAAATCAAATTGTTTCCGCAACAAGATTCTAAACTGACCCAAACAAAATGTCTTTTACTGGCAGCATCAAAGGCTGGACGATTACGGAAATGTTACAGCTCATTCGCCAACTCAAAAAGACCGGCGCAATGATTGCGGAAGTAACCACGTCTTACGGCGAAGTAACCAAAACCGTTTTTTTCAGAAACGGACTTGTCATCGCCGTCGACACGGGCAGCGACGACTTGGGTGCAGTGCTTCTCGAGGAAAATTTGATTACACGCCAAGACCTTGACGAAGCCATCGCGCTTCAAAAAGCCAAATACCCCGATAAACGCATCGAGCAAATTCTTTTGGCAACTAAAAAAGTCGACGCGGCGCGCATCGTCAAAGCCATTCGCCTTCAAATTGAACGCACAATTACTTCTCTGCTGCAGGAAAAAAACGTGCGCGTGAATTTTGACCCCGACGCCCCGCTCACCGTTCAAGGATTGAGCACCGGCGTGGATATGCAGGGAATCATGCTCTCCGCCTCCGTCAAAGTCGATGAACTTGGGCTCGTCAAACAGCGCATTTCAAGCACCGCGCTCGTTCCAAAATTGACCAAGCGCGGCGACGAAGAAAAAAATGAAATCGCGCTTAAACTTTCCGAGTGGAAAGTCTTCTTAGCGATTGACGGCAAAACCGACATCAAGACCATCGCGCTCAAACTTAAAATGGACGAGATTCAAGTCATGAAAGCCCTCGTGGTTTTCTTGGACGGCAAGTGGATTGAACTGCCACAAGCCAGTGCTACGGAACGCAAGAAAGTTTTGATTGTCGACGACAGCGCCGTGATTCGAATGGCGGTTAAAAAAGCCTTGGCGGATTCGGGCTACGAACTCTTGGACGCCGGCACAGGCGAAATCGGCTTGAAACTTGCCAAAGAAAAACAGCCGCACCTCATTCTGCTCGACGTTATGCTTCCCGATACAACGGGCTTGAAAGTGTGCAAAACGCTCCGAACCGAAATGGAAATCACCACCCCGATTGTGATGCTTTCGGCAAAAGATGCGGAAATAGACCGCAACTTGGGCATTCATGCCGGCGCAAACGATTATGTTACGAAACCATTCAAAGACGCCGACCTCGTCAGCGTGGTCGATAAATACTTGAAACAAACCGAAGCGGCGACGGCTTAATTCAAAAGCATTGACCGAGCGGTATTCACCAAATTGTATTGACCGAATCGTGTTGAAATTTCAAAAAAACATTTACTCAACAAAGAACGCCTGTTAATTATGCCTAAGGCTCTAATCATTGACGACAGCGCAGTAGAGCGCACGATTATCTCCAAAGTCATGACTTCGCTCGGTTACACCATTCTCGAAGCCAACGATGGCGAAGAGGGTGAAGAAAAAGCGCGCGCCACCAAGCCCGACGTCATTTTGCTCGACGTGGTCATGCCGAAAAAAGACGGATTCCAAGTCTGCCGAAACCTTAAAAAAGATGCTGGCACAGGAAGCATTCCGATTGTTATGATTACCTCGAAAAATCAAGACAGCGATAAGTTCTGGGGTATGAAACAAGGCGCGGACGCTTATCTTGTCAAACCGTTTAGCGAAGAAGATTTAATTTCTGCCGTTAAAAAAGCCACGAAAACCTGAGCACAATCGCTATACTTCATTTAACGAAACGACGACTCTGAACGATGGATAACGAACGACTTGCAGAGCAACTCTCGGAACTGAACTTCACCATTCCTCCGGGAATGACAATGCGCGACTTGGAAGGCATGTCGGGCATCTTGGAACGACTGCGTGCAATCGAGTCCGATAAAAGCACAGCCGCTCGCGAAGACGACGAAGCACGCGAGCAATACATCGCGACGCTCATCGGCGAAAAAGAAATTGGATTCCGCGTCGTAGACATCGAAGCCATTTTGGACGTTCAGAAAATTACACCGGTGCCGGGATTGCCAAACTTCGTGCTCGGCGTTTGTAACGTGCGCGGTGAAATTACTTCCGTCGTTGATATTCAGCGAGTTTTGGGCATTGAATCGCGCCGCCAGAAATCGCGCCGCCAAAAAGCCGCCGAAAAAATGGTCATCGTCAGAAATAATCGCTTTTCCGTTTGTTGCATCGTTGACGCCGTGTTGGACGTGCTTCGCATCGCTGAACCTGAAATCGAGAAAATCAATGCCGCCGACGGGGAGTTGGAGCGGCTTGCCCCATTTTCAAAAGGGATTTACATTCGCCCCGACGACACGGAAAAGCGCGACGTGGTCGTTTTAATTGACACAAAAAAAATGTTGGACGCGCCCGAAATGGTGCAATTCCAATAATCAAAAAACACTTCAACAGACAACTACTCAACTCGTTTGAGTGCAATTTTTTCAAACTTTCAAATTTTTTGAGCAATGGCAACCAATCCACAACAATCGGACGACCAAAACAAAGACGCTTTGAATTTAGGTCTGGATTTAGACAGCATTCTGGGCGATGTGCTTAGCAATGAAAAACAAGCCGCAACCGTCTTTTCAACCAGCGACGAGGGGTTGCTCCGTATTGACGGGGACAAAATCGTCTTGGAAATTGACGAAGAATTGGAACAGGGCATCGATGAAGAAGCGAAAATGTTCCAAGCCAATGAGTTCTACAAAAATAAGGACTGGTTTAACGCACTCGTCGTCGCCCTCGCGCTGAATATTCGCTTCAAACAAGGCGTCGGCAAGCGAAGCGATGCGATTGTGCGCCGTCAAGATGAAATTCTCTTTGAGTGCAACTACCACATCGCCGCCGACCACCTCAACAAAGTCAAAGAAACCAAAGGAGATGAGCAACTCGAGAACAAACTCGCCTCCATCATGCACTTCTACACCGCTCTCGACCAAACCCCGCTCAAAGGTCAAGAGCAATATCGTGAGAAAGCCAAGCAAGTCATTGATAGCATGGTTACACGCGACCGCGCCGGTGCGCAAGCCTACATCAAAGCCGGTTTCTTCAAGAAAATTGATGTGCCGTCGATTGAAGATAAAGCGCAAAAAGCCTTCTATTGGAAAGACCGCGCCGCCAACGAGAAGAATCCCGTCCGAAAAGAGTTTTATCTGCTTATGACCTTTGCTTCCGACATCGGATACTTCCCGTATCAGTTGGCTTTGGCAAGTTTCTATCTCGAGTCCAATCGGTTAGATGAAGCCTGCCGCTACATCAAAGTCGCTTTGCCGCTTGTTAAAGATGAGGGTAGCGATTTTCTCAATGCAGTTCGCAAGAAAGACAGTGCCTACTCTGACCGATTTATTGAGCGACGTCTCAAATCCGACGTGCGCCAACTCCGCACCCGCTTGGAACAGCCCGATGCCAAAGAAGCAAACGAAAAAGATGAAGCGCGAAAATCGCAAATGGCGAAACAGCGCATTCGTAAGTTCCTTGAAACCGTTGACCTCTGGGAAAAACAAATGGAAGGCATGAAAGCCGATGTGCCGTTCAAAAACTCAACCTTGCGCGTTGCATACATGAACGCCCTCGTTGATTTGATGGAAGAAGTCGCGAAGCGTATGCCCGGCGTTATTGTTCAAGATTATATCGACCGATACAAAGCCACCGAAGTGCGAAGCACGCAAAACCCGAACATCTTGAACTTCATCGATTTCAGTTTCAAGAACGCCATTGCGCCGGACGAGAAAACTGTGCAAGGGCTGGTTGTAGAAGGCGACGCCGAAGCGAAGTTGGATAAACTCATGAAAACGGTTGTTGAATACTTCAACGTCGAAATCGGCGTTCTCAATAAGCCGTTGCCAGATGTCAAAGCCAACGTCGCAAGAGACGTCGATGAACTCGTTAAAGCAATGAAGTCGCAGGGGTATAAGTTCAAATCGTTGCCGGTGCTGACAAAGTAACACCCCTCATTCAGCGCTTGCTTGCTCAACTTGCTTGCTCAATCTAAGACAACCGTCCGCCGCGTGCGCACTTTTCCCTGCCGACGCTTCGGACGGTTTATCTTTAATCATTCAACATGGAAACGCAAAAACTTCGCCTTGACCAACGTATAACAATTCTGGTTGGAATCATCTTTGCAACCGTGTTTATTGCAGTCAACGCCGTATTGCAACTCAGAGAAAGAAATCAGATTGAAACCCAACTCAAAGAAGAGGTGATTTCAACGGCGACGACCTTGCAAGGCATGTGGGAGTATAACGCCGCAACAATTCTGCGGCAGCCGTTTTCCATTACGGATTCAACGAGCGACCTGCTCACGCTCATTCACTACAACCCGACGCTTTTCCCGCTCGATACCACGTTTCAAACCCTGCCGCCGTCGAGCCAATACGATATTCGCAACATCAGAGTGAGGCAAGTCTCGCTCAACTTCCGAAACCCAAGAAACAAGCCCGATGTCTTCGAAGAGAAATCGCTTAAAGAAATCTCACAAGCCCTTGCCGAACTCAAAACGAAAGGTCAAACGAAAATCAACCCCGAATCCATCGGAATTTGGCAGGAGACGAAGTTTGAAGGCAAGCCCGTCTATCGCTATGTGCAACCGATATTTATCCGTAAGCAATGCCTAACCTGTCATGGCGATAGAGCCGACGCGCCCGAGTTCGTGCAGTCAAAATACGAGACAGGCTACGGCTACCGTCAGGGCGATTTGCGCGGCGCGATTTCTATCATCGTGCCCGGCGAGACAACCCGCCAAGCCACAATGCTCAATTTAGTTACGGGCATTGCGCTCACGATTCTTGGCATTGTCGTTGTCGTGCTTGGCGCATTTTACTTAATCCGACGCCAACTTTCCGAGCCGATTCAACGCATTGCGACATCGGCACAACGCATTTCCGAAGGCAATCTCACCGAACGCGTGTCATATAATTCGGCAGACGAATTAAGCCTTATCGTTGCGTCGTTCAATACCATCGTCGACAACGTCAAAGAATCCGTCCGAGAAGTGCTCGATATGACGATGCGCCTGAACCAAATTGCCTTAGACATCAGCAATTCCTCGACGGGCGTTATGAAAAGTTCAGAAGCACAAACAAGTGCTGTTAAAGACGTCATTCAATCCGTCTCCAAGATAGAAGACACGACGGCGACGGTCTCGGAAGGTATGCAGGGCTTGACCATCAACGTCCGCGAAACGCGCTCGTTTATCGAAGACCTCATCAGTTCCATTCAAGAAGCGGCGCGAAGCATTCAAGACTCGAACCAAGTCTTCAGTCAGGTCATCAACGAAGTTCAGGGCGGGAAGTTCGGCATTGAGCAAATCAGCCTCACGATTCTCGGCATTACCGATAAGCTCGACTCACTTCGCCAGCAAGTCGCGCAATTAGATAAAAACATTCGCGAAATTGACATCACCGCCGGTGCCGCCTCGCGCACGGCGAAGCAAACCAACCTGCTCGCCGTCAATGCCACGATTGAATCGGCGATTGCCAGCGAATCAAGCAAAGGGTTCAGGGTGGTCGCCAATGAAATTCGCGGATTAGCCGAGCAGTCGGCACGCTCTTCCGTGCAAATTCAAGACATGGTTACCGGCGTTCAAAACAGCATGCTCAAAATCAACGATACCATTTTGGAAACCAACCAAGCCGTGCGCGACAGTTTCAACACGGTTAAAGACGCGGAAAAAACGCTCGATAAAATCACCCAGTACTATTCACGCTCCAGCGCGATTATGAGCCGCCTTTCAAGCCTCGTCGATGCCCAAATGCGAAGCAGTCAGCAGGTAACGATGAAAACCACTGATATGACCATTCGCACCACTCAAATTATCGAGCAAGCCGAACAGCAACGCGCCGTCGGACAAAAACTTCTCAAATCGCTTGACGCACTCAATCAAACCATTCAACGCAATAAAGACGCCTCCGCCGAAATTACACATCTCGCGCAAGAGCTTATCGGACAAGCAGAACAACTGCAAAACTCCGTGCGCCAATACAAACTCACAGAGTCTTCACAAATTTTCAGATAATACCAAAATCATTTATAGCACTACCACTTCGTCGGTTTCGAAACGACACCGATGGTCTGTGAACCTATCGATAATTTTGAGCGCATGCTGAACTGCATGATTTCAATTTGTAAAATAAACTCTTTTATATTCGCCCGTTCTGTTTCTTTCCAATTAATTAAACTTCTATCAACAATGAAAAGCAACTCTTCAACGCTCGCGCTGTGGTGTGCAGTGCTCTTCCTTTTTTCTGCATGCAGTGAAAACAAGCAAGCGCAATCGGGCGGCGCATCAAGCAAAACTTACAGTTGGAAATTAGTAACATCGTGGGCACCGAAGTTTCCTGTTTTGGGAGAAGGCGCAGAAAAATTCGCGCAGTGGGTCGATAGCGCCTCGAGTGGGCGTCTTCGCATTAAGGTCTATGGTGCAAACGAGTTGGTGCCGGGCTTGGAAGTCTTTAATGCCGTCAGCGCAGGCACGGCTGAAATGGGACATAGCGCGTCGTATTATTGGTCAGGAAAAGTGCCTGCCTCACCGCTGTTTGCGTCAATTCCGTTTGGGCTTAATGCACAGCAATTTAACGCGTGGTATTATGGCGGCGGCGGAAAAGAACTCTGGGAAGAAGCCTACGCCCCGCACGGCGTAGTGCCGTTTCTATGCGGAAATACGGGCGTTCAAATGGGCGGCTGGTTCAATAAAGAAATTAAATCGGTCAATGACCTCAAAGGCTTGAAGATGCGTATTCCGGGCTGGGGTGGAAAAGTCATCACGAAAGCCGGCGGCTCGTCGGTTACGCTTGCCGCACCTGAAATTTACACCAGCCTCGAGCGCGGCGTCATCGATGCAACCGAGTGGATTGGACCGTATCACGATTACAAACTTGGCTTGCATAAGGTCGCCAAATACTACTACTATCCCGGCTGGCACGAACCCGGCACCGCCTTTGAACTCATCGTCAATAAAAAAGCCTTTGACGCCTTGCCAAGCGATTTGCAAGAAATTGTCAGAACGGCGGCGGCGCGCACAAACATTTGGGTGCTTTCTGAGTTTGAAGCACAAAACAATGCCTACCTGCAAAAACTCATCAACGAGGAAAAGGTCCAACTGAAAGAGTTTCCAAAAGACGTGCTGATGGAATTGAAAAAACTGGCTAAGGAAGTCGCCGAAGAGGAAACCGCCAAAGACCCCATCGCAAAAAAGACTTACGAAAGTTTAATCGCGTTTAAGAAAAACATTTTGGAGTGGAACAAGAAGTCGGAAGACGCGATGCGCCCCTATTTGGAATGACGCTTTACGGCGACGGGGAATTTAAACCACATCAAAGAAACGGCAAGGTCGTTTGTGCTCCATAAGACGAAAAACCATAAATGAGAACAATCATTCAACTGATTTCATCGCTCAACGAGGTCGCTGGCAAGGTGGCATCGGTATTCAATCTACTGTTGGTGGCGGTTGTGTGTATGGACGTGATTGTGCGTTACCTCATAAAACAATCGAGTGCGGCGTTTTACGAGTTAGAGTGGCACATGTTTGCGTTCATCTTTTTGATAAGTGCGGGCTGGACGCTTCGACACGAGCGGCATGTGCGCGTCGATATTTTCTACGCCAAAGCCAGCCCGCGCGTGCAAGCCGTGATTGACGTTTGCGGCGTGCTACTCTTGCTCTTGCCGTTTTCGCTCACGCTGATTTCCACAGGACTTCCATATGCACTCGTTGCGTTTGAAAGCGGCGAAGGCTCTCCCGATACAGGCGGCTTGCCGTTCCGTTGGATTGTAAAGTCGTTCATCGTGATTGGCACAGGATTACTAATACTACAAGGCGTGGCGATGCTCTTGGAGAAAATTCTCTTTTTGATTGAAGGAAAAGAGAGAGAAGGGAAGGAGCGGTCGGAAGATGTCGCCTGAACTGCTCACGATTCTGTTTTTCCTGTGTTTGATTCTCCTCCTGTTGATGGGATTTCCCGTTGCCTTCACGTTGGGCGGATTATCAATTGTATTTGGCTATTTCGTCTTTGGCTTTGAGTTTTTCAACCTACTGCCGATGCGAGTCTTTGGCATTATGACGAATTATGTGCTCATCGCTGTGCCGCTCTTCGTCTTTATGGGCGTGATGCTTGAAAAATCGGGAATCGCCGAGCGGCTGCTCGATACGATGTCGCTCTTGCTCGGACGATTGAAAGGCGGCTTGGCACTTTCTGTGGTCGTGGTGGGCGCATTGCTTGGAGCGACGACGGGCGTTGTCGGCGCAACCGTTACAACAATGGGACTTTTGAGCCTGCCGACAATGCTTAAACGTGGATTCAGTAAATCCCTTTCAACCGGGACAATTGCCGCCGCTGGAACACTCGGACAACTGGTGCCGCCAAGCGTGGTGATGGTGCTCTTAGCCAGCGTGATGAATGTGTCGGTCGGCGATATGTTTGCCGCCGCCCTTGTGCCGAGCGTGATACTTGTGATTGCATACCTGATTTACATTTACGCCGTCGCACTCTTCAAACCAGACCAAGCCCCGCCAATTCATGCCGATGAACTTGCTTCATTTTGGCGCGAGGGCGCACTCATGCGCATTGTGCGAGCGTTTGTTTTGCCCGCAGTATTGGTGGTGGCAGTTTTAGGCTCAATCTACACGGGAATTGCCACGCCGACCGAAGCCGCCGCCGTCGGCGCGTTTGTTGCGACTATCTTGACCGCCATTGAAAAAAAACTCACTTGGAACGTGTTGTTGGACACTTGCAAGGAAACGACATTTTTAACCTCGATGGTCTTCATCATCTTGGTTGGTGCAACGGCGTTTGGCTTAGTGTTCAGGGGCATTGGCGGCGACGATGTGCTCGTGCATCTGCTCGATAGCACAAAGCTAAACCCTCAACTTTTTTTAGCCTTCGTACTAATTGGCATTTTCATCGTCGGTGCGTTCATTGACTTCATCGAAATCATTTTCATTTTTGTGCCTGTCATTACGCCCTTGCTCGTGAAGTATGACTTTAATTTGATTTGGGTGGGCGTTTTAATTACGGTGTGTTTGCAAACGTCATTTCTGACGCCGCCGTTTGGCTTTACGCTCTTTTACCTGAAAGGTGTAGCACCGCCTGAAATTTCAACGGGTGATGTGTATCGTGGGGTAGTGCCGTTCATCGCGCTTCAACTCTTGGTCGTAGCATTGCTGCTCTTTTTTCCTGAACTTGCCTCGCTTGTTCCGACAGCGCGACGTTAAGTTTTTGTTGGCGCATAAAGGCTCTCTGAATTTTGCGCTATCTTTAACGACTCTGCCGCATTCAACAAGTTACCTTACTCAACAACTAAACATTTCAAAGCATGACGAAAAAACGCTTCTTCATCGCCTTCCTTTTTCTCGCACTGTTTTCAGAGCCAATTTTGGCTGGAAACCCATCGCCGTTTATGCGCTACTTGCCGCGTCAAGGCGATGTAGCGATTGCCGCACGCGGCGGATTGCTGTTTGCCAACGATACATTTTTAGGACATGCAACGATTGCCTACGGGTTGCGCAACGGTATTGCGCTCAATGGACACATTGGCTTCGGGCAAAATCCTTACGACCCTTACTTCGGCGGCGACCTTCGCATGACGCTCTTTGCCAATCGCAGTATCGGGTTTGACGCTTATTTCGGCGGACATGCCGGCGGCATCGGCAGTGGTTTGGATTTCGGAGGAATTTTGGATTTTAATCTTGGTGGAATTGGATTTATCACGGGCATTGATGGCGATTACATTATGCAAGGCGCAAGCGCAACGCCCATCAACTTTTTTGCAGGCGTAGATATTGGACTTTCAAGAAAAACGCGCTTTGCCGTCGTTGCAGGATTCGCACTGACCCAAACAGCAACCAGCGAAATCACCGCAGGCTTTAATTTCTATTTCTAATCTTGAAAAGTAAAGACGCGCCGCTACGAGCCGACCGATTGAAACTGAGACAATCGAACTTGTAGCGACGCGCTTTTTCGAGAGTGCGGTTGGCTGAATCAATAATTCGCCGCCACCGATAATTTCGCGTTCACGCGACGGATAACATCGTTGAGACTCATCGTGTGAATTTGCGGTGTGTCGCCATTGAAAATCCGCTTATGCTCAAGTTGGCGAACAACAGTTTCAGGAGCGAGGCTATTGCTGTATTGATGTATGGCTTCGCGTATTGTGTCTTTGAGCGTTTGTCGAGTAAAAGGTTTGACCAAATATCGAAAAATTCTCCCTTGATTGATGAGGCGCATTGCCAAAGAAGCATCTTTGCTGTTTGTAAGCAATATCGTCGCCAAGTTTGGTTTGAGTTCGCGCAATGCCACGATAAACGGCACGCACTCTTCGCCGTTCAGTTCCGCTTCGGTTGTTAGAACTGAAATTTCGTTTGATTGAAGAAGTTGCAGGGCTTGCTCAAACGAATCGGCGACGAGGGCGTGATACTCCGTTTCAAAAAGACTGCGAAGTGCCGCAAGGTTATTCGGCGTATCGATAAAGAGGAGCGACTTTTTCTCATTTGGAGTTCGAGCGAACTGTTGCGACGGTTCTGGCATTGGTGCGTTTTTCACAAGATGGTTCATCTGGTCATAAATTTGGCATGCTAATTGAATGGTAGCGTGCAACTTTTCAGAATCCCAAGGCTTGTTTACAAACCGAAACACACTTCCTACATTCAAAGAGTTCATGATTGCCTCAATGTCGGCATAGCCCGTAAGCAGAATTCGCATGGTTGCGGGACTGATTTGTTTGACACGGCTTAAAAGTTCAGTACCCGTCATGAGCGGCATGCGTTGGTCGCTCACAATGACCGAGATAGGTTGAGTTTTAATGATATTCAGGGCTTCTTCGCCGCTTTGTGCAGTCAAAACATGGTAATGTCCTTCAAATGAAAAGGCGAGCGATGATAGAATTGGTCTTTCGTCATCAACGAAGAGAATCGTATGTGCCATGATTGTGTTTTTGAATTTAATTCGTGTTCTAACATTGAATTGAAGTAACTACGCAGGCATCTGTTCCGTTTCAACAAAAAGTGATGTTTTGAGAATCTCGGTGCGAATGGGGAGTTCGATGATAAAGGTTGTGCCTTCTCCCTCTTTGCTTACCACGCGAATATTTCCTGTGTGCTCTTGAACGATTTTGTAAGTGATGGAGAGTCCAAGTCCTGTTCCTTTACCAACCTCTTTGGTTGTGAAGAAGGGGTCAAAAATTTTATTGAGATGTTCGGCAGCAATGCCTGTTCCGTTGTCAGAAATTTTAATCACGGCGAGGTCGCCTTTTTTGCGGGTCTCAATCGTAATCACGCCTTTTTGGGAATTACCGTAGCGTTTTTCACACGCATAAATGGCATTATTGATGAGGTTCAAGAAGACCTGATTAAGTTTTGCAGGGAAGCAAAGCATATCGGGCAGTTGCGCATAATCTTTGACGACCACAACAGTATTTTTGAGTTGGTGATGAAGGATTTTCAGCGCGCTATCAAGGCATGAATTGATGTTCGCAGGTTTCATGTCGGCTTCTTCAAGTCGGGAGAAGTTTTTAAGGTCTAACACCAAATCACGCATGCGATTCAAGCCATCAAGGGCGTCATTAAAAATATCATTGGCGCGTTGAAGCCGTTGCGGATTGACCTTTGAGATGTAGGGTGCGTTTTCAACTAAGATGGTTTCCAAGTGATCGAGTTTTCCAGAGAGCAGGGCTTCTTGGGTCATCTGAAAGCGTTGCGCCAAAACGGTGAGTTCGGATTGGACTTGTTTGAGCGATTGCAAATTATTCTGCACATACCCAAGCGGCGTGTTCATTTCGTGCGCAAGTCCAGCCACCATTTGACCAAGCGATGCCATTTTTTCGGATTGAACGAGTTGCGTTTGAGAGGCTTTAATCTGTTCGCCAAGCAACCGTTCTTGCTCTTTGTCCGCTTCAAGTTGCGCTTGGTCTATAGAGAGCTCCCTCATTTCGGAAAGGCTTCGACGGATTCCGATGACAAGAAAGATGTTCTCAAAAATAACCCAAGCGGCATGCTCGAGCACACGTGGAATAACGTTGGTAATGCCGCCAAAGACGGATTCAGGATAAAACAAGCCGCGAAGAAGATGGTCGGCGGCAATAAAAATTGTTGCGGTTAAAAGCACTCGCCAATCGCGATAAAATGCTAAGAAGGCAAGTGAGCCAAACACGTGAAAATGCGTCTCAATCCGACCGCCCGTGAGGTGAATAAGAAGCGCACCGATTAAAATTTGAGAAATTGCAATGCAATGTCGCGTAACCACATTGCCCGACGCCATAAACCCAAGCAAGACAGCTGGTAAAATGATAATTGCACCCAAAATCAATGCAATCCAGACATGAAGGTGAATTGCATTGTTCAGCCCTTCCCACGCCAATGGGGAAAGTGTTGCCGCAAGTCCAATCGCAAAGAGCCACTGCCCAATTAGTAGCCAAGCAAATAGGCGGTCATTTTCTTTATGAAGGCGCAAGAGTTGCTCTTTGAAAAGTTCTTCTGCGCGCAGTGCAACAGACGTAGTGCGTTCCGACGGAGCGGTCTTGGTTGTGGATAAAGTGGTCATATAAAATCAGAGATTAGCAATGTTAAAGAGTTAATAAAGTGTGCATCCAAAAACGTTCGCGGTACTTTGCGGAGGCTCGTTGCTTGGCGATGTCTTAGCCAAGGAAAGAATCGCACGCCGACCTGCGTTATCGCCCGTAACGCCGCGTCCATTCGTAATGCCGCCTGAAAAAAGAATGTTGCCTGTTGAATTGATGAGAAAGGTTTGCCCAGAGGTTAGTGCGCCGAGCCGTTTAGCCAACATTGCCGATTCATCAACCACCACATGCACATTGGGAAGTTCACAAGCCAACTGCCACGAATCGGATTTTTCCCAATCTTCCGATGCCCCTTCTGGCTTAACGAAGAGAATCGTTGCTTGAACGCTATCCGAACACTTGGAGAGAATCCACTGCAATTCAGAAATCGAAGCCTTCGTGCAAATACAATGCGGATGCGCAAACATGACTAAACCAAACGGCTTGTCGTGAAGAAACGACAACAGTAATTCGCCCGACGGTGGAAAGGGGTTTGACTGGGAGCTCGGCGTGCGTTCATGCGTCATTAAAATGCTCATACCATACCCGATACCAAATAGCCATAAAAGTGCAAGAAAAATCGCAGTTTTTATCTTCACGTGTTTTTTAGGTCGATGGAAATCATGAAAGAAAAACATCTGCGTAACACATCAGCACCGCCTAATCGTTTCCATGCAGAACGATGATTGTGCAGTACATCACTAACGTGTGTAACTGATGATTAAAACGAAGGTTGAAAGTGGGGGAGTTTCGCAAAAAATAGTGCGATTTCACACCATCGCTTCCACTAATTCCGATTCGCGCTCGACATCAGCAAGCGTGCCGCTGGACGGCTGAATGGTTATCAAAATAAATTTGGATGTGGGCGTTTGGCTTTTATCGGCGTAACTATCAATCGGCACAAGCACATTCGTTTCAGGGAAGTAGGTGGCTGTGCATTGTTTGGGAATGTTGAACGGCACAACGACAAAATGCTTCGCTGTGCGCACTTCGCCGTTGAAGTGGCTGAACAGGTCGACGATGTCGCCTTGTTTCAAATTCGCTTTGCGCATATCGTCAGGGTTCATGAAAATGATGCGCCGACCGTTGTAAATGCCGCGATAGCGGTCGTCTAATCCATAAATGGTTGTGTTGTATTGGTCATGTGAGCGAATGGTCATCATGATGTATTGCCCGTCTTCAAGATGATGAATGGGAATCGGGTGGACGGTGAAATGCGCTTTCTTGTCGCTGGTGTTGAAGACGCCTTCGCGTGCACCGTTAGGAAGATAGAATCCGGCTTTTTCGCGCACACGCTCGTTGTAGCGTTCAAAGCCGGGAATGGTCTTTTCAATGAGGTCGCGAATTCGGTCGTAATCTTCAATGAGCCAATCCCAATCCACAGTGCTACGAGAGCCCAGCGTGGCTTTGGCGATGCCCGCAACAATGGCAGGCTCACTAAGCAAGTGGTCAGAAGCAGGCGGCAGAGAGCCTTGGGACGAATGAACCACGCCCATTGAATTTTCAACGCTTACGAATTGCAATCCGCTCTTTTGCATATCGCGCTCTGTTCTGCCGAGACAAGGCAGAATCAAGGCTTCCTTGCCCGTGATGAGATGCGCACGATTGAGTTTAGTTGAAATATGAACAGTGAGATTGGTATTGCGTAAGGCTTTTGCCGTGTAGTTCGTGTCGGGCGTTGCCGAAAGAAAATTTCCGCCCATCGCGATGAAGACTTTAACTTTGCCTTCATACATGGCTTTGATAGCCTCGACGACATCATAGCCGTGCTTCTGCGGCGGTTCAAATCCGAAAACGTTTTTCAGTGATTCCAAAAAAGTAGGAGCAGGCTTTTCGTAAATGCCCATGGTTCTATCGCCTTGCACGTTGCTGTGTCCGCGCACGGGGCAAAGTCCTGCGCCCGGCTTTCCAATTTGCCCCAAAAGCAAATGCAGGTTGGTAACGGTTTGGATATTGGCGACGCCGTTTTTGTGTTGGGTTAATCCCATCGCCCAGCATGAAATCATGCGTTTGGCGTTTTTAATGAGGTGAGCGAGTTCCTCAATTTGCGCGCGCGAGATACCGCTTTGCTCGATAATCGTTTGCCAGTCGGTGGCGCGCAGGTCGGCGATAAGTGCATCGTAGCCGGTGGTTTTTTCGGCGATAAATTGTTTATCGAAGACGTTTCCTGATTTCTCTTCCTCCGCCAAGAGTGATTTCATCACGCCTTTGAGGAGCGCGATGTCGCCATTGATGCGCACTTGAAGGAAAAGATGCGCGAGCTCTGTGCCTTTGCCCAAAAGGTCTATCGGGTTTTGCGGATGTTTGAACCGCTTTAAGCCGGTTTCGGGAAGCGGATTGATGTGCACAACTTTCGCGCCTTTGCGCACGGCGGATTGAAGCGCGGAGAGCATGCGCGGGTGATTCGTGCCGGGATTTTGTCCAATTACCAAAATCACATCGGCTAAATCGAAGTCGGACAGTTTGACGGTGCCTTTGCCGATGCCGATGGTTTCTTTCAAGCCGACGCCGCTCGATTCGTGGCACATGTTCGAGCAATCGGGCAAGTTGTTCGTTCCGAATTGGCGTACGAAGAGTTGATACAAAAACGCCGCTTCGTTGCTCGTTCTGCCCGAAGTGTAGAAGACGGCTTCGTCAGGCGACTCAAGCGCGTTGAGATGTTTGCCGATGAGTTCAAAGGCTTCGCGCCAAGAAATGGGTTCGTAGTGTGTGGCACCTTGACGCAAGCGCATCGGTCCGACCAGCCGACCTTGTTTGCCGAGCGAATAATCGGTGCGCTTTGAGAGGTCATAGACGGAGTGTTCGCGGAAGAAGTTTGCCGTAACGCGCTTTGTGGTGGCTTCTTCGGCAATCGCTTTGGCGCCGTTCTCACAAAATTCGGCGACGGCACGGTGTTCGTCGGGGTCAGGCCACGCACAGCCGGGGCAATCAAATCCGCCCATTTGATTGACTTCCAAAAGCATTTTCATGCCGCGTGCAACGCCCATCTCCGCAATGGCGTGCTTCGTTGCGCTCACAACGGCGGGAATGCCTGCGGCAACCTCTTTCGCCTTCCCGACTTTTAACGCTTCATCGTCGGGCAAAATTGGCGTGGTGGCAATAGGCGCCGGCGTGTGCGTGACGGTTTTATCCTTTTTCATTTCTTCGTTTTCAATACGGGCACTCATCATTCACAAATAATTAAAGTTGTTGATAAAGTGAGTTGATTTGAAGGTCAGCATTTATGTCCGACTTCGACGGGCGGGTGCGCGTAGTTGTCGGATTCGTCTTCGTTTGGGCGTGCCATCAGGCATTGAAAATCTTTCTCAACCAAAATGTAAAGCGACTCGCCGTTCTCGAGCGGTTGAGTTGCCTCGAATCCGACTTGCTCGGTCTCGACCCAAGTTTTTGCAAGGGCTTTGGGCAGATGAACCGTGATGGCACAATTTTCCATTGATGCCGAGAGCGACGGCACATCGGAAACTTGCATGGCGTATTTCAAGCGGGCATTTCCAGCGAAGTGAATCGCGTCTTCGACGTAGCCGTCGCTTCCAATTCTTGCGACTTCCGATTTTGAGAGGCGCAAGCGCAGGGTGTTTCCTTTGATTCGCAGTTTCATCGTAGTCAATATGTTAGAGTTATCGGTGTTTGGATTTCAGTTCTTTCATCATAAACCATTGGTCGCCTGAGTCTTCGCTGTCGTTGTGGAGAAAGCCATTTTTGAAGTAGAAGCGTTTGCCAATTTCATTTTGTTTATGCACAAAGCAGAAATACTTTTCCGAGCCAGTGGCAAGCGCGAAATTTTCGCCAAGCTCGAGTAAACGTTTGCCAACGCCTTTGCCGATGTAATCGGGGTGAAGGTAAATGCGACGCAGTTCGAGCCCCTTATCGCAGAAGCCGAAGTTGCAAAAGCCAATGACGCGCTCGCCGTCCAACGCCACATAAAAGCACATGTCACCCGATTCAATCTTGTCGATGAGTTTGACCAGTGAGTCGGGTTCGTAATCTTTGCGCACCATTTGTTCAATCATCTCATCGCGGAACACATTCTTGTAAGTTTCTCGGAACGAGTGCAAAGCCGTTTCATAAACTCCTTGGGCGTCTTTGGGTTCGAAGGTTCGAAATGTAATGCGCTCACTCAAAGTGGGTTTCTTGACGCGCCAATCGCTGGTATAGAGGTTGAATCGGTTAGGTCTCAAAAATCCGATGAGCGTCAAATCGAACTCGTCGGCGAGTTCAACGGCGAGGCTCGAGGGTGCGCCAACAGCGCAAAGCATCGGGATTCCTGCCATGACGGCTTTTTGCACGAGTTCAAAACTGGCTCTGCCGCTCACTAAAAGAATCGTGCGTTCAAAATCGCGTCCCGATAAGAGTTCTGCACCAATGAGTTTATCGAGCGCGTTGTGCCGACCGACATCTTCGCGCACGCAAAGCAAATGTCCGTTGAGGTCGAAGAGTGCGGCGGCATGTAAGCCACCCGTTTGGTCAAAAATTTCTTGAGATTGGCGGAGCGTTTCAGGAAGGCTGTTAATCAAATCGGTAGAAACAGCGAAAGGCTCTTTCCATCGCGCCGAACAAGAATCCGCTAAACGCACCGCGTTGATAGAGGCTTTGCCACACACCCCGCAACTCGACGACATATAAAAGTGCCGTTCCAATTTTTTGAAATCAAGTTCAACGGTCGGCTTTAAGACAACGCGAATGATGTTTTGATGTTGAGTTTTCTGCGCAGAAGGAAAGTGATAATGAACATCGTGAATGTCGGAAAGCGAAGTAATAATGCCTTCGGTGAAGAGAAATCCAACGGCGAGTTCAGTATCGTGCGAGGGCGTGCGCATCGTTACCGAAAGGCTTTTGACGGTAGAAAATCCGTTTTCAAAAGAAGCGACCTGAATTTCAAGCGGCTCTTCAACCGCAAGCACATCTCTGGACTTGGCAATCGCTCCGTCCCGAACTTTGTAAATCTCGAAGGATTGAATACTGCGAGTCATGGCTTCTCGATTGTCTATTGTTGATACGGTTGAAATTGGAAACAACCGAATTTGCGCACGTTACACAAGGCTAAAAGAAAACCAACGGGGCAATTTTAATCGTTTCAAATAGTGCGGTTGGTTTCGCTCAATTCAAAGCGTATTTGAAGTTCTAATGTCATGCGATTTGGCGAAAGCGATGGCTTCCTCGTAACCGGCATCAGCATGACGAAGAACGCCCATTGCTGGGTCGCTATTCAGCACGCGCGAAAGTCGCTTGTCCATTGCGTTGGTGCCGTCGGCGACAATCACCATGCCTGCGTGAATAGAGTATCCGATTCCAACGCCGCCGCCGTGATGCACGCTGGTCCAACTTGCGCCGTTGACGGAGTTAATGAGCGCGTTAAGAATTGGCCAATCGGCAATGGCGTCAGAGCCGTCTTTCATGGCTTCGGTTTCGCGATTAGGTGAAGCAACACTGCCGCAATCCAAATGGTCTCTGCCAATGACAATCGGGGCTTTGACTTTGCCTTTGCGAACAAGGTCGTTGAAAAGCAATCCTGCCGCTTCCCGCTCTTTGTAGCCGAGCCAACAAATCCGCGCTGGCAATCCTTGAAACGCCACGCGCGTTTGGGCTTTTTCAATCCAGCGTTTGAGCGGCGCGTTGTGCGGGAAAAGTTCAAGAATGGCTTTATCGGTTTCGTAGATGTCTTGCGCTTCGCCGCTTAATGCCACCCAACGAAACGGACCTTTGCCTTCGCAGAATAGCGGACGAATGTATTCAGGCACAAAGCCTTTGATGTTGAAAGCATCTTCGACGCCCATCTTGACGGCTTGTCCGCGAATGTTGTTGCCGTAATCAAAGGTAATTGCGCCCATTTTTTGAAGCTCGAGCATCGCACGAACATGTTGCGCAATGGATTCCAGAGCGCGTCGCTTGTAGACTTCGGGCTGTTTTTGACGTAGCTCATTCAAATCTTCATCGCTTGAAGTTTGAACGGGAATGTATCCGACGAGTTCATCGTGAGCGGAGGTTTGGTCGGTGAGAATGTCGGGGACGAAGTTTCGGCGCACGAGTTCGGGCAGAATTTCCGCCGCATTTCCCAAGAGCGCGACGCTACGCGCAATGCGATTCCGTTTGTATTCAGAGACTTTTTTTAATGCTTTGTCTAAATCGGTTTCGAGTTCATCGACATAGCGGGTTTGCAAGCGTTTTTCAATTCTGGCTCTATCGACTTCAATAGCGAGAACGGTGGCGTTGTTCATGGTGCCAGCGAGGGGTTGTGCGCCGCCCATGCCGCCAAGTCCGCTTGTCAGAATCAGTCGTCCTGAAAGGTCGCCGCCGAAATGTTTTTGAGCGCAAGCGGCGAAGGTTTCATATGTGCCTTGCAAAATGCCTTGTGTGCCAATGTAAATCCAACTGCCGGCGGTCATTTGTCCATACATCGTTAAACCAAGGGCTTCGAGCCGACGAAATTCGTCCCACGTCGCCCACTTCGGCACGAGCATGGAATTGACAAGAAGCACGCGTGGTGCGTCTTCATGCGAGCGTAAAATGCCGACGGCTTTGCCCGATTGAACGAGCAAGGTTTCGTCGTTTTCGAGCGATTGAAGCGCACGCAAAATGGTGCGATAGGCTTCGGGATTTCGAGCGGCTTTGCCAGTGCCACCATACACGATAAGCTCTTCGGGACGTTCGGCGACGTCGCTATCCAAATTGTTTTGAATCATTCGATACGCCGCTTCTTGATGCCAACCCTTGCAGGAAAGCGATGTGCCGCGAGGCGCGCGTTGCGGTGGTATTTTTTCAGTCATGGTTGGAAATGTTAAAATTGCTTGTGCTCAAAACTTACGCCAACAAAATGAAAAAACCTTTGCACGCCGTCAGGAAAGAAATTGACTGCCAGTTGCGTGAGGCGTCGTTGCTTCGCTTATCGAATCCACGCAAAGCCGAGCATTTGTGTAAAGAAGCCCTAAAATGTGCCGATGATATTGGAGACAATCGGCGTGCCGCCAAGGCAAAGTTAATGCTCGCAACGCTGGCGTTTGACAAATCCGATTTCGATTCGCTTGAAATGCACTGCCGCGACGCGATGCGTCTTGCGCCCAAACGCCGCGAACTCTTGGGCGATTGCGAAGTGCTCTTAGGTTTAGCCCAGTGGCAAAAAGGCAATCACCCCAATGCGCTGGCGCACTACCTCTCTGCCATATCGCGCTGGAAAGAGTCGACCTTGAAGCGAAGCGAGATTCAAAGACGCACCCCCAATGTCTTCGTCAACATCGGGCATCTCTATGTTGAGACCGGCAATTATGAAAAAGCCCTCGATTATTACTTCAAAGCACTTTCGCTTTTGGACGAGCAAACCGACACGCATACACGTTCAACCATTCAGAGAAGCATCGGTTCGGTCTATGAGTATTTGCAAGATTTTGAACGCGCCATTGAGTTTTTTAGGCAGTCGCTCGACATTGTCAGGGAAACGAAAAATGCGATTGGCGAAAGCGTTACGCGCTACAATCTTGGCAATACACTGTGGCTGAAAGGCTGTTTGAACGAAAGTTTAATCGAGCTTGAACGCGCATGCGATTTAGCCAAAGCGACGGGCGATAGACGCGTTGAAGTGGCAACCCTTGTGATTCACTCTGCGGTGTTTGCCGACTTGAACGAAAAGGAAAAGTTCAATAGCCTGACCGAAACGCTTCTTGAAAACGTCGATGCACTGAAAATTGCTGATATGAGGGCGAAAAGCCGATTGATTTTAGCAAAATCGTTCATGAAAATGAATGAGCCACAAAAAGCCTTATTGCTTTTCAATGAAGCCATTTCGCTTTCACAAGCGCACAACATTCCCAGCGTCGAGGCGGAAGTCCAACAAGAACTTTCAAAGTACTATGAGTCTCTGGGTGATTTCAAGCAATCTTTCTCATGCTTCAAAAACGCTGTTGAGATATTGGAAAGGCAACGGACGGCGGAAGCGAAACAAAAATTGGCGATGTATGAAGTCGAGCGGCGTGTCAGTGTGCTTGAAGCCGAGCGTCAGCGACTTGAAAGCGAAGTGCGAGCACTGCGCCGCGAACTCAACAAGAAAAGCACGCTCACCAAAAAACAGCAAGAGCAACTTCTTAACCGTCTTCAAGTCGTCAATCCTGAATTTTCAAAACGATTAAAGCAACACGCGCCCACGCTCTCGCCCGCAGAGCTTAAGATTGCTCACTTGATTCGCGGGGCGATGGCGACGAAAGAAATTGCAAGTGCGCTTCAAGTCAGTCCGCGCACCATTGAGACGCATCGTGAAAACTTGCGCAAGAAATTGGGCTTGAAAAAAGCACAGTTGCTTAACGCTGTGCTTCAAACCTTGTGATGGAGTTTAAGGCAAATACAAAAATCTCTATCCGTAGAAAATCCGTATCGCGGGCTAATTCTCCTCGACCTATCTTTTTGCCAAAATCAAGTCGAGGTTTATGCCAAAGCCCAACACATTGACACGAGCAAAGGCGAATAAAAAGAGGCGAGATACGGCATATAATCAACAGCTATTTCAAACCCTTGCCCGCCGATTTCCTCAACTCACTCAAACGGAGCGACGCGTCTGCCAGTTACTTGTGATGCATTTACGAACAAAGGAAATCGCCGCGCAGATGGGCATCGGCGAGCGCACTGTTGAGACGCATCGTCAAAACATTCGACGAAAAATGGGCGTGCCAAAAGGCAAAGAATTAAGCGCGTTTTTATGCGCGATATGAATAAAGACGTCCGTAGAAAATCCGTAGTAAGGTTTTTTTGATGTGTTATTAATCTTGTGCTGAAAAAATTAAATCGCTGAAAGGAAAAAAAATATGAAACACATTCTATCAGCAGTTTTCGTTTTCTGCTTGCTTTCTCTGCCAATGCAAGCGCAATCGCTCTACGACGAACTCAATGAGGCATTGCTCATCGCCGAAAAAACTGACCGAGCTATTGAGCGCGGCAAAATCAACAACGAGCAAGTTCTTTATGAAGCCTTTGAAGAGGACGACCCCGATTACGACTTCACGGGGCATACAACGGTCACGCTGTGGCAAGCCCACGATGGTTTTATTCGAATGACGACCCTTCACGAATGGAATGATCATGAACCAGAGGTCAAGAGCCTTTACCTCGATGCATCATTTCACCCTATCGTTTTGATTGATGAGAGCAACCACGATTTCAAGAAATGCGTCGTCTTCGAGAGCGAAGAGCCATCTATTTACGCCGAAGCAGATTGGGTAGGAGAACATTACACTGACTATATGATTTACCGCATTACACCAAAAGAATATCGCTACGCTACGCAAATTCTCTCTCAATACGAGCATGTGCTTGAAGATTGGGTAAAGAGTGTGCAACGTAAGGCAAACAAACGCCGTGTCGGAGAGTATGCGGCGATGAATCAGATGGCGGTGCAAGCTCAGCCGACCCAAACACAAGCCACCCCTGAACAGCAACTCAAACAAGCGGCAGGAGCGTTGCTCATTCAGTCGCTCGACCAAGCCTTGCAAAAATGGCTGAAATAAAGGAGGTGAAACCATATGAAACCGAAGCCTAATCCAAATTGGCCAAGCAGAACAGGCAATCCATCAGGACTAGGAAGAGGAAGCAATCCGCCTTCCAAGTCTGCACCTAAGCCACCAGATTCGAAGAATTAGAAACGCTTTTCACAGGGAGGCTTGTGCAGAGCAAGTATCCGTTGTGCCTGAAAGGAGATAATCAATTATGAAATCACTTGTTTTTGCTCTCGTCGCATTTTTGGGGTTTGGGCATTCTCTGGACGCAAGCGCGCAGAAAAATCTT
>JBDNCJ010000029.1:0-36279 GCA_046719715.1 Chloroherpetonaceae bacterium | reverse complement strand
TGCCTAAATCTTTTTCACAAGCGGCGCGCATGCGCTCAAAATCAACTTTGGTGCGAAGCGGGTTGGTTTGTGCCGTTCCGTTTTGAATGGATACACCGTTTATGGCGGGTGAAGCAAGCGTTTCGGTCGTCATAGTTTGTTGTTGGATAAAATTTTGCGCTGATTGCAACACAAAGTCAAGCGGGAACAACCGAGAATATATTGCAAAAGAGATGTTGATTAAAACAAAATTTCTGATGCAATGTTCAAAATGAGACAGCGTAGACGGAAAATACCGCAGGAAAGTAATTCAACCGATGCTTGAAGAGTTGGTCAGATGCAAATGCGCTTCAAATCTCAAGCAGATACTTGCAGATTTTATCTTCAATGGCTTTGGCGCGACGCTTACCCGCATTGTTGCCGATGATGGAGAAATAAATTTGCTGTCCGCTGCGACTTGTCAGGTAGCCTGAAAGCGAAATGACGCCGGTGATTGAGCCTGTTTTAGCCCGGATATTTTTGGCAAGTTCGTGGTGGATTCTGCCGCCGAGCGTGCCGTCGACGGTCGGAATCGAGAGCGATTCGTAATACGCATCGAAGTTTTCGCCGCGCGAGCGCATATAGCGCATCACTTTGACAAGCAATTCAGGCGTAACAAGATTGGCGTGCGAAAGCCCCGACCCATCAACGAGTTGAAACTCATCAGGACGCGCATAAACATTGTAGATGAGAAATTCTCTAACGACCTCAATGCCTTTTTCAATCGAGCCTTCGCCACGAAATTCACCACCAAGCGTGCGCAAAAGTTGGTCGGCGTAAAAGTTGTCGGAATTTTTGTTGATGATTTTAAGCAGTTCCGACAAGGGCGGAGAAAAATGGGTGTAGAGATGTCGCCACTGCGTTCGGTCAAGTGAAGTCGAGTAAGCGATTTTCTTAACTTCGTCGCTTACAATCATTTGCCGCCTATGAAGTTCCTTCATCAGCACCTCCATCATGTAGGCGTTAGGCTCTACGGTAACTTTGCGAAGGCGGGTTTTTCTGCGATAGCGATAGGCAACTTTTTTCGTCTTGCCATTTTTGAGTTTGACAGTACGATAGCGGCGAACTCTGGCTTTTGAGAGTTGTTTATCGTCGGCGTTGCGAAAACTGGCAACCGTAAAAAATTCAAGCGGTTTGTAGGTGTCTTGGTCGGCGAGTGCGACGTTATTTCCGAAGTAATAACTGTTGTCCAAAATCAAGTCGCCGAGAATGGTGTAAATGCCACGAGCATTGAGCGTATCAATCCAAGAGTGAACGATGTCGTTAATGCGTTGGTCGAAGAAGCCTGAAAGGATTGGGTCAGGTGAGCCGCTGACGATGAGGTTTCCGTGTAGAATGCCGTCGGGTGTGAGGTCGCCGTCGATGTAAAATTCGGTTCGATAGCGAAAATCAGGTTTGAGTTTTTCAATCGCGGCAGCAGACGTGATGAGTTTGACGTTGGAGGCAGGTTTGAAAAGACGATTCGAATTGAGTGCGTAAAGGTCTTCTCCCGAAGCCGTTTGAATCAAGACGCCGAAAGCGTTTTGCCGTGAGCGCAGTTCGCGTGCGATTTTCTCCGCACATTCGTTCAGTCGTTCGGCTTCGGTGCTGCCAGAAAGCGTGATGGATTCAGATTTGCGCTTCTTCTCGTCATAAGCACTCATTGAAGAAGACACAAGCAATAAGGTAAAAAGAGAGAGTAGGAAAAACTTGTTGATGTTCAGGCGAAGCAAGCAGTGCATGAGTGCAATGGTTCAGTTATTTTGCTGTAACAGATGGTTGAGTTTGTAACAGTAAAATTTGAAGTGGCATGGGTTCTTTATCGGCAGGCATATTTGTTGTCTTATGTGATAACATCAAATCAGAGGAAAGATAAGATAAAATGCTTCAAAAAAGCAACGGTAAATTCTTAAAACGTAGCAGGTTATGGGCACAGTAATTCAAAAGTAGCGCGGCGAGCGATTACAAGAAAAATAGAGTGAGCGAGGGATAGATGCGCTTCCTACGCGCATTTTCAGTATCTTCAACGAAAGAAAATTCATTTTCCGTTCAAGCGAACATTAACCTTTCCAGTCCAATCGCCTTATGAAAACCATCAAAAAAGTTTTAGTAGCGAATCGCGGCGAGATAGCGATTCGAGTCTTTCGCACGTTACGCGAAATGGGCATTCAATCCGTCGCCGTGTATTCGGAATCCGATAAAGATGCGCGATTTCATCGCCTTGCCGACGAAGCCTATTGCTTAGGCGGAATAACTTCGCGCGAAAGTTACTTGCGTCAAGATTTACTTATTGAGATAATCAAAAAAAGCGGCGCTGATGCCGTTCACCCAGGATACGGCTTCGTCTCTGAAAACGCCGAGTTCGCCAAGCGTTGCGAAGAGAACGGAATCATTTTCATCGGACCGAAGTCGAAGGTCATTCATGCCTTAGGCGATAAAATTGAAGCGAAGAAACTTGCCGTGAGAGCCGGCGTTCCCGTTGCGCCAAGCACACCCGATTCAATTGATGATATTAAAGAAGCCAAAGCCTTTGCCGACAAAATCGGATACCCGGTGCTGGTGAAAGCCTCAGCAGGCGGCGGCGGAAAAGGCATGAAAAAAGTCGAGCGTGCTGAAGACTTTGAATCGTTGTTTCAACTTGCCCAAGCCGAAGCCATATCGGCGTTTGGCGATGGACGGGTGTTCATTGAAAAGTATCTTGAAAATCCGCGACACATTGAAATCCAAATGCTCTTGGACGAACACGGCAACGGCGTTTGGCTCAATGAGCGCGAGTGCTCAATTCAGCGACGCAATCAAAAAGTCATTGAGGAAGCCCCATCAGCGATTCTCACGCCTGAAATGCGCCGAGAAATGGGCGAGTGCGCCATTCGCCTTGCCAAAGAAGTTGGCTACACCAACGCAGGCACGTGTGAGTTCTTGGTGGACAAATACATGAAATTTTACTTCCTCGAAGTCAACACCCGATTGCAAGTCGAGCACCCCGTAACCGAAATGACAACAGGTCTCGACCTTGTCCGCGAGCAAATTCACATCGCCGAAGGAAAGCCGCTTTCGTTTTCACAAAGCGACGTCAAAATCAACGGACATGCGATTGAATGTCGCATTTATGCTGAAGATTCCGAGAATAACTTCTTACCGTCAATCGGAAAACTGCAACACTATGTCGAACCACAAGGCTTGGGCGTGCGTGTGGATTCAGGCGTTGCACAAGGCGGCGAAATTTCTATGTATTTCGACCCGATGATTGCCAAACTTGTTACGCACGACATCGACCGCCAAAAAGCCATTGATAAAATGCTTCGTGCTTTACGCGAGTATGAAATTGTCGGCGTTGAAACCACCATTCCGTTCTGCATTTTTACGCTTGAACACGAAGCATTCAGAAGCGGACAGTTTGACACGCATTTCGTTCAAAATTTTTACAACAACAGAACGAAAAACGAGCCTTCGACCGAAGTCAAAGAAGTTGCGGCGGCACTTGCGGCACTGCTTTCTGAGAAACAAAAAACCGCGCCGACTTTGAGCGTGGCAAATCACGCCGCGCCTCAACCAGTTCTAAATTATCCAACAACGAACTGGGAGCGCAGAAAAGTGTATCGATGAGGCGTGAAAACCGATAATCTTTTCTATCACATCTTCAGCGATTTGCCCGAAGCCTTCTTCGCGCTGATTGGTTTGCCCGAAAGCGAAGCGCGCGAGTATGTCTTTCAGTCGGTTGAGCTCAAGCAAACGGCTTTTCGAATTGATGCGACATTTCAGCCGAAAGATGAAGAGCGTCCGATGTATTTCGTCGAGGTGCAATTTCAGCGCGATAGAAAATTCTACTGCCGTTTTTTTGCAGAAACGTTTTTATATCTGCATCAGCATGAAGTTCAAGATTGGCGAGGGGTGGTTATCTTTCCGAGCAAAAAAATTGAGCCGTCGTTCAAAAACTACGAGGAACTTATTGAAAGCGGTAGAGTGAAGCGAATTTACTTAGAGGAATTGCCAAAGACTGAACGGCTCTCTCCACAATTAGAAATTTTTAGGCTCATGATTGCCGACGAGCAAGAAACGCTCAAAACTGTAAGAGCAATCTTGTCTGAAACAGGCACACAATTTTGGGAGATTTTAGAGAAGATTCTTGTATCGAAGTTTTCAAACCTAACCCGAGAGGAGATAGAAAAGATGCTCAAACTGGAAACAAACTTGATGAAGACGCGCTACTATCGCGAAGCACGCGAAGAAGCCATTCGAGAAGGATTAGAAGACGGGAAAAGACAAACCGCAGAAGAGATTGCAAAAAAGATGTTGGAAGAAAACTTACCAGCCGACATAGTTATCAAGATAACAGGACTTTCGAAGCGAAAAGTCCAACAACTCCGCTCAAATAAGCTCACAAGTAAGCAAGCAAAAGCGAATGACCGACCGAGAGAAAAACAAAATTCGTCCGCTCTCAAAACACGAAGAAGAAATTCTTGAAGCCTTGCACTTTATGCTTTCATTTGAGGAAGTCGTCTCTGAATCAAATTTGGAGAGGGAAAAGTGTCAAGAAATCTTGCGCGTTCTCATTCGCGATGAACTTGTTCAGGCACTCCGTTGGCAACCTGAAAAAAATGACTTCATGCCTCTCAATGAAATTCCAGATGAACTGCAGGGCTTGTATTTCTTGGCAACCAAGCACGGACTGTTCTCTTATCACACAGCGTAGTCAAAAGAGGGTGCGAAAAAAGAGTTTGCTTTTTCTCAAAACCTTTCTTACCTAAAAGCGTCTGTTTAACATTAAATAGCTGGGCAGTATGGAAGCGACGATTTTGGAGAAGGAAAATTGGTTTGCATTGGAAGAAGCAGAGGTCGTAGAAAAAACAGGTGCGAATCTTCAAGAGGGATTGACGACGCAAGAGGCGCAAAAGCGAAAAGCCAAATACGGCGCGAATGTCATTCCAAAGCGAAAACGCAAAACCCCAATTGAACTTTTCCTTCAACAATTCAATCAGCCATTAGTCTACATTTTACTGGTTGCATCTGTAATTACGGCACTCTTGAACGAGTGGGTGGATTCCGCTGTCATTTTCGGCGTGGTGTTCGTGAATGCAATTGTTGGATACTTACAAGAGTCCAAAGCGTTAAAAGCCATTGACGCGCTTGCCAAAGCCGTCGCCAGCGATGCCACCGTTTTGCGCGACGGAAAGAAACAACGCATTCCTGCCTCTGAACTGACCATCGGCGACATCGTTTATCTGCAATCGGGCGATAAAATCCCTGCCGACCTTCGCCTCATTAGCGTGCGCGAACTTCAAATCGATGAATCCGCCCTAACTGGTGAATCCGTACCCGTCATCAAACAAGCCAAACCGATTGACTCGGAAACCGTTTTGGCAGATAGAACCAACATGGCGTATTCATCAATGCTGGTAACTTATGGCACGGGTGTCGGCGTCGTAGTTGCGATTGGCAGTCAAACCGAGATTGGAAAAATCAATCAAATGATTGCCGAAGCCGATGTGCTGGAAACGCCTCTGACGAAATCGATTGCACAGTTCAGCAAAGTGCTTTTGTATGTGATTTTAGCCTTTGCCGCACTCACATTTTTGATTGGAACTGTGCGCGGCGAAAGTTGGGTGGATATGTTCATGGCGGCGGTTGCGCTTGCCGTGGGTGCAATTCCCGAAGGATTGCCCGCCGCAATGACCATCACGCTGGCACTCGGTGTTGCCAAAATGGCGGCGCGAAATGCTATCATTCGCAAACTGCCTGCGGTCGAAACGCTGGGAAGTGCATCGGTCATTTGCTCCGACAAAACGGGCACGCTGACTCAAAATCAAATGACCGTTCAAGCCGTTTATGCCGGCGGAAAGCCATATGAAGTAACCGGCGTCGGCTACGAACCCAAAGGCACACTCTTACAAAACGGTCAACCGATTGACGCGCAACACGCAAAAGCACTTCTGGAAACGCTCAAATGTGGCTTGCTCTGCAACGATTCAAGCCTCGTTTCAAAGAGCGACCAGTGGCGCATCGAAGGCGACCCAACCGAAGGCGCACTAATTGTTTCCGCACTCAAATTCAAGTTGAATCGAGAAGCATTGTTGGCTGAAATGCCGCGCATCGACACCATTCCGTTTGAATCGGATTATCAATACATGGCAACTTTGCACGAAAGCCGCACATTTGGAGGAAACATCGCCTACTGCAAAGGCTCGGTTGAGCGATTGTCGGAACGGTGCAAATATCGCTACACCGACAACGGCGAACTTTCAGACTTCGACGCCGAAACCATCAAACGCGAAGCCGATTTACTGGCAAAACAAGGCTTGCGCGTCCTTGCCTTTGCTTACAAACTCTTTCCCACAGAAAAGCGAGCCATTCAGCACCAAGATGTGTCGGAAGGACTTGTGTTTTTGGGATTGCAAGCCATGATTGACCCGCCGCGCCCCGAAGTCATTGAAGCGATTGCCCAGTGCCATGGCGCAGGCATTGAAGTGAAAATGATTACAGGCGACCACGAACTAACTGCAAAAGCGATTGCAGAGCGTATTGGCATTATTAAAAATCTTGAAACCGAAGGCGTCATCAACGGCAAAACGCTGGCTACGCTTTCAGAGGAAGAACTTCGTCAAACCGTTAAAAGCATATCGGTATTCGCACGCGTTGCGCCCGAAGACAAACTGCGCCTCGTGAAAGCCGTTCAACAAAATGGCGACATTGTGGCTATGACAGGCGACGGAGTTAACGATGCGCCTTCACTGCGTCAAGCTAACATCGGAATTGCAATGGGAATTACAGGCACCGACGTCGCCAAAGAAACCGCCGATATGATTCTAACCGACGACAATTTCGCCACCATTGAAGCCGCCGTCGAAGAAGGGCGCGGTGTTTATGACAACCTCGTCAAGTTCATCGCTTGGACACTGCCAACAAACTTCGGCGAGGGTTTAATCATTTTGGTCGCTGTTATCGCAGGCTTGAGCCTCCCAATCTTGCCCGTTCAAATTTTATGGGTCAACATGACGACGGCAATTCTGCTCGGCTTAATGCTTGCCTTCGAGCCCAAAGAGCCTGACATCATGAAGCGTCCGCCGCGTGCGCCAAACGAGCCGATTCTAACAACGGAAGTCGTCATTCGCATCATCATTGTTGGGGCAATTCTTTGTGCAGGTGCGCTCTGGGCGTTTGAATGGTGTTTGGCACAAGGTCGTTCAAGCCAAGAAGCGCGCACGCTTGCCGTCAATGTGTTTGTGCTTGGCGAAATGATGTATCTCTTCAATTGCCGCTCCATGCGTTACTCCATGTTCCGACTGGGGCTTTTTACGAATCCACTTTTATGGCTTGGTGTTTTCTTAATGCTCGTCTTGCAAGTGCTTTATACTTACATTCCCGCGATGAATATCGCGTTCCAAAGTGCGCCGCTTTCGCTTTCCGATTGGGGCATCGCGTTCTTGCCCGGTCTCTTGATTTACATCATCATCGGCTTGAAAAAGTATTGGCAATACGGCAGGCACACTAAATAAGAACTAAAAAAGAACGACAAATGAACCGATTCGAGCATATTCTCCTCGCTATCGACATCAAGAATACCGAAAGCGAAACTCGACAAGCGCATCAAGAGCATTTCGAAGACGCTATCGAACTGGCTCAAAAGCAAGATGCAACACTTTCGCTGATTCACATTTTGCCAGATAGTACCCTTCACCCCAAACTCAAAGAGGCGACAGCAAAGCACGCCGCCGAAATACTCGAATTGCTTCGAGTCCAACTCAATGAACGAGGTGTGAAAAAGGTCTCCATTCATGTGCAATACGGCGATGTTGCGCCTGCTATCGTCGATGCCGCAAAAAAACTCGATGCGAGCATGATTATGCTATATGAAAAACACGCGGACACGAAACATCTTTTGAGTTCTGTTGTTGGAAAAATCATTCGACTTTCTCCAATTCCAGTTTGGACGACCCTCAAAGGCGCAAGAAAAGAGATTAGAAAAATTCTTTGCCCCGTAGATTGTTCGCCTGCTTCAAAAGAGGCTCTGAATATGGCGTTAAGCACAGCGCGTATTTATGGTGCGAGTGTTCATGTGCTGTTTGTCTTTGAGCCAATAACTCACGTGCCGATGTTCGTCAAAGTCAATTTGGAGGAAGTCAATCGTGAAGGAAAAGCACAAGCCGAGCGGCAGTTGGAAGGTTTCCTTCAGGTCTTCGATTCAGAAACGTTCACAAGCGAACTGTGCGAGGGTAAAGCATCAAGCAAAATTTTAGAACGGCTCTCGCAATTCGACCTGCTCGTGATGGGAACAACAGGCAGAACAGGAATGAGCCGATGGGTGATGGGAAGCGTAACGGAAACCGTCATTCGTAACGCGCCCTGCTCGTTTGTAACGACCCATGCTCAAACCATTTTGCCAGAACGGCTCGAAGAAGCACTCTCTCAAATTGAATCGCACTTCAAAGCCGGTGCCGCTTTGCTCAACGCACAAAAGCCAAAAGAATCAGTTAAAGAATTTTTAGAATGTTTGCGGATTGATATGTTCTATGTACCTGCGATGCTCAAACTTTCCGAAGCCTATCAAAAACTTGGCGAGACGCACGAAGCCAAGCAGTATCAAAGGCAGGCTGAAGCAATGTTGGAGCGATTGTGGGGGAAAATGCTAGCCGATGAAATCGTGAGAGCATCTACAAAATGACGCAACAAACTGACGGAAATCAAAATAATCAGAAAAAGAGTAGGTTTTTACATCGGCGTCATTGCGAGTGTAGTGAAGCAATCTATCTCCGCCTGTATTGACAAGGATTTATGAAGAGTTCGGCGAGACTTGCTTGGATTGCCGCGTCGCTCCTTGCAATGACACTTTTGAAAGCGACGCACTCTTATTCAATTTTGGTATAAGACGCGTTACTGATCGAGCCACGCCTTGAACTCCGGTGCGGTTTCGCGGCTGACGGTTACTTCTTCAAGCGTGGGCGGCGAAAGCAAGAGTTTGAGTTTTCCTCCGAAAAACTTTTGAATGCTTGCAATTGACTGCAAACTGACGATAAATCGGCGGTTGGCGCGAAAAAAGCGAGATGGATTCAACTCCGCTTGTAGTTCCTCCATCGTGTGGTCGATGATGAATTTTTTTCCGTCGGCGCGAACCAAATGCGTGAGTTTGTTCTCGGAAAAAAAATACGCGACGTCGTCGCTTGAAATCGCTATCAACTCGTCTCTGAACGCAACGAGAAAGCGCGAGCGGTATGCGGCGCGTTTTTCAATCACCTGTTTGATGAGGCTTTCAACATCGAGCGACGTCGGTTGAAACTGCCCTTTGAGCGATTTGAACTTCTCCAAACTCCGCCTTAAATCATCAACATCAATCGGCTTCAAGAGGTAATCGATACTGCTTACTTTGAAGGCTTGCAAGGCGTAGTCGTTGTATGCCGTCGTGAAAACGATTGGAACGTCGAGCCTCACTTGCTTGAAGACTTCAAACGAGATGCCGTCGGAAAGTTGAATGTCAAAAAACGCCAAATCGGGTTTGGCGTGAGTTTGAAACCATTGAACGGTCGACGAAACGCTATCGAGCGTCGCGACCACCTGAATGGAGGCGTTGCACTCCGCCAAAAGTTTTTGCAAGCGTTTGGCGGCGAAGGCTTCATCTTCAACAATAACGACGTTCATAGCGCGGCGGTAAAGGTTGGTTCGGAATGCTGTTTGAGCGCGAGCAATGGAAGTTTTACCGTAAAGTGCGTCGGCGTTTGCTCAATCAAGATGGTTTGGCTTCGGTCAATCAAGCCGTAGCGGCGGTTAATGTTTTGCAATCCGATTTGAGTCGAATCTTTAACGAATGTTTTTCGCTGAACATTGTTTTCAACGATGAGCCGACGCCCGTCGCTTTTGATGAGAATTTGAAGTGGCTTGTCGTGAGAAGCAACGTTGTGTTTGACGGCGTTCTCAATGAGCATTTGCAAACTCATCGGCAGGAGCGTTTTTTCTAAATCGTCGTCGGAAACGTCTATCGTTACTTTCAAATTCTCGCCGAAGCGCGCTTGAAGCAGATAGAGATACGACTTTGCAAAAGCGAGTTCGTCGCCGAGCGAGACGAGCGGCTTTTCGCGACTCTCCAAGACGTAACGATACACTTTTGAAAATCGCTGAATGAACTCAATTGCTTCTTGTGGATTTTCATCGACGAGCGCAGCGAGCGTATTGAGGCTGTTGAATAAAAAATGCGGGGAAAGTTGATTCTTCAAGGCTTGCGCCTCTGCTTCCGCCGCCTCTCGCTTCAACTTTTCGGCTTCAAGCAAATTGGTTTTCCAACTTTGAAAAAAATAAATGCCGCTATACGCCGAAGTGATGGTGATGGAAATAACCGCCCCGAACATCACACACATAATCAATTCCGAAAAGCCAATCCACTCGCCGCCAATCGCGCCGTAGTAGCCGACGTTGACGAGAACGGAGACGGCGATGCTGAACGCCAAATGAATCGACAACTGCATAGAGATGCGTCGAGAGGTTTCGCGCTCCCAAGGAACGGCTTGGTCTAATCGAGCCGAAAGCCAAATGCTGAACTCGGAAATGATGATGGATTGAACCAACGCCAAAAGCGTATCGAGGAAATAGGCGAGAGCTCGCCATTCAAGATAGTATCGCGCGACGCCGACGGAACTATTGTAGAACCGCGCCATAAGTTCAGGCTCGATGAAGAACTGCGGTATGCTTAAAAAAATGACAATCAGCGGAATGCCGATGAGCCGAAACCACTTGAAAAATTCATTGTTCATAATCGTTCGTAAAGCGTTCACCTCAACTTGGTCGGGTGAGCGGATTGATGAATGGATTAAAGCCGTCCGGAATTTTCGCAAAGCGAGATAAACAAATCGTCGCTGTTTTGGCAATCGACTTGCGCTTCAATTTGTTCGGCGATTTTGGTCATTTCTTCGGCTATCAACGCAATGTCGTTCGGCAAATGAAGGTTGGCGGGATTGTCAAACGCCATGCGTCGCAACACGAAGGCGGAAATTTCAAGGGCTTGTTTTCTGGCTTCAAGGCGGTTCATCGTTAGTTCAAGGTTTGGTTGGTGAGTTAAAGTAAGTGTGCGTTCAAAATTAACGATAGGTTCAGCGACCATCGTCGTCATTGCGAAACCGACGAAGTCGGGTGAAGCAATCCATCTTCACCTGTATTTACAAGGGTTTATGGATTCCTCGCTATGCTTGGAATGACATTTCTGTTTATCGGCTTCATACTGAAGTCTGTTTTGCTGCTTAACGGATTACTCTACAACGTGCTCTTCAATGTGGCGCGTGGGTGCGTTCGTTTGACGCTTTGAAGGTTGAACGAGGGTTGCGAGTTTCGTTTTGAGACGGTCAAGGTCGATGTAAATCGTTGGAACAACAACGAGTGTAAGAAACATCGAGCTGGTTAATCCGCCAATCAACACCCACGCGAGCCCCGATTTCCATTCCGAGCCTGCGCCTTGCGAGAAAGCAATCGGCATCATGCCAATGACCATCGCGAGCGTCGTCATTAAAATTGGGCGCAAGCGAGTTTCGCCCGCGTCAATCAACGCCGAGAAAATATCCGCGCCCTGAGCGCGTCGCTCGTTGGTTCTATCGACGAGCAGAATGGCGTTTTTGGCGACAAGCCCCGTCATCATAATCATGCCCATAATCGTGAAAATATTGAGCGAGTTCATCGTTAGCGCAAGGGCTAAGAGTGCGCCCACCAATGCAACGGGAATCGAGAACAAAACGACGAACGGATACACCCAAGAGTTGTAAAGCGCGACCATGACGAGATACATAAAAACAATGGCGGCGATGAAGGCGAGTCCAAGCAAGCTCGATGAGTCGTCTTGCAGTTCCAAGTCGCCGCTGTAAACCACTTTGATGCCGTCGGGAAGTTTGAGGGATTCAACGGCGGATTTAATGTCGTTGCCGATGTCGCCCGAGGGTCTGCCAATCGCCTGCGAGTAAATCGTAACGGAGGCTTCGCGCTCTTTGCGCTCCAAAGAAACTTCGCCGCCGACTTCGCGAATCCGTGCGACTTGCTGAAGCTCGACCATCGCGCCGCTCGGCGTGGGGAAGGCGAGCGTTTTGACGGCGTCGGTCTTGTTTCGGAATCGTTCATCGAACCTGACGCGAATCGGAAGTTGTGAGTTGCCTTGTTGGAATTTCAAATCATCAAATCCCGTCAAGGCGTAGCGCACAGCGGTGCCGACTTCGGCGGTCGAGAGACCAAACGAGGCGACTTTATCGGGGTCGATGTCGACTTGCAAATCCCGCTTTTGCGTATTGCCCGTCAAGCGAATATCCGCAGTGCCTTTTATTTGCGACATGGCGTCGGCAATGCGTTCAGCGGCGAGGCGAATGCTGTCGCGATTCACCCCGTTGACGAAAATTTGTATCGGCGCGTCGTTGCCCATGCCGAAAATACCGATGCGATTGACTCGAACTTTCACGCCCGGCGTTTGTAACGATGTTTCTTTGATGAGTTCCTCAATTTCGCGGAGCGATTTCGTGCGCTCGTTTTTGGGCGCAAGCACAATGCTCATTTCCGCATTGTTGGGCTGAATGATGCCGATGAAGGCTTCGCCCGACGCGCCGACGGTGGTGAGAACTTTTCGCACTTCTGGAAGTTTGGAAAGGTTGTTCTCGATTTTTTTCGTTACCTCGTTGGTTTGCTCGAGCTTCGTGCCGGCGGGAAGTTCCAAAATCACGGAGAGTTCGCCTTTGTCGGTGGCGGGCATAAATTCGCCGCCGATGAAGCCGAGTGCCGGAAGAAAAAACGAGGCGACGAATAAACTGAATGCGAAAAGCGCCGTCTTGCCCCGATTGGCTAAACTCCACCGCAGAATCTTGCTGTATCGGGCTTGCACAGTTTGAAAAAACCGCTCAAAGCCCAACACGAAGCGTCCTATCAACGTATCGGATGAAGCGTGCTCCAACTTTGCAAAGCGCGACGCCAGCATCGGCGTGAGCGTGAAGGAAACGAGCAGGCTGAACAAGGTCGAGAAGACGACGACCAAAGAAAACTCCCGCAAGATGTTTCCGACGAGACCCGGCACGAGTGCAATCGGCACAAAAACCACCACGTCAACGAGCGTAATGGCGAGCGCGGCAAACCCGATTTCGTTCCGACCGTCCAACGCCGCCACCGCTTTTTCTTTGCCCATCTCCAAATGCCGATAAATGTTTTCCAGCACCACGATGGAGTCATCGACCAAAATCCCAATCACGAGCGACATCGCCAGAAGCGTCATCAGGTTCAGCGAGAAGCCGAAGAGAAATATCAAGATGAACGTCGAGACGAGCGAAGCGGGAATGGCAATCATCACAATCAGCGCGTTGCGAAGGCTGTGCAGAAACACGAGCATCACCAATGCAACGAGCACAATCGCAAGCCCCAAATCGACATTGACGTCGTGCGCCGCCTTCAAGGTGAATTCCGAGCCGTCTTGCGCGACATCGAACTTCAAGCCAATCGCACGGTATTCGTCTTCAAGGCGAGCGAGTTCGGCGCGAACCATCTCGCTGACCTCGACGGAATTGGCGTCGGTCTGTTTTTGAACAAAAAGCCCAACGGCGGAAATCTGGTTCAATCGGCTTAAATCGTCTTGATCTTCTTCGGCGTTGAGAATTTCGGCGACGTCGCGGAGGAAAACTTTTCCGCCGCTCGGCGAGGTGGCAATCACGACATTTCCGAGCGAGGCGATTTCTTCAACCTTTCCGATAACGCGCACGGAAAACTGTGCGTCGCCATCTTTGACGTTGCCCGTTGGCACGTTAAGGTTGGCGCGATTGAGCGCGTCGGCGACATGCACGATGGAAATGCCGCGCAGACGCAATTTTTCCGCATCAAGATTGACGTGAATTTCTTTGGCGTTTCCGCCCGTGAGCGTGAGCGCGGCGACGCCTTTGACGCGCGCGAGTTTCGGCTTGATTTCATCTTTAAGCAATGTAAAAAATTCGCTTTCCCCAAGCCGACTTGTGGCGGCAAGCCGAAGAATCGGGAGTTCTTCAATCGCAAATTTGGAAAGAATCGGAGCTTTGGAATTGGGCGGAAGCGAATAGAGAATTTCATTGACGCGTCGTTGCGCGCTTTGAAGCGAAAGGTCGGCGTCGGCGTCTTGCTGAAACTCCACCCAAACGAGCGAAACACCTTCGCTGGAAATCGTGAAAATGCGTTTGACTTTTTCAAGAGAGGAGAGCGCGTCTTCAATCGGTTTCGAGACGCCCGCTTCAACTTCGCTCGCCGATGCGCCTGCATATATCGTCGTTACCGACACGTAGGGCGGCGTAACTTTCGGCAGAAGCTCATAGCGCAAATTGCCGTAGCTGAACAGCCCCAATATGCCCAGCACAATGAAGAACACAATCACTAAAATCGGACGCTTGATGGAAAGTTCGGTGATGGTCATCTGAATAATTCGGTTGAGTTGCTCTGATGAATAATCCTGATAGGTTATCGAGATTCAGGCGCGTTGATGCTGACTTTTGCGCCGGGCTTGAGAAGCGTTTGTCCTGCGGTTACGACGAGTTCGCCGCCGTTCAAGCCGGAAACGATTTCAACGTCGCTGCCCGCACTTCTGCCTGTTTTGACGGGCGTTTGCACGGCGACGCCGTTTTCAACGGTATAAACAAACATGCTTTTTCCGCCGCCTTGCACGGCGAGACGCGGAAGCACAACGGCTTCACGCTTGGCAGATGCGCCGAAGGTTAGTCGCGCCGTCATGCCGACTTTGACGGGTGTTTCTTTTTGATTTGAAAATGCGACTTCAACGCGGTAACTGCCGGCGTCGGTGGCTTTCTCGCTGATGGATTTAATTTTTCCGATGAAGCGGTGCGTCGGATAAACGTCGAGTTCAATCGGCACTTCGTCGCCGACGCCGAGTTTCATCACGTCGGATTCCGAAATGAAAACGACCACTTTCAGAGAGGCGGTATTCACCACCGTCGCCACAGGCGCGTCGGGCTGAATCATCTCACCGATGTTGAACTTGCGCTCGGTTAAAACGCCGGAAATCGGGGTGCGAATCGTGGCGTCGGAAAGCTGACGTTTGGCGACGATGAAATTGGCTTCGGCTTGTTTGAGCGCGAGCCGCACTTGCTCCAAATCGTGTTCGGCAATGCCGCTTTCGCGGTGCAACACTTCATACCGAGCGAAGTCTTTTTTGGCTTTCTCAAACTGGGCTTCCGCCGCAATGAAGGTGGCGTATTTAAGTTCGGAATCAACCTGCACAACGGCGTCGCCGACGCTGAGTTTCGCACCGACGTCGGCGAAAACTTTCGTTACTTTTCCATGCGTTTCAGAAATAATCGTTACATCGTTTTGCGCTTCAATCGCGCCGACGCCCGAAATCGAGTGTGCAAGCAATCGCTTTTCTGCCGTAATCGTAGCAACGAGAATCGGCTTTTCCGACGCAGGGCTTTCAGCTTGCGCGTCCATCTTCGATTTATTGAACATCAAAAGAAACACAAGAAGCGCGAGTGCCGACAGCGTGATGAGAAGTGGTTTTAAGAAGTTCATATTTTTTGAAATGAATTGGTTAAAGCACGCTCAAAGTTACGACGGCGAGGCGGCGAGGGTTTGAAGTTTTAGACTGAAACGGAAAAAAAACAAACCCAAACCGCTAAATTTGGACGTTTTACTTAGACGTTTTACTTCAAGCCTGTTCAACCAAGTGGCGAATCCGCATTCAATTTTTAATCTGATAAATATTTCCACATTGGCGCAACAACCGACGAGGGGCGAAAGGCACAAAAGTTCAATCCCGATTTTGAAAAAATGGTCGGCGATTGGGCGATGAACAAAAACTTTCGCCATCTCTACGTCGGCATTGGCACTTACAAGCCTGTTATCAAGCAAGAGTGGAAAAGCAAGTCGAACTGTGTCGAAAGTTCGGGGCGGAAGGGTTCATCTTTTATCCCTACAACTCCATCGCCGACCTTTCCGAGATGTTCAGCGATTACGCATTGATTCCGCCGATGAAATGGAAGAGCAGTATAAGCCCGTCTCCGCCCGAAGTGCAAGGCGTAGCGTGGCGATATGGGAAGGTCGAGCTCAAATGGAAGAAAAATAAGGAAGCGCGTTGGGTGAATGTGTATCAGCCGAGTTACTCGATGCTCGTTCCGATTCGCCAAAATGTCTTTGAAGAATCGGCGTTAATTGAAGCCAAATCGGGCGACCAATTTTACTTGACGGCGATTGACCGCTACGGCAACGAAAGCAAGTTCAGCGAGTCAATCGTTGTGCCTTGAAAAGGACATGCAAATCCTCAATTTCTAAAAAAGCATTGTGTATATTTGCCGCCTTGTTTTTGAAAACAATGTTGAAGTATGAAACTCACCGACATCATTTCGGAAAAGTATATCGCCTTAGGCATGGAAGCCAAGTCCAAAGGCGATTTGATTGATAAAATGTTAGCGTTGATTGCTTCTCATCCGAGCATTGAAGATGCAGGAAAACTGCGGGACGACGTTTGGAAGCGCGAAAAGGAAATGTCGACGGGCATTGGCAAAAAGGTCGCCCTGCCGCATGCGAAAACTAACGCCGTAAATGCGCCGATTCTCGCTTTTGCGACGCTGAAAAAAGAAATCGAGTTCGATTCCATCGATGCAGAGCCTATCCGCATCGTCTTTTTGCTCGCCACGCCTGAAACCATGCTCACCCAACATTTGAAACTACTCAGCCGTATTTCTCGGCTTGTGGCGACGGAAGCCGTCCGAGAAAAACTCGTCGACACGCCTCAAATCGCCGACGTCATCGCACTCTTTCAAGAAGAAGAAAAGGCTTATCCTGAAATCTAACGGCACAACCACCGTCAATGAAATTTCAAACCATCACTGGCACGAAAGATATTCTCCCGTCTGAATCCCCGCTCTGGCAATACATCGAAGAAACGGCGCGAAGCGTTTTCAAGCGGTTCGGTTACAGCGAAATTCGCACGCCGATATTTGAAGACACGAATTTGTTTCTGCGCGGCATTGGAGAGACGACCGACATCGTGGGCAAGGAAATGTATACCTTCAAGCCGTCGGCGGAAAGTGATGAATCGCTCACGCTTCGCCCAGAAATGACTGCCGGCGTCATGCGAGCGTATCTGCAACACAGTCTCGGTGCACAATCGCCCGTCGTGAAGGTCTATTACATCAGCGAACTCTTTCGCAAAGAAAAGCCACAGAAAGGACGCTATCGGCAGTTCTGGCAGTTCGGCGCGGAGTGTATCGGCAGCGCGCTTCCGGAAGCCGACGCGGAAGTGATTGCCATGATGGTGATGATTTACGACGCGCTCGGAATCAAAAACACGGTGCTCAAACTCAACAGCTTGGGCGACATCGAGACGCGCAAACGCTATCGCGCCGCGTTGCAAGAGTACCTTCGTCCGCACTTCAATCAACTTGATGCCGTTTCAAAAGAACGCTTTGAAAAAAATCCGCTTCGAATCTTAGACTCCAAAAATCCCGACTTGAAAGAACTCATCGAGAACGCGCCGCGCATTTTGGACAGCCTCGACGAAGCCTCGAGAGTGCATTTTGAAACGGTGAAATCCTATCTCGATGAGTTCGGGGTAAAGTATGTCATTGACCATCGTTTGGTGAGAGGACTGGATTACTACACACGCACAGCCTTTGAACTGACAAGCACCGATTTAGGGTCGCAAGACGCGCTCGGCGGCGGCGGTCGCTACGACGGGCTGGGCGAGCAACTCGGCGCCGAAAAAGAAACGCCTGCGGTCGGGTTCGCCTCCGGCGTTGAACGACTGTTGATTGCTCTGGAAAGCGCGAAACAAACCGACAAAATTCAACCGACGAAGCCCGACGTGATGCTCGTGGCTCAATCGCCCGCTGCACGCGGCTGGATTATGAAAACCGCTTACTTGTGGCGGAAAGAAGGTATTCGGGTTGAAACCGACTTGCTCGCGCGAAGCCTCAAAGCACAAATGCGCGAAGCCAACCGACTTGGCGCAACCTTCGCCGTCATCGTCGGAGAAAACGAACTGCAATCGGGAAAATTTCAACTTAAAAACCTGCTCACGTCGGAGCAAAAAGAAATCCAACAAGAAAACTTACTCAGCGCGATTAAAACGTAAATCCGCTCAATCGCCCTAACAAAAAATTGTCAACTTACAAGTTGACAAAAGCCTGTTTGAGATTTAATTTCAGTGCATTAAAATTTGAAGACAGCAAAACGGAGTAGCGGTGTATCCAGAACTCTTTTCCATAGGACCGATTAAATTTCACAGTTTCGGCGCAATGCTTGCATTGGCGTTTCTGGTTTCTAATTATCTGCTCTCCAAAGAAATTGAGCGCAAAAAAATTTACCCCGACGTCAGTTCCACCGTTACTTTTCTCACCATCGTTCTCGGCATTGCCGGCTCAAAACTGTTCCATTTGATAGAAAACTTCGACCGCTTCTTACGCAATCCGATTGGAGAAGCGTTCAATGCGGGCGGATTAACGTTCTACGGCGGAATGATTGTCGCCACGATTGGCAATTTGATATACCTACGCTCGCAGAAAATTGCGCCGTTGCGATTTTTAGACGCGGTCGCGCCCGCATTGATGATTGGGTATGGGATTGGAAGAATCGGCTGCCTGCTTGCAGGCGACGGGTGCTACGGCGAGCCATGCGATTTGCCATGGGCGATGACATTTCCAAACGGCTACGTCTCTACGCTCGCTGCCGAAAATCCTGAACTCGCGATGCAGTTCCGACAACTCTTTCCCGGCGTGGAAGTCCCAAACGATATTCCCGTTCACCCGACGCCCATCTATGAATTGTTTTATTCCGTAATCTTCTTCGCGTTGCTTTGGAAGCTTAGAACCGTTCCCAAACAAGCCGGCTGGATATTTTTTATGTATTTGATTTTGCAAGCCGCTGGAAGATTTTCCGTAGAGTTTATTCGCCTCAATCCGTCCGTATTATTCGGGCTTTCAGAGGCACAAGTGATTGCAGTCGCGATGATGCTCGTTGGAGCAATCGGACTGTGGCGTATTTCCGGAGAGCCCAACGACACACCACCGAGCGAGGAGGAGGCGGTGAAACAAGGAGCAAAAGGAGCACGCAAAAAAAAGCCGATGAGCAAGACGGCGAAAGCGCAATAATTGACAATGAGTTGCGCATCGAACCTTGCTTTAAGTAAAACACAGTAAACACATTTATCTGTATTTGCCCTAATGGTGTTGGTTGAAATCTTCTCAAAAGACAACTGTTGCCTTTGCGACGATGCGAAAAGCATTCTGCTCAAAGTGCAGAAGGAAATTCCGTTTGAATTGCAGGAAATCAAAATTCAGGACGATGAAAATTTGATTCGGGAATACGGAACGAAAATTCCCGTTGTGTTCATCAATGGACGAATGGCGTTCAAGTATCACGTCTATGAACTTGAACTCAAAGAAAAACTCAGACGCGCAGGCGCACTCGCCGTGCATTAAATTATAAAAACCAAAGGCGGTTCGCCGAATCAGCCATGCAAACAACGCCGAAGTATATTGCGATTGAAGGAGTCATCGGGGTAGGAAAAACGACGCTTGCGATGCTTCTGGGCAAAAAGTTGCAAGCACGCATCGTGCTTGAAGAATTCGAGGATAATCCCTTCTTGGAACGCTTCTACGAAAGCCCGGAACGCTATGCGTTTCAAACTCAAATGTCGTTCCTTACCGGACGCTACAAACAACAGCAACAACTCCGAAACTTTGACCTCTTTCACGATTACCTCGTCAGCGATTACATCTTCGATAAAGATAGAATCTTCGCCTACCTCAACCTTCAAGACGACGAACTGCGGCTCTATGAATCCATTGTCAATTTCATGGATAAAACCGTAACCTCGCCTGACTTAGTCGTCTATTTGCAATCCTCCCCAGAACGCTTGATGGAAAACATCAAAAAACGCAATCGCGGAATCGAGCAGGGCATCAAAGAATCTTACATTCGCGACCTGCACGACGCCTACAACTACTACTTCTTCCGATACAAGAAAACGCCACTTCTCATCATCAACACAACCGAACTCGATTTCGCAGGCAGCGCCGAAGATTTTGAACTTCTCTACGATTTAATCTGCAACAAAACTCACACTGGAACGGAATACTTTACGCCTGAAAAACGAAAAACACTCATTTAAGTGTTGAACATTATCATAACATTACTCAACGCAAACCGACGACAACGATGATTCGCTTTTTGATGCTTCTCGGCATGGGTTATCTTCTTTATCTCCTCTTTCGCTACGCTTATCGCCTTATCAGCACGCCGCCGAAAAATCAATTTGAAACCTACCATAGAACGAAACCCACCACGCGCGTCGATGAAATCAAAGAAGCCGACTTCACGGAAGTAGAAAGCAAATTGCACGAACGAAAATAACTCCGCATGAGGCAGACTGAACGGATTCAACAGACGGGACGCAGATTTTCCGTCTTCAGATTTGCTTTGAACGCATACTTATTCCAAAATAACTTGAAGAGAAGAACGTGTTTTGCCGTAGCGAGCCGCATCGCGGCGTGGCAATCCAAAAATGGTGAGAAAACGAAACTCCGACCCTCTCCTACAAGGAGCGGGGAACTTGCCAATGGAGTACGGTGAAAGTTCAAATTGCAAATGCCGTATCTTTGTATGACTTTTGAAACAAAATCCAACAAGAATACTCAATGACAAAAAGCGGCGTTTCACAATTTCTTTCAAGCCGCGTCAAGCGCGTTCAAGAATCACAGACGCTTCAAATCACAGCGCGGGCAAGCAAAATGAAAGCCGAAGGAAAAGACATCGTGAGCCTTTCCGCAGGCGAGCCAGATTTTCCAACGCCCGATTTCGCATGCGACGCCGCCATCGAAGCCGTCCGAAGCGGATTCACCAAATACACCAGCGTGGTCGGAATTCCTGAATTGCGAAAAGCGATTGTGGAGAAGTTGAAGCGAGACAACGGATTAGAGTTTTCGCCCGAAGAAATTTGCGTCGGCGTCGGTGGCAAGCAAACGATTATGAACGCCATACTCGCGCTGATAGAGTCGGGAGACGAGGTGATTGTTCCCGCGCCGTATTGGGTGAGTTTTCCGGAAATGGTGAAAATCGCCGACGGTACGCCCGTGATTGTGCCGACCACATTCGAGCAGAATTTCAAATTAACTCCTGAACAACTTGCAAGCGCGCTCACGCCGAAAACAAAGATGCTGATTCTCAATTCGCCGTCCAATCCGACAGGCGTGATGTATTCGGAATCGGAAATTCGTGCGTTGATGAATGTGATTGAATCGCGCGACGTGTTTGTGATTTCAGACGAAATGTATGAGCAACTCACATATGGCGAGGTCGAGCATTTTTCGCCTGCTCGACTTGACAGAATGAAAGAAAAAGTGATTGTGAGCAATGCACTCTCAAAGTCGCACTCGATGACGGGCTGGCGCGTGGGTTACATCGCCGCGCCGAAATGGATTATCGACGCTGTCGCAAAATTGCAATCGCAGATGAGTTCGCACACAAGTTCTATTTCGCAAAAGGCGGCGGCGGCGGCACTCTTGGGCGACCAATCCGTCGTGAAAATGATGCGCGAGGAATTCAAAAAACGTCGTGATTTTCTTTACCGCGAACTCTCGACGATTCAGGGCATTCGGCTCAATCTGCCCGAAGGCGCGTTTTATCTTTTCCCATCGGTTGAAGGATTGCTTGGCAGAACGTTTAAGGGTGTTACGCTTCGCTCGTCAGTTGATGTGGCAGAGTATTTGCTCGATAAGCATTGGGTTGCGACCGTGCCCGGCGATGCATTCGGAGCGGAAGGATTTTTACGCCTCTCATATGCGTCGTCTATGGCAGAGTTGGAAAAAGCGGCGTCGCGAATGAAAGAGGCGTTTCAAGCGTGAATCGTTACAAAATGGTGGCGACGGAAAGTTGATGTTGAATGCCGACGACGCCGAGAGAAGAGAAGGCATAATCGAATTTGAACTTGGTGAGTACGATTCCGAGTCCGCCTGAAACACCGGAAAGTCCGAGCGTGCCGCCGACGCTTAAATCGTTGCGGAGTTTGTTGTTATAGCCCGCTCGCAATCGGACTTGCTCGCTTAAAAGAAACTCGCCGCCAATGGTGAAGAATTTGAGTTTATCCAAAGCGTTGTCGGTTTTATCGGCAAGGTTGATGAAGCCGACGCTTAAAATAAGCGGCAAGCCTTCGAGTTGCGTGGTTGCGCCGAGTCGAACATCAAGCGGCAAGTTTTCGGAGAAGCCGTCGTAGGTGGAAATTTGTCTGCCGACGTTGAGAATGGAAAATCCGATTTGCAATTTTTCGTCGGGAATATCGAGCAAAAGCCCCGCGTCAAAGGCGACGCCCGACGACGAAAACTCGGCGATGTTGGAGAAGATGTATTTAAGCCCGACGCCGCCGCGCAACGTGCCAAAGGAATACTTTTCAAGTTCGCGCCCGTAGCCGAGTTGAAAACATAAATCGCCTGCGGTGAACTCGCCCGCCGTATTGCCTGCAACATCAGCGCGCGTGAAGGTGCCGTAGTTGATGTAAGAAAGCCCGATTCCAAAATCACCAACGCCTTTAATTTCGCGCCCGTAGGCGATAAACCCTGCGTTAATGTCCATCAAATTTTTTTGAAAACTAAACGAGGCGGATTTATCGGTCTCGCTCGATATCGAGGCGGGATTCTGAAACAGTCCGACCACGTCGCCTTTCATTGAGACGCTGTTGCCGCCGAGTGCCGCAACACGTGCGCTTCGGTCGAGACGCAAAAATTCATACACGGCAGTTTGCGCCGATGTGCGCTCGGCAACACAAAGCATCATCAAGAGAACGCAAGAAGAAAAGCGCGCAAGGCGTCTGAGCATCATGAGATTTCGGAGTTTGGAATTTGGATTTCGGAATCGTCAATCCGAGCATTGATAGTTAATCCACAAAGATATTGAACGGCAGTGGCAATTTAGAGAACGACGTGCGCACCGTCAAGGGGAAAAGCAAGGGCTGACTTCAAGATTAGCCGCTGTAAGGATGTTGCAAGTAGGATTTTGCCTTTTTGTGAGAATCTTGATGTTCTTTCAAGTTCAGAACGTTTTTGTAGTGTGCGGTGGCTTTGGCTCTATCGCCTTGTGCGTCGTAAATCATGCCCAATCGAAGTTCCGAAAGCACACGAAAAGCGGAAGGTTCTTTGCTATCAACTTTGAGGCTCAAATTGACGGCGTTTGTGAAATGTGCGAAGGCGTCTTTCAAGTCGCGCCGATTCATCATCGCAAGACCGATGTAATAGTGCGCTTCGCGCACGTGTCGTTCGTTATAGTGTTTAACGCCTTGTTGATACTTTTTCCAAACGTCGGTAAAAATCTCTTCGGCTTCTTTCCAAAAGCCGCTCGCGGCGTAACAGCGTCCGAGATACGTGTAGAAGAAGGGGTTGTCGGGATAGCGTTGATGAAGTTGTTTTGAAAATTCCGCCGCCTTTGCGAAATCCTTTTCATAGACATAATAAATCTGCGTGAGGAAGTAAATGGCTTCGACTTTAGCGTAGTGTCCGAACTTGATGCACGAGTCGAGCCGTGCAATGCCGCGCTTTTTATCGCCTTTTGGGAACATCATCGCAAGTGGTTTAACAGCGGGATATTGTTCGGGAATGGCTTCGGCGTAATAGTCGTAAATGCCCAGACCGAAAAGCACATCGATATTGCCTTTGCTTGCTTTTTGAATCCGCGAGACGATGGGAAGCGCGTCTTTGCCGTCGAGTGCCGCTTTAAGCCACTGCCCGCGATTGGCGCGAAGCCTCCCTCGAAATCCGAGCGCGCCGCTTTTGAAAAACATGGCTTCAACATCACGGTCGTTAATTTCTAACTTTTCATCGCACAGGTCAATGACTTTTTCCATGTAGTTGCTGAACGTCTCATCGTATTGTGTGTTGTCGAGGTCGAGCATCATTTTCCACCAAAGCACCATGCCTTTGAAGAAATGCCCAACGGGCGACTTCGGGTCTTTCTTGATGATGTCGTCGAAAACGGCTTCGGCTTCATTGAAGTCGAGATTATAGACGTAATCAATTCCTTTCAAAACCTGTTCGTCATACTTCGTAAAAGCTTTGTTTGTCGGATCTTGCGCTAAGAGCGAAGATGCAAGCAGAAGTAAAGTGATTAATAAAAGCCGAGCGATAGGGTTCATGTTGCCGTCAAGTTTAGTCATGAGGTTAAACTTTTTTTGAGGCTCTGAAATTCCAATTTTTTAATGCAAAAATTCAGCGCGAAAGTCAGGAATATGCAAGAGGCGAAGCGTCTTATATCAAAATCTTATATCAAAATGATTTGAAGAGGAGAGGGTTTTCAAAGTGTGTCACTTCGAGCGGTGCGAGGAATCCAAACGAGTTGAGAATGAAGAGTGAAAAGTGAAAAGATGAAAGTTGAGTGCCGATGTCATTATATCGTGGTCATTCCGAGCGAAGCGAGGAATCCATATTAGACAATAATGTTGGATTCTTCACTTCGCTGATGCTCCGTTCAGAATGACAAATCTTATTCTTCTCAATTCTCTATTGGTATTAGAGACATCTTGGAGACATCTTCGCCCGGCTTACTTTTGACTGTTGAAAAATGAAGTCGCGATTACTTCAAGAAGAGCATTTTTTTCGTTTCAGCGAAAGTTTGGCTTGCCGAGTTGGCTTGCATGCGGTAAAGATAAACCCCACTTGACAAGTTGAATTGAGTTGCGTTGAGCGTGTAGGAATATGCGCCTGCACTTTGCCGTGCATTAACCAGCGTGGCGACTTTGCGTCCGAGTGCATCAAAGAGTTCCAATTTCACATCGCTGGGTTGCGCCAACTGATACTGAACAATCGTGCTTGGGTTGAACGGATTCGGATAGTTTTGAGAAAGACTAAACGCGATGGGCTTTTGCGAGAGCGACGGTACGGAACTGCTGGGAAGGACGGTTACGATGAACTTCGGGGCGTAGTTCCAATAGTCGCCGTTGGGGTCGTAGCTGGTGTCGACGGCGCAGAAATTGGCGTAAATCGTGTCGCGCCCGGAGGTAGCAGGAGCAGTATAGCGAAACTGCCAAATCATGGTATCGCCTTGTGCGACTTTCGGGAAGGTGTGCGTGAGTTCGCCGTCTTCAATTCTCATGCCTTCGCTGAGCGTATCCAGCGTGCCAAGAAAGGTTGCGATGTTGAATCCTCCGGCGACGAGCGACGCTTTCGTGCCGTAGAGCGTGAAGATTGCCGTTTCGCCCACGCGCAAGGTGTCGCGCCCTGAAATCCACGTTTGAACTTCACCATGCGGTCCTTGTTGGACGCCGTCGGGCGCGTGGCAAAAACAGCCTTCGTAAAAATAATCGGGCTTCTGTGTGGCGCGAACTTTTCCTGTGAGTGAATTTCCGAAAACAAATTGCTGGTGGAATCGGTCGGCGGTAAATCCAAAAAAAATAAGCGCACCGACTGCCAAAACGAGATGATGACGACGCATACTGCTTTTTTGGTTTGAAAGTTAAGAGCGGAAAATCGCAAACGAGTAACGCTCAATAATGAAACATCGAGACAAAATGAACAATCGTGTGTCATTCTGAACGGAGCGTCAGCAAAGTGAAGAATCCATCAGCGCGTCTCACCAAGTTCGTTAGTGGATTCCTCGCGTTGCTCGGAATGACAATTCACCTCTTCATTTCTCATTCTTCATTGCTCATTCCATTTCAGGCATTCAATTTTGCCCTGAACTTGTTTGAATGAACATCTACTTAACGAAGAGCATCTTTTTGATGCTTGTAAATTCTCCTGCCGTCAAGCGATAAAAATACGTGCCGCTTGAAAGCGATTGCGCATTAAAGACGACGCTATATTGTCCCGCCGCCTGTCGCTGATTGACAAGTGTCGTGATTTCACGACCTAAGACGTCATAGATTTTCAAAGTAACATCACTTGCCGTTGAGAGTTGATAGCGAATCACGGTTGAGGGATTAAACGGGTTCGGATAGTTTTGCTCTAATGCAAATTGAATCGGCTTGTTCGGATTATCGTTGTTCGTTGAAGAGAAGCCTTGAATGCTAATTGGCACAAGCGCGGGTGAGTTGGGCGCGTTGCTTACGATGCGAAGCGTATCGTGTGCAAAGCCGACCACCGATGGAATACAACTAACCGTAATCGTGTCGCTGGATTGCGGCGCAATCGAAAGCGCGCGGCGCGAAACCGAAACGGCTTGAATAGAATTTTGAATGTTGGAAATAACCAATGTGCCGTTGCCATTATTGAAAATTCGAAGCGTATCAACAACTTGCGAAGTGCTTCCTGCAAGAATGAGCGAATCTTGAAGCGTGTTCAAGAGCGCAACGCGAATGGTGAATGCGCCACTGGTTGAAACAGGAGTGCCGTCGGTGTTATCGCTCACGCGCACTCTGGCGTCGGAAGTGGGAATGGGCGGAACCGTCCAATTCAATGAACCTTGTGAACCTTGAATGTTATCGGCAACAAGTTGCCACGCGCTATCGGCTGACGGTTGAAATTCAATTTTGACTTGTGGAATGTTGCTTGCCGTCCAAGTAATGTTGTGGCTTGCGCCAAAGTTGAGAATCGCGTTAGTCGCGGGCGAAGTGAGCGTGAGTGCTTGTGCATTGCTCGTTGGGACGGTATATGTAACCGAAAGTTTGGCGATGCGCGACGTTTGCTGTGCAAGCAAAGTGGCGCGATCAATAAAGAGGAATCCGGAATTTGCGCCTGAGAGTGCCGATTGTCGGAAGTTGTCGCCGCGATTAAAAGAAAGATAACTTTGTCCGCCGCCATAGACGCCGAAGAGCATCACATTCGGGTCGTCTTTGGCAATATCGACGCCCCAAGCCGAGCCGACGGTGGAAATGGTCGTCCAAGTTCTGCCGTAATCCGTTGAGCGTTGCACGCCGCCCGATGACCATTGCGTGACGAATCCAACCGAAGGATTGAGCAGATTGTTGGCGAGCATCGGCATTTCACTTCCAACGCCTGTAAACACGTTTGTCCAAGTGCGACCTTCATCAGTTGAACGCCACAGCCTTGATTGACCACTTCCCGTGATGCCGTCAGCGCACCAGAAGATATTTGAACTATCGCCGCGCACGATTTGTATGTCGCACGGGCTTCGGAATTGGGTAACGGAAACAGTATCCCAAGTCGAGCCGAAATCGCGCGAGCGATAGAACAGCGCATTCGCGTTTTGCGGACTGCCTTGCGCTTCGGGCGCGTAATAAACCACATCAGGATTGTCGGGGCTCATTTCAAGTGGCATGCCGTAGTTGGTGTAAGTCGCTGTGATGGTCGTCGTCCAAGTTTGCCCTGCGTTGGTGGTTTTGACAACGCGGTTACGTCCAACAGCGGCAATCCATGTGTTACTATCAGAATGCGAGACATAGAAGGAATGAATTTGAGTGGCACTCGGAATCGTCGCGATTTGCGTCCAAGTTTCGCCCAAGTCGTTGCTGCGAATCACTGTTCCGCCGCCTGCGGCATAGATGACACGCTTATCAAACGGCGAATGAACAAGCGTGCTTCCAATGTAAGAGCCTGTACGCGTTTGAACCCACGTGGCGTTGATGGTGGTGTTAGCAGGCAGTTGCCAAGTTAAGCCGCCGTCGGTGGTGCGAAGCACGGCGTTGTTTTTATCGCTGACCGCCCAGCCTTTTTGGTGGTTGTGTATGAAAATATGCGAGAGCGGCGCGTAAAGTTCGTGTTCACCCCAGATGTATGAAGCGTCTTGATTGGTGGTGCGGCGAATGAACCCGCCGCCGCCGATGAAGAAAACAGAATCAGGACTTTGGATAAAGACGCCCGTGACATTAGAGCGGGAGTCCGTTTTGAAATTAAGTTCTGTCCAAGTGTTCCCGCCGTCTGTGCTTTTGAACGCCAAGCCATCTTCACCTGCGATATAGACGAGGTTGCCCTTTGCGCTGACGGAGAAAATGTCTTTGCCCTCCCATGCGCGATTGCTTACTTCCGTCCAAGTTTCGCCGCCGTCCGTTGTGCGTTGGACTTTGCCGTTTTTTCCGACCACAAATCCGACCTGACTGTCGCGGAAACTCAAGGCGTTGAAGTTTTCAAGCGAGGCTGGGGTTTTGGAATCCCAAGTTAAGCCGCCGTCGGTTGTTTTGAGAATTGTGCCATTTGAGCCGACAAGAAGTCCGATTTGACTATTTAGAAATTGAAGGGCTGTAAAGCGTGTGGTAGGACTGGCAAGGGAGAAGGTTTCCCAAGTTTCGCCAAAAGTGGTAGTGCGGTAGGCTTTGCCGCTATCGCCTGCAACCCAAACGGTGCCTCCGAGTGCATAAACGGCACGAAGTGTGTTTGAGCCAAGAATGAATTGTGCCCAAGTTGCGCCGCCGTCGACGGAGCGAAATACTCTGCCGCCGTTACCCGCCGCCCAGACGGTATAGCCATCAGCAGAATGTACATCGTAAAATCCTTGTGGTTGTGCCCAAAGGGCGTGTGAAGCGAGGAGAAAGAGCGTCAGGGCGAAATAGCGCGCGATAGTGGTCATCTCTTTTGTTGATGATGTTGATGGTTAATTAAAACAGAAGGCGAGCAATGGCTTCAACTTCGCCAAGTCCAAATTGCGAAATCGTGTCCGATTCCAGCCTCACTGTCAGTTTGTTAATTGGAATATCGCCAACTTCAAGCCGAAGAAGTCGCTTATCTTCAAAAGCAAATTCTTTGACTTTTTTTGAACCCAAAAATAACTCAATTCTGCCGTTCTTCACAGTGCGCGAGGTCTCAATTACACTTTTTTTCGAAATCGGATAAATAACGATTTCCCGAGCGAGAATAGGAAAATCCCAAGTCAGGGTGAGCGTTGCCGCGTTGCTGGGTGCAGAAATCCACATGGCGGTATCTTTTCCGAGTTCAACCTGCCTATCAATCGCACGTGCGGCATGATAGCGAATTCCGTTTTCTTCCCATTCTGAACTTGCCGACGCATGCGCTGATGGTGCGGCATTAAACCATTGCGAGAGCGCATTATTCATTGGCACTTCAATCAACGAGTGTCCGGTGTGGCAACCGACGCACTTTGTGCCTGCGCCTTTGCGTTCCGAGTTCAAGCCTGAGACGTGAGCGATTTTTCCGCTCGATGTGGTGAGCAAATTGCCGCGCGAGTCGACGAGTTGCTCAAAGAGCGGCACTTCGGCGGGCGCAGTCGGTTCGCGGATTCCGCCGTCTTCATCGACGGGCAGTTCCTTAAAAAGGAGCGCGACGTCTTTGCCGTCGGCGTTTTTGCGTTGAATGTTCATGTAAAATCGAACCTTGGCGCCTTGCACGATTTTTGGCGCGTCGGGTATGGGTTCATCGACTTTGCCGTTCATAAAAATGTTAAAACAATCAAATCGGAAACTGTGCAGGTCAGCGTAGTCAGCGGGTTCGTCTAAGGGAGGTTGATCGTTTGCAAGTTCTAACTGGTCTTTGAAGAGGGTTGGCACAGGACGCGGCACAAGCGCGACGGCGGAAAGTTCGTCTGTATTTGGAAGGTCTAAAATTTTTCGGTGAAATGAACCCAGCGAATCGGTGAGGTAAAGTCCAAACGTGTCGTGGGCTTTTCGTTGCGAGTAAATAATCTTGTTGGGCGAAAGTTCGAGCGCATCAATTGAAACGGCGTCAATCGGTGTGAGAATGGTCGGAATGCTTGCGCCTTTTTTGAATCGGCGAATAACGACGGTGTCGGAACGCTGAAGCATGGAAAGTGATGAGGTAAAAATGGCGAGCATATCGCCGTTGTGCAAGAGGCGGGGTTTGTAGGCTTGTAAGCCAGCGCGCGTGCGGGCAAATCCTGCATAAAGTTTGAGTTCATCGCCGTCGGGCTTTGCGGTAATGGCGTGCCAAATGTTGCCGATGTCGTCGGTGAGCGCGTCGTGAATGTTTCGCGTTAATCCATCTTTGGTGTGATTGCTTGGCAAATCGATATTCAGCCACCAGCGAGAAAAGACAATTCGTCCTTCGCTTAAATCAATCGTGGGTTCTTCGGCGCTGTTTTTCTCGGTCGTAATGCGATGCAAGTTTGTGCCGTCGGTATTGATGACGAAAAGATTGCTTGTTCTGATGCCGCCAAGTTGTGCCAGTGAAGGGTAGCGCGTAGAAGCGAAAACGATTTTCTCATGGTCCATGTAGCATGGGTCAAAGTCGTCGTAGTCTTTGAAGCGCGTGGCAAGTTCATCCAAGCGTGAAAGGTCTATTGTGCGGTCTGTTTTTGTGATGGTGCGAAGGTTTCTGCCATCAACGCCGATTTCATAGATGCGCCAACTGCTGTCGGGGTGAATGAGTCCAGAAAAAACAAGTCGTTTGGCATCGTAGGAAGCAGAGACGTCGGCAATGTCAAAAAAGTTCGATGCGAGTCGGTGAAGCCTTCCGTTGCGCTCGCGCACGAAAAGTTTGCCGCCGGTTTTGAGCGTTCTGCCTTCGGGTCCAATGCCTGAAATCGCGCCATTCGGCGAGGGATTGCGGGCGACGAAGGCAATCGGCGGCACGTCTTCCAACGGCGTAAAACTTGCCAGCAAAATGAAAACCGAAAACAAAAGAATGAACTTCATGAGTGAGTGAGACGGTCAGTGGTTGGCTGTTGGCAAAGCGCGAGTTTGGCTTCAATGTTGGATTTTTCTTTGCCAAGTCGCTTGCCGATGAAAATGAAGGTGTTGTGTGAAATGGATTCATGTTGGAGCGTATCGAATTCGAATGTGTAACGACCGGAAGCAAAGTTGAAAATCGCAGGCGAGGGCATTTCAGCGAATTTCACAATGCCTTTGGCGCGATAACAGTTGCGTGGAAGGTCGGAAAGAAACTCTTCAAATCGCCGTTGCGAGAGCGTGTTGGGCAGTTCAATCGCGAAGGTCTCAATTTCGTCAATGTCCAAGTGGTAGCTTGCCGAAGAATGCTCGTGATGATGGTCGGCGTGGTGCGCGTGATGATGGTTCATGTCATGCATACGCTTGTGAATTTCAGCATCATACTTTTGCTTTTGCATAGAAATGAAGTCTTCATAGTCTTGGCGCAACTGCTTTGGCGATGAAAGGAAAAGCACTTCGGGTGGAATTTTGCCTTGAACGACTTTGAAAATCGGCGCGCGCTCGTTCATTTGGCGAACTAAATTTTCCGCCGCTTTCAGTTTCGCTTCCGAACAATTATCCACTTTATTCAGTACGACCATATCGCAAATGGAAATCTGAATTTCCGCCACAAGATTTTCTTGAAGGTGAAGCCACAAGTTTTCAGCGTCGGCGACGGTCAGAATCGCCTCTAAAATCAAGCGTTTGTCGTTGGCAAGCATCATGAAAATAGAGAGCGGATTGGCAATGCCCGTCGTTTCAATGAGGAGCACGTCGGGCGAGACGCCTTTGAGAATATCCGACACCGCATTTTGAAAATCTCCAGAAATCGTGCAGCACATACAGCCCGCCGTCAGTTCCGAAATCTGAACATTCTGCGTTTTGAGAATAACCGAGTCGACGGAAACTTCGCCAATTTCGTTTTCAATCAACGCGACCTTTTTGCCCTTCAAACTTGTGTCGAGCAAGTGTTTAATGAGCGTCGTTTTTCCGCTGCCAAGAAAACCCGTGATAATGATAGCGGGAATGCGTGCCGATGATTCCATCATTTTTTATTCGCTTGAAAAGTAATTAAACTTTGTTCCGTCAATCTAACCAAAAAGCACTGTTCGCAACAATGAGCATCACCGAATCTACACCGACGGCGACCGAAGAACGGCTTCTCAACGAAGACGACCTTTTGGAGTTGATTGCACAAGGACGAAATGTAACACTCATCAAAGGAAAACTTGTAGAAATGTCACCCGCGAGCAGAAATCACGGAAAAGTTGCCATGAAAATTGCAACAAAGATTACAACGTTTGTTGAAGCGCATCAACTCGGCACATGCTTTGCGGCAGAGACGGGCTTCGTGGTTGAGCAAACGCCGACAACAGTTCTTGCGCCTGATTTTGCCTTCATTTCCAAAGCGCGCGATATGGAGCAAGAGAAAGGTTTCGGAAAAGTCGTGCCTGATTTCGTGCTTGAAGTGCAATCGCCATCGGAGACCTTGAGCGATACAAATGAAAAACTCTTGATGTGGCTAAATGCGGGGGTGAGGTTAGTTTGGATTGCGGATATGAAAACGAAGTCTGTCAGCGCGTATCAAAAGCGTGGCGATGAGATTCGGGGAGCAGTTTACACATCTGACAAAATCATTGACGGCGGAGAGGTGTTCAACGGCTTTCAGTGCCGCGTGCAAGAATTTTTTGAATAAAACTTCATTATGACCGAAGAAAAACTCTGGGACGTCGTCTCGCTTCTAAAAACGAGTGCGGATTTTCTCAAACAAAAAGGGATTGACGACGCGCGGCTCAACGCCGAGTGGATGCTGGCGCATGTGTTGAACTTAAAGCGGTTTGATTTGTATTTGAACTTCGACCGTCCCGTTTCGCCCAAAGAACGTGAGCGATACCGAGAACTGGTGCGTCGTCGCTTAGCGGGTGAGCCACTTCAATATATTTTGGGTGAAACGGAATTTTTCGGCATTCTGCTCAAAGTCGATAAGCGCGCACTGATTCCGCGTCCTGAAACTGAGCTGTTGGTCGAGGAAGTCATTAACGAGCTGTCGAAAGCCCCGTCGCCCGTGCAGGTTTTGGAAGTCGGAACGGGAAGCGGCTGTATTGCGATTGCGCTGGCGAAATCGTTGCAGGGCGTGCAAGTTGTAGCAGTGGACATCTCACCTGATGCGCTGGCTCTCGCCAAAGAGAACGCCGAACTGACGAAAACCATTGAGCAAATAAAGTTTGTCGAAGCCGATGCGCTTGCGCCCGACTTTGCGCGACGTTTCACCGAACCCTTCGACGCGCTTGTCTCGAATCCGCCTTACATTCCGATTGCGGAAAAAGCAACCCTGCAAAAAGAACTGTCGCACGAACCTGAACGCGCGCTGTTTACCCAAACAGGATTCGAGTTTTATGAAAAACTCTGCGCCGACGCTCAAACGCTTCTCAAACCCAACGGGCTACTTGCGTTCGAACTGCATGCCGACGGCGGCGAAAAAGTCAAAAGCATCGCCGCGCAACACGCCTTCAAAAATATCACGCTCAAAAAAGATTATTCAGGGCATGTGAGAATGCTCTTGGCAAGGAAAGGGTAAAAATAATGGAGAAGAAAACTTGGTTTGCCTATCATAAGGAATTTGGGTGGGTATATTGCGAAAAGAAAATGCAGGGATTAGACAAAAAATTGAATATAAAAATTTTAAGAACAGGCGAAACTTTTGTTGAAGATCCTGATGTATTAGAGTTGAATCCATTCTTGTATATTCAAGAAGAGAAGTATCTAAACAGGATAAACAAAAATGAGAAGGAGTTTAAGATTCAAGAGTTGATTGGCTTGAAACGAAAAAACGGTTTGATAAAAAATGTAAAAGATCTAAAAGATTACGAGAGAATCGTATTTTACAAAAGAATCTTTCGAGAGAAAAAAGTAAAATCATTATTCCATTTTACGGCGTCTGAAAATTTTGAAAATATAATGGAGTCTCGGTTTCTGTATAGCATCGATCAATTGAAAAAACAAGGGAAATCATTTACCAACATTTCAGATGAGTTGTCAAGAAGCATTGACTCTAACAAAAAAACAAGCAACTATGTGAGGTTGTGCTATAATCCAGAGCATCCTATGATGTATGTTGCAAAAAAAGATAGAGGAATAAATAGATTTCTAATAATTGAAATAAGTATTGAAGTTGTATTTTACGAAAAATGCTTATTTTCAGATATTAACGCGGGTGATAAGAATGCAACTATCAGTGATTCATTAGAGTTTATTGAGAATCTTGACCTTTCTTTTGCTACGCTGAAAAAAGGAAATTATCTTTCACTTAATGCGGAAGAAAAGAAAAAATTTCAATCCGAGATACTGATTTTTGAGAAAATTAGTAAAGACTACTTTTTAAACCACTATATCAAGGAAATCTAATGGCAAGAAGACCAATTTTTTCTTCTGGTGAAACAGAAGTAAATCCTGTGAAAGTTAATGAAATCGAATTTAATTGGTTTTCGGGATTTTCAAGAAGTCAATGTATTAAATCAATTCGCTCTCTTCATGCTGAAGCGAAAAAAATGCTGTCATTTGAGAATATATTGGAGGTTTCAACATGCTCTGAAAATGAACTCGGGATAAAATTAAGTGCATTTAATCTGCGTTTAGAATGGGATAAAAAGATAATAACAGTTGAGGCCGCTTATCAAGGAAGTAAAGTTTTTGAGAAGGGGGGGCCATACCATGATATCTATGAAATGGATTCTTATCGTGCAAAAACTGATGAAAGAATAAAAAATAGCGGAAAGATAATCGAGTTTAATTTTTTTGATTATCATTGGAGTGCTGAACCAAAAAGCGCATTTTACAACTGGATTTATATTCTATCTTTGTCTCAAAACAAAAAGTTATCTGATGAGTTAGAAAAATTTGATGCTTTTTCTGATATAAAATTTAATCCGAAAAACTCATTGAATTGTCAAGCTTACAGCTGTGCTTTGTATGTTTTTTTGAAGAGAAATAATCTTTTAGAGAAAGTCCTAAATAGAGAGGGAGATTACCTTTCATGGATTGGTAAAGGCTATGTACCTGAAGACTTATTATTTGAAGAAAAATAAAAATAATTCAGGGCATGTGAGAATGCTCTTGGCAAGGAAAGGGTAGCCTCGAATGAAAAGTCATTAATTTCTAAACTTTTTTATGAAAGGAGAAAAAAATGAGGTCTATTTTATTCATATTCATGTCTATTTTGCTTTCGTCGTATAGCATCGCGCTGGCTCAAATCCAAAAGACTACAACTAAAGTTGTATCAGTCATTTCAGAAACGAATTTGAGGTTAACCAGTCGAATGGCGTTAGATCAAAAATATAGAAATGTGCTCACCGTTCAACTTCCCCCAAATACAATTGAGTGGTATTATGCCTTTGTTGCAACTGATGGTGAGGTAATTGATGGTAAGATATTAGTTCAGAGTATAAACTTATTTGCAAAAATAACAAGTCTTTTAAGTGTAGGCGGTTTAAATGCATTGACAACGAGTTTATCGCCAGACGCGTTAAACCTACAACCTGGAAATGGAGAATGCAACGTTTATCTTATTGCAGACAGAGAAAACTCGATGATTTTTCAGAGACTTGAAGACCGGTTCAAATTCTATCCAGACTATTCAAGAAAGAGCTTGTCTGAAGGCGTAGTAAAAATTAAAATGGATAACTTTCCGAAAGATAAAACCACTTTTTTTATCGGCATAGAGAATCAAAAGAAAACTCTTCCTGTAAATGTGAGGATTGAAGTTGATGCGGTTGTTGAAGAATCATATATTGACTATTCAAATTGGCGTAATGAAGTAAAAGACTCTCTGTATCAAAAACTTATGCAAAATTTGAAGAAAGAGGAATATGACAATCAAAAAGTTGAGGAAATTTCTGGTTGTATCGTTGAGAAAATAGTTACAAAATTCAACCCAAAAGAATGGGAAGAGTTAAGTCAAATGATGAAGGATAAAGCGATTAAGCAAATCAAAGAAGTATGTTTGGGAGAGGGTAATACTGCTACAAGTCAGCACAAGGCTGTTGGCTTATCCAAAATGGCTTGGATTAGTTACTCGAGAGGCGATGTAGACAAAGCCATAGAGTTAGGTGAGGCAAGTTTAGAACTGGATAAAACAAATGGAGATATAAAGTCAAAATTAGGTTTATTCTATTTGATCAAAGGAGATAAAAATAAGGCAATGGAGTATTATAATGAAGCGGTTTTAGATTTTAAGAGAACTGGAAGAGCGAAAAAGTCAATTCAAGAAGCCGTAAAAAATATCGACGATGAAGTTTCAAAAAATAAAAGCCTTAATGATTGGCAAGTAATTAGAGATTTTTTGCTTGCGGAGTTGAGCCATTTTGGAGAGAGTGTTTCCGATGTCAAAGATGAAAGTAAATCCAAATCTCCCTCGTTTATGAAAGAAAAAAAAGAACCTGAAAAGCCTAAATTTCCATACAAGCAAAAGGGTGAATCTAAGTGAAACAAGACGCCAATTCAATGCGATGAAAATGTTGATTTTCTAATCAGTAATTAAAGTCCAAAAAGACAGGACTCACGCAACTCAACAAATATCCCGACGTTTTTTATGACATTTTCTATGATGGCTTATCCGATTGCGCCTACATCGCTTTTCCGAAAAATCGGACAACACCAACAGCAACGACGATTTGCCATTCTGACGGTTAAGCGATGCAGAATCATCTCAAAGATACTTTGCAAGAACTGACGGAGCGAGGGGTTCTGTTTGTGGTGTGCGGAGGCGTGGCGGTCGTCTTGCACGGCGTTGAGCGAATGACGCTGGATTTGGACATCGT
>JBDNCJ010000028.1:0-37711 GCA_046719715.1 Chloroherpetonaceae bacterium | reverse complement strand
AAATGCCAGAGCCGTGCGCCTTGATGTGCTGAACCTTCCGTGAAAATGGCTATCTTCGGCGCAAAACGGGATATTTCATGACGCATTTATCTGTGGAAGCGACGGCGTTTCAACAAGTCGTTGAGTTGCTTCAAAGCGAAGCCAAAGCCATTGAAGAATGTGCGGCGCAACTCAATGCGGCTGATGTTGAGCGTGCCGTATCGCTGGTTTGTTCAGCGAAAGGCAAGGTTGTGGTGCTTGGCGTCGGAAAGTCCGGCATTATTGCGCAGAAAATTGCCGCCACGATGACCAGCACAGGCACAGAAGCCGTTGCCATTCACCCGACCGACGCTATGCACGGCGATTTGGGCTATGTCTCCTCGAACGATGTTGCCATTGCCATTAGCAATAGTGGCGAAACGGACGAATTGCTTGAACTCTTGCCGCACCTTCATCACCGACAAGTTCCCATTATTGCGGTTGTTGGCAACCTCAAATCCACGCTTGCACGCAAAGCCGACGCCGTGTTGAACGCCACGATTCAAAAAGAAGCGGGTTACTTAAACCTTGCGCCAACCACAAGCACCAGTGTTGCACTCGCACTCGGCGACGCGCTTGCGATGGCGGTCATGCGCACCAAAGGCATTAACGCCGAAGACTTCGCCTTCAATCACCCTGCTGGACGATTGGGCAAGCGGCTCACGCTTCGCGTTGCAGATTTAATGCACAGCGGAAGCGATAATCCCACCGTTCTGCCGACGGCTTCGTGGATTGAAGTCGTCAGCGTGCTCTCCGAAAAAAGTTTGGGCGCGGTCAATGTGGTTAATGATGAAGGAAATTTACTTGGCATTATCACCGACGGCGATGTCAGGCGCATCGTTCAACGCGTTAAACCCACAGACCTTGAACACCTTACTGCCGAAACCATGATGACGAAAAATCCAATTACCATTTCAGCCGAGCGGCTTGCCGTTGACGCATTGGATATGATGGAAAATCGAGCGTCGCAAATCTCCGTCCTGCCTGTCGTTGACGGGAAAAAGAGCATCGGACTTATTCGCATTCACGACATTGTGCGGCGCGGCTTGTAGAAGTTTCTGCCATTCAACTCGATGCACACCGATAAACTCATCTACCTTCTGCTTCAACTCCTGCCGCAAGGCTTCTTCAAGTTGATTGGCAGAAAGCCCAGCGATGCGTTGCGCTATCAATTCAAATCCGTTGAACTCAAAGAAACCGCCTTCCGCATTGACGGCGTTTTCATTCCCAATTCGCCTGACGATGTTACTTACTTCGTTGAAGCGCAATTTCAACCCGACGAGCACTTCTACGCCCGACTTTTCGCTGAAATTTTCCTCTACCTCAAACAGTATCCGACCGTAAAGTGGACTGCCGTTGTGATTTACCCTTCGCGAAGCGCGGAGCAAAAAGCAATCGAGCCATATGCGGAGTTGCTTGCGCTGAAACGCGTGAAACGGATATATTTAGATGAATTGCCTCAATCAAAATTGAAATTCAAAGCGGTTGCGCTCTATGAACTATTGATTGCGAGAGAAGAGGAAGCGGGAGAGCGGGCGCGGCGGATTGCAGAAAACGCGAGCGTGGTGGAACTCGATTTGATTGAGCAGATATTGAGTTACAAATTCAGAACCTTAACCAGAGAGGAGATAAAGAAGATGTTGAAGATTCAAGAAGAACTCGGATTGAAAGAGACGGCGTTTTACAAGGAAGCCTTTGAGGAAGGCGAAGCACAAGGCATTTTGAAAGGCAAGTTGGAAGGCAAGTTGGAAGGCGAAGCACAAGGCATCTTGAAAGGCAGACTTGCCACCGTTCCGCTCTTGCGAGAATTGGGGTTGAGCGACGAGCAGATAGCGGAAAAACTTAATCTGTCGCTTGCCCTTGTGCAAGGCATTCCAAAGTCGCAATCGAGCGACCCGAGCGGGTAGTCGGAGAGAAGCCATTATGTTTCTTTTTTGCGACGCCTATAAATACAAAGAGCCTGTTTTTCACAGGCTCTTTTGATGTAGACATTCGGCGTTTACTTTTCCTCTACGGTTTCATCGGTTTCCTTTTCGGATTCCGTTACATCGGAGAAAACGAGGCTGTCGGTTTTCTTGCTGTATTTGATTTTAATCGATGAGCCTTCTTTGAACTTGCCTTTGAGAATTTCTTCCGCCATTGGGTCTTCGACATACTTTTGCAATGCACGGCGAAGCGGACGCGCACCGAATTGTTGGTCGTAGCCTTTGTTCGCCAAAAATTCTTTTGCGGATTTTGTAATCTCAATCGTGATGCCCATTTCGCGAATCCGCTTGAAGAGTTTTTCGGCGGAAATGTCAATGATGCGGAAGATGTGTTCTTTTTCAAGTTGATGGAAGACGACCACATCGTCAATTCGGTTCAGGAATTCCGGATTGAAGACACGCTTCAAGGCATCTTCGACGGTGGATTTCATGTTCTCGTATTTACCTTTTTCGGAGGGTTGCGAGAAGCCCATACCCATGCCCATGTTTTTGATGTCGCGCGCGCCGATGTTGGAGGTCATGATGATAATCGTATTGCGGAAGTCGACGCGCCGACCAAGCCCGTCGGTGAGAATGCCGTCGTCCAAGACTTGCAACAAGATGTTGAAGACGTCGGGGTGCGCTTTTTCGATTTCATCGAGCAAGACGACGGAGTAAGGTTTGCGACGCACTTTCTCGGTGAGTTGTCCGCCCTCTTCGTAGCCGACATAGCCGGGCGGTGCACCGACAAGGCGCGAGACGGTGAATTTTTCCATATACTCGCTCATATCAATTCTTACCAGTGCTTCTTCGGTGTCAAAGAGATAGCGCGTCAAGGCTTTTGCGAGTTCGGTTTTACCCACGCCTGTCGGTCCAAGAAAGATGAACGAGCCAATTGGACGGTTCGGGTCTTTGAGACCTGCTCTTGTGCGTTGAATCGACTTCGCAATGCGTTCAATCGCTTCATCTTGCCCAATGACTTGACCTTTGAGCACGTCATGGAGTTTCAAGAGTTTTTCCGATTCAGACTGGGCGACTTTGACGACGGGAATGCCTGTCATCATGGCGACAACGGAAGCGACGTTTTCTTCATTGACGTCAAAAATCTTTTCCGCCGTTGACTTTTCCCACTCTTGTTTGGCGCGCTCGAGCGAATCGATGAGGCGTTTTTCTTGGTCGCGCAGGCGCGCCGCCTCTTCAAAATTTTGAGATTTGACGACTTGATTTTTCAGTCCTTTGATGTCTTCGATTTTCTGCTCGAGTTCAAGGATTTCTTTGGGGACGTGAATGTTGGAGAGGTGAACGCGTGCGCCGGCTTCGTCCATGACATCAATGGCTTTATCGGGCAAGTGCCTATCGGTGATGTATCGGTCGGAGAGTTTGACGGCGGATTCAATGGATTCTTTGCTGTAGCGCACGTTGTGGTGCGATTCGTATTTTTCTTTGATGTTGTTGAGAATGGCGATGGTGTCTTCAACCGTTGTGGGTTCGACCATGATTTTTTGGAATCGTCGGTCAAGTGCGCCGTCTTTTTCGATGTATTGTCGATACTCGTCAAGCGTGGTTGCGCCGATGCATTGAAGTTCGCCGCGTGCGAGTGCGGGCTTGAAGATATTGGAGGCGTCGAGCGAGCCGGATGCGCCGCCTGCGCCGACGATGGTGTGAAGTTCATCGATGAAGAGAATGACGTCTTTTGATTTTTCAAGTTCGTTCATCACCGCCTTCATGCGCTCTTCGAACTGCCCGCGATACTTTGTGCCTGCGACGAGTGCGGCGAGGTCGAGTGCGACGACGCGCTTATCGTAAAGCACCCGCGACACTTTGCGCTGAACGATGCGGAGTGCCAGCCCTTCGGCAATCGCCGTTTTGCCGACGCCCGGCTCTCCGATGAGCACGGGATTGTTTTTCTTTCTGCGCGAAAGCACTTGGGCAACGCGCTCGATTTCTTTTTCGCGTCCGATAATCGGGTCGAGTTTATCCTCGAGTGCCAGTTTGGTCAGGTCTCGACCGAAATTGTCGAGCACCGGCGTTTTGGTCTTTTCCATCTTTCGTCCCTCGTATTGTTGTTGATATTGTCCGCTTCCGCCTTGCGAAGAACTTGCGGCGGCGGTTACGGGGCTTCCCGTTTTGCCGCTCATGATGTTGTCCAATTCTTCGCGAACGGTCTCGTATCGCACTCCGAATTGCGACATAATTTGCGCGGCAATGTTTTCTTCATCTTTCATCAGCGAAAGAAGCAGGTGCTCCGTGCCGATGATGTCGGATTTACAAATTTTTGCTTCTAAATACGTAATCTTCAAAACCTTCTCGGCTTGCTTCGTCAGCGGGACGTTGCCCAGCGTGAGCGTTCCGCCCGTCGAGCGCACCGTATCTTCAACGGCGCGTTTGAGCTTGTAGAGGTCGCACCCCAAGTTTTTCAAAATGCGAACGGCGATGCCTTCGCCTTCTCTGATGATGCCTAAGAGCAAATGTTCCGTGCCGATGTAATCGTGTCCAAGCCGAAGGGCTTCTTCACGGCTGTATCGTATCACATCTTGAACTCTGTTGGAAAAATTTCCTTCCATAGTCGTGTGGTCGTATTGAACTAAATCGAGATTTGAATCAAAATTTGAACTTCGGCGATTCAATGCGACGTGCGTTTCAGAAATTGATTTTCAGAATCGGACATAGCACAGAACTTCATTGCTTTTTTCAATGAGTCTAAATGAATCGTAATGATTATAGCAGTATTTAATCGCTTTTGCAAAGGCTTCTCTTTTGGGCTTTTCGCTTTGTTTAAGATTTCGGCATAACAACCCATAAAATCAAATAGACGATGATGCCGGGAAACGCCGCGCTGAAAATTGAAACAAGCACGAACAAAACGCGCACCAGCGTTGCGTCCCAGCCGAGCCACTCGGCAATGCCGCCGCACACGCCGCCGAGAATCGCGTTGCGAGAGCGTCTAAGATGAGCCATAGTGATGATGACTGTTGATGTTGAGACGATTTAGTTTTTCTTTCAGTCGAATTGTGTATTGGGTTTCATGCTCCAAAAGTCCGCCGATGAGGTGGAGCGGCAAGTCGCGCCCGACACGTCGTCGAAGGGCTTCAATATACCGCACAACGAGCGATGTTTGATGGTCGATGATGTTCATAGCAATCGTTGAGCCTTGCGCCGCACAATTAAAAACAACGGGCGCAAGATGTTGCAGTTCAAACTTCTTTTGATAAATTTTTCGAACCGCGTCTTCTTTCGTTCGAAAAAACTTTTTCATCGCCGTTTCAAAAACGGGGTCTCTCGCGAATCCGTCAAGCAGTTGCAGATACTCTCGCACTGCCTCTCGCCCAATCGCGTAGCCGCTTCCCGCGTCGCCAATCACTCTGCCGTATCCGCCGATTTTAATTTTTTTATTGCCGATTTTCGCCGCAAAAATCGAGCCCGTTCCGAGAATCGCCATCATGCCGTCGCCGTTTTGAAAGTGAAGGTCGAGGGCTAAGTCGACGTCGCTCATCACGCTGATTTTTTTTCCAACAAGATTACTCACAAACCATGCGCCATCTTTTTTTGATACTACGCCCGCCAATCCGATTTTCACGCTTTCAGACGGAAAGCGTTGTATCGCAACTCTAATCACATGGAGAATTTTTTCGCGCTCTCCCGTTTGCACGTTGAAGTTGCCCTTATATTTGGCTTTGAGTTTCACGCCCGATTCGCTTTGCAGAAAGACTTTGAGCGACGAGCCGCCGCCGTCTAACATGAGCACGTTTGTTTTTTTGTTCGCTCTCACGTTCTCGCAAACTGTTTGAATCGTTCGCACGCAACGAGGGTGCTTGTGCCGTTGAGCACTTTCGGCACTTCATCTAAAAGTTCAGGCATGTCAGAAAGATTGTCGCGAAGCGCGTTGAGCATTCTTACCGCTTTGATGTTTGGATTGGGTTGCAAGTGCGATTCCACAGGCACGCTTGGCATGGCAAGGCATTTCGGAATCGCCTCATAGAGTTCGGGAAATTCAATCGTGTTATTGACAACGGCGCCCAAGAGTTTTTCCAAGCGAGAAAGTCGCGTGAGTTCTTTGTCACGCGCCGTGAGTTTATCGAGCGTGTCAAATGCGTCTCGATGATGCACGTAAAGATGCGCTCTGGCTTCTCGCAAGTTGGACATAAACTTCGGCACATCGTCTTCATAGAGCGGCTCAACGGTGAAGGTATAGTCGGAATAAATTATCAACTCGCCGTATTGAAGGCGCACGGTTTTGAGCACACGTTTGGCTACATCTTTTTCTTTGAGCAATCCGGGAAAGGCTTTGGCAAATCGCACTTTTTCTTCGGAGGCTCTCCACTTTTGTTCGGCGTAGGTCATTATTTTGCGATGAATTGTTTTGCAATGTTTAGCAAGCGGCGACGGTTTTTCGTATATCGTTCAAGCCTAACCGTTCAAGCCTAACCGTTCAAGCCTTAATTGTTCAAGCGTTAATTGTTCAAATTATGAAAACGATTCTCATAAACCTTGTGATTCTTGCCGTAAGCACGACCGTTTTTGCGCAAAAAATTTTAGTTCCGATGGATAAAGCGCAGAGCGACCATCTGAAAGCCTACGGCGTTGCGTATTGGTGTTTGGAGCGCACGATGTCGGTCGAGTGGCTTCTCAACTATCGTGGCGGCTCGTTTATGATGGACGCGCTTCCCGCGCTCAAAGACGAACTTACTTTGCGCGGCGTTGCTTTCGAGGAAATTTCAACTGGCAAAGCCGAACAAATTCTCTCTCAAATTCGAAGCGAAGAATCCAACATGGACGTGATGCGCTTGGAGAAAGCCCCGAAAATTGTCGTCTATGTGCCGCCGACCAACCTGCCTTGGGACGATGCCGTTACGCTTGTCCTCACTTACGCTGAAATTCCTTTCGAGAAACTTTGGGACGAGGAAGTCCTCAAAGGCAAACTCAAAGATTACGATTGGCTTCACGTCCATCATGAAGATTTCACGGGGCAGTATGGCAAGTTTTTTGCGCAGTTCCGAAATGCGCCTTGGTATATCAAGCAAGTGCGCGACGCGGAGCAACTTGCCAAGAAACTCGGTTACAACAAAGTCAGCGAACAGAAAAAAGCCGTCGCCCGAAAAATTCGAGACTTCGTCGGTGAAGGCGGGTTCATGTTCGCCATGTGCTCCGCGCCCGACAGTTACGACATCGCCCTTGCCGCCGAAGGCATCGACATCGTGCCCAGAGAACTCGACGGCGACGGCATTACGCCCGATGCTCAATCCAAACTCGACTTCTCGAAAACCTTCGCCTTCGAAAACTTCACCGTAAATTTCAATCCTTACGAGTACTCAAAATCTAACATCGACATCAATCCAATGATGACGGGCAGTTCGTCAGGGCAAGAAAACGACTACTTCACGCTCTTTGAGTTCAGCGCCAAATACGACCCCGTGCCATCAATGCTCACTCAAAACCACACGTCCATCATCAAAGGCTTTTACGGGCAAACCACCTCATTTCGCAAAAGCCTCATCAAACCCAGCGTTGTGATTATGGGCGAAAAGAAAAACACCGAAGAAGTTCGATACCTGCACGGCAACTACGCACGCGGACAGTTTTGCTTTTACGGCGGACACGACCCCGAAGACTATCAGCATCACGTCGGCGACCCGCCCACCGACCTCAAACTTCATAAAAATTCCGCTGGCTATCGTTTGATTCTTAACAACGTGCTCTTCCCCGCCGCACAAAAGAAAAAACAAAAAACCTAATGGCTCATGAACCCAATTCCAATCAACATTCTCACGGGCTTTCTTGGCAGTGGTAAAACCTCGCTCCTTAAAGACCTGCTCAAAGAGATGAGCGGCAAAAAGAAAATCGCCGTGCTGATGAACGAAATCGGCGAAATTTCCATCGATGCCAAATTGCTTGAAGGCTTCTCGACCAAAGTCTTTGAACTCAACGACGGCTGTATCTGCTGTTCGGTCAATGAAGATTTCGTAACGGTCTTAGATGAACTCGCCGAAAAAGCCTCGCCCGACCTTATCGTCATTGAGACCACCGGCGTTGCCAATCCGATGAATATCATTTACTCCATCATCAATCCAATTTTTATCATCGATGCCGTCATTACCACGATTGACGCAAAAAATTTTTTACAGATGAAAGATGAAGTTGATGTTGCCGAAGACCAACTCGACGCCGCCGATGTGGTTGTGATTACGAAAGATGACCTTGCTACGACAAGTGAACTCACAAGTGTTGAAAATTTTGTTCGCGCTCATCGTCCAAGTGCCACTGTTTTTTTTCGTCACGCGCTTGATTTGTCGCTCCTTTTCGGCGTCGCCTATCCGCGTGAAATCAATGTCGATGCGGCGCATGTTCATCATGAGCATGCTCATCATCACTTTGAGCATGAGGGCGTTGAGGCGTTCCGATTTGAGAGCAATTTGCAATTTGAACTCTCGCGTCTTCAATCTGCTTTGGAATCACTTCCGAAAAATGTGTGGCGACTCAAAGGCATTGTTCACCTTAGCGAACCTGCAACGCAGTTTATTTTGAATTTTGCTTACGGGCGATATACGCTTGAAGATTACAAAGGCGAGAGCCCTTCGCGATGCGATTTAATTTTCATTGGGAAAAACATTCGTTCTATTCAGAGCGAATTGATTGCACATCTTCAAACCGCGGGCGTGCTTTCGGAAGACGCTCAAACGATTTCATCAGCGCGTGGCTAAAAAACTTTTCGTATTGGCGGGCGAAGCATCGGGCGATTTACACGGCGCGGGCGTCTTGAAGTCGCTCAAAGCCTTTGAACCGTCGCTTGATGTCTTTGGCATCGGCGGCAAGCACATTCAAACCGTCGGGGCGCGGCTTCTTTATTCGGTCGAGCAAATCAACTTCATGGGCTTTGTTGAAATCGCCAAGCATTATCGATTTCTGCGGCGCGTTTTGGAGACGGTCAAGGCGGCGATTCGTCGCGAAAAGCCCGATGTCGCGTTGCTGATTGATTATCCGGGCATGAATTTACTCGTCGCTGAATTTCTCAAATCGCAAGGTGTGCCGGTTGTCTATTACATCGCCCCGCAAGTGTGGGCGTGGAAAGAAGGGCGCGTCAAGAAAATGCGCGAGACGATTGCGAAACTTTGTGTCGTCTTCGAATTTGAAGTCGAGTATTTTGGGCGACATGGCATTGAAGCAAAGTTCGTCGGGCATCCGATTTTGGAAGAACTCGCCGACCTTTCACTTCCTCCTAAATCTCGCTTTCTCCACAAGCATCATCTTCCCGTAACGCAACGCTTCATCGGATTGCTTCCGGGCAGTCGCAAACAAGAACTCGAGCGCATTTTTCCGGAGATGCTTTCAGCAAGCGAACTGTTGGCACAACGCTTTGAGTTAAAATTCTTGTTGGGGATTGCGCCAACGATTCCCGAACATTTTTACGACAAGTTTCTTTCGCGCACTTCCATCACGCCGATTCGCGTCAGTTCTTACGAGACGATGCAATACAGCGACCTTGCCCTTGTAACCAGCGGCACGGCAACGCTCGAGAGCCTTTGCTTCGGCTTGCCGATGATTGTTTGCTACAAGACGTCTCCGCTTAATTATCTCATTGGTAAACGCTTGGTGAAGATTCAGAAAATTGCTTTGGCGAACATCATTGCCGACGGGCTATACGGCAATGCCAAAACCGTTCCCGAACTTTTACAAGGCGATTTAACTGCAACGAATCTTGTCAGAGAGGCGGCGATGTTTTTGCAAGATGACGCTTATCGGAATCAAGTATCGGAGAAGTTGCGGCGGGCAAAAGAGAAATTAGGATTGCTCAATCCGTCGGAAGAAGTTGCGCGGGAGATTGCCGAACGTCTTTCGTAAAGTTCAGTCTTTGGGCGGCGTGAGTTTGAAGCCTGAAATTGCGCCCGACCGACGCGGCAGTGTAACCGGTTTTCCATTCAGCCACAATTCCGCCGTTTCCAATTTTCCAACCGTAAGCGTGAAGAGGCTATCGGCGTTGAACTTTGCAACCGCCGACGGCGAGAGCAACATTTCTTTTGCACTGTTTTTATCGCTGGCAACGCTAATCCAACACGTGTCGGTTTTTGAGCGCACAATCAGCTCGTGCTTTTTTTCAGGTTTCGCGGCGGGTTCAGTCGTTTCAATAACAGGCTTGCGTTGAATTTCCGAAGTTGCCGATGCAATTTCTTTCGGCGCGATTTCTTCCCGCACTGGTGCGGAAGGCGCATCGTGCGTTTTCGTGATGACTTGTTGCTCTGAAACGGAACGGGCTTGGTTTTGGGACATTCTTTCGGTTTGTTTAACGAGATACCAAACGACGCACAATGTTGCAATGAGCGCGCCTGCCAAACTTGCATAAATGAGCCGCTTTTTGTGGCTTTGTTCGGGCTGCGGGATTTCAAAATCCATCGGCATTGAGGGCGAGGCGACGCTTATCGGTTCGGGCGAGACGGGCTGATGAATCGACGGTTCTTGCTGTTCTTCTTTGGGGATTTCACTTGTCGGGGTTTGAGGGCATTCTTCAAAGTCGGATTGATGCAGTTTCATGCCGACGGTCTCGGCATATTTGTGAAGCATCGCCTTGATGTAAGGCATCGGCTGAAATGACGTGTCTCCGCTTTCAATACGGGCGAGGATTTCAAGGCGGATATTGGTTTTGTAACTGATGTCTTGAAGCGTGATGTTTTTTTCTTCACGGGCGCGAACGAGACGCGCAATGAGATTTTTCATGGTGCGCTGGCTTTGTTTTGAAACAACGGCGATATGGTCGGAATGTAATACAAGATTACTAAAAAACCGCTTTTTCAACGCTTTTTTAACACGGCTTTGAACGGCATTCGGCTGAAGCCGTTGGCTAAAAGAGATAGTTGGAAATCCAAACGACGTTGGCGAACACGCCCGCCGCCGTTACTTCCGCGCCTGCACCTGCGCCTTTGACCACAAGCGGACGCTCGCGATACCGCTCCGTCGTATAGGCGATAATGTTGTCGCTTCCGGAAAGGTTGTAGAATGGGTGCGTCGAATCGACTTCCATTAACTTGACGCTCGCGACGCCCTCTTCAAGTGCGGCGATAAATCGAAGCACGCAACCCCGTTGCTCTGCCTGACGCTTTCGCTCCTCGAAAAGGGGATTGGCTTTTTCAAGCTCAATGAAAAACTCGTCGACGGTTTCCGCCTTCATGCACGATTCGGGCAGGAAGTTTTCGAGTCGCACATCCGAAAGTTCAAGGCTTAATCCGACTTCGCGAGCAAGGATTAAAATTTTTCGAGCAACATCGAGTCCGCTCAAATCGTCTCGCGGGTCAGGCTCGGTATAGCCTTTTTCTTTGGCTTCTCTCACAACGTCGCTGAAGCATCGCTTGCCTTTGAAGGTGTTGAAAATGTAACTGACAGAGCCCGACAGCACGGCTTCGATTTTGAGAATTTTGTCGCCGCTCGAAAGCAAGTCGTTGAGCGTGTTGATGACGGGCAAGCCCGCGCCGACGTTGGTTTCATAAAGGAATTTGACGTCGTGCTGAACGGCGGCAAGTTTGAGTTTTTTGTAATCTTCATACTTGCCTGAATTGGCGCGCTTATTGGGCGTTACGACGGAAATACTCGACGATAAAATTTCTTCGTAATAGCCCACGATTTCATCAGCCGCCGTGCAGTCAATAAAAACGCTTCCGGAAAGGTTGAGCGCTTTCATGCGACGTACAAATTCGTTCATCTCTTTCGGTTCACCTTCATCTTCAAGCGCATTTTTCCAATTTTTCAAATCAATCCCGTTTGGATTGAAGAGCATTTTCTTGCTTCGCGCAAGGGCGACGACTTTGAAATCGAGCGACTGTTGCTGGCGCAAGACGCCGGCGTGTTCGTCAAGTTGTTTGAGAAATGTACCGCCAATTAAGCCCGTCCCGACCAAAAAGAGATGTAAGGTTTTCCGCTTTGAAAGGAAGAAGACTTCGTGTAAGGCGTTGAGCGTTTTTTCTTCGTTGCTTCGCTCAATGACGACGGAGATGTTGATTTCCGACGAGCCTTGTGCAATCGCCACCACATTGATGCCGTTCTTCCCCAGCGTTTGGAAAAACCAGCCTGCTACGCCCGTGCGATGCTTCATGTTTTCACCAACGACGGCAACGATGGAGAGATTTTTCTCGATGTCAATCGGATAAATTTTACCCGCATTGATTTCCAAGAAAAATTCTTTTTCAACGGCGGCTTTTGCGCGTTCTGCATCTTTGAGCGAAACGGCAAAGCAAATGCTATGCTCCGACGAGGCTTGCGAGATGAAAATGATGTTGATGTTCTCATTCGCGAGTGCTGAAAAAACGCGCTTCGCCGTTCCAATGGAGCGCACCAGTCCACTTCCCTCGACGCGAATCATGGCGACATCATCGAGCGAAGAAATGCCGCACACGGAAACTTTCCGATTTGGCGCGGTTGAAGTAATCAGCGTGCCTTCGAAACTTGGATTGAATGTATTGAGAATTCGAATCGGAATGTTTTGAAGCATCGCAGGCTGAACGGTCGGCGGATAAAGCACTTTTGCGCCGGAGTTCGACATTTCAAGGGCTTCGCGATAACTCATTTGCGAGATTGGAAAAGCATCTCTGACTTTGCGCGGGTCAGCGGTCATAAAGCCGTCGACGTCAGTCCAGATTTGAATTTCGGAGGCGTTGAGCGCCGCGCCGAAAATTGCCGCCGTGTAATCCGAGCCGCCGCGTCCGAGCGTCGTGGTTTCGCCTTTCAGCGTTGAGCCAATAAAGCCCGTGATGATTTGCAATGTGCTTCGATTGAGAAAATACGTGCGAATGTTGTGATAGGTTTCTTCCTGCAGAACACCCGCCATGCTGAATCGATTGTCGGTTTTCACCAAGTCGCGTGCGTCGCAGTATTCTGCATCAACGCCTTTGGCTTTGAAGGCTTCGGCAATGATGAACGCCGAGAGCCGCTCACCGAAACTCATCATAAAATCAAGCGTGCGCTCGGTGTATTCTCCAACAAGATAAGTTCCGTGCAAAATGTCCTCGAGTTCGTTGAGCATCATCTTCACGTTGGCAAGTGCGGAGGATTGCGACTTGACAGGCACGAGCGCATGCACCGCCGAAAGATGTCGCTCTTCGAATTTTCCGAACAGGTGTTTGTAAGCGAGGTCGCCTTCTGCGGCTTTCGCGCTCATTTCAATCAATTTATCGGTTGCGCCGCCAAAGGCGGACACCACAACGGCGACGGGGTTCTTTTCCCTTGCTTTTTTGACAAGCGATATAACGGTCTCAATGCGTTCAGGCGTGCCGACAGACGAGCCGCCGAATTTGAGAATGTTCATTTTAAGTATGGTTTAATGCGTGTTTGTAGTTCGCGATGACTAATCCGAGAGATGTTTTTTGAGCGTCTCAATTTTTTCAGAGGTCGTCATGGTACGAAAGTTCAGCGTTGTGCCTTTTTCCAAGCGTGTTCCAACCCAAGCCCCGAACACCATGCCGACAGGGACGCCAATAATGAATCCTGCTATGAAGCCAAGGAATCGCCTTAGCGAGAGGTTTTCATCGCCGTCTCCAGCAGGCAATCCCGTTGTCCCCAAAATTCCTGCTCCGACTGCGCCGCCGAATACGGCACCGAAGAGCACGCCCGATAATCCGCCCAAGCCTGATGAGGCGATGTTCAGTTCGGCGAGGCTATCGAGATGCACGGCGTTTCGCCACTCGATATCGTTGAACGTAAAAATGAGGCTATCCGCCAATAGCACGGCGTCGTCGCCGCCAAATCGTTCACCCGAAAAAGTTTTGGCTTGATAGAGGGCGCGGTCGAGGCGTTCTTTTTTTTGAACTTCGGTCGGCTGAACCGTCCAGCACCCAACCAAGAAAAGCAAACTTAACATCACGAGGCGTTGCATGTTTGATATGTTTAAGTGTTTGAGCGAGCGTCCCCGTCTTCTTTTTCAGATTCTTTCAATCGTCGGTAAAGCGTCGCGACGCCGATGCCCAAGAGCCGCGCGGTTTCTTCTTTGTTTCCGCCCGTCATGTCGAGGGTGCGAGCAATCATGACGTCTTCGACTTCCTCGAGCGGCGTGCCGATTCGGAAACTGACAATGCGCGACATGTCCGTTCCCGTGATGTAATCGGGCAGATGTTCTTTTTGGATTTGCTCATGATTGCAGAGCACGACGGCGCGCTCAATGACGTTTTCAAGTTCGCGCACGTTGCCTCGCCACGAATGCCCTTCGAGCAGTCGCATAACTTCGGGCGACATGCCGCGTACGTTCTTGGCGTTCAATCGGCTGAATTTTTCGATGAAGTGCTGTGCAAGCGGAATGATGTCGTCGCGGCGTTGCCGAAGCGGTGGCAAGTCAAGTTTGATGACATTTAAGCGATAATAAAGGTCTTCGCGAAAACGACCTTCGGCGACTTCTTCGTCAAGGTCTTTGTTAGTGGCGGCAATGACGCGCACATCGACGTGCAAAGTTTCTTCGCTGCCAAGCCGCTGGAACTCGCCATCTTGCAACACCGTGAGCAATTTCACTTGCAGGTGCGTGGGCATATCGGCGATTTCATCGAGGAAAATCGTGCCGCCGTTGGCAAGCTCGAAGCGTCCGCGTTTTTGTTTGATGGCATTGGTAAATGCGCCTTTTTCGTAGCCGAAAAGTTCGGATTCCAAGAGTTGTTCGGGCAGTGCGCCGCAGTTGATTTTGACGAAAGGCTTATCGCGCCGACCGCTCAATTCGTGAATGGCACGTGCAACGACTTCCTTGCCTGTTCCACTTTCGCCCAAGAGAAGCACCGTCGCGCGTGAAGGCGCAACCGTTTCAACCGACGCCATAATCTCGCGCCAAAGCGGACTGAACCCAACGATGTTTTTCGACAAAAATCGTCCGCTTACTTGCTGACGCAGCTTCGCGTTCTCGACCAAAAGCATGCGCGTCTCCAACGCGCGCTGAATGAGACGGCGAATCTCGCTCATTCGAAACGGCTTTTGAATGTAGTCATATGCGCCAAGTTTCATGGCTTCGACGGCGGTATCGATGGAGCCGTAGGCGGTCATCACAATCACAACGATGTTCGGGTCATACTTTTTGATTTCTTTGAGCAATCGCACGCCGCTGTCGGGCTCTTGAATTTTCAGGTCGGTCAGCACGAGGTCAATCTCTTCCTCGTTCAAAATTTTCATGGCTTCCTTCGGCGTTTCGGCGGTGAAGACTTGCCGCTCGTCGGGTTTGACTAATCCATCAGAGAGCGCATCACGCGTATTTTTTTCGTCGTCGACGATTAAGAGTTTTACCATTGCGCTTTTTCAAATTGCGTTCAAGCGAAAGCCATTGTTATTCGGGTTTCATGGTCGGAAAGAAAATCACGTCGCGAATCGACTCTTGCCCGGTGATGAGCATCGTCAGGCGGTCAATCCCGATGCCAATGCCGGCGGTGGGTGGCATGCCGAATTCAATGGCACGCAGGAAGTCTTCATCGACGCCCATCGCTTCATCGTCGCCGCGCTCGCGCAGTCGGGCTTGTTCTTCCAATCGCTCGCGTTGGTCCATCGGGTCGTTGAGTTCCGAATAGGCATTGCAGACTTCTTTTCCTGCCACGATGAGTTCGAAGCGTTCGACCAATCCTGCTTTGCTTCGGTGCTTCTTGGTGAGCGGCGACATTTCAATCGGATAGTCGAGAATAAACGTGGGCTGAACGAGTTTGGGCTCGACAAATTCGCCGAAAATTTCGTCGATGATTTTTCCGCTTCCGATGTTCGGGTCGAGCTTCAGACCGAGTTCGCTTGCTATTGCTCTTAATTCTGATTCGCTCTTGCCTTCAATCTCTTTACCCGTGTATTCTTTGATGGAATCGGCGATGGTGAGTTTGCGATACGGCGGTTTGAGGTCAATGTCGTGTTCGCCAAATTTGACCTGCGTTGAGCCGTTTGCCGCCTGTGCCACCTTTTCAAAGAGCGATTCCACGGTTTGCATCATCCAGTTGTAATCTTTGTAAGCGACATAAAATTCGAGCATTGAAAATTCGGGATTGTGAAATCGGCTCAACCCTTCGTTGCGAAAGACTTTGGCGAATTCATAAACGCCGTCGAAGCCGCCGACGATGAGGCGTTTGAGATAAAGTTCGTTAGCAATGCGCAAAAAGAGTTTCATATCGAGCGCGTTGTGATGCGTCGTGAACGGGCGCGCCGATGCACCGCCATAAACGGGTTGAAGAATCGGCGTTTCCACCTCCAAGATGTTGAGGCTGTTCAAAAACTCGCGAATGGTTTGAATGAGCTTCGCACGTTTGATAAACACTTCTCGCACATGAGGATTGACAATCAAATCTACATAGCGCATGCGGTAGCGTTGCTCTTTGTCGCTAAACGCATCATAGACGACCTTTTCGCCGTTAATTTCTTGCTCTTTGGCGACGGGAATGGGACGAAGCGATTTTGAGAGCATCTCGAGTTTCGTGGCATGCACCGAGACTTCCCCCGTCTTCGTGCGGAAGGTGTAGCCGTGAATGCCCACAATATCGCCAATGTCAAAGTATTTGAACGCTTTGTAAAGGGCTTCGCCGACGTCGTCTTTGCGCAAGTAAATTTGAATCTTGCCCGTTGAATCTTGAATGTGGAAAAAGGCGGCTTTGCCCATGTTGCGAATCGTCATGATTCTGCCGGCGACGGCGACGTCGGTCTTTTCACCGTCGATGAAGGTTTCAACAAGCGGCGTTGCGTGATGCGTAACAGGAAACGAATACGGATACGGCTCAACGCCGAGTTCGCGCAGTTTGGCGAGGTTTTCTCTGCGCTGACGCATTAAATCGTTCAGGTCTTCGGTGTGCGTGTTGGTCTGGTGTTCCGACATTGTGAATGAGAAATAGGTTGAAAATTTATCCAAGTTTCATCAGATAGCGGGCATAAAGAAAGACGACGGGCGCAATGAAACAAAGCGAATCGAAGCGGTCTAAAAATCCGCCGTGTCCGGGAATCAAGCCCGATGAATCCTTCACGCCGCTGTCGCGCTTGAACATCGATTCAATCAAATCGCCAATCGGGCTGAGCAAACCAATCAGCACGCCGAGAATCAAAATGTGATGATAGGCGAAGTGTTGCGAAAGCAAGGTATGATAAAAAATCACGGTCGTAATCACGCTGGCAATCGAGCCTGTGAAAAAGCCTTCCCATGTTTTCTTTGGGCTGTATCGCTCTGAAAATTTCGTCTTAATGATTTTTCCGCCCAAAAATTTTCCGCCGAAGTATGCGAATGTATCCGACATCCACACCGCAATGAAAATCATGGTAATGAAAATGCCGTCTTTGTCGTAGCCACGCATATCGAGCAGCGAAACAAAAGGGAACGAAATGTAAAAGAGACACAAAAACGACGCGCCGATGTTTTGAATCGGTGTGCCGCGCTTACGGAATAGTTCAATCGATGGAAACAGAAAGACGGCGAGCAACATAAAATCGAAGGTTGAAATCACTCGAAACTTGTGATTGATGAGAATCGCCGCGCAAAAAAGCATCATCAGCCAACGAATTGGATAAATCTGCTTGTGATTGAGCATCGTGGTAAATTCGTAGAGCGACATGAGCGCAATGAAGAGCATCGCCCCAAGAAAAATCATACCGCCGAAGTGGGTGCACAGTAAAATTGCAGGACCGGCGATAAACGCGACGACCACACGCCAAAATAAGTTGGACTGCAACGCGCTTGCAGGAGAGGAGACGGTGTTGGTTTTCTCTTCCACAGGATTCGAACTCAATTGCTCTGCTCCTTCGTCAAGGCGTTAATGGCGACGCTCTGCTGTTGATACGCCGCAATGAGCCGCGTCGCTTCTTCAAGGGCTTCGGCTCGCACCCACAATTCAAACGGTTGCTCGTTTGTGAAGAACGAGAACATTCGGTCACGCTTGGTGAACATCACGGCGTCAATGCCGGCGTCAGCAAGCGTGGCTTTGAGAATTTCGGCTTCAAAATCGAGCGTCGTGCGGAAGGCGACTTGCCAATTTGGGAGCGGCTCGTCGGATTGATTCAAAAAAAAGGTCGTGAGAAATCGTCTCATGCGTTCAGGTTCTCGTCAAAGGTTTATGCGTTGCAAGTTTGCGTTGTCATTAAGGTCGGTTTAGGTTCCTTCACCTCGAGTTTCTCGGTCAGGATTTTCTTGTTGCCTTTCTTTGGCATGCGTTGCGGCGAGGGCGCGTTGATATTGCCTGAACACCACCACAAACAGCCCCAAAGAAATCGCCGCGCTTGAAATTCCCATCGGCGAGAGCAACTCTGGTTCGCTCGTTTTGAACGACTGAACGACGGCTTTGCTTAATCCAAACCATTCAGCGTTGTTCAAGATAAAAATTCCTAAAACCGAGAAAAAATTAAATGCAAAATGCGCCGCGACACACAGCCACAACGCCCCCGACGATTGACGCAAATACGAAATGTAAATGCCAATCGCAACGAGCGGCAAAGTTTGAATCGGATTAAGGTGATAGACGCCGAAAATCGCACCCGTCCAAACCACTGACCGAATCGGCGACATGACGCGCGAAAAATTCTGTTGCAACAATCCGCGAAAGACCACCTCTTCGCAAATTGCTGGCGTTAGTGCCACCACGCCCACAACCACAATAAGCTCGCCCACGCTTTCGGCAGAGGCTAATTTTTCCACCACATCGTCAAAGAGTTTTTTCCACTGCCTTACTTCCTCTTTCAAGCCGAAGCCTTCGGAGAGCAAAACGAATTGCACATCGCCGACGTAACTCAAAAACGGATTGAGCACCATCGCGCCCAAAACGCCCCACACGATAACCTCTCGCGAAACCGACTGATTGAGCGCGAGAAACGCTCGATTTTCGGAATCCAACGGCGAAAATTTCCCCGTGTGAAGTCCAACCAACAACAGCACGGGCAACGCGAGAAAGAGAATTTGAAAGAGCGTTTGCAACAAGCGATGCAACACGACGTTCTCGTCCGTAATGCTTCCCCCCGCTAAGAGAAACGCAATCACGCCGCCAACGATTTGATACAGAAAAAATAAACACGCCAGCACAATGAAATTGACAGCAACAGGCGAAAAGCCTTGCCGCTCCCAAAATCCGTTGTATGTGGCACTTTTCGGAAAGTTCATTGATGTTGAATTTTTCAAGCAAAACAGCGCAAGTTTCCGCTCAATTCCAAATGACCACCGTTGATGAGTGAGGAATCATGAGTCACGCGGTCTTTTTTCTTTCTTCGTTGTTCATCGCTCATTTGAACTGCCTGTCATGCATGGATTTTAACACAAACGTAACGTGATTTCTTTTTTGGCTTCTTACTTTTTTTGCGAACTTTGCGAGCCTAATTTTGCGACCTTGCCAGCGACCAAATACCTTTTCTTATCAATGCATTATTCTTTCTTAATCAAACCAACAACTTCAATGAAACGACTTTTATCGCTTCTGCTGCTCTTTACGCTCTTCACGCTCAATGCGTCGGGGCAAACGAACCCAACCCCGCAAGGATTACCTTACTCACAAGACTTTAGCAGCGTTACACACGCTTCCACGATTTACCCCGCCGGATGGCAAGGGCATACCATCTCCACCACGCCAGGCGCAACTTACAATACAGCAGGACCGACCGCCGATAGAACTTTAACGGCAAACAGCACTGCGGCGACCAGTTCCGGCAATGTTCACAATTACGACGGAAAATTAGGCTTTTTGAACACGGCATCCCTTGATTTGACTTTAACCTTAGCCCTTAACACGACGGGCTTTCAGAGTGTTCAGGTTGATTACGACATCATGACGATTCGCAATCCATATAACGGCGGAACGAACACGCGCATCAACGAAGTGAGCCTGCAATACCGCGTCGGCGTGAGCGGCTCTTGGACGACTATTTCAGGACAAGAATATGAGAACAATACAACAGAGCAAATTGGCGTCGTAACTACGCCGCAAAAGTTGGAATCGAAAAGCGTAACGCTTCCTGCCGCATGCGACAATCAGCCTGTGGTGCAAGTGCGTTGGGCGTCGCGTCAAGTTTCTGGTAGCGGTTCCAGACCCAGTTTTGCGATTGATAACATCTCCGTAACAGGCACGCCGCTCGGCGGACCCAGTATTAGCGTTTCTCCTTCTTCGCTTCCGAGTTTCGGGTCTGTTCAGGTTGGTGATCATTCTACTTCGCAAACTTACACGGTGTCGGGCGACAATTTGACGGGCGACGTAACTGTTACGGCTCCCGCACAATTTGAAGTTTCCACCGACAATACCACCTTTTCGTCGTCGCTCACATTGACGCAATCGGGCGGCGACCTTGTCGGCGAGCCGGTTACGATTTTCGCGCGCTTCTCGCCAAGCAGTGTGGGCGTGGCAAGCGGCAACATCACGCATACCAGTCCATCTGCAACGACGCAAACGGTTTCGGTCAGCGGTACGGGCGTGCCTCCTCCGACAACCTACACGTGGAATGTTGATGCCGACGGCGATTTTCAAGTCGCCGCTAATTGGAGTCCAAACCGAACATTGCCTGTCATCAACGACATTCTCGTTTTTAACGGCTCATCGCTCACTGGCACGCGCACAATTTCCAACTTACCCGCATCGCAAACAATCGGGCAGTTGCGCTTTATCAACAACGCGAGTATCTATTTCACTGCTGACGCCGCTAATTCTGTACTGACGATTGACGGCGGCTTATCGGGCGACGATTTTGAAATTGCGTCGGGTTCGTTACTTCGTTTAGATACAACGGCGAACGACCGCACGATTACCATTTCCATCACATCAGGCGAAACAGGCACGATTGCTGGCACATTTGAAGCGCGCGGTGCGGCACATCGCTTGCTTGCCGCCAGTGCATCTTCGCTGACGATACAAGATGGCGGCTTGGTTGCCACGCTTCCCGATTTTACAGGCAATCTCTTCGGCACAAGCAGTCTTAATTCTGTCGTCTTCGAAAATGGCTCGATTTACGACCAAGGCGCAGGGAGCAATCCTTTCGGCGCTACGGCACCAAACTCGGTGGTGGTATGGCAAACGGGTAGCCTTTACCGCTTTTCCGCCGCCTCTGGCGCGCCAGCATTGAGCGGAAGAACATACGCGAATTTTGAATACGCTTCTCCGCAGACTTTGAACTCAACCGGCACGAATCCATTGGCTGTCAACGACCTTACGGTTTCCAACGGCACATTCAATATCAATTTGACGGGCGGCGTTACGATTAACGGCAATGTAGAAGTTTCCAGCGGCGATACGCTTACATTCAGCCCCGCCACGACGAACACGCTGACTTTCGGCGGTTCATTCCAAAGTCTTTTTAGTCCCGGCACACTCACATTCAACAGCAACACGAATATCGTCGTCAATTCCACCGTCTTAACGCTCAGTTCACCGATTACAGTGCCCGGCAATTTCACGGCAAACGGTGAAGTCGGCGGCGAAGCGGTTTTTGTCGGTGGCACAGTAACTAACCCTAATAACATCGGTAATCTTGGTATCCCTCCGTTCAATCTTCCTAATGCTACGCCGTTTAGTTCTACCTTGCTTGGCATTAGCATTGCTGTTGGCGACGCGCTAAATGACCTCACGCTGAGCCGCCGCACTGACCCCGTGGAAGTTGGTTCGAGTACTGGGATTTTGCGTCGTTGGCGGATTACAACCTCGACAACATCGTTTGCCCCACGCGATGTAATCTTCACATGGCCTGTGAGCGCGAACAACGGTCGCAATCCCGCTACTTTCCAAGTATGGAAAAGCACAGACAACGGCGCTTCTTGGTTTCCGATTCCGGGTTCCTTCGACATTTCAGGCGACCCGATGAGCGTAACGATTAGCGCAACAAGTTTCTCAGAGTTCACCATTAGCGACGCCGACAACCCGCTTCCCGTTTTGCTCAACAGTTTCACGGGCATTTCTACGATGCGCGGTGTTGAACTTGCTTGGGGCGTTGCGTCGGAACAAGACAACGCCGGCTTCATCGTCTTCCGTGACGGACAGCAAATCGCGCACTACAGCACCACGCCCGAACTGCGTGGACGCGGCACCACTTCCGAAGCCAAAACCTATCGCTATGTTGATGCCTCTGGCTTGGAAGTCGGCAAATCTTACACCTACACGCTCCGCTCGGTTGACCTCGACGGCACTATTCACACCATTGACCGCAGCGTCGTGGTTCAGGTTTCTCAATCTCCGAACTTGGTGTTCTCTTACAAACTCGACCAGAACTATCCGAACCCGTTCAACCCTTCAACGAAAATCACCTTCTCGATTAAAAATGCAGGCTTTGTTTCGTTGAAAGTCTATGACTTGCTCGGTCGCGAAGTCGCCACATTGGTCAACGAAAATCGTGCCGCTGGCATTTATGATGTGAATTTCAATGCGGCTGGCTTGGGAAGCGGTGTGTATTTCTACACGCTTACATCGGGCGGATTCAGCCAAACGAAGAAGATGATGATTATCAAATAAGCATTGTTTGATAGTATGAACATTAAAGGCGAGTCAAGGAGGCTCGCCTTTTTATTTGATGTGTTTTTGATAGGAACCCTTGGTAGTGCTATTAAAGTGTGTTTTTCATTCCGAGCCGTGCAAACCTCACCCTTGATTCCGCGTTGCGGAATCTTTCCCTCTCCTAAAAAGGAGAGAGATGTCCCGACGAAGTCGGGACAGGGTGAGGTCGTAGCGTCGCGTCGTTCACCATGACAAACACAAGAACATAACACGACCGAACCCTTCATTCTTCACTTTTCACTCTCACCTATTTAAGTGCTTTCGTAAGGCGGGCGCGCAGTTCGGAGAGGCTTAATCCGCGCACCAAGTTGCCGTTTTCAGCGATGGAAATTTTGCCCGTCTCTTCAGAAACGACAATGACGAAGGCGTCGGAAATTTCCGAAATACCCAGCGCGGCGCGATGACGCATGCCGAAGTTTTCCGAAATGGTTTCGTTTTGCGTGAGCGGCAGAACGGAACGCGCGGAAAGAATTTTTTTACCGCTCACAATCACGGCGCCATCGTGCAACGGCGTATTGGGTGCAAAAAGTGAAACCAGCAATTTGCGCGAGAGCACCGCATCAAGTTCTTGCCCCGTTTCGATGTAAGACTTTAAGCCGACCGTGCGCGCCATAACAATCAACGCCCCGATGTGCTTATCGACGAGTTCATCGACGGCGGCAACGATTTCTTCAATCACTTCTTTACTATCGCTCTGAAAAAATCCTGCAAACAACCGATTCTGACCGATGGCAAGAAGCACCCGCCGAAGTTCGGGCTGAAAGAGAATCACCACGAGAATCAGCCACACGCTCATTAACTTTCCGAAAATCCAATCGAGCGTTGAAAGATTGAGAAAACTCGCAAATGCCGAGCCCCCCAAAATGAGCAGAAGTCCAACGAAAATTGGCAAGCCCACCGTGCCTTTGATGTAATCATAGAGTTTGTAAAACAGCAATGTAATGAGACTGACATCGGCAAGGTCGAGGAGCGTAAAGGAAAGAAAACCGATTTTGAAGAGTTCCATCGCTTGAAAAAAATTTAGCCCAAAGTGAAAAAAGTTTAAGAAACTATCAAAGGCTCACGGCAAAGCCTTATTTTTGCAACTTGTTGTGAAATTTTCAAGTCGCATCTTCAACGTCTATTCAATACGGCAATGCTTGGCACAACCATACTGCCCGAAATTCGCGAACTCATTGAGACGCGCCATTTTACCGAACTGCGCGAGGTCTTCTCTGAAATGCTTCCCGCCGATATTGCCGAAATTTTAGTTGAGATTCCTGAAAAAGACCAAGCGATTGTCTTTCGTTTATTGCCGCGCGTGCTTGCGACCGATGTGTTTGAGTTCCTCGATTTTGATTCACAAAAAAATCTCATCAAAGCACTCGGCAAAGAAGAAGTTGCCGCAATTTTGGACGATATGTCTGAAGACGACCGCACGGCTTTGCTGGAAGAACTTCCTGCCGCCGCCGTCAAACAAATGCTCTCGCTTCTCTCGCCCGAAGAGCGGGCTACGGCGCAGTCGCTTCTCGGCTATCCGCCTAACAGCGTCGGTCGCTTGATGACGACAGATTACATCGATGTGCCGCCCGATTGGACGGTCAAACAAGTGCTCGACTACATTCGCGAAAATGGTCGCGACAGCGAAACGCTCAATGTGATTTATGTTACCGACGATAAAGGACGGCTCATTGACGATATTAAAATTCGTGAGTTTTTGCTCTCGCCGTTAGATAAACTGGTTAGCGATTTGATGAATCGGAATTTCGTGTCGCTCAATGTAGCCGACGACCAAGAAAAAGCGATTGAATACTTCAAAAAATACGCCCGCGTCGCGCTCCCTGTAACCGACAGCAACGGCATTCTGGTTGGCATTGTTACCGTCGATGATGTGCTCTCTGTGATTGAGCAAGAAGAAACCAAAGACTTTTTGAGTTTGGGCGGCGTTCAAACCGGTGCGGCAGAACGCACTTATTTTGATAGCCCGCTTTGGTTCGTGGTGCGCAATCGAATCGGGTGGCTTCTCTTTCTTTTCGTCGGCGGAACGCTCACGGGCAATGTGGTGAAATTTTTTCACGACAGCATTTCAGAAACGATTGCCGTCGCGCTTGCTGTCTTTACGCCGTTGCTCATCGGCACGGGCGGCAACACCGGCTCGCAAACGGTCTCGACGATTATCCGCAGTTTAGCCATTGGCGAAATTGAAACGAAGGATTGGTTGAAAGTGCTAATCCGCGAAACCTTAACAGGCATCACGGTTGGCTCTATGCTGGGCGTGATTGGCTTTGGCTGGTCGTTTCTGACGTTGAACGATTGGCATTTTTCAATCATTGTTGGCGGAAGCGTGGTTGCCATTTGCATCTGGTCGAGTGCCGTCGCGTCTCAAATTCCGATTCTTGCCGAGCGATTCGGATTAGATGCAACGGTGCTTTCTGCGCCGCTCATCACCACGCTGGTTGATGCAACGGGATTGATTATTTATTTCACCATCGCCAAACTCGTTTTTCATTTATATTAAGCACGAGTCATTTCAATTCACGGGAGGGCAACAAAATGGTAAAAGTCATCACAGCCACCTACGACGGCGAAGTATTTCGCCCGATTGAAAAGATAGATCTTTTGCCGCACACCAAAGTTCAACTCATCATCGAGATAAGCGACACTGCAATTCAAAATAAACGTGAGCGATTGGTCAAAATCGCCGAACAAACCTGTGGCGTGTGGGCTGATAATCCCCAAGTTGATACGGCTATGGAAGAATTAAACCAAACATTCAAACAATGGGACGCTTATCTCAAGTCCTTGTAGATACAAGCATTTTTATTGACCATCTTCGCAATATCAATGTAGTTCCCTTTGATGTCGAGTTGGCAAAATTCGTCGCACATCTTCATGCCGCGCTCATTTCTCAAAATCAAGATATTGGTTTTCGTGATACCGTTATCGCGGCGTCTGCACTTTACTTCAACTTTCCCATCTTAACGCTCAATCAATCCCACTTCTCGCGAATCAAGAATCTGGAACTTATTGATGTTAATTCGCTGACCTAAAAATGTCCTACCTTTTTCAAAACGCACGCCTCATCAATCCCGAAGAAACGCTCGATGCCGTTGGCTCGATTCGTTTATCGGAATTAGGCGTGATTGAAGCCATTGCCCTTGCCCCTGAAACACTCACGCCGATTGCAAGCGACAAAGTGTTTGATTTCACGGGCAAGATGATTGCGTCGGGTTTATTTGATATGCACTGCCATTTTCGCGAACCCGGATTTGAATACAAGGAAGATTTACAGACAGGCTCACGCTCAGCATTAGCAGGCGGATTTACAGGCGTCGCGCTCATGCCGAACACCGAGCCGCCAATTGACAACGCCCAAGTTTCAACCTACCTGCGCCATAAAGCCGCATCGCTTCCGATTGAACTTGAAGTGATTGGCGCGATTACAACCGCACGCAAAGGCGAAAAAATTTGTAACTACGGCGAACTGTGGGAAACGGGCGTCAAAGCCCTCTCCGACGACGGCTCACCCGTGATGAACTCGCGCACGATGCGCCTCGCGTTTGAATACGCCTCGATGTTTGATTTGCTCGTCATTCAGCATTGCGAAGACACATGTCTTTCCGCCGGCGGCGTGATGAACGAAGGCGTTTATTCCTCACTTCTCGGATTGCGCGGCGTGCCGAGCATTTCCGAAACGATTGTGCTTTCGCGCGATTTGCATCTCATTCGCTATTTGCTCGATGTCAAACAAGGCGCAATGTCGCACATGCCACGCTATCACGTCGCACACATCAGCACCAAAGCCGCGATTGAACTCGTGCGCAACGCCAAAGCCGAAGGTCTGTGCGTCTCGTGCGAAGTAGCGCCGCACCATTTTACTTTGACGGACGAAGACGTTTTCCATTCAGGCTACGACGGCAATTTCAGAATGAACCCGCCCCTGCGAAGCGCACGCGACCGCGACGCCCTCTTGCAAGCCCTTGCCGATGGAATCATCGACGCCATCGCCACCGACCACGCACCGCACGCCTGCCACGAAAAAGACTGCGGCATCGCGCAAGCCAGTTTCGGCATTGTTGGACTTGAAACATCGGTCGGGCTAACGTTCACGGAACTTGTTCACAAAAATATCATTTCGCCTTACCGTGCGATTGAATTGCTCTCCACCACTCCGCGCCGATTGATGAAACTGCCACCGATTCGCTTTCAAGTCGGAACAGTCGCCAACCTCTCGTTCATCGCGCCCGATGAAGAGTGGACGGTCGATACCTCGCAACTCCAATCAAAATCCAAAAACTCACCGTTCTACAACCGTCGCTTGAAGGGAAAACCGATTGGCGTAGCGTGCAAGGGCAAAGTTTGGCTGATGTAGTTGCCGCTTGGGGTCAGAGGCGCGTCGCTGAATGTTCTTTCCTGTTGCGCTGAATTTTGTTAGTTTGCGTTTCCAAATCACATTCAGCATGAGCGCATTACACACACTCCTGAACGGTATCGTTGATTACGCAGGCTTGTTTCCGCCAGCCTCGCTTTCAATGTCTGAAGCCGTCAAAAATTATGCGCACTACCTTCAAAGTCTTGACCGTTGGGCACTTGCGCGATTCGTTGTTCCCGTTTCGCGATTAGAAGAATTTACAACCGCCGTTCACGCGCTCACTCCCGATTTGCGCAATCAAACGTGGCGTCTTTCCGCACTCGTCGGAAACATGGCTTCGGACGACCTGAACATCATTGCCGATTTCAATCACCGATTTTCACGTGCGCCGCGTTCCATGCTCATCGACGCCGTTGAATTGAAAGCGAGCCGTGTTGAGGAGATTCACGCCTTGAATGTTTCTTCGTCGCTTGCGACGTTTATTGAAATTCCGATTGCGGGAGATGTTGAGCCGTTGATTGAAGCCATCAAGAAAAAAAATTACCGCGCCAAAGTGAGAACGGGCGGCGTTACGCTTGACGCCTTTCCTTCACCTCACGCGTTAGCATGCTTTATTTTTCTTTGCGCTAAACATCAGTGCGCGTTCAAAGCCACTGCTGGATTGCACCACCCGATTCGCGCCGCGTATCGCCTCACTTACGCGCCCGATAGCCCAAGCGGCACGATGTTCGGATTTCTCAACGTCTTTCTGGCAAGCGCGTTTGCTTACTGTGGCATGACGGAACCTGACCTTGCTGACCTTTTGAGCGAAACTGACCTTGCACAGTTTTCATTCAGCCAAGAGAGGATATGTTGGCGTTCTCACTGTTTGGATACTGCCACCCTGCATCGCATACGCACTGAATTTGCGCTCTCTTTTGGCTCATGCTCGTTTGAAGAGCCGATTGAAGACCTTAAAACACACCATCTGCTTAATTCATGAAACAGAACGACACGCACAATCCCGACCTTAAATCGTGGGTAGACTCCGCCAACGACCCAGAGACCGATTTTCCCATTCAGAATCTTCCTTTCGGCGCGTTTAAGTCGCCAAAAAATTTTTCGCCGCATTTGTGCGTCGCCATTGGCAACTACGCGCTCGACCTCACGTCTGTCATGTTAAACAACTTGTTGGACGTGTCGCAAGAAATCAAAACGGCTTGCACCAAGGGGTTTCTTAATCAACTCATGGCACTCGGCAACGAGGCGTCGTCGGAACTGCGTCGTGCTCTTTCCAAAGTCTTACGAAGCGACGCGCCCAAAGACCTTCAAGAAAAACTCAAACATCACCTTTTTGAGCGCAATAAAATTGAAATGCTTAACCCCGTGCGCATTGGCGATTTCACCGATTTTTATGCGTCAATTTATCACGCCACAAACGTCGGCACGATGCTTCGCCCTGAAAATCCGCTTTTGCCGAATTACAAATACGTCCCGATTGCTTATCACGGCAGAGCCTCATCGATTGTGATTTCAGGGAGAAAAATTCGCCGTCCAAATGGTCAAATTAATTCTGATGATAAAACCGAGCCGAAGTTTATGCCGTCTCGTCGATTGGATTATGAAGCCGAGATTGGATTTTTCGTCGGAACATCAACGGGCTTCGGGCAGATGATTCCGATTCGTCAAGCGGAAACGCACATTTGGGGCGCGTGCATCGTCAATGATTGGTCGGCGCGCGACATTCAGCGTTGGGAGTATCAGCCGCTCGGTCCTTTCCTTTCAAAAAACTTTGCGACGAGCGTTTCGCCTTGGGTAGTTACGCTCGAAGCCTTATCGCCGTTCCGAGCAAACGCGTTCGTGCGCGGCGAAGGCGAGCCGAAAATTTTGCCGCACCTCTATTCGCCAGAAAACGCACAGCACGGCGGATTAGACATCACGCTTGAAGTCTTCATTTGCACCAATCAAATGCACAAGCAAAACCTTCCGCCCTTCCAACTGAGCAAAGGAAGTTTCAAGGATATGTATTGGACGCCGGCGCAAATGCTGACGCATCATGCCTCCAACGGCTGTAATTTTCACACGGGCGATTTATTTGCAAGCGGCACAGTGTCAGGAAAAACGCGCGAAGAAGCCGGCTGTTTGCTTGAACGCGCGTGGCGCGGCGAATCGCCGATTGAACTGCCCACCGGCGAAAAGCGCAGTTTCATCGAAGATGGCGACGAAATCATCATCAAAGCCTATTGCGAGAAGGAAGGCGTGCGGCGCATTGGCTTTGGCGAATGCACAGGCATTATCATTCCGCCGTTCAGAGTCGGAAAGTAATTTATCGTTTCTCATTTAATCCATAAACCATCACGCACATGAACAATGCGACACCTTCGCCTGAAACGCTTCGCCGCCTTGCCGGCGATATGACCTTCATCGCTTGGTATTACATCATCACGGGCGCGCTCGTTTGCCTTTCCATCATTGGTGCGATTGTCGGCGTGCCGCAACTCATCAGCGGATTGCGCTTGAAGGATTCCGCCGATGAACTTTCGCGCTACGCCTACGACCCTAATCCGCAACTGCTTGAACAAGCACTCAATCTTCAACAAAAATTTTTCTTCATTCAGAAGATTCTCGTCATCGTCTCGCTCGCCTTCGTCGCGCTTTACTTTTTCTTCCTCCTCGCCTTCATCGGCGCAAGCGGCTCGCTGTTCAATGTTTGAAAAGGACGCGCTCTAAAAAAAAGGCAGGAGTTTCTTTCCTGCCTCTAAAAAGGATTGACTGAACTGCCCCGCTTAATCTTCCAAGATGTAGGTGAGTATGGGGTCGGCGTCGCGGTAGTTGAAGGTGGTTGTATTTTTTCCCGGTTTTAGTTCGAGAGATTTCACGAGCAAGCCACTTCGCTTTTGCGCGCTGTATCCCGTCAGCAAGACGTATTTGCCCTCAATCAAACTTTGGAATTTGAACTTTCCTTGATTGTCAGTTTTGACGTCCGCCGACGCTTGTTTGCTTAGTTCCCGTGCGATTGAGATGAAAATTGCGCCTTGATAGTCTTCGAGGCGGCGTTTGAGTTCTGCGCCGCTGTCGGCAACGGCTTTGTAGCGTTCTTCGATTTTTTTGTCGCCTTTTTTCTTGAAGAGGGTTTGCAGGCTGTCGAGCAAATTGCCGACGGCGAGATTGGCTTGTTTGAACTTTGCCACCTCTTGCTTGTAACCTTCGCGATACTGCTCTAATGGTTTTGCCACAAGGGAGTCCGGAATCAAGAGGACGGAATGATTGGCTAAGGGCGGGTCGTTGATTGTGCCACTGCCTAAGGTGAGCGTGCCTTCAAGCGTTGTTGCTTCTTTTGAGCATGCGCAAAATGTTGCGGTGAGAATAAGAACGACTGTAAGTTTTTTCATGTTAAGCCTCCTCTTTTTCAAGTTTAGGTTGAGCAAATTCGTCGTATTGTTCGCGTTTGATGGTTGCGCCAAGTGCGCGCAGTTTTTGTTCGATTTTTTCGTAGCCTCTATCCAAGTGATAAATGCGCAGGACTTCGGTCGTGCCACTTGCAACCAATCCGCCGAGAATCAAACTTGCTGATGCGCGTAGGTCGGTCGACATCACTTTTGTTCCAGAGAGTTTTTGCACGCCTTTGACGACGGCAGCATTGCCTTTGACTTCGATGTTTGCGCCGAGTCGATTCAGTTCAGGCACGTGCTTAAATCTATCGGTGTAGATGTGGTCGGTGATTTTGCTCACGCCGCTTGCTTGAGTCATGAGCGCAGTCCATTGGGCTTGCATATCGGTTGGGAATTTCGGAAACGGTTTGGCTTCGACGTTCGTCGGTTGAAGCGTGCGCGGCGATTTGAGCGAGACGGCGGATTCGGTGTATTTGATTTCACAGCCGGCTTGTTGAAATTTTTTCAGAACGGCTTTGAAATCATTTGGATTGACGTCGGTGAGCGTGATGTCACCTTTGGTGATAGCGGCGGCGCATAAGAGCGTTCCGGCTTCGATGCGGTCAGAGATATTGATTTCGCGTGCGGCATAAAGTTCTTCGACGCCTTCGATTTCGAGTTCGGTGGTGCCGATGCCGGAAATTTTCGCGCCCATTTTCATGAGCATATCGGCGAGCGCGGTGATTTCGGGTTCAATCGCGGCGTTTTTGAGTTTAGTTGTGCCTTTGGCTAAGACCGCCGCCATCAGCGCGTTGCCCGTTGCACCGACAGAGGAAATCGGAAAGTCGATTTTCGCGCCCGTCAGCCGCTTTCGTTTTGCCTTAGCAACGACGTAGCCGTCTTCAATCTCTATGCTCGCCCCCAACGACTGCATCGCTTTCAGATGCAAATCCACCGGACGCGGTCCCCACGCGCACCCGCCCGGCAACGAGACGCGCGCTTTCCCAAATCGCCCAAGTAACGGACCTAAGACGTAAATCGAGGCGCGCATTTGTTTGACAAGTTCATATGGGGCTTCGGTGTGCGAAATGTTTGAGGCGGAAACCGTCAGCGTGTTTTTTTCAAACTCGACCCGTGCACCGATAATGCGCAATAAATTTGAAAGCGTGTGAACATCGCGCAAGTCGGGAATGCGTGAAATCACCGTTTTGCCCGATGCAGGCAGAAGCGATGCCGCCATCAATGCCAACGCTGTATTCTTTGAGCCTGACACCGCAACCGTTCCTGAAAGTTGCCGACCGCCTTTGATAACAAGTTTATCCATGTTGAAAGCCGTTGGTTGAAGTAACCGACGTCGCTCTTTGACGCCGATTGAAAGTTATGCGCTTAAAAATCAATCAGGAAACCGATACTTTGTTCCGAAACATAGCGACCGAGATACATTCCGCGAAAATCCAATCCGCCGTAGTGATTGAACACAAATCGCATGCCGCGTCTTCCAACGGGATTGAGCTTTACGCCGGCTTGAACGTTCGTTGCGCCGCCATAGCCTTCACTTCTTCCCAAACCCTGTCGCCAAATCGGCACAAGCCTGAAATCCACCGCGATGAAAGGACAAAGGGCACGCACAGGAAAATTGGCATAATAAGCTTCAACGCCGACTTGATAACTCGACGACGAAATCTCGCGCGGCAGTGTGTTAAAGAGCCATTCATAACCTGCATACACACGCCCATACTCACCCGATAAGGCAAGCATAAGCGCGATAAACTCGCGGCTGTAAGTAAATGGGAAAAGCCCCTCGAGCCACGTGCCATTGACAAATCGCCCATCAATTAAATGCGCTGAAATATGCGAGAGCCTGAAACGCCCCGTCAAATCAAGCGACTTCGTCAGAGGCGTGCGATAGCTCATATTGATTCCGAAAATGTAATCCGCCGCGTTGACAGGAAACTTAAAATTCCATTCCCGCCTCAGTTCCGAGAAAGTGCCGAAGTCGACGCCGATTCCAAACTGCGTTTGCTCAAAAGAAACTTGAACAAGGTCGAGCGATGCGCCGATGTCGAGCGAGAGTTCATTGTTGTTCCGATTCACCAGCGCGCCGATGCGCGGCTCTTTGGAATCAGCAAGAAGCGATATAAACAGCGAGCGATTCGGTTCAAGCGTAATCGTTTGCCCAACCAATGGCAAAGTCAAGAGTGAAAACAGACAAGCAAACAGTGTGCGGCTCATTGAAGACTGAAAAAGAAAAGCCGCTACCTATTGTAACGGCTTCATCGTTAGAAGGGCAATCTACGGATTCGTTGTTGCGCCTGACGTCGAAGGTGCCGACGATGCTTCGCTGACCGTAATTTTTATCGTCTTTGTTTCCTTCTCTCCCGATTTATCGGAAACGGTGAAGGAGACATCGTAACTACCGGCTTGCTTTGTGGTCGGCGTCCACTCAAACGTATTGCCTTTGAACTTCGCACCTTTGGGCAACCCTGACGCTGTCATTTTCAATTTACCAGCGTCTTCTTTGTCGTCGTCGCTTGCATTGACATTGAACGACAGGCTTTGCCCGGCAGCCACACTGACATCAGAAAGGTCTGTAAATCGTGGTGGTCGATTGACGTTTTTAACCGTAATCACGATTTGACCTTCGTCGGAAAGCGGTGTGCCGTCGATGCCTGAATCGGTTACTTTGGCGTTGAGCGTGTATTTGCCAGCTTGCTCGTAGTTTGGCGTCCAAGTGAATTTGTTGCCTTCGAGCGTTGCGCCTTCGGGCAAGTTGCTGATGCTGAAGGTCAATTTGCCTTCATCTTCTTTGTCGGGGTCGGTGGCTTTGAGTTCAAGTGTCAAGGCTTCGTTTTCGGTGGCAGATTGCGCGGCGATTTTTTCGAGTTTCGGTTTGCGATTGAGTTGTTTAATCGTAATTGGGACGGTGATTTTATCGCTCAATGCTTTTTCAGCGTTGGCTTGAAGCGAGGTGGTGCCTGCAAGTCCTCTATCGGTAACGGTAAATTCGACTTGGTATTCGCCGGCTTGTTCATAGGTCGGCGTCCAAGTGAAGGTTTGATTGTTCGGCGTGAAGGTTGCGCCTTGCGGCAGTTTGTCGGCTTTGAAGGTCAATTTGCCTTCGTCTTCTTTATCGGGGTCAGCGGCTTTGAGTGTGAAGGTGAGTTTCTTTGTCTCTTGTCCTTCAACCGTCGGCACGGGTTCAAACTTTGGTGGGCGGTTGGTATTTGCGACGGTCAGCGTCGTGGATTTTGAATCTTTCAAGCCGTCGGGGTCTTTGATGGTGAAGGCGAGTTTATAGACGCCGTTTTGGTCAAAGTCGGGCGTCCAAGCGAAATTCGTTCCATCGAAGGTTGCGCCTTTGGGTGCCCCATCGACGGTGATGATGAGTTTGCCGGCGTCTTCGCGGTCGGGGTCGGAGCCGCTGACGCTAAACGCAATCGGCGCATTTTCTTCGCCCGTCTTGCTTTCCACCGAATCCATCACAGGCGGACGATTGACGTGAATGACGGTAATCGGCACTTCTTTCAAGTCGGAAAGCGGCGTGCCATCGATGCCGGTATCCACGACTTTGAACGAGACCGTGTAGTTGCCCGATTGCTCGAAGGTAGGCTTCCAAGAAAACGTTTGGGTAAGCGTATCATACTTTGCGCCTTCGGGAAGATTGCTCGCAGAGAACGAAAGTTTACCTGCATCTTCTTTATCGGGGTCGCTTGCCGGCGTGGTAAAGGTGAGCAGTTCGTTTTCTTTGACAGTTTTTGGCTCGATAGCGGCAAAAGCCGGGGCGCGGTTGGTTTGCTTGACCGTAATAAAGACGCTCATGGTATCGTTAAGCACAAACTCTTTATCAGGCTTGAATTTGAAATCAAGCCCTTGGTCTTCGACTTCGAACTCAGCGACATACTCACCCGCTTGCTCAAAAGTTGGCGTCCACGAAAAGGTGCGCGTTGTGCCATCAAAGGTTGCGCCTTGGGGCAATTTGGTTGCTTTGAACGTGAGTTTGCCTTCGTCTTCGGCGTCGGGGTCCGTTGCTGACAGCGTGAAGGTTTGTGGCTTATTCTCGTAAAATGTTTGAGCGTTCAGACGGACGAATTCAGGATTGAGATTGACGTTATCGACATGAATCTTCATTTCTTTGGAGTCGGTGAGCGTATCTTTGCCGTCGTTATTGCCGTCGGTATTGGCATCTTTGACGGTGAAGGTTACGCTGTAATCGCCTGCTTGCGTAAAGTCGGGCGTCCAAGAGAATTTGCGTGTGAGTGGGTCGAAGGTCGCGCCTCGCGGCAGATTTGTCGCCATGTAAGTCAGTTTTCCTGCATCTTCCACGTCGGGGTCGGAGCCTTCGGGAATGATGTAAGCGAAGGTTGAATCTTCGACAATCGTGTGTGCCTGCGGCTGTGGCAACGACGGCGGACGGTTAATATGTTTGACCTCAATCGTGAATGTTTCGTTTCGCGACAGTGCGTCGGGTGATTGCTCTTGAATCGTGGCAACGAAGGTATAAAGCCCAGACTGTTCAAAGGTCGGCGTCCAAGCAAAGGCGTGCGGAGCTTGGTCATAGCGAAATCCTGCTGGGAAAACGCCGCTTTGCTCGACAAGCGAAATCAAAACGGGACTTCCGTCGGGGTCGTTGCCTTCAATGGTGTAAGAGAGTAGTTCATTTTCATTGACGACATGATTTTTCGTATTCGTGAAAATCGGCGTCATGTCGTAGTTAAAGACTTGAAAGCCTCTGTCGGTTGAGCCGGCATAAATGGCATGTTTTGAAAACGCCATGTGGGTGATTTCCGTGCCATTGCCGAGTTGTTTATCCAAAGGCTGTGCGTTGAGTTTTCCGAACTCGCGCGTGTCGTAAATGGCAAGCCCAGAGCGACCCGTCGCAACCACCACCATGTTTGGATTGAGTGGATAGAATGCAATTCCAATCACCAGCGGCAAATTGTAATTGGTTTGAAAGACGCGCGTCGGGAGCGAGAGGGTTTTGATATTGACGACTTCAAAGCCGCCCGCGCCGTTGGCGAGATAAAGCATTCCATCTTTGGCGCGCACAGAGCGGCATGTGGTTGCGCCCGCATAGCCGCCGATGTATTTGGGCTGTGTTGGTCGACTGACGTCGAGAATCTTCACCCCACCTTCACGGTCAGCAACGTAAATTTTCTTGTCGGAATAAGAAACGCCCCATGCAAAGTTCCATGCCAAAAGCGAGGCGGTTGAAGCCACACGCGCCGGCACAGCCGGGTCTTTCAAGCTCCACACCTCGATTCCGCCTTTGCCTGTGGCGACATAGAGATACTCGCCGCTGTCATCAATACATAAATCCCACGACTCGCCCGACGCCGTCTTCACGCTTGCATTTGAAGTCGGCGCGAGCGGATTTGACACATCAACAATATCAATCCCATTCACATTATCGGAAATGTAAAGGTAATTGCCCTTGCGCTCCATGCCGCTTGTGGGAATGGAAAGGTCGCGCATACTGCTGGCTAAAACGGGCGTGAAGGGGTCAGTAATGTCAAAGACTTGCAATCCGTTTGTGTTGGTGGCGACGTAAAGGTAATTGCCGCTCACATACAGCGACGCCACGCCATCGCTCGGAAATACAGGGTCTCCGATTACTTCGAGCTTATTATAGACGATTTTTGGCTGTTGCTCTTCTTCCTGTGCTTGCGCTTCTGTGCTCGTCCATAAAAGGAGCAAAAGCATCACGGTGCGCAATAAATTAGCGGGAAAAGATTTGGTAGTTATTGTCATTGACTTTTGTGGTAAAATGCGGTTGGTCGTGTTGTAGAATTGTTTCTCTTAAATGCGGTGCGAATTTACAAAAACGTTTTCAAAATTGACCGAACCACGCTTTTTCCGTTGTGTTAAGCGTCGGTTTGGGCTTCTCTTTTTTGTCTTTTTTTGTCTGGGAAGTCGGAGTGCGGCACAACTTGCTCCCGATATTCGGGAACTCGTTTTCGTTGGCAATTACGCCATTTCGCAAAGCCAATTCATTGGCATTTTCGCGCTTCCACAGCCCTATGATTCAGTGCTTTTTGCGGAAAAATTTGAACGACTTTCGCGCATCTACAAAGAACTCGGCTACTACGATTTCCGAATCGATAGCCTCGTGCTTGAACCGCCGAAACTCACCGTTTTCCTTACCGAAGGCGCGCCGTTTCTCATCTCGAAACTCAACTTTCACGGCAACCGCATTCTTTCCGACGAAGAACTCGCCGAGCTATGCGACAGCGAACCCGACAAACCGCTCACCCAAGCCACGCTCGAAAGCGACATCGACGAAATTTTGAAAAAATATGAATCACTCGGTCGCCCGTTTACCAAAATCCTACTTAGAGAACCCCGCTTGACTTATGAAGACGACAATGGCACTCCCAAACCGCGCCTTGAACTTGATATCGATATTGAAGAAGGCAAATTCACAAAGATTGTCGGAACGCGGATTCTTGGCAATCAATCCACCAAACAGGAAGTCATCGAGCGCGAAATTCGCTTCCGCGCAGGCGAAGCGTTTCGTGAAGAAAAGTTTAATCTCATTCAAGAACGATTAGAACGCACGAACTTTTTTGAGCGCGTTTTTCCGCCCGAACTGCTGATTGTGAACAACGCCAAAGACGATACGCTCGAAGCCGTTGTGAAACTCCAAATCGTTGAAGGCAATCCGAACACCTTCGACGGTATTGTCGGCTATCAACCGCCACAAAATCCGAACAATCCAAACGACGCAGGATTTTTCACAGGGCTGATTAACATTTCGCTTCAAAATATGTTCGGCACAGGACGGCGGCTCGATGTCAAATGGCTCAAACCCAACCAATTCACACAGGATACGCGCTTGCGCTATCAAGAGCCGTATTTCGTCGGCTTGCCGCTCAACCTCATTTTTGATTTTATGCAACTCAAACAAGATTCAACCTTCACGCAATTACAACTTGGACTTTCCGCCGCCTATCGTGTAGCGGATAATTTTTTCATCACGTCTTCGCTCACACGCGAAGAAATCAATCCAATCTTTGAAGGCGCGGCGATTGCACAAGTGATTTTTCCGACCACCATCACGCTCACGGGCTTCGGCATGATTTATGACTCGCGCGATTATCCCATCAGTCCTCAATCAGGATTTTATTTCCGAAACGATTATCGAATCGGCAGAAAACTCATCACTGCCTCCGATTCGCTCTTAGCGCTTTATCCGATTCAAACAAATGTTCTACAACAGCGTGTGCTTTTTGAAGCCGAGTATTATCAACGCACGTTCAAGCGGCAAGTGCTGGCGTTGCGCTTTCACGGCGAAGCGATTTTAGCAGAGGAAATTCAGTTTTCAGATTTGATGCGCTTTGGCGGCGCGCAAAATTTACGCGGCTATCGCGAACAACAGTTTCTCGCCTCGCAACTGATGTGGCTCAATACGGAATATCGATTTTTGCTCTCGCGAAAAGCCTTTCTGTTTGGGTTTTACGACGTGGGTTATTTTTTCAAGCCTCAAAATCCCATCAACGCGCTCGATGGTTCGCTTCGCGGGTGGCGGCGCGGGGTTGGCATTGGCGCACGTGTTGACACGCCGCTCGGCTTGATGGGCATTAGTTACGCGCTCGGCGAAGGCGATTCATTTTCAAC